>DATEJK010000046.1:0-20548 GCA_035278025.1 Terriglobales bacterium | reverse complement strand
GGCGACCAGGCTATGGACACTCAGCGCCTGGGCGCAATCCTGATCGCCATCGGCTGGCAGATCATTGTGTTCGATTCCCTGGTCGGAGTTTGGATTTGGGTGGGTTTCCGCACCGGCTCGTTTTTCTGGTTCTGGTGGGTGATTGGAACCGGAATCGCGGCCCTGTTTCTGCTGTGGTTTGGCAACCACAAGCGGGCGGTGGGTGAACGCATGCTCGCGGAAACCGTACGACAATAGCGGCGCCGGCGCGATCGGGAACGTATTCGAAGCGGCTTTCCCCGAGGCTGCTCGCCGGCAGTGCCGTGACCTGCAAACAGGAAATCCTTTTATGGCTGATACCGTTCTGGTTGTAGTCGAGCAGCGCGAAGGCAGGCTGAACCGCGTCTCCTGGGAAACCCTTACCGCGGGGCAGGCCATCGCCGCGCAAACCGGCTGGCCGTTGGAAGCAGCCGTTGCCGGCAGCGGCGTTGGCAACCTAGCCGCCGAGGTTGCGGGCAAAAAGGTGGGCAAGGTCTATGCGCTCGACTCCTCCAAGCTCGAGCCCTACACACCGGACGCGTTCGCATATGCCCTGAAGCAATTCCTCTCCGCGCGCCAGCCTCGCCTGGTGCTGATGCCGCACACCTACCAGGTGCGTGATTTTGCCCCCAAGCTGGCCACCGCGCTGGGACGTGTGCTGATCAGCGACTGCATCGGCTACAGGTATGAGAACGGGAAGCTGCAATTCACCCGCCAGATGTTCCAGGGGAAGTTTGCCGCCGACGTTTCCTTCAGCGGGGAGCCGCCGTGGTTCGTGACTTTCCAGAACGGTGCCTTCCGCGGCGACAAGGTGGAAGCCGGCGCTTCCGCGGCGCAGGTGGAAACGGTGCCGGCTGATATTCCCGATGGAGTGGTCCGCAACCAGCCGCACGAAACTTTCAAAGAAGCCAAGCAGGCGGTGGACCTGACGCAGGCGGAGATCATTGTGGCCGTGGGCCGCGGCATCAAGGAGCAGAAGAACATCGAACTGGCCAAGCAACTCGCCGAGGCGCTGGGCGGCGAGATTGCCGCCTCCCGGCCCATCTGCGACGCCGGCTGGCTGCCCATGGACCGCCAGATCGGCTCATCGGGGCAGACGGTCGCGCCCAAGCTCTATCTGGCCCTGGGCATTAGCGGCGCCATTCAGCATATTGTGGGCATGAAAGGCTCGCGCACTATTGTGGCCATCAACAAGGACTCCGAAGCTCCCATCTTCGAAATTGCCGATTACGCCGCCGTCGGCAACCTGTTCGAGATCGTTCCTCCGTTGATTGAAGAAGTGAAGAAAGCAAAAACGGGAATTTAGCGAAAAGTTTCGAGTTTCAAGTTTCGAGTTTCGCTTTGGAACCTGTCAGAATATAGGTGTGCTGATCATGCCATGGCCTATTCGTATAGACATCTGATTGCGTGGCAAAAGGCGAAAGCCCTGGCCGTAGAAATCTATTCAGTATCCGGCAAATTTCCCTCCTCTGAACGGTATGGGCTGACGAACCAGCTTCGGCGGGCCGCAGTTTCAGTCACATCGAACATTGCTGAAGGTCAGGGACGACTAACACCCGGCGAATTCCGTCAATTCTTGGGCCACGCCCGGGGATCAGTCCTGGAGTTGCAGACCCAACTGGCAATCGCACTAGACCTCCATTACCTCGGAACTGAATCCTACAGAGAGGTCGAAAGACGCAGCGAGGAAGTTTTGCGACTCATTAACGGATTGCTTTCAGCTTTACGCATTACCAGCTCTGCAACCGCACCAACTCGAAACTCGAAACTTGAAACTCGAAACTGAATGCTCATTTTTCGCAAGCCGCTCCCGAATTTAACCCGTCCCCAAATGGAGGCCGATGTTGTCATTGTCGGCGGCGGGCCTGCGGGCATGGCCTGCGCTCTGCGGCTTTCGCAGCTCATTGAAGCGCACAACGCCAGCCATCCCGATTCGCAGCTCAGCAAGGAAAATATCTACGTCCTGGAGAAAGCTCGCGAAATCGGCCAGCACTGCCTTTCCGGCGCTCTGCTTGACCCGCGCTCCATGCGCGAACTGCTGCCCGGTTTCGAAAAGGAAGCGCCCATTGAGGCGGAAGTCAGCCGCGAAGCAGTGTACTTCCTGACCCGTAACTCGCAATTCAAGCTGCCTGTCACTCCGCCTCCACTGCGCGACCACGGTAATTACGTGATTTCGCTCAACCGCTTCGTGAAGTGGCTGGGCGGAAAGGTGGAACAGGCCGGCATCACCGTGTTCACCGGCTTTGCCGGTTCGGAGCTTCTGGTGGATGGCGACCGTGTCATCGGCGTGCGCACTGATGACAAGGGCGTGGACAAGCAGAACCAGCCCAAGTCCAATTTTGAGCCCGGTTACGACCTGAAATCCAAGGTGGTCATCCTGGCTGAGGGTACACGCGGGTCACTCACCAAGCAGCTCATCGGGCGCTTTCAACTGGACCGCGACCGCAATCCCCAGACCTACGGACAGGGCGTGAAGGAATTATGGGAGGTTCCGGCCGGGCGAGTTGCGCCAGGCCAGGTCATCTACACCATGGGCTGGCCGCTGACTTCGAAAGAATACGGCGGCGCCTGGATTTACGGCGGCAAAGACAACATCGTTTCGCTCGGCTTCGTCACCGGCTTGGATTACCCTGACCCGCGCCTCGATCCGCAGCGTGTGCTGCAGGAATTCAAGCGCCACCCCCTGGTTGCCAGGCTGCTCGAAGGCGGCAAGATGATCCGTTACGGCGCCAAGTCTCTGCCTTATGGCGGCTGGTGGGCTATTCCGCCGGTCAGCGGCAATGGCTGGATGATCCTGGGCGACTCCGCTGGTTTTCTGAATTCGCAACGTCTCAAGGGCATTCATCTGGCCATTAAGAGCGGCATGCTGGCCGCCGAAACTGCCTTCGAGTGCCTGCAGAAGAGCGACTTCTCTGCCGCTGCCACTTCTGCTTATCAGAAGCGCGTAGAGAATAGCTGGATAAAGACCGAGCTGTGGAAGGTGCGCAACTTCCACCAGGGCTTCGAGCACGGCTTCTGGCACGGCATGGTCCACGCCGGACTGCAGCAGTTCACCGGCGGGCGTGGCCTGCACGCCCGCTACGCGGCGAGCTCCGGGCATGCGCGCATGAAGAAGCTGGCCCAATTGCCCCCCGAGGGCGGCGACGAAGCGCACCTGCTGGACAACGCCAAAGGCGATGGCAAGCTCACCTTCGACAAGCTCACCGACCTCTACCACTCCGGCACTAGGCACGAGGAAGATCAGCCCGCACACCTGGTTATCCACGACACCCAGATCTGCAACGAGCGCTGCGTGCAGGAGTACGGCAACCCCTGCCAGCATTTCTGTCCGGCCAATGTGTACGAAATGGTCGAAGCCGCGGATGTGCCTTCGGGCAAGCGAATCAGCCTCAACCCGTCGAACTGCGTGCACTGCAAAACCTGCGACATCATGGACCCCTACCAGATCATTACCTGGGTGCCGCCGGAGGGCGGCGGGGGGCCAAATTACGACGGAATGTAAGCAAAACATCTTTACCGCCGAGGCGCAGAGCACGCGGAGAAATTGGCGTCTGATATTTCTAAGCGAATGTTCTCAGCGCCCTCGGCGTCTTGGCGGTGAAGAAATTTCTATGTACCGGAAACACTCCGCCAGGTGGTCATTTACCATGCCTACCGCCTGCATGAAGGCGTAGCAGATGGTGGAACCGACAAAGCGCAGCCCGCGCTTCTGCAACTCCTTGCTCAGGCGGTCGGAATCCGCGGTGCGCGCCGGCACCTGGTGGGAAGAGGCGAGCGCCTGCGGCCGCGGGGTTGGGGCAAACTGCCAGAGAAAGCGCTCCAGGCTTTCGAATTCCTTTTGAATCTCCCGCACCGCGCGGGCATTTTGGATGGCAGATTCAATCTTGAGTCGGTTGCGCACAATGCCTTCGTCGGCCAGCAGCCGTTTGGTCTTTGCGCCGTCAAACTTGGCAACCTTGTCAATTTCGAAGTTGGCGAAGGCCCGCCGGTAGTTCTCGCGCTTGCGGAGAATGGTGTCCCAGCTCAGGCCCGCCTGTGCTCCTTCCAGCACAATCATCTCGAACAGGTGCCGGTCGTCATGCGAGGGCACGCCCCATTCCTCGTCGTGGTAGCGAATGGAAAGCGGGTTCTGCGCCCACCAGCAGCGTTTCGGCTCCTTCATTGGGACACCTCTCACCGTTCTTTGCTTCTGAGCGGTGGAATTATAAACAGGCAACCAAATTTGCTCCCCGGGACTATAATTGGGTAGTTGTTTCCGACCGCTGCCGCCTGTGGGCATACCCTGGCGGCGCCGGCGAGGCTTTCTTGGCGTCGACCGAGAAGGCCGAGGGTGCTGGTGGAAACGCCCGCGCCTCCCGTGCTTCGTGAGGAGCGCTTGGAAAGGAAACGATGCTTGGACTGTCGTCCCGCCTCGTCCCATTCCTGCGCAAAATTCAAGGTTCCATGCCGCTGACCGACAAATTCGGGCGCGCCATCACCGACCTGCGCATTTCCATTACCGACCGCTGCAACTACAAGTGTGTCTACTGCCGCACCGGTAACGAGGGCGCCCTCTATGCCGAGTTGCCGTTCTCCGACTACCTGCGCATGGCTCGCATTTTCACCGAGATGGGCATCCGCAAAGTGCGCATCACTGGCGGAGAACCCCTGCTGCGCAAGGGCGTGGTTGAATTCGTGCGCCAGCTGGCAAAACTGCGGACGCAGGACGGCCAGCCGCTCGACCTGGCCATTACCACCAACGGTCACCTGCTCGCCGGCCTGGCCCAGCCATTGAAGGACGCCGGCCTCAACCGGGTCACAGTCAGTATGGACGCGGTTGAGCCGCAGGCCTTCTCGCGCATCACGCGCGTGCCCAACGGGTTCCAGGAGGTCCTGGCTGGGGTACGAGCCGCCGGCCGCGCCGGCCTCAAGCCCGTGAAGGTCAACTGCGTGCTCCTGCGGGGCTTTAACGATGACCAGATCGCGGCCTTCGGCCGTTTTGCCCGCGAGGAAGATGTGGTCGTGCGTTTCATCGAGTTCATGCCCCTGGAAGAGGACCGGGTCTGGTCGCCCGACATCGTGGTTCGCCTGGAAGAAATCCTGGAGCGCATGGCGGCGTTCCGGCCGCTGGTCGAAATTCCCCGCCACCCCAGCGAGACCGCCCGCCGCTACCGCTTCGACGATGGTCTGGGCGAAATCGGCATCATCGCGCCCGTTTCCCATCCTTTCTGCGGGCACTGCAGCCGGGTGCGCCTCACCTCTGACGGCAAGGTCCGCACCTGCCTGTTTTCCATCTGGGACCACGATTTGGCCGGCGTGATGCGCCGCGGCGCTGATGATAGCCAGTTGCGTGACTTTATTCTCGGAGTCCTGCAGCGCAAGGAAGCTCGCCACCACATCGGCGAGCCCAATTTCGTACCTCCCTCCCGCACCATGGTCCATATCGGCGGATAGTTTCTTCGGTATAGGACCAACTTTCTGGCCACGGAATCACCGCAGATGAAATCGGATTTTCGAAGACCTGATCGAAGAATTTCGATAACCCTGATCCATCTCGATCGGCGGTAACCCGTGGCAAATGATGTTGTGGCGGAAGCGTAAAATGACTCCACATGCGGTCGGTCGCCGTCCCATCACCTGAAACGGCCGTGCAGAGCGGGCGCGAGATTGGGCCGCGCCTCTGTGTTTTGCTGCTGCTGGCCATCACCGCCGGCGGCACTGTACTTCGTTTCCTTTATCTCACCCGCAAAAGCTTCTGGCTGGATGAAGGCGTGAGCGTCACCATCGCCCGCCTCGACCTGTCCAACCTGCTGCACCTTCTGTGGCGGCGCGAGGCCAACATGGCTTTCTACTATGGCCTGCTGCGGATCTGGCTGCATTTCGGCGGCGGCGACTACTTCGTGCGCGCCCTCTCGGCGCTGATTTCGGTAGCTGCCATCCCCATCATTTACCTGCTCGGCAAACGCCTGTTCACTTCAGGCGCCGGCCTGCTGGCTGCCGCGCTTTTCAGTGTCCACGCCTGGCAGGTGCGCTATGCCCAGGAAGCTCGCAGCTATAGCCTTTACGTATTGCTCACCGCTCTGTCGTCCCTGTTTTTCCTCGCCGCGATTGAGAAGCCCGGGCGCCGCCGCTGGGCCGGCTACGTCGCCTTCACGGTGCTCGCCATCTACAGCCACTTCTTTTCCGTTTTGGTGGTGGTGGCGCAAGGAGCTGCCTTTTATTTCCTTCGAGCCGATGACCGCCTCGCCGCCGGGTTTCGCCGCAGCCTGAAAATAATCGGCCTGATCTTCCTTCCACTTGCGGTGTTCATCGTTTCCCGCGGAACCGGGCCGCTGAGCTGGATTAGCCGGCCTGGGATTGGCGATCTGCACCGCTTCCTCCTGGACTTGACGGGCAACGGCGGTGACGCGCTCCTGCTTGCGTATGTAGCTTGTTGTGCGCTCGCACTGGCCGTCCGGGGCTGGGCGCCCCGCGGGACTTTGTCCTTCGATTCCTGGCGCTACCTGTTCCTGCTCAGTTGGCTGCTGGTCCCGGTGGCGTTCACGCTCATTTTTTCGCTGATCCGCCCAGTGTTTTTGCCGCGCTACCTGCTCGCCTGCGTAGCTCCTCTGGCGCTTCTCGCCGCCGCTACTCTGGCGCGTCTGCGCCCGCGCTGGGCCGCCGCGGTTCTTTTGGTCATTATGCTGGTTCTGTCGGTGCGCGGAACCATGGCCTACTACCGGGCCGATTTCGATCTGGGCAGGGAAGACTGGCGGGATGCTACCGGATTCATTCTCAAGGCGGCGCGGCCGGGAGACGGGATTCTCTTCCACTCCGCGCAGGCCCGCATGCCCTTTGAATATTACTCTGAGCGGCAGGGGGCGCGCCGCGAACTACGCGTGATTTTTCCTCACTATGGGAGCGCGAATAAGCTCTCTTATCTGGATTTCCTGGCCAATGCCAAGAACGCACCGCTAGAGGCCATTCCCGCTCATTACCCGCGGGTCTGGCTGGTTCTGGCCCATAACCAGCTTAAAGACGGCCAGGCCGATCCCACCACCGCCGAGGTGGAGCGATTCCTGGCGGACAAATATGTGCTCGCCCGCGAACGGGATTTTGAGGGAAATCTCCAGGTGCGGCTCTACGTCGAACACTAAGCCGCCAGACGGCCGAAATCTCCGAAAAAATCAGGCCATGGGCCGCGACACCCGCGATCCGTTTTGCTTATCCGGGCTCTCTGCTACCCACTCCCACACTCTTTTGCCGCTCTGGTTCGCCGTTGAGCGCGCCTCGCCATAGGCGACCAGCCGATTGAGCACGGTCGTGACCGAGGCCAGTGGATCTTTGTGATTTACCAGCACTCCCGCGAATCTCTGTTGCATTTGCGCCACCACTTCGCGCGCCGTGAGCGGCGCCCGCGTTTCGATCAGCACCGTGCGGCAGGCGCGGGTGAAACCGGGCTGGCGGCCGTTTGGTTTGCGATCCACCAGGGTCAGCAGTTCATCATCCAGTACGTCATCGCCAAACAGATTGGCCAGGCCGATAATGGTCTGCTTCACTGTCCCGATCCGCTTCATGAGGTCGGCGCGTTGCTGAAGCAGGGCCAGCAGTTCCTGGTGGGCGGTGCGCAGAACTTCCTGCACGTATACGTCTCCGCCGCTTAAGCGCAGCGTGGAATTCTGACCGACAGCCATACCTGACTCCTCTTTCCCGGAGCTTAACTACGCTTCCACCCCATCTATTGGGTTAGATACGCGGCATGCCAGGGCGAGGTTCGAAAAATTTGTAAAACCTGCAACCCCGTCATTTATGCAGTTAGACTGCGCTTTCACGAAAAGGTCACCTAAATTGAGCTGTGCGATTGCCGAACCTGTTACCCGCATCGCTTCGGCAATTAGCCCGGAGCGTCTCCTGCCGAGTCAACAGCCGGCGGTTGTCTTGTTGAGCGGGGAGGGGAGGAAAGGCAGGAGGGGCGGGTAAAATAATTGCTTGACACATGCAAGTATATTTGGCTACCCTGTCCTGGTGCACACTTTGCAGCAATGGTCGCAGGAACTCGAACGTCTCTCCCGATTGCTGGGGAGCCTGGGGCCGGATGAAGTTTGCTGCGAAGGCATGACCACGCGCCAATGTGGGATTCTGCGCACCCTGGCGGCCGGGGAAGGGGCTCGCATTTCCGAGCTTGCCGGCAGCGCCGGCATCTCTCCCAGTGCCATGACCCGCGTATTAGAAAAGCTGGAGGCGCGGCAACTGGTCAAGCGCATTCGGGGCGCCGGTCCGGATGGCCGTGCCGCCACAGTGGCCATCACTCAGCAGGGCCGGCAGGTGCGCAGCAAGATTGACCAGCTCATGCTCGACCGCACCCGCACCATCCTCTCCGCTTTCCCTTCCGGCTTGCAAACGCAGCTGCTGGCTGCCGTTCGCCTCCTCAACCAGGCGCTGGCGCCCGGCGGCTGCTGCCAGATCCAGGGTGAAGAGGGAGAATTGTCATTTACCTGCAGCCTTGACCGGCGCCCAGCCCGCGCCCCAGAAAAGAGGAAAAAACATGGCCAACACTGATTCCACCGTCAGCGAAAGCGTGCGTCAGCATTATTCCGCCATTGCGGAAGGCAAGCGGTGTGGCTGCGGTACGGGCGATGCCGCGAGCGTCGCCCGCACCATCGGATATTCCGCCGAAGAGCTCACCCTTGCCGGCCAGGCCAATCTGGGCCTGGGCTGCGGTAATCCCCTGGCCCTGGCCGCCATTGAGCCCGGCATGACCGTGCTCGATTTGGGCAGTGGCGCCGGTTTTGATGCCTTTCTGGCTTGGCGCCAGGTCGGGCCTCAGGGACGCGTCATCGGAGTAGATATGACCGACCAGATGCTGCAGCTGGCGCGCAAGAACGCCAACGAGCTGGGCGCCGACAACGTCGAATTCCGCAAGGGCCAGATCGAGGACCTGCCCGTCCCCTCCAATTCCGTGGACCTGGTGATCAGCAACTGCGTTATCAACCTGAGCACCGACAAGCCGGCCGTTTTCCGAGAAATCTACCGTGTGCTCAAGCCCGGCGGCGGCTTCGCCGTCAGCGATCTGGTGCTCCTGCGTCCCTTGCCGGAGGAGGTGGTCCGCGATGTGGAGGCCTACGTAGGCTGCATCGCCGGCGCCAGCCTGCTCACCGAATACGTCGGCATGGCAATGGAAGCTGGTTTCCAGGACCTGGCCATTCCCCAGATCACCAGCTCGAAAAATCTGGGCGAAGCGTACGGATTGAACTTATCCCAGTCAGTGGGCGGTTGCTGCGGCTCCATGCCGCTCGCCGAGGCTGCCCGCGCGGTGGTTTCCGCCAAGCTCCACGGCAGAAAACCTTAAATCACCACCAAAAATAGCTTCTGGCTGCTAGCTCCTGGCTTCTAGCTAGTAGCTAGAGGCTAGAGGCAGGCAGCGAGAATCATCTGTGTGGCGTTTCTTTGTGGCGAAGTGACGCAGCGGGTAGCCCAGCCTCATCCTGGGTTTCAATCGGCTAATCAACGGGGTCTCGCCCCGGCCAGCAGGAACTTGCCATCCTCGCTCTTGGCCGCCAGCTCGATGACGAATCCTCCATTTTCGATGAGGGGATAAAAAGCTTCCTCGTCGTACTTGATGGAGCTGCTCATCAAGATTTTCTCGCCGGGCTCCATTCGCAGGCTGGCGCTCCCGACCCGCAGCTCCAGCCGGCGGGAGGCTACAAAGAATTTTGCCACCTCGTGAATGCCGCCGCTGCCCCGCCGCAGTTCGAAATGCAACCGGCCGTCACTTTCCGTCAATCCCACGCCGGCCAGCGGCGAGAAGGCGAACCGGCGATTAGTGGGATTGTCGTAACCCGCAAGCGTGGTGGCCTCGTCGAAAACCTCGCCATCAAACAACGCCCGGTCCCCCGGCCCCATGATTTCCCGCAGCCGCGCCGGGAAATGCATTGGGCCGAATGCGCCTAGAGTATTGCCCAGCACGGCATAGATAGAAGCCACCCCGTCATGGCTCAGCGCCCGCAGATGCACGTTCTCGGCCACATCGAATTTCAGGCCGCGCCGCGAACGCGCCAAGCCGCCGGCCCCGGTCAGCGCCAGTTCGAGCAGTGCCTGGCTGAAGTCCGCGCCCACGTATTCCAGGGGCGTGCCCGCCTGGGCATAGGCACGCAGCAAAATCCGGTCTTTGCTGCCTTCTCCGCACCCCAGGCTATAGAGGGCCTGTGCCTCAGGCCACATCCGCGCCACACTGCCGGCATTGGCCTCCAGCACCTGTAACGCGCGGTTGGCATTGCGATACTCGGCCGACCGGGTCAGTTCCACCCAGGCCCGCACCGAGGGCGGCAGCCAGTAAAAGAATTTCTCGTCCAGAAAGCGGTCCGCCAGCGCCTGCTGCAGTTGGGCCGCGATCTGGTCTTCGCGCAGTAGCACTTCAATGGCCAGTTTCTCCTGTTCGTCCATAGAGTTGCAGATGCCGGCTGCACCTCTCTGGTGCAAAAAAAGTGGCCCTTTTCTGCTACTCTTTCCCAGTTTTTGCATCTAGGGGGGAGAGCCGCAATGTGCTCACAGGAGGATGTGATGAAGATTGTGGAAACCACGGAAATCGCCCCCACCTGTCATTCCAACTTCAAACTCGTGGAAACAGCCGAAGTCAGCCCCACCTGCCATGCCGAGTTCAAGCTGGTGGAAACCGCTGAAGTCGCGCCTACCTGCCACTAAACCCAGTACGAGGCGCCTGCGGTGGGCGGCTGAATCTGGCTGTTGGAACCCGGCGGCAGCCGCAGGCCTTTTTTTCCTATGCCCGCGATGGTCGAAGACCGGCTTTCCATCGGCGCTTTCTACAATCCGCATCTGGCACAAGCGCTGCTGCAGGCAGCCGGCGTCGTTGACCATCTGTCTATGGCCGACCCTCCCGCACCTGACGACCCTCTCTTCCCCTCTATCCGTGATCATTTTCCCCTCCTGCTCCACGATTACCTGGGACAGCTTTCCGACCCCCTCAGCCAGCACGCCCTGGCCCGCGCGCGCCAGCTGCAGGAGGTGTACCGCGGACCCTGGGTGGCGGAACACTTTCAGTGTCTGCACACGCAGGATGGCGCTTGCACCCTGGACTACGTTTTCCCCCCGCTTTACACCGAGGAATTTCTTAGCCGTTTCGTGGCCAACGCGTGCGTGCTGCGCGACGCGGTGAACGCGCCCCTGGTGATGGAAAATATTCCCGGCTTCTTCGCCCTTAATTACGCTCAGATGACGGAAGCCGAGTTTTTGCGCCGCTTTCTTGACCAGACCGGCTGTGGTTTGTTGCTCGACCTGCCCCACATCTGGCTGGCCGCGCACTACTCGGGTCGCGACGCGCGCCAGTATCTGGCCGATTTTCCGCTGCAGAAAGTGGTGGAGTTGCACGTGGCTGGAGTAGAGGCGGATCGCGATCTGGAAGGGCCGTGGATTGCGCCCACACCGCCCACCCAGGAAATTCTCGGCCTGGCGCTGTGGGTGGGGGAACGCGCTCCTGGGCTGCGCGCGGTTACTTTCGACGCCTTCGCGCCCAGCCTGAGCGCCGAGGTTCTCCTGCGCTCTGTGGAAGCCACACGCGCTGCTTTTGGACTGTAGGGTGATTGCGTCATGAGTGATGCTCGCTCCCGCCAATCCGACCGCGACCTGCAGGACATCGTTATCACCTACCTTGCGGACGCAACCGTGCGACGGGCCCCCGTTCCTCCGCTGCCGCTATCTCCGGAACAGGCCGAACGCGCCGGGAAATTTGCCCGCTTCCTGGCCCGCCGCTACTATCGCGACCGCCTGGCGCGCTCCTTCCGATACTCGCGCCGTTTTGCCGCAGCGGCCGAGACGCTCGTGGACATTCCTGCCTTCGAGGGCTTTCTGGACGACTGTGTGCTCGGTTCGGCGGCCGCAGCCGGGCGGGTTGGGGATATGGTCATAGACTATTTAAATTCGTTCCAATCTCCTGGCCCCTGGTGGAGCGACTTGCTGCAATATGAAGGCTTATTCTTCCTGCAAACCGCCACGACAGAGTTGGTGCGCCCGGCTAAGTTTCCGCAGCCCGCCGCCAGCGCGCGCTGCTGCAGGTTTTCCTGGAACCTGCCTGACCTCTTGCCCGAGCTGAAAACCGGCCAGCCGATTGCCGGTTCTTTGCGCCAGGAGGTTCTTCTTTTGTTCTCGCGCACGCCGCAAGGGCGCATTTACGTGGTTGAGGTGAACGATGCCACCGCCGCTGTCTTTCGCGCCGCTGATTCCCGGCTCAGCGCCTCACAAATTGCAGATGCGATTTCGCTGTCCCCTGAATTTGTGCGGCAGACCCTGGCTGCACTCGCGCAGATCGGAGCTCTAGTCACTTCGTCCTGAAAACCAACCAGCCTACTCCTGCAGGACTGACGCTTGCTACCGCTCAGGCCCGCATGTAGGCTCAAAGAACCGATGTCCCGCTGGGGAGACTGGCTATCGCTACGCCTAAAACAATTCTTTGCGTGAGCGACCAGGAGGTCGTGCTGCATATCCGCAAGCTGCTGCTGGAGCATGAGGGCTATCGCGTGCTGACCGCTGCCGGCGAGAACGCCGCCATTCAACTCCTGCGCACGGCGGAGCAGGTGGATCTGGCTCTGCTCGATTACAGCGCGGCTGACGCGCAGCCAGTTGTCGCCGCCATCCGCAAGATCAAGCCTGGTCTGCGCCTGGTGGTGATATCTTTCAGCCCTAATTTCCCGGAGAATCTTACCGGTCTGGTGGATGGCTGGGTCAGCAAAACTCGCAGTCCTGACGTGCTATTGCGAAGGATCGAGCAACTGCTGAGCAGGAAACTTAAGGCCGATACCTGAAGCCGTTTTCAGGCCGACAATTGCGGGCAGCTTGGCTCGCCGCCCCTCAGCACCGACTCCATAAAATCTCTGTCGTAGCCGATGTGTTCAAATTCCTCTGATTTTCTCACCGGCCGCACGAATTGAAACTTGGCGGCTTCCCGGCAAATCCGGCAGCTGGGAAAAGTTTCGCCCCGCCACAGGATCGCTTCATGCGTTGGACGGTGCCCTTGATGGTCTATCCGGTACAGCCCGCTTTGCCGCACGGTTTCTTCGGCGCGTTGCATGCTTTCCTCTCCCACCCTGCGGCAGGTTACCCTTCTGGTCGCATGGTAGGAATGGCACATGGGTGCTAAGGTTTGCTGGCTCAGGCCCTTAGAGCTTGTTGCCGGTTGAGAACGGGGGAGTTCTCGGTTCCGGCGCGATTCTGCCTTATAATCGGCTACTTGCGCGGTGGGGGGAGGCCCATGCGGACGACTCGACGCAAAATTCTGTTGGCGCTGCTTTTAGGACTCATGGTGTCGGGTGTGACCATCGGTTTGGACTTGTCTTTCGTCCGCCTGGACCACCTGCTTGCGCATCTGGTCATTGCCGGCTCCATCGCCGGTCTGTTGACTATTATTTTCACCCTCGCCCTGCAGCTTAAGCAGGAGGAGCAGCACTACATGTTTGCCGCCGAGCGCGCAGCCGTATTGGCGGAGGTCAATCACCATGTGCGCAACGCTATTTTCCCCCTGTGTGTGGCTGTGAACCGCAATGGGGACCCAGATGCCTCCCGCCTGGTCACCGAGTGCGTGGAGCGCATCAACATGGCATTGCGCGATGCCTCGGTGGACGCCACAGTAGGCCGCTATTCCCGCTCTCGTCCGCAGTCCAATACTCAGAAGGCTGCGGCCTAGCCGGGCGGGGAAAACCTCGCGCCCGCGGAAACAGGAAGTTTCCGCCGCCAACCAGCGCATGTTGAGGTACTAAGTCCTGGGTAGATGCCGGGGACTAGCGCCGGCCTCTTTTCCTGGCCGCATCGGCCGCATTGGCCGCTTCCGCAGCCGCCTTTATCTCCTGGTTGGCTTCAGCCAGAAGCTGCCGTGCTTTCTCGGCATGGCCCTTCATATCGCCGCGGTTGGCTTTTTGCGCTCGTTCCAAATACTCGTTGGCCTGCGCCACAAGGCGCTGCGCCTGGGCCAGATTGGAATGCATCTTCGGATTAATATTCTGTACCGGCTGTTGAGCCAAGGTGATGCCGCAGAACAGCACCGCGATTAAGGTCGCGGTGAACACCCGCATGTTCCTGGTCATATTCTTTCCTCCAGCGGAGTGCGCAGGTTTGGCGCGTAGAGTTTAGCATCTTTGTTGTTCTTGTACCGGGAACGCCTCACAGGTTTACCAGAAAACACCACATTGCCCCGAACCTGATCGCCTGGAATTCAGAAGGGACCCGCCGCTGCGGGGTTGCTTACGCCGTGGCGGAGGCCGCAGCCGCCACCTTGTCCACCGCCTCAACCTCGCCGCGCCGCGTCCAGAAATGTACCGCGAAGGCGGCACCGGTCAACGCCAGGGCAGCGCCGAACTCGGTGGTGTACCAGAGGGTTCGCCCGGTATTGCGCATCAGGTTGTCAAAGATCCCTTGAACGAACAGATTGTGGCTGGCATGGAGCAGTGCCGCCGTCCACAAGCTGCCCGATTTCAGCCTCAACCAGGCGAAGACAAAGCTGATGGAAACCACCATCACGGTGAAACAGCCGAGCCCATACCAGCGATTGGTTCCGGCGTTGTAGTCGGCAAACAGCAGCAGGGGACTATGCCACGCCGCCCAGATGATGCCGCTCAGCAGGCTTAGCTTCGTGAACGACATTTGCTTGGCCAGTTCCGGCACCAGAAATCCGCGCCAGCCAATCTCTTCCCCCAGCGCCGTCGAAAGACTGCGCATCATGCCGCCCGTGCCTGCGAAGACAATGTAAAGCGTGAGCGAGCCCCACACCGGCATGCCGCGCAGCCCGAATTGTTGGGCCACCTGGCTAACGAATTGCGAATTCCACCCGCCCAGACCCAGGGCCCACACCGCGCCGTAGGCCATTGCGGCGTAGGCAAGCGGCACGAAATAGCCGGCGGCGACATATCTGCCCTGTGGCCAGCCCCACGCCAGCGATCGGAAACTTCGTCCCAGCAACCGGCAGGTCACCAGGGCGGCCAGCGCTGGACACCACATGCCCACGGGAATCAGCAGACCGAATCCCATGCCCAGGTGGCCGGACCAGATGATGAATATCCAGACTACGGCGCTGAACGCCAGCGTCAGCAGCAGGTACACATATGTCGCTTTGGCGGGAGTATCTCGCATTTAAAATTGCGCCGTTACTCCATGGGAAAGAAAAATTCAGTCCCAAGCACCCTGATCGTTTGCAGCAAAAAGTCGGAACCAGAAGTGCTTTACTAAAGCGCGTTCCGCAAATTTTGGACTAGCAGCCCTACTGGCTCTGTTCTTCCATGTTTCCAGTCCTTGAAAGCTCGCCAGAATCGGAATACTTTAGCGCGACGGGCTGGGCGAAACAACACAACCAGAGGATTAAATTCGCGGTCACCACCGAAATGGTAAAAAATACGAACGGGTAACGACCATTTCCTCCAGGTTTTCCTTTGCGACCAATTCAGAACAACCGCACGTTTTTGGACTAAGGGAAGTATCTCTGATGCCATGTGCTCTCCCCATATGGGACTGTCGGAGCATACGAACAGAACGTCTTTGCCTCTCGGCAACCAAAGCGTCCAAACGAGGAGGTAAAGGGTGGTCCTGTACAGAAAAAAAGTGTAACGGCTACCAGTAGAAGCGGCAAGATGATCGGCAGAAATACCACTAGGAGGAGATTGTTCCTCAGTTCGAGGCGGGAGTTTCGCTTCTGCCGAATCATCTGCGCGGTCACCCTGACCGATCAATGAACAGCAGGAGAAATGGTACTCGACCTGACACGGTAAATACCAGAGCGAAGCAGTTCCGCAACACGACTAACCAGTGACTATTGTCCACTACTTCCCGGTCGTGAAAGCCAGTGTCAGCAGCGTCTTCTGCTCCATTTCATGCGCCTTGCCGGAGCCGGTAGCCGGGCTGGTGCTGCCCGAGCGCTTCACCGAAAGCACGTGGCGCTCGTTGCCCGCCACTCGCCGCAGTCGCGGCAGCACATACCACAGGGCGCCCATGTTGGCCGGCTCTTCCTGAACCCACAGAATGTCCTGCGCCGACTTGTGCCGCTCCAGTTGCGCCGCCAGTTCCGCTTCCGGGAAGGGATAGAGCTGTTCCAGAAAGACAATGGCGGCAGCGTTGTCCTTGCGGCGTTTGCGTTCCACTCGCAGTTCGTGCCCGATTTTGCCGGTACACAGGATCAGGCGCTCGGCGTTCTGCACTTCCGTATCGGGAATCACCGGCAGAAACCGCGGGCTCGACAACTCGCTGGCCGGCGAGGAGGCGTCCGGATGCCGCAGCATGCTCTTGGGGGTGAACACCACCAGCGGCTTGCGCCACTTGCGCAAAGCCTGGCGCCGCAGCAGGTGGAAGTACTGCGCCGCGGTGGAAGGCTGGCAAATCTGGAAATTGTCGCGCGCCGCCAGCTGCAGATAGCGCTCAATGCGCGCGCTGGAGTGCTCCGGGCCCTGGCCTTCATGGCCGTGGGGCAGCAGCATCACCAGGCCGGAAAGCAGCCCCCACTTGTCCTCTCCCGAACTGATGAACTGGTCAATCACCACCTGCGCGCCGTTGGCGAAGTCGCCAAACTGTGCTTCCCACAGCACCAGCGTCTCCGGATAGTCCCGGCTGTAGCCGTATTCGAAGCCCAGCGGTCCCGCCTCCGACAAAGGCGAGTTGTAGATTTCAAAGCGCGCCTGCTCCGGGCTCACGTTGCACAACGGAATGTAGCGGGCTTCGTCCTCCACATCTACCAGCACCGCGTGGCGCTGGTTGAAGGTGCCGCGCTGCGTGTCCTGCCCGCTCATGCGCACCGGCGTCCCCTGCTGCAGCAGGGAAGCGAAGGCCAGCGCCTCGGCCATGCCGTAATCCACCGCCCGCTTGCCCGTGCCCATCTCCGCGCGTTGCTGCAGCAACCGCTTGATCTTGGGATGGATATGAAAATCCGCCGGATAGCTCGTCAGCTTTTGCGTGAGCGCCGCAATCTGCTCCCCAGGCAGCCCCGTATCCACCTCGCACTCCGGCTTGTAGCGGCCGCCTTTGAAATTGGCCCAGTAATCGGGCATGCGCCGTAAACTGGGTTTTTTGGTGAGCCCCTTGGCTTCTTTCTGACCCTGGTCGTACTCCGCGCGCACCCGCTCCGCCTGGGCGCCGGCATCGGCGCCGATGTCCTCGGCGTAAATCTGCCACAGCGGCGGATGTTGCTGGATGGCCTTGTACAGCCGCGGCTGGGTGATGGTCGGGTCGTCTATTTCGCTGTGCCCGTGCCGCCGATATCCGATTACGTCTATCACCACGTCACTGCCGAACTCATAGCGGTACTCCAGCGCCATGCGCGCCACCCGCATGACCGCGTCCGGATCCTCGGCATTGACGTGGAAGATGGGAACATCCTGCCGCCTGGCCAGCTCCGCGGAAAATCGCGAGCTGTGCAGTTCCGGCGGCGTGGTGGTGAAGCCGATCAGATTGTTGGCGATGATGTGAAGCGCGCCGCCTACCGAGTAACCTTTCACTCCCGCAAAGTTCAGCGTCTCCGCCCAGATGCCCTGGCCGGCGAAGGCGCCATCGCCGTGAATCAGGATGGGCAGAAACCGTGCCGTTCCCCTTTCTCCGAAGCGGACCTGTTTGGCTCGCACCCGCCCCAGCACCACCGGGTCCACCGCCTCCAAATGGCTGGGATTGGAAACCAGGTGGATATTGATGTTGCGGCCGTGATCGCTGGTGTAAACGCCGGTGGCTCCGAGGTGATACTTGACGTCTCCACCTCCCAGAACGCTGCGCGGGTCCACATCTTCGAAGTTGGCGAAAATTTCCGCCGGCGCCCGTCCCACGATGTGCACAATTACATTCAGCCGCCCGCGGTGGCTCATGCCCAGGATGGCCTGCTCAGCGCCGCGCTCGGCGGCTCCCTCCAGCAGTTCGTCGAGCAGCGGGATCAGCACCGTGAGCCCCTCCAGCGAAAATCGTTTACTGCCCAGATAGCGCGACTGCATCACCTGTTCGAACAGGTCGGCGCGAATCAGCCGCTCCAGGACGTACTGCTGGTCCGGTGCCGGGGCGGACGCTTCCATGCGCTGCTCGATCCAGCGCCGCCGCTCCACGTCGGAGATGTGCGCGAATTCAGCCCCGATGCTGCCGCAATAGCAGTGGCGCGCTTGCTCCGCCGCCGTCCCGGTCAGCTTCAGTTCGGGATGCGGCTCGGGCCGGAACAAGCCCAGCGGGTCGAGGTCCGCCTGGAGGTACCCCCAGCGCCGGAAGGCATCGAAAACCCGTTCCCGCTCAACACCTTGCGCCGGAACGAATTCCGCCTGTTCCGGCGTGTTTTCCACTTCAAACTTCGCCTGTGCCATAAGTACTTAGTTTACAAGATGAGAAAACCACGTGGCGGGACTCAAGGGGAACGGACCTTTATTCTGGAATGTCATCCTGAGCGGCCCGCGACTGAACGTCGGCGAAGGAGCGCGAGTCCAAGGACCCTGCGGTTGCGCGGGTGCCCGCATCGTTGGATACCAACAACGGAGAACCGAGAAACTGCTCCTACCCGCACTGCCCGCTGCCATGGCACTTGCGCAGCGGAAACGAGCACGCGCGCGGCTCGGCAACGCGGCCATCCGGCCCAATGCAGGTCTGGGTGTAGACGCACCAGTAATTGCCGTCGTTGGAGCGCTGCACCGTGGGGTCCGGTTCGGATTCGTAAAACTGGCGTTTCCAGCGCAGCCCCGGGCACAGGTTGGGATTCTCGGTATTGAACCGTTCCTGTTCGCTGATCATGCCGCGCCTCCCTCTGCCTTGCCCTGCGCCGCCTGTAAAATGGCGCGCTTCACCGCCACCCGCGCCAGTTGGACTTTGTAGGCGTTTCGGCTGAGCGGCTTGGCCTGGCTGACCGCAGCCTCGCCTGCCGCCTGCGCTGTCTGCTCGCTGATGGTCTTGCCCACCAGCGCCTGCTCCGCCTCTGCCGACATCCACGGCACCGGCGCCACGTAGCCCATCACCACCCGGGCTGAGCGCACCGTGTCACCGTTCATGTGCAGAGCCACCGCCGCCAAAGCCAGCGGCCAATCGAACGATTCCTTCTGGCGCACTTCATAGTGCGCATACTTTCCTCCTGCCGGCGGAGGAAGAAAAACGTCGGTAACAATCTCGTTAGGCTGCAGGTCGTGCTCGCGTTCACCTTCGGATTGCGGAATTTTGAAGAACTTCTCCAGCGCGGCTTCGCGCGCGCCCCTGGGGCCGCTGATGCGGATGCGCGCGCCATAGGCGATCAAGGCCGGCACAATGCTCGACGGGCTCACGAACAGCGCCGGGCCGTCGTTGCCCAGGATGGCGTGATAGCGGTTATCGCCTTCCGCCACCAGCGACTTGCCCTCCGGCGTCTTCGGCGTCAGGCCGAACCCGGAGCGGAAGTACCAGCAGCGCGGGCGCTGGCAGATATTGCCGCCGATAGTGGCCATGTTGCGGATCTGCTGGCTGGCCGCCTCCACCAGCGCGTCGCCCAATGCGGGATAGTGCCTCCGCACCAGCGCGTGGTCCGCCAGGTCGCCCAGCGAGGTCAGCGCGCCGATCTGCATGCCGCGCGGCCCGTAATGCACTCCGTGCAGCTCGCGAATTTCTTTGATGTTGACCACGCGCTTGGGTGTTAGCACATCGTCCTTCATCAGGCTGAGCAGATCGGTGCCGCCGGCCAGCACGGCGGCTTCTCCGGAAAGCAACTCCGCTGCCTGCTGGCGCGTTGTCGGACTGGTGTATTCGAATGCTCGCATCACGCACCTGCCTTCTGTTGCTGTTCCAGTGCCGATAATACCCGGTCGGGCGTGAGCGGCAGGAAGGGCACCCTTACTCCGATGGCGTTGGCCACCGCGTTGGAAATCGCCGCGCCCGGAGAGATCACCGGCGGTTCGCCCAACCCGATCACGCCCCGGTTGTCGTTGAGCGGGTCGGTCATCATGTGCACCACCAGTTCAGGGATGTCGCGCAGTCCGGCCAGACGGTAGAACTCCATGTTGGGGTTCAACATCCTCCCGGTTACCGGGTCCAGCACCTTCTCTTCATAAAGGGCGTAGCTGATGCCCATGATGAGCGCGCCGTAGCACTGGCTCTCCGCTGTTTTCACGTTGACCACCAGGCCGCAATCCTGCACCGCTACCATCTTGTTGACTTTGACAATGCCGGTCTCGGTGTCCACGGAAACGTCGGCCATGCCCACCCCGCCCACGCCGCTGTTGATCAAGGCGCCGGGGCCGGGGTTTTTCCCGGTCACACTGACCGGCATCGCCCCTAGCTTGGCGCAGGCCTGCTTCCAGCTCAGCGCCTTGCCAGGATCGCTCTTTAGCCGCACCGTGCCGTCCTTCGCCTCCAGGTCGGCCGGTTGAGCACTGAGCGCAGGCGCCACCTTGGCGAACAGTT
Organism: Terriglobales bacterium; assembly: GCA_035278025.1. GTDB lineage: Bacteria > Acidobacteriota > Terriglobia > Terriglobales > Acidobacteriaceae > JAICWP01. The sequence goes on along the minus strand of DATEJK010000046.1, from coordinate 202 downwards.
GGTCGAGCGCCATCAGTGCCGCGCGCCGGGTGGAGGAACTGACGCCGCCAATGGTTGTGCTGCCTCCCGAGCCGCCATCCGGCGGGTAGAGCGTGTCGCCTATGTTCAGCGTAATCGCGTTCATGGGAACGCCCAGCGAGTCCGCCGCCACAATCAGGATGGCCGTCCGCGTCCCCGTGCCCAGGTCCTGCGAGCCCATCTT
>DATEJK010000045.1:0-36687 GCA_035278025.1 Terriglobales bacterium | reverse complement strand
ATCCGAACGCTGGTCCAGTTCCTGCCCCAGCCCCTGCTCCGGCGACATGTACTCCATGGTGCCGATCAGCGCCCCGGTCTGGGTCATGCCGTCGCTTTCGAGCGAACGCGCCAGGCCGAAGTCCATCACCACGATGCGCCCGGTTGCGTCGCGCATGATGTTCTGCGGTTTCAGGTCGCGGTGAATTACCCCTTCGCTGTGAGCCGTGTCCAGCGCCAGGCAGACCTGGCGAATGATGTCCACCGCCTCCTCGGGGGAAAATTTCTTGTGCTCCAGGAGCAGAGAGCGCAGGTCCTTGCCCTCGATGAACTCCATGGTGATGAACTTGATGCCGTCGGCCTCGCCCAGATCGAAAATGCGGACCACGTTGCGGTGGGTGACCTGCCGGGCCAGGATCAGTTCCTGCTTGAAGCGTTGGATGATGGCGGGATTGCGGGCCAGGTCGGGGCGGATGACCTTGAGCGCCACCAGGCGGTCGAGTTCACGGTCGCGCGCCTTGTAAACCGTGCCCATGCCGCCTTCGCCCAGAGCCTGCAGAATCTCATAGCGGTTGCCCAGAACCGCGCCCGGTTGTGGCCCGCCCGCACCCCAGGCCTCACCCGCCGTTGACACTCCCGCGCCCGTCTGTCCCGCGGCACTGGAGGACTCTGGCACCAGGGTTGGCGTATCCGCGCTGCTGCTTTCCGGAACCAGGGTGGGGCTGTCGGAGGAGGAGGGAGGGGGGGTGAGGGTCTGCGGCCCTGCATCCGGCCGATGCACCGGAGCTCCGCTTTCCGGCACCAGGGTAGGGCTGTCCGCTTGCGACGAAGGGTTAGGGACTTTTTCCATGGCAGCTGGGGTGGCGCGCAAAACCGCTGCTGCTGGCCTCTTGGCGAATTAGTATATACCGCCTCTGAGCGGGTAGCGCCCCCATTAATTGGGCCCGGGACCGTTGTTTTAGCGAGCTGGCGGAGTGGCAAAACCGTCGCGATTTCCCGTAATGGGCGCCCGCCCTCCGCTTCCCGGGGCAACTTTCTCGTTCCGGCCGGTGTTTATAAGAGTGACTCTGCCTGCGATTTTGTGTGCCTCGCTATACTGCCGTAACATGCGTGTATCTTAATTGCGCAAGGAAACGGACTCGTGAAGCCATCTCAATTCCTGGGATTTCTGGCGGTACTGTTGACTCTGGCCGGCGCCGCCGGCTGCAAATCCGCGGCCACCATCGCGGCCAACGCTAAATTTCGCGCCATGAACGCCTCCGCGGAACAGCCCAGCCTGACTTTTCTCCTGACCACCAGGACCGTAGCCGCCGATCTGGCCTATCCCACCGCCAGCACCTACGCCTCGGAGCCCCCCGGTGGTTATACGGCGCACGTTGAGCCTTCCGGCACAACCACCTCCTTCATCAACCAGCCGGTGGTGTTTCAGTCCGGTATCTCCTACACCTTCATCGCCGCACCAGCGGCGTTTGCCTCGCCCGCGCTTACTCCGATTTTTCTTACCGACGATAATACCGCCCCCGCCACCGGCCAGATGAGGCTCCGCGTGGTCAACGCCTCCCCGGACGTGGGCAATCTAGACGTCTATGTGGTTTCCCCCGGGACAGATATCCAGACTGCGAACCCGACCTTCACCAATCTGGCATTTAAGTCGGCCTCCGGCTATCAGAACCTGGTGGCGGGAAACTATGACGTTTTCTTTACCGCGCCCGGGCAAAAGACTGTTCTGATTGACAGCGGCGTCCTGAGCTTAGGCAAAGGACAGGTTCGTACTTTAGTGGCGCTCGACAACACTGGTGGATTTGGCACCAGCCTGTTGGCCGATTTGAATTAGCTGGGGCTTCACATAGCTGTTCCAGTTGTCGGATTTGGCCAAAGAAAGCATTTTTGCCCTTACCCAGGGACGGCCGGGAGCCCGTTACAGCCCGTGAGCCTGCCCGGCTATTTCACTATCTCACTTGCTGAGTTGCAGGCAGATAGAAAGTCAGCACGTCGGCTCCCGTCCGGGAGTCAAACTCGCAGGTGCTGGTGGACTGGTTGGTCCGTTCTACCGGCTCGATGCGAATCACCAGGCTGGCGTCGCCCGTCATCGTGGGGCAGGCATTGACGCGCAGCGAGGTCATGGCTTGCGGCTGGGCGGCGAGGAACGTGAAGGAGCAGGCGCATACGACAAACAGAACAACACGTTTCATAACTGGTAACCTCCGAAGGCCGTCATTCTATCCCAAAAATGGTACAGGTCAAGGCATCTTGGTGCCACAGCGGCCCCGTTGTACTAATTATGGTGCAGCCGGAGGCGCTAAAGGTCCCCGTCGAGGCGCTGGACAGGCTCGCCGTGGGGCAGACGGTGGTCGGCGGACTCCGGTCGTCCCTAGTAATTCAAATCGCGCCCGCCAACGAAACGGCGGCAGTGCGGGGTAACCCTCATACCCTCCTTCTTTTCCTCTATTCCTGCCGCCTACGGGCAAAAACCTTAGTAGATCTGCCTTAAAACACCCTGTTTGCCCTCCGCAAAATTGAGCTATTTGGCCGATTGGAGCCGCTACTCTGCCCTGTTATGGTCTTTCCACCTGCTGATCTGGCTTACGGAAAGACTTTCAGGCTTCGGCCGAGCCTGCGCAACGCCGCTTCAATAAATTCCCAAAAAGGATTGCTTAGTGAAAACCGCATTCATACTGACGGCATGGTTATTGTTCACGGTTTCATTCAGTCAAGCATCGGTGACCGTGTACGCCAAGGCCACCGGATCCTCGTCGCCGATCACCATTTCCGGCACAGCAACTTCAAGTCATGCCATTACTGGCTGGAACATTTATGTGGATTCCAATCTGGTGTTTCGGGAAAACACTTCTTCCAAAAGCATCTCCCGGGCGGTCAGCATGGGTTCGGGGACTCATCACGTGGTGGTCAAGGCCTGGGACAGTTCCGGGGCGAATGGCGCTGCTTATTTAACCGTCACTGCTGGAAACTACAGCGCCAGCAGCACGAGCACGAGCAGCGGTTTGGTCCCTGCTCCTCCGTCCAATGCAAAATACTTCAATAACATTGACCAGATGTCGGGCTGGATTAAGTGCTCGGCATGCGCCCAGGCAGGCACGGCATCATCCTACTGGTTCAAGCAGTGGGTGGGCAGCCCCTCACTTGACGGCCACAGCATGCAAACCTACATCAAGGGCAGCTATGGCACCTGGGCCGACGACTTGTTTGTCAAGAAGTTCGGCGACCAGACCTGGGCGCGCCATATTGAGCTGAGCATGAACTTCCTGTGGAACGCTCCCAAGACCAAACAGCCTAACGGCGCCTACGTGGTGCAAGCCATCGAGTTTGACTCCCGCATGCTGATCGGCAACTTCAAGTATCTGTTCGGCACCCAGTGCAACTACGCTTACGGCACTTGGGACATCTGGAGCAACACACAATACCACTGGCAACACACTTCCGTTCCCTGCCAGAAGTGGGGCCCCAACAGCTGGCATAAAGTGACCTGGTATTTCACCCTTGATAACACCACCAAGTATCTTCACTATGCCGCCTTGAGAGTGGACGGAAAGGAATACAAAGTGGACAAGTGGCTGCCTGCCGGCGCTGTTCCCTACAACAAGGAGTTCCTCATCCAATTCGAGCAGGACACTGACTTGAATGGCGATCCCTGGTACCTGTGGGCGGACAAGATTCAGGTCGCCCTCTGGTAGATACTCTCGTTCAAACACGTGAGCGCTGGCGGCGTCATGCCGCCAGCTTTTCCTTTTGGGCACTCCCCTCCAGAGCACTGTGACAGTAAGGACAGAGCGTGGCTTCTGCCTTCGCTAATCCGGAGCAGGTGGGGCAGCGCCGTTGCCCGGCGGGAATCAGGTCGCTTGCCGAGGGCAACGTGCCGACCACAAAAAATCCCAGCAGCGGCGTAAAGAACAAAGAAAACAGGTACCACAGACTCGCGCTGTGGCCCCTTTTGTCGGCTAACTCGGAGACCAATCCGCAGAGAAATATCCATACGATGGCAAGTCCTATCGCAATGAGGAGCGAAGTCATGGCATCCCCCCGCGGCCGGGCTCCCTCTGCGGGTGCCGACTTGCTGATTTTGTGGGCGGCCGCTGCCTGACTCTATGATCAGCCCGGGTCCGAACCTCTTCCAATGACGTTTATCACCCGGGAATGTGATGCGAGCCGCTGCGGATGAAATGCCGCCCGGCAAAGCAGCCGCCGACGTGTTGTGGTGGGGAGTCTTGGCCTCGCGAAGCGGTCGGTTGAGGACGGGAAAAAGATCAGGAGCAGACCGGCCGTTCGCGAAGCATGCTTCGCAGCCGGCGAAACCAGACGCTCTTTGTAATCTCAGCCGCGAGTCGCATTGCCATTCAACCACGAAATCAGCCACTCGAAGGTAAAGAGTTGTAAAGCTTTGTAAATGTGCCGCAACTGCACGAAGCCGCGACCTCAGGCCCTGAATGGTGCTCTCGGCCCACTTCCCGCAGCTACAATGGCCAACAGCCTGCCCTTTGTGGAAGGTTTCGGTGCGCGGATACTACCAGAAAATTGCGGACATGCTCGACCTGGACCGCATGGGTGTGCGTTTATCCGGCCCTCCCTCGAGCCGTTTGCTCGCCCGCTATGGCCAACAAATCCGGAGCGCCCTTGCCTGGGGTGTTCTTCTCCTGGCGGCCATGGCAGCGTTCACCTTCGTCGGGGATTATGCTGTGCTCCGCTACCGCATCGCCGCACAGAAGGACCCTTTTGGCGCGGTTACCGTGCGGCGGTTTTACGCCGTTCGCCTCAAAAGCGGCAAAACGGAATTTCTCTTCCAGGACCCCCGGCTGGAAACTTGCGTCAACTCCCTGTTCCCCCACTTCGAGATGGCGCCATGCTGGTATACCCGGCGCCATCCCGAACGGCGCATTGACATCTGAACTCAGCGCAAATGAAAACCGCGGAGCACGCAAAGGACGCGGAGGAAGACCGCAGCACTTCAACATTCTGATTTTTGCAGGAAGTGTTCCTCGGCGTCCTCTGCGGTTTTCATTCGGGTTTGCGCTCCGAATGGCGCACTTTCCCAGTTGCGCCCATGTTTGCGACAATAGGTACACTCCATGATCCAGCTATCCTCCGCGGGCAAACGCTTCGGCGGCAAAATCCTGTTTGAAGAACTCGACTGGCTGATCCGGCCTCGCGACCGCGTGGGTCTGGTGGGCGCCAACGGCACCGGCAAATCCACCCTGCTCAAGGTGCTGGCTGGGCTGGAGTCGCTCGACTACGGTGCCATGACGGTCATGAAGGGCACCACCGCGGGCTACCTGCCGCAGGATGGCCTCAACCTTTCCGGGCGCAGCGTGTTCCAGGAGTGCATGTCGGTGTTCGACCAGGTGCGCGACATGGAACGGGAAATGGAGTCACTCACCGGACGCATGGCCGAGGTGGACCACACCAGCGCCGAATACGAGCAGATTGCCGACCGCTACCATGATCTGCAGGGCCAGTTCGCCGCCCACGACGGCTACGCCCTGGAAGCGCAGGTGGGCACCGTGCTCACTGGCCTGGGCTTCCGCAAAGAGGACTGGAACCGCCGCACCGAGGAATTCAGCGGCGGCTGGCAGATGCGCGTGGCCATGGCCAAGCTGCTGCTGCAGAAGCCCAACCTGCTGCTGCTCGACGAGCCCACCAACCATCTCGACCTGGAGGCGCGCAACTGGCTGGAAGAGTATCTGGCCGAGTATCCCCACGCTTACGTGGTCATCTCCCACGACCGCTATTTTCTCGATGTGACGGTGAGCAAGACAGCCGACATCTGGAACCGCCGCATCACCTTTTACACCGGCAATTACGAGCAGTTCCTGAGGCAGAAAACCGAGCGTAAGGAGCAGCTCGTGGCCGCCTATCGCAACCAGCGCGACCGCATCGAGCAGATTGAGGCCTTCGTCAGCCGCTTTCGTTACCAGGCCACCAAGGCCAAGCAGGTGCAGAGCCGCATCAAGGAATTGGAACGCATCGAGCGCATCGAAATTCCGCCCGAGGAGAAGACCATCCGCTTCTCCTTCCCCCAGCCCAAAGCCAGCGGCCGCATGGTGGCCGAGTTCAAAGATGTAGCCAAGAACTACGGGCAGAAGCAGGTCTTCCGCGCTGTCAGCTTTGTCATTGACCGCGGCGACCGCGTGGCCCTGGTAGGCGTGAACGGCGCGGGAAAATCCACCTTGATCAAGTTGCTGGCCGGCATTGAGGCGGTTACCGCGGGCGAGCTTCGTCTGGGACACAACGTCGAAGCCGACTACTTCGCCCAGGACCAGTACAAGGAACTGGACCCCGAGGCGCGCATGCTCGATGACCTGTGGAACCTGGCGCCCACGCACACCCAGACTCAGCTGCGCGGCCTGCTGGGCGCTTTCCTCTTCTCGGAGGACGACGTCTTCAAGCGCCTGGGGGTGCTTTCCGGCGGCGAACGCAACCGCTACGCCCTGGCCCGCATGCTGTTGCGGCCCTCCAACTTCCTGCTGCTCGACGAGCCCACCAACCACTTGGACATGCGCGCCAAGGATATGTTGCTGGAAGCGCTGGAACAGTACGCCGGCACCGTGGTATTTGTCTCCCACGACCGCTACTTCATTGACCAGTTGGCCACTCGTGTCTTTGAGATCGGCGAGGGCGAGGTGCGCGTCTTTCCCGGCAATTACGAAGATTATTTATGGCGCAAGCAAAACCGGGGCGAAGCGGCGCCCATGGAAGCAGCGGCCGTGGCCGCTTCCCTCCCCGGCAACGGGAATGCGCCGGCGCCGAAAACAAAGAAAATCAACCCCATCAGACTGCGGGAAATGGAGCAGCAGCGCCGGCAACTTGAGGAGGACATCGCCCGCGCTGAAGCCGATATTGCCGCCTGCGAGCAGGCCCTTCAGGTGTTCGTAAGCGCGGACGAAACCCAGCGCCAGAACACACTGCTGGAACAGCGCCGGCAGGAACTGGCCGCCATGCTGGCACGGTGGGAAGAGGTGTCGCAGTCGTTGGAAGCTGCGACCTGATGGGAACAGCTACCGAATCAGTTCTTGGCCATTGCTGCCGGCTGTGCCTCCGGAGTTGCCGGCGAAGGAGAACCGCTTTCCCGCTGCAGCAACAGGCCCAGGGCAGCCAGACAATAAAGGCCGGCCGCGAGCAACAGCAGAGCGCGCATTCCGGTGATCAGGGAAATATTTTCCAGCAGACCGCCGGCCACAGCGCCCAGCATGTTGGCGCCGAGGGCCGCGCTGGGTGAGTCGGTAAGGCGGAACTCGCGGGCAAAAAGCAGGCCGGCAAAAAATACAGGCACGCAGAAGACAGCGGCGGAAATCCAGCCCGCCATCGCGGCTGACTCGCCCAGGCGCTCAAAGGGAAACCAGTAAGCTCCGGCCAATCCCAGGAGCAGCCCTGCCATTATCCAGCGGGCGGGCCACGGCCTGCGTTGCCGTTCAATGACTGCGTTGGCCGCCAGCAGCGTGCTTAACAGCACGCTCAGCACCACTCCGTTGACCTGCCAGGTGGTGCCGAAATACAACGCCAGCCGGCTGATGACCTGGGTTTCCAGCAGCAAAAAACCGCCGCCCATGCTGAAAAAAAACAGCGACGGGACGCGCTGCCGCACTTCCGGAATTTGCCAGTACAGAGCCAGGGCCAGCACAATCACCAGTCCTCCCAGGGAATAGTAAGTGCGCGGAATCCAACGGCCCTGCTGGTAAAGATACGGCCAGTCATCGGTAGTGCTCACTACTTTGTCGTTTTTGGGGAACCCCGGTCCCGCGCTCACGAAACGGCTCAGTTCGGCATCCCTGGCCAGCGCCGTCTGCACCTGTCCGGAATTCGAGATAACGAAGCACGTGGCAGAGACGCTATAGCTGGAATCGGCAAAGAAAATCACCGGCGGCTTGCCGAATGCCTGGGTCAGCATGTTCTGCAGGCGCTGGCCCAGCCAGGGACGCGCGACATTAAATTTCACAAAAAGTACACCATCCGGAGCCAGATGCTGCCGCGCCTCGCGCAGGGACTCCATGGTGTAAACAAAGTTGTCAATTCGCATGTTGGAGTAATCGGAAAACTGGGTGTGCGAATCGAGCAGCGCAAAAACGATCAGATCGTAATGCCGCGGAGTACGCTTCAAAAACGCGCGGGCGTCGCCCAAATGGACCTTCACCCGCGGCGAGTCGTAGGGATGCTCAGGGTGTTCGCGCCGTCCTAATTGGATGATGGCGGGGTCAATATCCACCGCATCCACCAGGCGGGCTCCATGACGGACGGCGCCGGCAACATCGTCGCCGCTGCCGGCGCCGACGATCAGCACCACCGGGTGAGCCGGCGCGAATCGGAACGGCAGATTGTAGGGATTATCCTCGGGTGACTCCTTCATCACCCCCGGATGGCGCCGCAGATATTCAGGGGAGAGATCAACAATTGTCTGATAGCCGATGTGGTTGACCTCCACATTGGCGCCGGCGAAATCGCCGTCCGGGTAGTGCAGGCGGGTGAACTCAATCTGCTGGTACGGAGTCCACAAATCGAAGTGATCGGCGGTGGCAGGATCGTGCAAGAGCAAGGCCAGGGGAACGATCAGGCTGGCCATCAGCCACCGCTCTCTGGGAGTGCGTTGCAGCAGCGCGAACCCCACCAGCACCGCGCCCATCCATAACGTCGGCGGCAGCATTAACCGGCATACCGCAAAAAACACCAGAATGCCTGCCAGGCTGCCCGCGAGATTCCAGGAATAAGCGGTCAGGGCATTGGGCGCCAAATCCATTTGCCGGCTGACTTTCTGACCGAGAGGAATGAAGACGTAAGCCAGCAGCAGCAGCAAGATCCCGGCCAGAGCCGCGGCAAGCAAAAAACGGCTCCAGTCCCAGTTGGCCAAGCCGCCCCAGATATTAATATCGGCGGCCGCCCCCAGGTTCTGGGACAAACCTTCCAGCCCTCCTTGATGCGGCCAGCGCGCCACCAGCAGCAGGCCGAACAGGGCGGTGCAGGAGGTCAGCCAGCGGATGCGGCTGCGGGCCAGGGCACAGCCGATCCCGAATCCCAGAAAGCAGAGCAATAACACCAGATTTTTAAAGTAAGCGAATACCCGAATCTCCACCGCCATCCAGCGGATGAATGCCAGTTCCGCGAAAAGAGTGAGAAAGCTGGCCAGCAGGAGTTCCCACAAGTTCCAGCAGTCCCCCTCCACCGAGGCCGGCTGAAACAATCTGTGGCCGGACCGTCTTGCCCAAGAGATAAAAATGCGGAAGCCCAGCAGCAGACACACGCCGGCAGCAAATGCTACAGAACGAGAAATCATGAGAGAGAGACGCTGCAGTCAAATTGATACAGGGTAAACTTGTAGTCAAGCAAAATAGCGGCAGTTTGCGGGGAGCATAGGCAAGAGTCCCGCAAAAGCCCAGCTGAAGTAAGGTTAAGTTTCGCGAACCCTCGCTGCTACTGCACGGTCTCGCTGGAGGAGGCCGCGCCACCCGCTGCGCCGCCGGCTATCGCGCCGACAATATCCGCGGGACGGCGGGACTGGTCGTAGAGTTCGCTTACCCCATTGTTGATCGCCGACTGGAAGGTAACCACATCCGGCTCACCCGGAGTAAGCACGCCGATGAAAGCGCGCGGAAACACCAGATGCAGCACTCCCGCCAGCGGCCACCCGTCCCCGCCTTCGCCCAAGCGGGAAGACACGATGGCCACATCAAAATAGTGCTGGGTAATGGCCAGCAGCGCCGTGGGCAGATCGCGGGCAATGATGGCCACGTAGCCGTTGCTGGTCAAGGCCGACTGGAACGCGGTCAGCGCTTCCAGGTCCGAGGCCACCACCAGTGCGGTCTTGGGCGGGGTTGAGGTCCGGGCCGTCATTTCCACACCCTCAAGTCGCGCCGGTGGGCGATCATGCGGTTGAGCGCGGGCACTAACTCCTTCAGGTCCACCGGCTTGTTAGCCAGGTAATCAACACGAAGTTCCAGGGCCTTGCGGGAATTGTCGGAACTGGCATAGCCGGTGCAAATCACCACCACCGGCCTGGGGCTCAAGCCGCCTGCGGCGCGGGCCACATCCAGGCCGATATCGGGCTGCTCCATGTTCAAGTCGGTGATAATCGCGTCATACCTGCCGCCATTGTTCAGCAGGTGCAAGGCCTCGGCGCAGCTGTACGCAGCCGCTACTTTGTAGCCCTCCTGCTCAAACACCATTTGCAGGGTTCGGGCTACGCTGACCTCGTCATCTACGATCAGGAGTGAGGGTTTGTGCGGCATCGGGCGATAGGCTGGCCAGGGTTATTGTCGTCATTGTACACCAGCAACAAACCCCCGGGAGCAGGGATTCAAACCGGCGCCTGCTCCAGGTTTTGGGCACGCCGGGTCACCAGCCGGTGCAGGGCGGTCTTGATCTCATCCAGGTCAACCGGCTTGAGCGCCAGGTAGTCAATGTGCAAGGCTAGAGCGGCCCGCAGTTGTTCCACGGTGGGGTAGCCGGTGTAGATCACCACCGCCGGCGCGGGAGTCAATTCCTTGGCGTGGCGGGCCAACTCCAGCCCCAGCCCGATACGCTCCATGTTGAGGTCCGCGATTACCGCATCGTACTTGCGAGCCTGCATTCGTTCCCGGGCCTCGGCATAGTTGCGGGCGGTTTCCACCTGGTAGCCCTGTTGCCGCAGGATGGCGCTGAAGGTAAACAGAATACCGGGCTCATCTTCGGCCAGCAGGACCCAGATTCGTTTGCGCAGGGACGGAGTCAACTTATAGCTCCCGGGACTGCTGGGGAAGATGTTCCCGTGGGGCCAGGAGGTTGCGCCAACTTCCGGAGCCTGAGTACTCCCTGAGCGCCACCCGGGCAGCCCTATGTACCGTTCAGTCGTGGTGCGTCATGGATATCGGTCCCTCTTCTTCCGGCAGGCCAGCCAGCTCACGTTTTCGGTTTTGCAGTTCGCGTAATTGACGAATAACCACGGCCTCTTCGGCCACGTACTCGGCTTCGGACATTTCCCCTTCTTCCAGTTTCAGCTGCAGCTCCAGCAGGCGCTCCTTCAGGGGAGCGTCGTCGGTGTACTCCTGCTCCGCCACCCGCTGCAGGGTGCGCAGGATGAACTTAAACCCGGTGAGCGGCGAAAGCAGAAGGTCGTCCAGGAACAGCATAGTCAATCTATCCTCGCTCCGGCTGCCTCAGGAAGCGGTGCCGCGCTCCAGTTTCAGCCGGATGTTCACAAAGTTATAAGGCGGCCACGGCCCCGTGTACTTGAAATTCAGCAGCTCGCCATATTGTTTGGCAATTTTGTTAACCGCGGCGTCGAACTCGCTCTCCCGGTCCCGCTCCACCAGAAATGCGGCGTTCATAATCATCTTGTCGCCAATGGGTTTATTGTCGCGCGAGGCCACGCAAACATCGCGCAGGGCCTCGTAGATGTCGCGCACATACTGCCCTGAACGTTCGGAAAGCGCCTTGTCAATCATCCGCCCCAACTGCATGCGCGCGAAATAGGTGGACTGCAGGTGCTTGCGCGTTATTTCCTGGTGGAAGCGCCGGATCTCCTCGTCCGCATCCTTCAGTTCCTCGATAATGCGGTCCCGGTCCCAGTTCACTTTGAGGCCGAATTCCAGCTTGCCCTCCATCTGCTTGAGCACATCCTTGAGCGAAACGTAAATGCTGCGCAGCACCTCGCGGATGTCGTCGTCGGTGCGGAAGACAGTGCCAAAGCTCATGGGAATGATGGTGTGGGTCTTCATCACCGTTTCGATCACATGCTCGTGGGCGAGCGCATTTTCCCGGGTGGGGTCGAAGATGTACACCGCGGTCTTGCTGACTACGGCCGCAATATCCTGGAAATGAGCGGTGTAAACCGGCTCGCCTGTTCCCCCAATGCCCATTTTGCCGAAGGAAAGCGGCTGCTTGGCTTCGATGATTCCGTAAACATAGCGGCCGCCTTCCGCGCTCGCAGACTCGGGGGGAACAGGAAACTGGGTAATGCGCACGTGCACGTCTTCGCTGCCCGCCTTTTCTGCTTTCGCGGCTCTCCTGGGCGCTTTGGTCGCCGCCGGCGTTTTACTCGCCGTCCGCCTCTGCCGGTTATCCATGCGAGTTCCTCAAAATAGCCTTTAAAGTCTTCAAAAAATCCGCGATCTCGATGGGCTTGAAAAATACCCTGATCCCCGCCTGCTCCGCCCGCTCGGTGGTCTCCCGGTTAGCATAGCCTGTCAGCATTACGCAGGGCACCTTGCTATCGCGCTTGCGCACCCGCTCAAACACCTCGAACCCGGTGTGGTTCTGTTCCAGCGTCAAATCGCAGAGCACCAGGTCAAAGCGCTTTTTGGCCAGAATCGCTTCCGCCTCCTGTGAGGAGAGGGCGGCAACAACCTTGTATCCCTCCTCCTCCAGCAAAAGACGGTAAGTGAGAAGCACGGAGGCTTCATCTTCCACCACCAGCACTTCGGGTTTCTTCGCCTTGGCCATTGACAAAGTAGTGGCTAGCGGACTATCGGAAACGCCAGTTTAAATATTGTGCCTTTCCCCGGACGGCTGCGCACTCGGATGCTGCCGCTGTGGTTCTCCACAATCCCCTTCACGATCCACAACCCCAGGCCGGTTCCTTTTTCACCCTTGGTGCTGACAAAAGGTTCGAACACCGACTGCAGCATGTCCGCCGGAATTCCGCAACCGGTATCGGCCAGTACAATGTTGACGGAACCGTGCACCCCGTCGCTCGCGCGCACGTGCCGGGTGCGGATGGCCAACCGCCCGCCTTTGGCCATGCTGTCACGAGCGTTCACCACCAGGTTGGAAAGCACCTGCCGGAACTGGTCGGCGGAGCCTACGATGGGCGGCAGCTTGCCCAGCTGTTTCTCCACATTGATGGTGGCGGTGGAGAGCTGGCGGGCGAACAGGGTCAGGGTGTCCTCCACCACGCTGTTCAGGTCAAAGGGCCCCACCTGGTCGGTATTGCGATAAAGCCCGAGCATCTGCCGCACAATACGGGTCACCCGCTCGGTCTCGCTCTTCAGAATGTCATACACCGGCTGCGCCGGAGGCTTCAGCTTTCCGGGCAGCAGGTAAATAGCGTTCTTAATCGCCTCCAGAGGATTGTTGATCTCGTGCGCGATAGTGCCCGCCAGCCGCCCCGTGGCCGCGAACTTCTCCACTTCCAGCATGCGCCGTTCCATTTGCAGCTGCTCCAGCTTTTTCCACGCCGTGAGATCGCGCAAAACCGTAACCGTGTAGGCCACCTGTCCCCGGGCATCGTAAATCTTTCCGGAACGCGCCGCGTACTCGATCTCGCTGTTGGAAGCCGGATTGTACAGGCGCAGCGGGCGGTTCTGGTTGTCGGCAAAGGAGAACGTGAAAGCCGTCAGGTACGCGTCCAGGCGCGCCTGGTTGCGCACCAGCGCCGCCTGCCGCGGGGCGTCGCCCAAGCCGAATAGCTCCTTGGCCAGGGGGTCGAGCAGCACCGTCTTGGCTGCGTCATCGGCCACCACGATGGGGTCGCCCACGTTCTCGATTACCAGGTTGAGACGATCACGGTCCTGGCGGACCACTTCCTCGGCGTCGCGCAATTTCTGCAGGTTGGCCCTGACCTCCTGGTCCGCGCGCCGCAGGTCGGTAACGTCGCGCATCACTGTCACCATGCCGCTGCGCACCCCGTCGCTGGTGAAGGTGGGAGCGCATACCGCTTCGAACAGCACCTCCTCGCCCTCCATTACGTCCACCAGGGTCAAGTCACGGTGGCTCTCCGTGCCGCTCACCGCCATGGAGGAGAGCGCCGCCGAGAAATACAGGTTGTTCAGTTCCACCGCGCGGGCGCCGCCCTCCGTCACTCCTTCCGGCATTTTGAAGAAACGCTCGGCCGCTTTGTTGAGCATGACCACCCGGTGATGGCTGTCGGTAAGGATCACCGGGTCGGCCATGCTCTGCATGACGGTATGCATTTGCGAGATGGTGATATCCATTTCGCGCATGCGGTTGTAATAGTGTTCCACCTTGAACAGCCGGGCCAGGTAACGGTTGGCGGTTTCGATAAGATTGCTCAGCTGGCGCAGTTGTCCGTTCTGATCGTGACGGCCAACCTGCACCACCGCCATGGCCGCGTAAGCGCGCATGCCGCAGGACGCGCATACTTGCTCCTGCAGGGCCAGTTTCTGCGGGGAGCGGAAGTTCTGCACCGCCAGACAACCCTGGCGGCGCTCGCGTTCCGCTTCCCAGCATTGGTTGCGGTTGCGGTAGAGCAGGGGGTGGCAGTAAAGCGGCTCGCGATCCCCGGCGGAGGGAGGCAGCATCGCCGGCTTGCCTTTGTGCCACAGGGAAATCAGAGGATTTTCCCCCGCCCAAAGCGAGCTGTGGAATTTCTGCAGCTGGTGGGGCTGATACTTCAGGGCAGCCACCGGCCGCACCTCGCCGCTTTCAAAATCCGCTCCCAGCACCAGCGCCCGCGCGAACCCCAGAGCTACGATTTCTTCCAGCAGGATGGGGAATATCTCCTCCGAACGCTCGGCGGAGAGCAGGCGAAGCGCGGTGGAGTCGCGAACCGACTTGCGTCTTTCGACGAAGCTCTCCGAATCCGGAACTGCCTTTCGCAGGAGAGGTGTAGCCATGGGATGTGGTCCCCTGTGCAGACTCCGGTTAACGGCGCACTCCTGTCCGCGGCACGCGAGCCACGCGGCGGGTGGTCTCCACTACTTCTGCCGGCGCCTCCGTCAACTGGGGACGGGACACCAGTCCGGTAAGGCCCACCGCATCGGCGTACTTCAGGTAGGTGTCAATCGAAGCCACCACCACCCGTGCTTCCACCGTGATCAGGTCAATACCGACCAGGGAAATGCGAACCCAGGCGTCAATGACAATGCCTTTGTCCAGTACCCGGTCGAGTACGTCTATGAGACTTGCACCGCCAGATACTCGCTCTACGGCCATGAGGAAATTCCTCCTAAGCTCCGCCTAACGCGCTCGCTTTGCCGTACGTCGCGCGCGGGGAGGGCTGGCTGCCGTAGCCACTCGGGGGACCCGCGGCAATGCCGGCGCTTCCGCCGCTGCCGTCAGATGTGGATCGTACTTCCACCAGTTCAAACCAATCTGTTCAGCCTTATCCACGGAGCACACCAGCAACCGGATACGAATCGTGAGTAATTCCACATTAGCCAGCGAAACCCTCACATCCCCGGCTATGACCAGTCCTTTGTCCAGGACACGATCGAGGATATCGATCAGATTCGTGGTTCCGGAGACAGCTGGTACGCGTTCCATAGAAGGTTGGATAAACCGCAAGTACTTTGCACCCCTGCAATCACTTGCGACGGTGGGTCGAAACCCGCATCCTAAAGCGGTCTGCGCCCAGTGTCAAATGTCGCTAAGCGATATTCGCAATATCAGTAATCTGCAGTTGGAAACCAAAGTACCGGCTGGAAAACGGCCCCTCGCCAACGAGAAGCTCTGCGGCCCCAGCACAGGAAGCAGCAGCACTGGTTTGGATTCCGCCCTGGAGCGGCCCGTTGCCTGCCACACTCTATTTTTCCAGCAGGTTGCCCAGGGGGCCCAGGTCCAGGTTCAGGTCCGCCATGGTCAGGCCAAAATGTCCCGCCAGTTCCTGGATCTTGGCCTCCAGCTTCATCAGCGCCGCTCCCATGTCTTCAATTTCCCGCTCGCTCAGAGAGCCGCCTTCCAGGCGGCGGATGGCCTGCCGCTCCAGCAGTTGCCGGAGCAACTCGATGAGTGTCAAAACCAGCTTGGCCAGCCCCTGTTCGATGGTTTCCGGCGAGCACTCCACCCGCTGCGGGCCCCCGTTGGCGCTGGTTTCCTCCAGCCGCTGCTGCAGATTGTTGATGGCCGCCTCCACGTCACGGGGAGAAATTTGTCGCGGCTTATCCATTAAGAATTCTTAACCTCGACGAATTCGGCGGGGGGCCAGGGACCGCTCAGCCGCGCACCCGGCAATGACCGGACGAGTGCCCGGATGGCCTGCTGAAAGGCGGCGACCCCGTCGCGAGGAAGCAACGCATAGCACCGTATTTCTTGTCCGCTCCAGCGCTGCCGCCATTCCGCCACTGACGGGCCGCCCGCCTGCCGCAGTTTTTCTGCCGCTGCTTTCAATTCTGATGCTTGCCTCTGCCGCCCTTCCAGGTACTCCCGCCCCGATGCCGGCAGGCTTCCGGTTGCCGCTCCACAGTTCCCCTGGATGTGGATTTCCATTTGCACCAGGTGGCGAAGCCGGACCAGTTCGGCGGTGTACGCTGGAGCCCGTTCCCCAAGAAAGCGCAGCAGCGCCTCCTCATCTTCCACCATGGTTGGAAAGCGAAATGGTATGAGCCCTGCCTGGCCAAACAAGGCCTGCAGCACCTGGTGGAATGACAGCGCGGATTCCACGGCTGGTATCCGCGAAAGATCTTCGGAGTTCTGGAAACGGGAAAAAAAGCAGCGCAGCCCCGAATCCCGCACCTCTTCTACCGTCGCGCCTCCCACCCCGGCAACAGGCTTTTTCACCGCCGCCGCCTCCTCCACCATGCAGTAGGCCAGGAGCGGCATAACTACTCGCGCCCTGCGCTGCCCGGCATTTCCTCCAGACCCATGTGCCGCAGCGCCGTTTCCACCGAGGTGAGCACCACATTCAGCCCCAAATAGATCAGGTCAACCCCGGCCAGGGAAATGACCACGCTGCCGTGAATCACCACCCCGGCGTTCAGCACGTGGTCAAGAATATCCAGGAGCGAGATCTCATCCTGTCCAGCCACGCCCGCCAGCAGATTATTCTCACCCATCACTGATTCCGCGCCCGGGATGGCGCCGGCTCCTTCTCCTGGCCGCGCGAGACAAAGGAATAGGGTGGCCAGGGACCGCTCAGTTCTATTCGCCGCGCTCCCTCCCACTCCTGCGAGAAGCGCGCGATCAACTGCTGCAGCTTGCGGCGCTGCGTCCGTTTCAAAAGCAGCGAGCCCTGCCACTCCAGCCCGCGCTGCCCACGGCTCACCCCCCCAGCGCCGGGTGCGCTCGCCACTGCCATCTCCTCCAGCGCCCGCTCCAGGCGCCGCACTTGCGCATCGTCCCCCGGGCCGGTTTCGGCATGCAGGGCCGCGGCTTTGGCCCGCAAGTAATCGCGTCCTGATTTTGCGGCGATGACCGCCGGCGCCCGGCTCTGCAGGCTAAAAATTTTCAGGCCCCATTCCTCGCAGCCGCTGATTCTCTTTAAGTCGCGGCTGAGGAGCGCCTTGTGCTTGTCCACGTCTGCCGCCAAAGAGGCCGGCGTGCGAAACACGGTGCCGAAGCGCGCCGGCAAAATATCGCGCGCGCGCGCGATCGCCGCCACCACCTGCTGGTGACGCACGCTCACCTCCGCCAGCCATTCCAGGTCCTCCATGTTGCCGGCCAGGTTTTCCGCAAACTGCTTCTTGTCCACGCGGCTGGTCCAGCACACCAGGCCGGCGCAGGGCACAGCTTCCACGGAAGCCCTGCCGTCAACCCCCGCCAGTTTGGGAACGCTTCCCTTTCCGCTCCGGGTGATCCCATAGAGATAAAGAACTTGGCTGGCGTGGCTGGATTTCAGACCGCTTGCCATAATCTCGCCGTCATCCTGCGCAACCCTTGCTTCCCGGCAATCTCCGCGGCAAAGTTTTTCAGCACGTAAATGTCCGCGAAATTGTTCCCCTGCTGCAAGCGCGCTAAGGTTGCAAGCTGCCATTGGCGCGCCCGCCGGCACCGAAGGCAGGTTCCCACGTCGGCGGCAAACAGGACGCGGTTCACCAGCAGCGGCCCCGTTGCTATTCCCAGTCCAGCCAGCTGCTTGCGCAAACGCTCGGTCTCCTGGTCGGGAAGCGGCTCCGCCAGCATCACCGTCCATACCCGGGCGCGTTGGCTGTCTTTCAGGAGAGCCGCCAGTTCGCGGACGCGCTGGCCGAAAGCGGCGATTTCCACCGCCACATCTTGGGCGAGGGCTAGTGTACGGTGCGCTGCCAGGGTTTTCAACAGCAGGCGCGACCACACCTGCATACGCTGCGGCATGCGCAGCAACTCCAGAGCGTGCCCCGTGGGCGCCAGGTCAATCACGACTTTCTGCGAGTCCGCTGCCAGTAAATCCAGGATGCGAAACACCGCAAATACCTCGTCTACTCCCGGAGGAACAATATCCAGCAGCGCCGTAAACAGTCGCCGCTCAAAAGAAAGCTCCACGTGCACGCCTGACCGCTCCCCGGCGAGAGCCCGGTCAATTTTGTCCTTTACCCCGCGCACCCAGGCTGCGAACTCCGACGCGGAGTCCATTTCCGCTGCCGTGAAATGCCGGTCCCCCAGCACCGGCTGCGGCTGGTTGGTCACCTCCTGCTGGAAGATGTCATCGAGAGAGGGCGCGGGATCCACCGAGCAGACGGTCACCGCCTGCCGGGGATGAGCCGTCCGGCTGCGGAAGCCCAGTCCGGCTGAGACCGTGGTTTTGCCGACTCCGCCCTTGCCCAGCACCAAAGTAAGCTTTGTGTCCAGGGCAGGCCAGGCTGCCTGCCGCAGGCGAAGCTCGGGCGCGGGCGCCGGTGCAGGCTGGGGAGCCCGTACATTCTCCCCCAGGAAAACCTGCCGGGCGAAGGCATAAAGACCCTGCGCTCCCAGCACCGGCGCACCCCAGTCTTCTCCCACCAGCAGCGGGCGGTCGGCAAACTGCTTGCCGAGCACGGCCCGCGCTGCCCGCGTCATCGCCGCCCGCCGGCGGCAAGCGGCGCACTTGCCCACCCGCAGCACCACGCGGTTCAGAACCACGGCGGAAACCTCCACCGGCAGCGGCGCTGCCCGCAGCGCCGCCGTAACCCGCAGCGATTCGTTCAGCGCAAACTTCTCCGGCGTGGTTACCAGGAACAGCTGGGCATCGCGGCTGATCGCCTGCCGCACTCCCTCCACGATCCCCCGCCAGTCCCGCAGAAAACGTCGCGGCCCGCTCTCCACCTTGCCCCCGAAGTGGGCGGCCAGAATCTGGTCGCGGCTGCCGGCGATCTCCAGAAAATCCAAAAAGCGCGCAAACTGCTCCGGCAACTGCAGCAAGCGCAGGGTATGCCCAAAGGGGGCGGTGTCCAGCACGACGTGGTCATACCGGCCGGAAGAGAGGGCCTGCTCCATCACCAGCAGCGCCGAGATTTCCGCCATCCCGGGCAGGGCCGTGTCCAGCAGCGGCTCTATCTCCTGCCGCGAAAAGATGGTGCCGCTTTCTACCGTGGCCAGCAGCGCTTCCTTGTACTTGCCCACAAAGGCGCGGAATTCCTTTTCCCCATTCACTTGCCACAGGTTCAGCCGGCGGCGCCCCGGCAAGACAATCGCCTTTGGCCGGTCGCCCAGGCGGACTTCAAACAGGTCCCTCAGGGAATGGGCCGGGTCGCTGGAAATGAGCAGCACCCGGCGCGTCCTCCTGCCTTGCATCGCGCTGTGTACGGCATAAGCGGAAGAAAGCGTGGTTTTCCCCACGCCTCCCTTGCCGACGAAAAGGCTGAATTCCGCCACGCCCGTATTCTAGCCATGGATTTGGGGCGATTTGCACAGGTGGGCAAGAGCAGGCCGGCAAGGTAGACTGTCGGAGCAGAAGAAAAAGAGGGGTTAGCGCGGATTTTGGCCCCGCCCCAGGCCCTGAACTTGTCTCCTTGAAAAAAGGGAAATCAACTTCTCGGGCAGCAAAACGACCGCGGCTGAAGCCGCTGCCGCCCAACGCCCCCGCCGCGCGCGACGAAGGTCCGCGCCTGCTTCCTCTCGCACCCGGCAAGGACCAGACCGGCCTGGAGCATTTCCTTCGCCTGGCCGACGTCGCCCTCGGCCGCAAGAAGCGCGACCGCGACCGCCTGCCCTAGCCCCCTTCACTGCACCGTGAGCTGTACCGTGGTCGAGCTTTCCTGCGATCCGGATTGGGCGTGCACCACCACCGTGTATGTGCCCGCGGAGGTCGCGCCGTTGCTCACGGTCGGAGGCGAATTATTTACGCTTGGGCTTGGCGTGCTGCTCGTGCCGCCCCCTCCGCAACTCACCAGCGCCGCCGCCATCAGCAGGGCCAGCGCCATTGCCGCGACCTTACCCCGCCGGCTGCGGCCGGTCAGGAGCAGCAGCGGCAGCATGGGCAGCAGCATGCCGAACCACACTGTGCCGCGCCTTTGCTGGAGCAGGAGCGCTGTGGTGCCGGTGCCGGTGTTGACGGTCAAGGTGGTGGTCACGCCGCTGGACTGCGCCGTGGCGCTGCCGGGTGAAAACGTGCAGCTTGCCCCCGCGGGCAGATTGCCGCAGGAGAACGAAAAGTCCTGCCCCACCGCCGCCCCCACCGGACTAAAAGTGAGCGAGTAGGAAGCTGCCTGGCCGGGAGTAACGCTGGCGCTCGTGGGAGATGCGATGAACGTTCCCGCCGCCGTGGTCTGCGCCGGCGTAAACGTCTGGATGCCGAAAACGCTATTCGCCGCCACCCCGGCGTTGAACTTGGAAATCAGCGTGCCATGGTCCAGGTCAAAGCGGACCACGTCGGAAGTGCAGTAGTCCGTAGCCCAGAATGACGTACCATCGTTGTCCAGGGTTAGCGCTGACCAGCAGTCCTCACCCGTCGCATCATAGGTCTGCACCAGTTTGCCGGTGCCGTTGAAGCGCTTGATATTTTTCAGATTGGCCACCACCACGCCTCCGTCCGGCAGAACGCGCAGCCCCAGAGCTTCTGTCAGCTCCGACGTCAGCGGCGCCATTTGCTGCCGTGTGCAGGCATTGAAACGCAGCACCGAGGGCCCCTGCGAGGTGTAGTAAAGGGTGCATTGGTCCGGCGATAGATCTATCCAGTCCGTGCCCTGCTGTTCCACCGCCGGCTGATACACCGCCGTTATAGTGCCGTAAGGATCCAGTTTTACGATGGCGTGGCTGCAGCCGGTTTCGCCCACGTAGGCGTTGCCGGCGCCATCGAACACGATGGATTCAGGCTTGCAGTTGTAGCCGGCGCCGAAGTTCGCGGCCGGACCCAGCCCGGGAAATTTGCTCACCGCGTTGGCCGTGAAATCGGTCACGAACAGATTACTGAAGGCGTCGAAACCCATCCCCGTGGTCGAGCCGCCCAGGTTGGTGTTAAGGGTGGCCATGGGCGAGCCGTCCTTGCCGAACTGTTTCACTTGCCCGTTGTTGATGCCCACGAACAACGCGTCCGTTGCCGTAACCGTCACGTTCACTGTTCCCACGTAGGCGTTGCCGGCGCTGTCCTTAGCCGTAACTACCGCTCTGAAGTTGCCGCCGGAAACATAGCTGTGGCTCACCGTCGGGCCGCTCTGGTAATACCCATCTCCCAACTGCACCACAATGCTGGGTGTGCCGTCGGGATCGGTGCAGTTGGCGGTTATTGTCACTGCCAGTGGAGCCTTGCCGCTGGCCGGGGTGGCTTGCGGCGAGCACTGCAGCGGAGGCGAGACCGCCACCGTCTGGCTGGCCGACCCGCTCAGCCCAAATGTATCAATTGCCGTCAGTACTACTCTGAAGCTTCCGCTGGAATTGTATTTGTGGGAGACCGTAAAGCCGGGGTTTACAAGCGTTGGGCTCGTTCCATCGCCCCAATTCAAATATACCTGGGTAATGTTATTCAGCGGCGCAGTGCACAGCCCGGAAGCCGTAACACTCAGCGGAGCTACGCCCGAGGCGGGGCTCACATTCAGGGTGCATGTGGGTTGTGCCAGCGCCGCTTCCGCCCACAACAGGGAAAGCAGCGCGAGGGTGATGAACATGCCACGACGCATGGTTTCCTCGCCTAGAAGGGATCGAAGGGGCGTTTTCACAACGAGCACATCTCAGAAGTGGCTGGAAAGAGCCCGAAGTTTCGCTCAGCAACTCTGACCCGGATGAGCACAGCCTGTCAAGAGACACGGCTTAACTTCTTCGGCAACTGCGCGCCGCGGCACGGCTTCAATGCACCGCATCTCCCCAGGATTGACGGCCGCCCGGAACTTCCGTAGCTCAAGTAGTAGAAGAGCAATTCGGCGCTGAAGCGCCTCAGTATGACTCCTGGGCCCGGCGCATCTCCGAGCCCGCGCTATCTGCTCGCCACCAGCTGGCAGGAGTGCGTCTTCAACACCAGCCACACCTCGCGCCCGGCGTGGAGTTGCAGTGAGTCGCGCGCCCCGGGGGTGAGATGGACCTCAAAGCGGATGCCGCAATCCACCTGCGCTGTAATCATGAAATCGCGCTGCTCCAGGCAGACCAGCACTCCGGGAATGATGTTGCGCGCGCTGATGTTTTGCGGACGGCTGGTAGCCAGCAGAATGTCGCCCGCGCGCACTGCCACCCGCACGCTTGCGCCCGCCGCCACCCGGCTGAGCGGAATTTCCAGCGTCACCGCGGTGTTGGCCAGGCGGCAGGTCATTGTCCCCTGCGCTTCGTGAGTGGCGTCCACGGTGGCGTCGAAAATATTTTCGAAGCCGGCGAGCTGGGCCACCGCCTCCTGCCGCGGCGCATTCAGCACTTCATGTGGCGTGCCCTGGGCGATGAGTTTGCCGCCCTCCAGCACGACTGCGCGCTCGCCCAACGCAAACACCTCGCCGCGATCATGAGTTACGTAAATGATGGGTATCTGATGGGCCCGGTTCCAGGAGCGCAGGTCGTCCACAATTGCCGACTTCACAGGCGCGTCCAGTCCGCCCAGCGGCTCATCCAGCAACAACAGATCAGGATCGGTGACCAGGGCGCGGGCCAGGGCCACGCGCTGGCGCTCGCCGCCGGAAATTTCTCCCGGGTAACGCGCGCGCAGGTGCAAGGCGCGCAGCGATTCCAGAATGGCGGCCGTGCGGCGGACCTGCTCTTCCCCGGGAATTTTAGCCAGCCCGTAACGGATGTTCGCCTCCACCGTCAGGTGGGGAAACAGCGCCAGCTCCTGGAACACATACCCCAGCATGCGCTTGGGCGTAGGCAGGTTCACGCCCGCCGTTTTGTCGAAAAGCACGCGGCCGTGCAGAGCGATGTTGCCGCCATCGGGTTCGAGCAGACCGGCCACACAGTCGAGCAGCGTGGTTTTGCCCGCTCCGGAAGCGCCAAACAGAATAGTTATGCCAGGCGGCACGGTAAGCTGCGCATCCAGCATGAACTCGCGGCCGCGGTGGGCCCGCAATCGCTTCTGGATGTGTGCCCTCAGGCCCGCTGGCGCAGTCCCCGTCGTCTCGGCCGCACCCGCCGGCTCCCCGCCGCGTTTGACTACCTCCACGGCCATATCGCCCACACCTTTCGGTTCCAAGCGTACACCAGCGAAAGCGCCACGAAGGAAATGGCCAGCAGCACCAGCGCGGTCTGGTTGGCGGAGGCGTAGTTCGTGGCCTGCACCTGGTCATAAATATCAATGGAGACGGTGCGCGTCACCCCCGGAATGTTGCCCCCCACCATCAGCACCACCCCGAACTCGCCCATGGTGTGGGCGAAGGTCAGGGCAATCGCCGTCAGCAGGCCGGAAACCGACAGCGGCAGAATGATGCGGAAAAAAGTGCGCAGGCGCGAGGCGCCCAGGGTGGCGGAGGCAGCCACAAATTTGCGGTCCACGGTGGAGAATGCCGCTGCCAGCGGCTGCACCGTGAACGGCAGGCTGTAAATCACTGAGCCAATCACCAGCGCCTCAAAAGTGAACGCCAGGGTATGACCGGTCAGCGATTCCCACCAGCGCCCGAGCGGGCTCTTGGAGCCTAGGGCGAGAAGAATGTAGAAGCCAAGCACGGTAGGCGGCAGTACCAGCGGCATTCCCACCACCGCCTCGATCAGAAATTTCCAGCGCCGCCGCGAGTAGGTCAGCCAGTAAGCAATGGGTAGCCCCAGCACCAGCAGGATGGCGGTCACCAGCACCGCCAGCTTCACCGTGAGCAGGAAGGCTTGCCAGTCCATTCAGCGCGCCTCCTGTGGGGCCTCGAACCCGAACTGCCGGAAAATGGCCTGCGCCTCCGGCCCGGCAAGATATTTCAAGAACTGCTTCGCCATTGTTTTATTCCGCGAACGCGAAATGATGACCGCTCCCTGGTTCAAGGCGGGGTAGGAATCCGTGGGGACCAGCCAGTAGCGGCCCAGGGGGCGAACGCTGGGAGCAACCGCGTGCGCCAGCGCGATAAGGCCCACCTGGGCGTTGCCCGATTCCGCGAATTGCGCCGCCTGGCCCACGTTTTCCCCCAGCACCAGGCGGCTCGTCAGCTGATCATACAACCCAAAATGGCGCAGCGCGGCCACGGCGGCGCGGCCGTAGGGAGCGTGCTGCGGGTTGGCGATGGCAATCTTCTGCACTGAAGGATCCGTCAGCGCCCGCATCCCCTGGTGTTCCAGATCGAGCTTGGAACTGTTCGCTACCCACAACACCAGGCGCCCCACCGCATAGGTACGCAGGGAGCCGCCGTCGGCGAATCCCAGTCTCGCCAGCTTTTGCGGGTAGCCGAGATCGGCGGAGAGAAACACGTCGTATGGCGCGCCGTTCTGAATCTGGTTGAAAAAATCTCCCGAGGACCCGAATGACAAACGCACAATGTTGCCGGTCTGGCGCTCGAAATTCTTCACCACAGGCTGCAGGGCCAGGCTCAGATCGGCGGCCGCCGCTACCGTGAGCTCGCCGGCAGAAACGACCGGGGCGAACAGGCAGACCACCGCCAGCAGCAGAGCAAGAAGCGCGGCTCTCATGGCGGTAATCACACGAACTTGTGATTGTATCCGGAATGGGACAGGCGCGGCTAAGCCCGGTCGCTATTTGATTGACGGGCCGGTTGCAGCCTCACCATACTTTTATTAGTACCAACTGAAATCAGACCCAAAGGAGCGCTTATGCCGCGCTCTGCCCCCGTGGGCTGGTTCGCGCCCCTCTTCGTGCGCCAGGCGGTCTTCATCCTCCTGTTGCTGGGGATGGCTTGTCTTTCCGCATCTGCCCAACACCTTCCTCCCCCGGTTCGGCATTCAGCACCGTACGACCGCCTCAGGCGCGAACTGATGTTCCGCCGCGGCCGCCTGCCCCAGGGCAAAGCTGCTGGAAATACCGCTGCCACGCTGCTCCAGCGCGCCTACCAGCAGAAGGCCAACCTGCAGCATAAGACGGTGTCCGCCTATGCCGTCTCCTCCTCGTCGGAGAACGAGAACCCCTGGGCGCCTCTGGGTCCAGCGCCCCTGCTCTCCAATGCCAGCGGCAGCCTCAGCGAGCAGGATTACGGCCCGGTCACCGGACGAGTAACTGCCGTGGCGGTTGACCCCAGCGATCCCACCGGCAATACCGTTTATATCTGCGGCGCCTACGGGGGTGTATGGAAGTCCACCAATGCCGCCGCCGCCGACCCAGCCGCGGTCATCTGGACCCCGC
This sequence comes from Terriglobales bacterium, assembly GCA_035278025.1. Lineage (GTDB taxonomy): Bacteria > Acidobacteriota > Terriglobia > Terriglobales > Acidobacteriaceae > JAICWP01. The sequence continues at coordinate 11,484 of DATEJK010000045.1, read as the reverse complement.
TTACCGATCGCCAAGCCACCCTTTCCACTGGCGCCCTCGCAGTGCAACCCAACAACCCGCAGGTAATCCTGGTGGGTACCGGCGAATCCAACCTGGCGCTGGATTCCTACTATGGCTTGGGAATCCTGCGCTCCCGGGACGGCGGCGCTCATTGGAGCGTCATCTCCGCGGCTGACGGCGGCCAATCCCCCTTCGCCGGCCTGGGCTTCAGCAGGATTGTTTTCTCCACCGATCAGCCCAGCCTGGTCGTAGCCGGGGCCAGCAACTTCACCTTTTACCCCGGCAACGCCAACTCCGGGCGGGGCTTGTACTACTCCGCCGATTATGGCGTGAACTGGCATTCCGCCGGGATGAAAGACGGAAGTGTCACCACCACGCAGAGCAGCATTACCGACGTTGCCTACAACTCCGTTGCGCGTAAATTTTTTGCCGCCATGGCCGGGCACGGTATCTACAGCTCCAGCGACGGCGTCAACTGGACGCGCCTTGCCAGCCAGCCCGGGGGCAGCCTGCTCAGCGCCGCGGCGTGTCCCCCCGGCGGAGCTTCTACCTGCCCGATTCTGCGGGGCGAAATCGCCGTCCGCCCGGGCAAAAATGAAATGTACGTCTGGTACGTTTCGGGAGACCTGAGCACCGCCGAATTCGCCGACCGCGGAATCTGGAAGTCCACCGACGGCGGCGCCAATTGGACGGCTATTTCCACCAGCGGAATCGAGAATTGCGGCGACTTTGCGGGCTGCGGCGGCGCCGACCAGGGGTGGTACAGCCTGGAACTGGCTGCCGTCCCCAATGGCGCCAGCGCCACCGATCTCTACGCCGGTGCAACCAACGTTTACCGCTGCACCATCAGCAGCGGCAACCCCGTTTGCGCCGCCTCTCCGTTCATTAATCTCACTCACGTATACGGTTGCGTGCCGGCGGGATCGCTCTCCCATGTGCATCCCGGCCAGCACGCCATCAGTTTCCAGATTGCGAACACCGGCAAGTCGGTCATGTATTTCGGCAACGATGGCGGCGTCTACCGTGCCCTGGATGGCTACGATCTGAAGTCGGGAACATGCGGCCAGGCCCCCAACCCCTTCGACAGCCTCAACACCACCCTCGGCTCCCTCACTTCCCTGCTCTCGCTTTCCCAGCATCCGGCGCAGGCGGGCACGCTGCTGGCGGGCGCCCAGGAGAACGGCTCCGCCGCCACCGACCTCAGTCACTCCGGCAACAATGGCACCACCTGGGTTGCTGTCAATCGTGGCGAAGGCGGGCGCACCGCCATCCATTCCGGCAGCACCAGCCAGTGGTTCACCGCCGGCGCGGGGGTAAGTGTCCAAAGCTGCGGACATGGAATTGATTGCGTGGCACAGGATTTCCAGGTGGTGGTGAACAGCGGCACCTTGGGCGGCGATGCGGGAAATTTCGTGACTCCCTACCTGCTCGATCTTCAAGCCGGCAGCCGCATGCTGGTGGGCACCTGCCGCGTGTGGCGTGGCAACAACGATGGCAGTGGATTTGCCGCCCTCAGCTATAACTTCGATACTGGCTCTAACACGCCCTGCAGCGGCGCAGAGGACAACCTGATTTCTTCCCTCGCCGCCGGTGGAGCTCCGGGAGCTGGCGGCTCACTCGTTATCTACGCCGGCACGGCGGCGGGCAGAATCTTCGTCACCCCCAATGCGGCCGCCGGGCCCGACGGCTGGTATGAAGCAACCCCATCGGAAACGGGCTACCCCATTTCCAGCCTGGTGCTCGATTCTGCCGACAGCAGCGGCAACACCGCCTACGCCTCGGTCATGGGTTTTGGCGTTCCTCATGTATGGAAAACAACCAACGCCGGCCTCAGTTGGACGGACGTCACCGGCGATCTGCCCGATGCGCCTGCCGATTCCCTCCTTGTTGATCCCGATGACCACCAGTTGATTTACGCCGGCACAGATGTGGGCGTCTTCTCCGCCCACGTCAACGGCCCCAATGTGAACTGGGAGCAGGTCGGCCCTTCCAGCGCGGGCAACCTGCTGCCCAATGTGCCGGTGACCGCGCTGGCCATATTCAAATCCGGAACACTTAAGCTGCTGCGCGCCGCTACTTATGGACGAGGCGCGTGGGAACTGGTGCTCTCCTCCCCCGGCGCCGACTACGCCATTTCGCTGACCACTCCGGTGCTCACCCTCTTCCCCGGCCAGCAGGGCGGCTTCAGCGGCGAACTCACGGCGCTCTACGGCTACAGCAGCCCGGTGACCCTTTCCTGCGAAGGAACCGGGCTGCCTGATTTGTGCTCTGGTGAGACCGTCACCCCTACCCGAGGCGGCACCGCTTATACCGTCAACACTCGCCATGCATCCGTGCATGACTTCAGCTTCAACATCCTGGCCACGGGTACAGACCAGGACTCGATCGTGCACCGCACGGCGGCCAGCCTGCACGTGGTGGATTTCGCCCTGGACTTTGCTCCGGGAACTTCCCTCCCGGTGTCGCTGGCCGCCAACAACGGAACCAGCACCCAACCGGTAGACCTTGTAGTAACCGCCCAAGGCTCGTTCAACGGCGCAATCAACCTCAGCTGCAGCGGATTGCCCAATGGAGCAAATTGCAACTTCTATCCCTCGGGCGCGGTTACCCTCACCGGAGCTGGCTCCAGCACCGTCACCCTAACAATTTCAACTTCAGTCAACACGCCCAACACCACCGCGTCCGTAACCGTTTCCGCGACCGCCGCGGGGGCTCCGGTGCCAAAAACGAAAACCTTGACCCTCACCGTAAAGAACGAGCCGGATTTCGAACTGAAGTCCACGCCGCCTGCGTTGACCGCCCATCCCGGGAGCACCCTCACCGCCCGCCTCACGCTCACCGCCTTCAACCACTACCGGGGCACGGTGCTCGTGAGTTGTGGGACGAGCACCCTGGCGGACGCTGAATGTAGCCTGAGTTCCAACACCGTGTACCTTACCAACGTAAGCAGCAATGATGTGACCCTGACGTTGAAAGTGCCGCACTCAGCCACCGCCGGCAGCTACACCGTCAGCCTGAATACACGCGACGTTTCCGGCAGCCCCGCGCATGTAAGTTTTCTCGCCTTCACCGTGGTCCCGGACTTCGTCATCAACTTGCCCAAGGCTGCGGCCACCGTGAGCCAGGGCGGAACAGCAACCTACACCCTGCAGCTTTCTTCTCTTGGCGGCGCGTTCACCGGGCCGATTACGTTCGCCTGCACCGGCCTGCCGCGCAACAGCAACTCCTCCTTCACTCCTTCAGTACTAACGCCGGGCTCGGGCACCACCACCGTAACTCTGAAAGTGTTCACCAGCACCGTAGTAGCTGCCATCCCCTCGCGGGACCACAGCACCCTCGGCTGGGCAGCGATATTTCTGCCCATGATTGCCGGATTCATCCTTACCGGGCAGGGGAACGGGCATCGCCGTCCAATCCTGCTCCGCCTCGCGGTGGCGATGGTCGCCATTGTGGTCCTTTGCTCCTGTGGGGGTGGCAATGGCGGCGGCTCCCCTGCCATCGTGCCTCCGCCCGACACCGCTACGCCCGTCGGCACTTACACCCTCACCGTGACCGCGACCTCGGGCACGGTGAGCCACTCCACCGAGCTGACGCTGATCGTGCAATAGGGCGCAGTTTGCGCCGCCCACGCTTGCTGCGATAATCGTCCTTCGCTTATGCCACAGCACAGCTTCGACCTACTGGTGATCGGGGGAGGAATTGTCGGTCTGGCCACGGCCATGGAAGCCACACGCCGCTTCCCCCAGCTGCGTCTGGCGGTGCTGGAGAAGGAACCGGAAATCGCCCGTCACCAGAGCGGTCACAACAGCGGCGTCATTCATTCCGGCATCTACTACAAGCCCGGGTCCCTGAAGGCGCGCCTCTGCGTGCAGGGCGCTGCCGCCATGGTGGAGTTCTGCCGCCGCCACGGCATCGCCTATGAGCTTTGCGGCAAGGTGATTGTGGCCACCGAAGAAGCGGAACTGCCGCGCCTGCAGGAATTGCGCCGCCGGGCCGACGCTAACGGTTTGCAAGGAGTCCGCGAACTGGCGCCGGAACAACTCCGCGAAGTGGAGCCGCACAGCGCCGGCATTCGCGCCCTGCACGTCCCCGGCACCGGCATTACGGACTACCCGGCGGTGTGCCGCAAGTACGTCGAGATCGTCGCTTCCAGCGGCGGACAGCTCTTCACCGGCGCCAAGGTGACAGGCATTGTCCATGGCGGCCGCGAGACCGTGTTGGAGACCGCGCGCGGAACCTTCGGAGCCGCTTACGTCATCAACTGCGCCGGCCTGCACAGCGATCGCATTGTGCGCATGGCCGGCGAGCGCCCCCAGGTCATCATCATTCCTTTTCGCGGCGAGTACTACGAACTGGCGCCCGGGCGCCAGGACCTGGTGCGCGGCTTGATTTATCCCGTGCCCGACCCGGCTCTGCCCTTCCTGGGCGTGCACTTTACCCGCCACGTGCGCGGCGGGGTGGAATGCGGTCCCAACGCGGTGCTGGCCTTCAGCCGCGAAGGCTACCGGCGAAGCGACGCCGATGCCGGCGATATTCTCACCATGCTCACCTTCCCTGGTTTCTGGCGCATGGGCAGGAAGCAATGGCGCACCGGCATAGATGAGTTTTACCGCTCGCTGAGCAAACAGGAATTCACTCACTCCCTGCAGAAGCTTCTGCCGGAGATCAGAAAGGAAGACCTGAACCCGGGCGGTGCCGGCGTTCGCGCCCAGGCGGTGCGCTCCGACGGTTCCCTGATGGATGATTTTTACTTTGTGCAGAGCCCGAACATGCTGCACGTCTGCAATGTGCCCTCGCCCGCGGCCACCGCCTCCATTCCCATCGGCCGTACCATCGTGGATATGGCGGCGCAGGCTTTGGATCACAAGCCGGTGCCCTCTTCCTTGTCATCCTGAGCGTGGCGAAGGACCTGCTTTTGCCTGAGGACACAACTGAACTCTCAGGGTTACCCTTGTTTATATGACCCGCATCGCCATCCTGCGCGACGACATCACCCGGCGGCAGGTGGACGCGATCGTAAACGCCGCCAATAGCACGCTGCTTGGCGGAGGCGGAGTGGACGGCGCCATCCATCGCGCCGCCGGGCCGGAACTGCTCGAGGAATGCAAAAAACTGCGCGGCTGCCCCACCGGCGAAGCCAAAATCACCCGCGGCTATCGCCTTCCCGCCCGGCACGTGATCCATACCGTCGGCCCGGTTTACGGAGAGGAACAGGGACACCAAGCCGAGCTGCTGGCCAACTGCTATCGCCGGTCTCTCGCTCTCGCCGCCCAGCACGGCTGCAAAAGCATCGCGTTTCCTTCCATTTCCACCGGCGCCTACAGCTATCCACTGATTGAAGCCAGCCGCATCGCGCTCGAAACTATCCGCGAGTTCATCAGCCAACACCCCGGCGCGTTTGACCTCATCGAGGCCGTAACTTTCTCCGACCGCGACCACCGGACGTATCAGCGGACGTATACGGAGACGTTCTCTGCCGGATCCAGCACACAAGAATGATCGTTCAGGCTGCCTTGGGATCCAGCACCACCTTGGTGCAATGGTCCCGCTTCTCGCGGAATACCTTGTACATGCGCGGCGCATCCCGCAATCCCACGCGATGGCTAATCACCTCGCTCGGATCAATGAGCCCGTCCATGATCTTCCGCAGCAGCGGCTGCATATACTTGTGCATGTTGGTCTGCCCCATCTTGAGGGTCAGGCCTTTGCCGAAGGCCGCGCCAAAGTTCAGCTTGTTGATAAAACCGGAGTACACCCCGGGAATAGAAACTGTGCCCCCTTTTCGGCAAGCCTGGATGGCCTGGCGCAGCACCATGGGGCGGTCCGTCTCCAGCATCAGCCGGGTCTCGATTTCATCGTATAAGCCGCTGATGCTGGTGGCGTGCGCTTCCATTCCCACGGCGTCAATGCAGGCATCAGGGCCGCGGCCCCTGGTGCGGAACTTCAGCTCTTCCACCACGTCATCGCAACGTGAATAGTCGAGAACTTCGGCCCCTCCGCGTTCCGCCAGTTGCAGGCGCTCGGGGAAGCGGTCAATGGCGATCACTTTCGCGGCGCCCAGCAACAACGCGCTGCGAATGGCAAACTGCCCCACCGGACCGCAACCCCAGATGGCAATCACGTCGCCGGGTTGAATGTCGCAATTCTCCGCCGCCATGTAGCCGGTGGGAAAAATGTCGGAAAGGAACAGCACCTTGTCGTCAGGAACCCCGTCAGGAATCTGCAGCGCTCCTACGTCGGCGAAGGGCACTCGCACGTACTGTGCTTGTCCGCCGGCATAACCGCCCATCATATGCGAGTAGCCGAACAGGCCGGAACCGGAGTAGCCGTACATCTTCTCCATCATCCAGGCATTGGGATTGGTGTTGTCGCACGCTGACCACAGGTTGTGCTTGCAGAAGAAGCACTTGCCGCAGGCAATGGTGAAGGGCACCACCACCTTGTCGCCGCGCTTTACTTTCTTCACCTCGTGGCCGGTCTCCACCACTTCGCCCATGAACTCATGCCCCAGGATGTCGCCCGCCTCCATGGTGGGAATAAAGCCGTCGTAAAGGTGCAGGTCGGAACCGCAGATCGCGGTGCTTGTAACTTCGATGACTGCGTCATGAGGATTAAGAATTTTCGGGTCGGGCACCGTTTCCACCCGCACATCTTCTTTGCCGTACCAGCATAGTGCTTTCATCTCTCGTCTCCGGTAACTTGGAATTGCGGCGTGTCAGCTGACCACGCGCTGCGCGTTCATCTCTTGGTCACTGCGGCCAAAGCTGCTGACCGATTTCAAGATGTTGGTGACCTTGGAGCGGCGGCCGTGAGGCTGCCCATCGGTGGTGGGGATTTCGCCGGCTTCCATCAACTGCTTGAAGCGGCGCAGGTCTTCCCGGATCTGCTGCTCCGGTTCTTCCCCGAAGAGCATGGCAAAAGCCGCGCCCACTCGTCCCGCTGGTGGCCGGTAAAGAAGCTCCACCCGCACCTCCGTGCCTCGGCCCTCGGGTGCCGCCTCGAAGCGCACCGCGCCCTGATTCTCAATCTGCGAACCAGGCAGCGACCGCCAGGAAATGAGCTCGTTCTCCCGCTCCTCCACAATTTCGGCTTCCCAGCTGAAGTTTTTGCCCAGCGGGCCGCTAGTCACCCACACCAGGTGACCGCCGCTGCTGCGCACCGACTGCAGGTGGCGCATGAAGCGCGGCAGATTTTCGAACTCTCGCCAGAAGCGATAAAGCTCCTCGGCCGGCCTATCAATGGTGATGGACTTGCGCACGCAAATCAGCGTGGACGGCCAGCCGCCCCGGGCGGTGATGCCGCGGTAAATCAGCAGGCCTCCGCCGGCCGCCATGCCCGCTCCCAACAGCGAGCGGCGCTTGATGCCCAGAGCCGCCAGCGCAGCTCCGCCCGCGATCATGGGGACGCGCAGCGCCTTGGAGACTCTTTTTCTCTGGTTGACGTGTCTGCGGGTTCTCGAGGAGGGGAAATCAGCAAACTGGGAACTCATGAGGTGGAACTCTCCTTCGCGACTTTCTCCTTACGATGCCTTGCCCTATCCATGAGTTTTGTGCAGCACAAAAACTCCAGAGCTGGACGATGAAGCGCCCTGACAGCGTCGCGCAACATGGCCCGCATCTATAAGTCGTGGTGATTGATGTGAGGAGAGTCAAAATGGCGGGCGGGACTAATTCGAGACGCAAACAGAATTCACGCAAGGATGGGGCAAAGATCCACCAGTTCCCTTCTCCGGAGGAGCGTAGCCACGGGCAGCGGCAGCCCCGGCCGCCATTTCCACCACAACAGCAGCGCCGGCCGGGCCTGGAATCCAAGATGCGGCCCCGGCCGCAATACAACGCGCCCCTCTACAAAGGTTCGGAGAAGCTGAAAGACAAGGTCGCCCTGGTTACCGGCGGAGACTCCGGGATCGGCCGCGCCGTGGCTGTGCTTTATGCCCGCGAAGGCGCGGATGTGGCCATCGTTTACCTGCCCGAGGAGCAGCGTGACGCGGAAGAAACCAAGCGGGCGGTTCAGAACGAGGGCCGGCGGGCTCTGCTGCTGCCGGGAAATGTCACCGATTCGGATTTCTGCCGCGAAGCAGTGGAAACCACTCTCGTGGAACTGGGCGCCCTGGATATTTTGGTCAACAATGCCGCCTTCCAGCAGCACCAGGAAGGGTTGGAGAAAATTACCGAAGAGCAGTGGGACCGCACCTTCCGCACCAATATTTATGGCTATTTCTACATGGCGAAGGCGGCCCTTCCCTACTTGCAGCCGGGGAGCGCCATCGTGAATTGCGGCTCCGTCACCGGCCTGCGGGGTAACAAGCAGTTGCTCGATTACGCCTCCACCAAGGGCGCCATTCACGCCTTTACCAAGTCGCTGGCGCAAAACCTGGTCCAGCGCGGCATTCGCGTGAACTGCGTGGCACCCGGACCGGTGTGGACCCCTCTCAACGTTGTGGACCAGCCCCCGGAAAAAGTTGCCAAGCACGGCGAGAAGGCGCCCTTCGAACGGCCCGCGCAGCCCGAGGAAGTTGCGCCCGCCTTCGTCTTCTTTGCCTCTGACGCCGATTCCAGCTACATCACCGGCGAGGTGCTCACTCTTCTGGGCGGCGAAACCACCGCGGCGTAGGAGAGCTGGTGCCCCATTCAAGCCTGCTTTTGGCTTGAGTGGGAGAGCTCACCTCGGCTCCGAGAGCACCGCCACCCCATACACCGGCAACGTCACCGAACTTTTGCTTCCTCCGTTCAGAACATCCTGCATGGCGGCGGGCAGCGTCACCGTCTGCTGCGACTTGGAAAAGTTAATCAGGATGTACACCGCGCCGCGCGGCCCATAGCGCGGGTCAACCTCAACTCCCTCCGGCACCGGACCCAGCGCCGGCTTCACTCCGCTCACTTCCGTCATCCACTTGGCGATAGCGGGCATCAGGTGCTCATCCGGCCAGATCCCGATGTACGTAATCCGCCCCTTGCCCACCTTGCGGCTGATGGCGGCAGGCTGTCCGTCCAGCCATCCGTTGCTTTTGCCATAGCGCTCCAGCACCTGCACATCCGCGCTGTTGGCGCTGAGCAGTTCAGCCCAGAGCTCGTCCTGGCCCGCTCCCCAGCTGCCCGTCACCGGCGCCGGCTTCAGCAGCGCGTAGTACTGCTCCACTCTTCCGCCCAGCAACGCGGCCAGCGGGCCGGGCTGGCGCTCCGTCTGCAGCCCGTTGTCGTCATTCTTCATGCCCGAGCGCTGCCCCAGCACCAGATGCCCGCCCTGGCGCACATACGCGACCAGATTTTGTGCCGCCGCATCCGACAGCACGTTCAGTCCCGGCGCCACCACCAGCTTGTACTGGCTGAGCGGGGCCGTGGGCGGAACGATGTCAATGGACTGGCAGATCGCCCGCAGCGGCCCGTAGTAGCTGATGATTTCCTTCACCGGGTCATACTTTTCGTTGTGCCGCTGCCAGTTGATGGCCCAGCGACTGTCGTAAGAATGCAGGATCGCCACCTCCGATTTGGGCGTGGTCCTGGCCAGCGCCGGACCCGCCCTGGTGAACTCCCGGCCTATCTGTTCCACTTCCGAATACAAGGGAACCGGCGTGCCGTCCGTTCCCACCAGCGTGCCGTGGTATTCCTCCTGACCGTTCAGGTCGCTGCGCCACTGCCAGTAGCTCACCGCGTCGGCGCCGTGCCCCACGTCATGCCAGGCCATGGCCCGCACTTCCCCTTTGTCCAGCGAGTTGTTGATGGGCGCCCAGTTAACGGACCCGGGCTGCGTCTCCATTACCCAGAAGTTTTTGCGCAGGAAGCCGCGCGTCAGGTCGTGGGCCGCCCCGTTGCTCGCCGGATTCAAATGCCCCTGGCCCACGTAGTCATCCCAGGCCGCCAGGTCCAGGTCCTGCTCCACCGTGTAATGGTCGAAGCCGTCAAACCAGCCCATGGTATTGGTAGTGATGAACTGCCGCCGGTCGGCCTGGGCGCGGATCGCCTCCAGTTGGTTTTTCTGGTAGCTGCGCCAGGTGTCGCTGACAAACCGCATCCAGCTCAGCAGCAGCCCGGGGTTGCCGTACTTGGTCTGGATGGGAATCTGGCTCCAGTCGGAATAGGTCTCGCTCCAGTAAGCCGTGGTCCAGCGTGCGTTCAGATTGTCCAGCGTGCCGTAGCGCGCCTTTAGCCACTGCTGGAATTGCGCCTTTGTATCCGGATCGAACGAGATCTCGCCGTACTCATTATCAATTTGCCAGCCCATCACGTAAGGGTTGTGCCCGAATTGCTTGGCCATGCGCTCGGCGATGTCGCGCGCCAGTTCGCGGTACTTGGCATTGGCGAAATTGAACTGCTGACGGTTGCCGTGCTCGGCGCGGTGCCCCTCCTCGTCCACCCGCAGCGTCTCCGGATACTTCTGCGTGAGCCACGCCGGAGGCGCGGCCGTAGGCGTTCCCAGCACGGTGTAGATGCCGTGCTTCGCCGCCGCTGCTATCGCCCGCTCCAGCCAGCCGAAATGGTAGTCGCCTTCGCTCGGCTCCATGCGGCTCCAGGCAAACTCCCCCACCCGCACCATGTGGATGCCGGCCTGCTGCATGAGAGTAAGGTCGGCGTCCCAGCGCGACTCCGGCCATTGCTCCGGATACCACGCTGTGCCGAGCAGAATGGGCGGCGGAGGCGGCGCCGCCTCTTGCGCCACCGCTGCTGATGTCATGATCAGGATCGTGCTCAGGATTACCAGGACCGTGCGCCGGGTCGTGCTCAGCGAAACAGCCAAGAAGGGTTTGTTTGGCATCGTTTCTCCTCGCCTGCATTATGGCGGCAGCATTGTACCAATGGCGTGGTTTACGTGGGGACGGCGCGTGTGTGGAAACAGCCGCCCTCGGCTGTCCGGACGAGCGCAGCTAGCCTCGTTTTGCACGCGTACCGACATAATTCGCAAGCGAATCGTTCCGATTATGACTTGCCATTCTGAGGAAGCGCGAACCGGGCCCAGCCCGGCGAGCGCGACGAAGAACCTGCTTTCGCGCTGACTCTGCCCAACTTGCTGCTCTGCCCTATACTTCCCTCATGTTCCGCGCCCGCTTCAAAAAAGAAATCGTCGCCGAATTTCTCCCGCCGGCCCGCGCTCGCAAAACCCAGCGCGTCATTCTCCTTTGCGACGGTATGCCCTCCATTCCTCACAAACAACCCCTGGTGGAATTCCTTTCCCGGAAAGGTTACTGGGTTTTCTATCCCCGCTGGCGCGGGGCATGGGAGAGCGGCGGCCAGTTTCTGCAGCGTCCGCCACAGCAGGATCTCGCCGATATCATTGACGAACTGCCCGCTGGCGTCCGCGAACTCGCGTTTGGACAGAAGTTCCGGCTGTCTCCTGATGAAATCTTCGTCATCGGTGGCAGCTTCGGCGGCGCCGCCGCCCTCCTGGCCTCGCTCGACCGGCGCGTCAAAAAAGTGGTGGCCAACTGCCCGGTCGTGGACTGGAGCATCCTGACCCGCGAGCAGAAGAAGGAAACCTCCAACAAGAGTT
>DATEJK010000044.1:0-3169 GCA_035278025.1 Terriglobales bacterium | reverse complement strand
GTAGCAGTCTGGTACGGCGGCGGCAAGGTCCGCGCTCCCATGCTGGAGCGGATTGATGCCACTAGCGCGCAGCGCTGGGGCAAAGACCTGGAGCAGATCAAAGCGGACGGTTTCAACACGGTCAAAACCTGGGTGGACTGGGCCACCGCCGAACCCCGCCCGGGGGAATACAACTTCGCCAACCTCGACCTGGTGCTTCGCCTGTCCCAGCAGCGTGGGCTGCGGGTCATTGTGCAGGTCTATCTGGACTCCGCCCCGGATTGGGTTGGACAGAAGTATCCGGATGGCCGCTTTGTGGACCGCAGCGGCGCCGTCATTGACTCGCAGGCCGCACCCGGCTACTGCATTGATCACAATGGCGTGCGCGCGGAGATCACTAATTTCCTGCAAGCGCTCTCGCAAGAGGCCAACAAAAGCTCCGCCCTCTATGGTTGGGATGTTTGGAGCGAGCCGCACGTCATCAACTGGGCCGATTTTCCCTACTTGAAGGACCCGGAGTTTTGTTTCTGCCGCTACACCCAGGCCCGGTTTCGCGAGTGGCTGAAGGCGAAATACCACACGCTGGATGCGCTGAATGCCGCCTGGTACCGCAGCTTCGAAAACTGGGACCAGGTCCAGCCCCCGCGCTTCCCCACCATCCTCTCTTACACCGATTATCTCGACTGGCGGGCTTTCATCGACGATAAACTCGCGGGCGATCTAAAGACCCGGGTGGACGCCATCCGCACCGCCGACCGAACTCACGCCATCACCAGCCATGCCGCCGTGCCCGGCCTGTTCACCTCGCCCACCGACGGCTATGGTGAGCCGGATGACTGGAAAATGTCGGCCAATGCCGATTTCTTCGGCACTTCGCTGTATCCCAAGCACTCCGAATCCACTCGTCCCTGGAGCTACGGCATGCTGGCGGCCGGTCTCGACTTCACACGCTCGGCCGGCCACAGCTATGGCAAGGGCTTCTGGATCGGTGAGCTGCAAGCCGGCCAGGGCGCCACAGGAATGCGCATCGCCGATCCCGTTAATGGCCACGACGAGCAATACTGGATGTGGCAAGTGGTGGCCCACGGGGCGCGCGAAATCGCGGTGTACGCCTGGTATCCCATGAGCTCCGGCTTTGAATCCAACGGTTACGGCCTGATTAACCTGGACGGCACCTTGACCGAACGGGCGCGCGCGGCTGGTCAGACTGCCGCCGCCATCGCCCGCCATGGCCAGGAAATCATGCACTCCACTCCGGCGCCGGCTCAGGTTGCCATCCTCTACAATCGCCTCTCTTATATGGTGGGGGGCTCGCAGCCTTCCCTCTCCAAGCTGGGCAACGCCGAACGCGATTCGCTGCTGGGTTTATACCGCGCCTTCTTCGAACAGAATATCCCGGTGGATTATGTTGACCCGGAGGAAGTCGCTCAGGATCATCTTTCCCAGTACAAAATTCTCTTTCTGCCCTACCCGGTCATGCTCTCCCAGGACGTAGCCGATGGTGTGAAGCGATATGTGCAGGCCGGGGGCACGGTGGTAGCGGAAGCGCGGCTGGCCTGGAATGATGCCCGCGGCTTTGCCGGCGCCGTCATCCCCGGAGGCGGCTTGGCTCCGCTGTTTGGTGCGCGGGAAAACATCATCCGCCCGGCGGAGAAAGTTGAGTTGCGCACGGAAACATCGACGGCGCTTCCCGGGCTGCCGGCCCGTACAGTGATTCCCGGCGCCGCCTTCGAAGAACAACTGCAACCGTTGACTGGGGGAACTGTGCTGGCGTGCTTTACTGACGGCAGCCCGGCGATCGTGGAAAAGACCGCGGGCAAGGGGAAAGCCGTGCTGATCGGATCTTTCCTCGGCTTGGCTTACCACGAGCAGCACGCGCCGACCATCAAGAACCTGTTTTTATCCCTCGCCCAGGCGGCGGGTGTAGCCCGCGATGTGGAAGTGTCCGGCTCCGGCAGTTCCGAGGTTGAGGTGCGTCGGCTGGCTGGGGATGGTCAACAGACAATTCTGGTTTTTAATCACGCCAACAATCCCACCGATGCTTCCATTGCCATTCATCTGCCTTGGGCCGCGAAACAGGCCCGGGAGCTGGAGACCGATCAGGCGGTCGCCTTTCGAGTCGATGCGGGACGAACTATATTCCACAAACGGCTGGCTGCGGGTGAAATCTGGGTGTTCAGCGTGCGAGGTTCATGAGCACTCAACGGCGGACGCCGGGCGAGGTCTCCGCGGCTCAACCATCGAGTTCTCCGGACGCCAGCATGCTGGTTGCGGGGCGATTCAATCGCACTGCCCTGCTGATCACAGCCAACGCTTGCATGTTCGTTTTCGGGGCGGTGCTGCTCCTGATGGGATCGCTGTTGCCTTCCCTCCAGGTCAGTTACTCGCAAGCCGGCAACCTGGGATCGTTTCCCTTGGCCGGCATTCTGCTGGCCACGGTGCTGGTCGGACCCGTTCTCGATCTAGCCGGCGCCAAGCCGGTACTGACAGCCGCCCTGGCGCTGATCGCCGCATCCCTGGCGCTGATGCCGGCGCTACATTCTTACCGCGGACTGGCTTTGGCTGCCTTCAGTTATGGAGTCGGCGGAGGAATTTTGAATACGGCCGCCAATGCCCTGGTCGCTGACTTGTCCGTAAGCAACCGCGCCGCCGCCCTGAACCTGCTCGGATTCTTTTTCAGCCTCGGCGCCATCTCTGCTCCCCTGGCCTTTTCTTCTTTCGCGGGCAAGCTGCCGGCAACCTTTGTCCTCCGCGGCCTAGCGCTGTTGTGCTCCCTGCTGTTCGTTCTGGCGCTGGGACTTCGTTTTCCGCGCGGCAGCAAACGCGGATCTAGCCTGGCCGGACTCCTTGCGGTGCTCAATTACCCGGTTGTATGGCTGTTTGCCGCGCTATTGTTTTTTGAATCGGGCAGCGAAAATTGCATGTTCGTCTGGGCGGGCAAAATTGTTGCCGACACGTTGCACACCACCCCCGAACGCGCCAATCTGGCGCTGGTTGCCTTGAGCGCCGCTTTAGGTGTAGGCCGCTTGCTGGCAGTGTTGTGGTTGCGCTGGCTGGGAAGCCGGCGCACCATCTGGTTTTCCGCCGCGATCACCGTGGCCGGCACTCTCCTGGCGATGAATCTGCGCCAATTCTCCGGAATGATAGCGGGCATGCTCGTCATCGGCCTGGGGCTTTCGGCAATTTTCCC
>DATEJK010000043.1:0-15060 GCA_035278025.1 Terriglobales bacterium | reverse complement strand
GGTTGTGGGACGGTTTATCCCCTGCGAGGTGTTGCTCACCGTCACCTTGGCGTTGGGAACGGCGGCCCCCGATGAATCATGCACCGTGCCGGTGATCTGGCCTGTATCTTGCGCCAGCAGGCTCAGGGAAAAGATCAAGACCACGAATAGGCTTGCAACCCACCGCAGATGAACCTTCATGCCACGACTCCTTTACGGCGCTTGCGCCGAAGTGGAAAGAAAAGATCTGGCTAGCACCCGAGACACATATCCAATTTGGTTCTGGCAATCCGGACACCACTGCAAAGCAAGGGAGGTAATAGGGCTGGTGAGTACCGCTAAAGCATTTTGCATCAATAACTTTAATAAACATCCAAGAAGAGTGGGGACCGACTAATAGAAATCTACTATCCGATATTTCATAACAGAACGTTGTTCTATATGAATTATGGGAGAGTGCCCGGCCGGAGTTGTTGCGGGTGTGGTTCTCCCTCACCCGATCTTTGCAGCCGTGGCCGTTTGGCACCTCGGCGCCAAAACCTAGTATCCTTTTGCTGGTCTTACCGAATCATGCTGGTTCTCGCCCTTTTGCTGGCCTTTTATCCGCTGCCCCCTGGTGGAGGTCGCTCCCCCACTCCCGTCCTCTCGCAGAATGCGGGCTCTGAGGCAGTCAGCATCCGCGACCTCTATGTTCGGGGCGAAAAAGCGCTGCAGGAAGGCGATCTGGACACCGCTGAAGGGGCCTTTCGTCAGGTGCTGGCTCGTCAGCCGGACGATCCTGGCGCTAACGCTAACCTGGGCGTCATTTACATGCGTCGGCAGCAGTGGGGGTTGGCACTGCGCTACTTGAAGGCAGCCGAGCGCCTGGCGCCGGCCTTGGCTGGCATCCGCCTGAACATCGGCCTGGCTTACTACCGGCAAAGCCGGTATCCGCAAGCCATAGCGCCTTTGGCCTCGGTGGTGAAGCAGCAGCCCAAGCTATTGCAGGCGCGCTACTTGTTGGGGCTTTGCTATTTTTTTACCAGCCAATATCCGCGCACTGTAGCTACCCTCCTGCCTATTTGGGAGCAAGAAACTTACAACCTGAACTACCTTTACGTGCTTGGGGTTGCCGCACACAATGCCAAGCAAAGCGAAGTGGAGCAGCGGGCGTTGGGGCGCCTGGTTGACATCGGGGGGAACACACCGGAGTTCCACCTGATCATGGGCAAGGCCCACCTCAACCGCCAGGAGGACGACGAGGCCATCCAGGAACTGAAGCAAGCGCTGCAGGGAAATCCCAAACTGCCGTTTGTTCACTACAACCTGGGCATGGCTTACATGCACAAGCAGCAATATGAGCAGGCTCGGGACGAGTTCCAGAAGGACATCGCTGTCGAACCGGACGTGGCCCTCGACTATGACCAACTGGGCCAGGCCTATGCGCTACTGGGGCAGGATGGGCCGGCGGAGCAGAGTTTCCAGAAAGCGCTGAAGCTGGACCCGCAACTGGCCACGTCCTTGCTAGGTTTGGCAAAGATTTACCAGAAACAGGAGAAATTTCCAGAGGCTTTGCGGGCGCTGAACGCCGCCCAGAGGCTGGCGCCGCAAGCGGCCCGTATCCATTATCTGAAGGGGCAGGTGCTGCGGCGCATGGGCAAACTTCAGCAAGCCAAGGTCGAATTGGATACCGCCACCCGCCTGATGAACACCAGCCGCAATAAACGAGAGCAGGAGTTGAGCGGCGGAACTGGGTCCGACCCGCAACTGGCTAAAGAGCCGCCGCAGTAGCCCCTTGGGCTTCGGCCGGGCGCACGGCGTCGGGTCTATTGACTTGTGGCGGGAAAGGGCGCAAGAATTGAGCCCGGTGCCGGGAAAATTCAAAGTCGTGCTGGCGCTGCTTTTGGCCACCATAGTGGCGGTGGTATTGGTTTCCCCTGCCGTCAACATGGAGCCGACTGCCGTACATGCCTGGGGTAACGCCCGCAACTTAGTGGCACCCCTGTGCACAGCAATCAATACCGCCTTGGTAAGCCTCCTCCTCAACACACTAGTCTTGTTCTTGCCCATCGCCACCTCCACTTCTCCTGGTGCCGCCGACCTGGTGGCGCTCAACTGCACGCGTCTTTGCTAGCCAAAACGCGCTTTTTTTCACACTCAAGTTGCCGGTTGGCCAGCGGGCCATCGGCGGGCTTATTCACTGGGATCCGGGCTTAAACAGCCTTTCGGATCTCCTGAAAAGTCCGCGCGAGTTCGTTGCTGAGCCGGCAGTGCAGGGCATCCCCACGCTTGGGGGCGCGGCTCGAGAAGCGCCGGCGTCCCCATCAGCCAAATCACGAAGGAGATTGAGAAACATGTCTATGCGCACGATTCTGATATCGAAATCGGACTTGGAACGGCTTAAATCACTGCTGGCTTCAGCCAGAAAGTTTTTGCGAAATTGCCGTCCAGAACATCTCAGCGCCCTGGAGGAAGAACTGGAGCAAGCGAAGGTAACCAGGGAGGAGAAGATCCCTGCCAACGTCATCACCCTCAACCGGCAGGCGATAGTGCTGGATCTGGACGCGGGAAAGAAACTTGAGTACGTTGTGGTATTTCCGCGGGATGCCGACGTGGCCAAGGGAAGGATCTCAGTGCTGGCCCCCATTGGGGCGGCCATGTTGGGCGGCCGGGTGGGGGAGATCATCGAGGGACGCGTCCCGGACGGCATCCGTCGCTTTAAGATCGAGGAGGTGCGGCGCAGGGCTGAGACCCAGGGCGCGGTGGCATAGGCCAGGAAAAGTCCGGGGCGGCGGCGGGCCGAACAATCGGCCCGCCGCCGTCTAACTTCGAATCCGCCGGGGGCGATCAGGCGGCCGAGATGCGGCGGATCAAGTCTTCCTGCTGATCTTTGCTTTCGGCGCCGATGGTGAAGGCGTCGAGCACACCCAGCGACAATGCGTATTTCAGCGACTCATCCTGGCGGGTGCTAAGGTCGCCCTGGCCGAGAATTTTCATGCCCACGACCGCCTTGCCCGCCGCTTTCATGGAACGCAGCAGGCTCAAAACCGTCTGAGGGTCGGCGTCCATGTGCGACCCGATAGGATTCATGCGGGCCAGGTCCACCTCCACCCAGGGCGACTGCGCGGCCGCGCGCAAAGCGCCGATGGTGTGGCAGGAGCAGCCGTGGGCGCGGATAATCCCCTTCTCTTTGGCCTCGGATAGCACGTCCATTACGCCGCGGTAGCGCGTGGTCCAGTCGGAATCGCTCAAGCAATGCATCAGGAAAATGTCAATGTAGTCCGTACCCAGTTCCCGCCGGAATCGGTCGAGGTCGGCGCGGATGGCCTGCGGTTCCCGCGACCAGGACTTGGTGAGCACCGTAACCTTGTCGCGGGGCACATGCTTGAGCGCTTCCGCCACGTGGAGATGGGTGCCGTAAGCGTCGGCGGTATCGAAAAAGCGCAGGCCATGGTCATAGCCATTGAGCAGCAGCCGAGATAGGGCTTGTACCCCCAAAGCGCTCTGGTTGGAGCGGTGGCCGAAGCCAACCGTGCCGGTGCCCATGGCCAGGCGGCTGGTGCGGATGCCGGTTTGGCCCAGCAGCACTGTATCGGCGGCGCTGAATTTGCGTGGCAGGGTGAACGAGGTTGCAATGGGCAGTACCTTGGCCCCGGCCCACGACGCCGCCAATCCGCAGGATGCGCCGATGAGGAATTCTCTGCGTTTCATAGTGCCTCCTCACTCCGAGCTTAAGAGCCCCGCATCATAAGAAGACGAATTTTGACATGATTTGATAGCCGAAAGGGGCGCATATTTGCATGGCAAGCTGCTGGCCTGCTCCCGTCGTGCTGGTACCATGGTGGTGATGGCCCTTCACGAGCTGCATCCTTTCACCCAGCGCGAAATCGCGAGCGTCCCCGAAGAGGCCGGGGTTTATGTCCTTTTCCAGGTGGAGAACCCTCTCTACGTGGGTAGTGCGGCCAAACTGCGCCGGCACCTGAAAAGTGAAAAGCTGCGCCTGCCCCAGGCTACGCACTTCGCCATTGAGGCGGGATACGAGTCAGAGAGCGAGGCGGCGAAACGGGTGGAAAAAGTAAAGAAGGAACTCAGCCGTGTGCGGGTGGAATGGTTTGCCGGCCCTGGCCGCTGAACCACCTACTCGCACTGCGGGGCCGAAATCAGCTCTGGCCATCCGGCCCCGGGGGCGGGGCAGAGTCTAATCCTGGAGCTAGGCTGCAATTCTGATCTCATGCTCCTCAATTACGCCCGTCCCTGTGCAGGTCTGGCATTTGCCCGAGCCGCAGCACTCCTCACAAGCTGGTCGTTCGCCGCTCAGTATTTCTACCATGGCGGTGTCTGGAAATTCTCCCAGTCCGCTGCCGTGGCAAACCGAACACTTGCCGTTCCCCTCGGGAGGATCGGAAAAGATTCTGATGCAATCGCAATCCGGGCACTGAGGCATCGCACACCTCGCGACTTCTGGATTCTCGCGCTGGATTCGTCAATACTCGCAGACAAGAGGCGAAGTGTCGGTGATTGGGGTCACCTGCTGAGGTTTTCCGCAAGCATCCACAATAAACTTTACAAACCCACAGGTTCTGCACAAAGGGGCAGGGGATTCCTATTGAAGGCCGGTTAGGGCTCAGGCAAAGTGCTGGCAATGCAGACGTGAGATGTCCTGAGCGTTGAGCCAGAGCGTCGCAGAAAGCCAGCGGTTCCCGGCGGTTCCACGAGGGTTGAATTGCCGGAGGGTTCATTTTGGACCCGGGCGTTGCGGCTCCTGAAGTCCTGGAAACGGGACTGGACGGCTGGCAGAGCGGCCCGCGGGCTGGTAACCCGCGGACGAGTACGAGGCCTTCGGCATCCGCTGCGAATGCCGGAGATGCAGCGTACGCCTGAGCGCGCGAGCGCCCAGGAGAAACTTGGCCCAACGCGGACAGCACATCGGTGCGGTGACGGCCCCGCCGGCGTGCCGCAGGACGTTTCACCCAAACAATATGGCCCGGGTGGCTGGCCCGGGCCATATTTGTTTTATTGAGCACGGAGACACGGAGGCACAGAGAAGTTCACTTCCAGGGAAAAACGCAGATCAAGGCATTTGCGTCATGTCCGTTCACCGGCAAAATTCAACCCTGTCATTCTGAGCGAGGATGCAGCATACCAATGCGCATCCGAGTCGAAGGACCTTGTGTTTCGCCGCGGAAGAGCGCAAGGTCCTTCGGCTCCGCCGGCCCATTCGCGAGCGAATCGGCCGGCTTCGCTCAGGATGACAGTAAGAAAGTTATCGCTCAAAAATTAAAAGGCCGCAGATTGGGGGACCTGCGGCCTCTTTCTGAAATGATTATCCGTGTTGATCGGCGTTCATCCGCAGCGATGAATCCCTCCGTGGCTCCGTGGTGAAAAGCGGTTCGCGCGCGAGGGCGCCACGAAAGCCTAGTCGTGCACCCCATCCATGAAGGCGCGCAGCTTGCGCGAGCGCGAAGGATGGCGCAGCTTGCGCAGCGCCTTGGCTTCAATCTGGCGGATGCGCTCGCGGGTGACGGCAAACGACTGGCCTACTTCCTCCAGCGTGTGTTCGCTGCCATCCTCCAGGCCGAAGCGCATCTTGATGACCTTCTCCTCGCGCGCGGTCAGGGTGCGCAGCACCTGCGCCGTCTGCTCCTTCAGGTTGACGTTGATGACGGCGTCCGAAGGCGAAACCACGGCGCGGTCCTCGATGAAGTCGCCCAGGTGCGAATCTTCTTCTTCACCGATGGGCGTCTCCAGCGAGATGGGCTCCTGCGCGATCTTTAGCACCTTGCGCACCTTGGCCACGGGAATGTCCATGCGTTTGGCGATTTCTTCCGACGTCGGCTCCCGCCCCAGTTCCTGCACCAGCTGCCGCGAGGTGCGGATCAGCTTATTGATGGTCTCGATCATGTGCACCGGAATGCGGATGGTGCGTGCCTGGTCGGCAATGGCGCGCGTAATCGCCTGCCGGATCCACCACGTGGCGTACGTAGAAAATTTGTAGCCGCGGCGGTATTCAAACTTGTCCACCGCCTTCATCAGGCCGATGTTGCCCTCCTGAATCAGGTCGAGGAACTGCAGGCCGCGGTTGGTGTACTTCTTGGCAATGGAAACCACCAGGCGCAGGTTGGCTTCGATGAGCTCGCGCTTGGCCTGGTCGGCGTCAATATCGCCCTGGATGATTTCCCGCTGCGTGCGCTTCAGTTCCTGGTAGCTGACGCCGGATTCAGCCTCCAGCTTCTCCATGTCGGAGCGCAGCTGCCGCGCCTGCCGGCGGAATTCCTTCTTCTGGTCGTCGCTGCGGGTGGCCTCCGCCTTCTTCTCCAGGTTGTTGACCTGGCGCTCCAGAGAGCGCAGCGAATCCACCGTCTTGTTGACCCGGTCAATCAGGCGCTTGCGCTCGATATTGGTGACGCCCAGGTTGCGCATGGCGCGCGACATGCGCACCACTTCCCGCGCCAAATGCCAGCGATACCGACGGTAATCCTTGGGCCGCTTCTTGCTGTTGATGGCCTGAAACTTTTCCAGCAGCTGATTGACTTTCTTGTAGTGCTTGGCTACCTCGTCAATGCGCCCGACCATGTCCTTGAGGCGGTTTTCCAGGACCTCGTCGGTAATCTCTTCCTCGTCGAAGGTGACGATTTCCTTGATGGAGCGCACGCCCCGGCGCAGGTCGTCGCCCAGGGCGAGGATTTCCCGGATCACGATGGGAGAGCGGGAAAGTGCCTTAAGCACGCGGTTTTGCCCGCGCTCAATGCGCTTAGCGATTTCCACTTCGCCTTCGCGGGTGAGCAGCGGCACCGTGCCCATCTCGCGCAGGTACATCCGCACCGGGTCGTTGGTCTTTTCCAGCGCGCCCGGAGTGAGGTCGAGCTCGACGTCCTCTCCCACCTCCATGTCGTCGGTCTTGTCCAGGCCGGCGGAGGGCATTTTGGCGGGGCCCTCGAGAACATCAATGCCCTGCGTGCCAATGGTGGTCAGCAGGTCATCCAGGTCCTCAGGCGAGTGGACATCGTGAGGAATCAGGTCGTTCACCTCACTGTAAGTGAGGTAACCCTTTTCCTTGCCCACATCAATCAGCTTTTTGATATCGTCAAACTTGTCTTCAAGAGCCAAAACGGTCTACCCCTCTGTCGACGCCCGGCACGGGAGCGGACGGCGCAGCTTCCTTTCGAGGTGGGATGTTTGCACTGCGGGTTTAGCGCCGGCAGAAACCTACGAAGTTTAGCACAGCTGCCAGGCCACAACAATGCCTGCTGCGCTACCCTTCGTCCTCGAATTTAGGGAAGCTAATAAAGTCAATATGTTAGATGACGCAAACAGCTGTTCGGTTTCTGCGCGACCGGGATAAAAAGCCCCCTTTCCCGAGCCGGAAACCCCTTGTGCCGCCACCAGTTGGACCAAAGGTATGAGGGGTAACAAGTTAAGGGTCTACCCCCTTCCCTTGTCGTTCGGAAAATTCCCTAGCCCCAACAGCACTATTCCGGGCCGCTACTCCTGAAAGCGAGCGGTCCAGTTCCAACTTCTCCCGCAGGAGCTGGCCGAGGACGGCGCTGTCCTGGCGCCGCTCCGCTTCTGCGATCTGTACCTGAATTTGACGCTGGCGGCGCTGCAAATGTCGCCGACGCAGGGCCTCGATGGCGCCTTCCAGGAGCTCCGGGGTAAGTTCCTCGTCCTCGTGTATGAGAGTGGCGGCCAGCCGGCGATGGTCGGCTTCGGGCAGAGGGAGGGACAGGGGATCGGCGCCGGTTTCAGCCAGATCGGCCTGAAGTAGCGCGTCCAGCAGGCCCTCCGTGGCTAAACCGTCGTGCAGGCGCTCGCTGCTGAGGGCGAACTGGGCCTGCCGGGAGGGGTCGAACTCCTTATCCACCCCGTCGCGGGCGGAAATGCGGCCTTCTTCTCTCTGGACCTGGCCGGCCGAAGCCAGAGCACGGATCAGGATGCGCTCGGCCTGGGTGACTTGGGCCTCCGCCGGAGCCTTGAGCTGGGCTGCCGACCGCTTTGTCGCGGCATGGCGCAGCTCCTGGCTGAGCACGGTGGAGTCAATGCCCAGTTTCTGCGCAATTTCCCGGGCCAGCTCGTCGCGAACAATGCGGCTGGGCACCCTCTGCACATGGGGAAGCAGGAAGTTGACCGCCTTCACCTTGCCTTCCGGGCTGCGCACCGGAAACTGGCTGCGGGCGCGCTCGATCAAGTAGTCAAAGTAGTTCTGGGCGTTCCTCAGCGCACCTTCGTAGGCCTGCTTACCCTTGCGGTGGATATACAAGTCAGGATCGAAGCCCGGCTCCAGGGTCAGCACTTTGATCTGGAATTCCTCGGAGACCAGCAGGCCGAGGGTGCGCTCGGTGGCGCTGGCGCCGGCGGTATCGGGGTCGAAATTGACCACCGCGTTCTTGCTGAAGCGGCCCAGCAGTTTGGCATGCAGTTCGGTAAACGCGGTGCCGGAACTGGCAACCACGTTGTGGAAGCCGGCGGCAAAGACGGAGATGCAGTCCATCTGCCCTTCCACCAGAATGGCGTAATCGAGTTTGCGGATGGCCTCCTTGGCCAGATCCAGGTTGAAGAGTACGCGCGACTTGGAGTAGATGGCCGTTTCCGGCGAATTCAGGTACTTGGGGCCGGCCTTTTCATCGGTGGAGAGGGTGCGCCCGGTGAAGGCGATCACCCGTCCGGACTCATTGGCAATGGGAAACATGATGCGGTTGCGGAATTTGGAGTAAAGCGTCGAGGGTCGACGGTCTACGGTCGACAGCCCACTTCTGGAGACGTCTGAAGGGTTTGCCGCCGGCCGTCGACCGTCAGCCGTCGGCTGCTCCTGCTCTTTCCAGGAAAACAATCCGCTCGCCCGCAGCGCCTCTTCGTCGAACTGCCCCCCTAAGACGTCCCGCAGGATGAAGCCTCTTTCCGGGGCAAATCCGATGCGGAAACGGGCAATCATTTCCTGGTCGAGGCCGCGGCCGGCCAGGTATTCACGGGCGTGGGCGGCCTCGGGACGGCGTAACTGCTCGCGAAAGAACTCGGTAGCGCGCTCGTGCATTTGCAGCAACTTGCCCCGGCTCCGGGCTTCTTCGGCTTCGGCAGGGCTGTTGTAGGAGACCTTGGGCAGAGGAATGCCCACCTTCTGCGCCACCGCTCGGACGGCTTCCGGGAAAGTAACATTTTCCAGCTTTTGCACGAAGCTGAAGACGTCGCCGGAAGCCCCGCAGCCAAAGCAGTGGTAGAACTGACGGGTGGCGTGCACGGAGAATGACGGTGTTTTCTCCTGATGGAAAGGGCAAAGGCCTGCGTAGTTCTGTGCCCCGGCCTTCTTCAGCTTGACGTACTCGCCCACGATGCGGACGATGTCCGCCTGCTGCTTGACTGTGTACGCGAAATCGCCGGGGTTGGACATTGGTGGCTCTGTATTGTGACAAACTTCTTATTGTGACCGATTGTGTCCAGCGGTGGAAAAGTGGGGAGAAACTGCCTTGTTACGATGCACTGGATGCGCGAGTACACCTTTTCCCCCCTGTCATCCTGAGCAGCCGGCCGATTGGCTTGCAAATCGGTCGGCGCAGAAGAACTCCTTGCAGCTGCTGTATCCGCTGGAGCAAACGCCAGGTCCTTGCACTCGGATGCGCTTCTGTGTGGCGCATCCTCGGTCAGGATGACAGGTGTGGGCGGTAATTTGCCTCTGCGAACTCGGCAGCGAAAACCGGATTGCCTTCGCCTCATTTTCGTCTTACACTCGCGGCCAGAGTGTCTCCCATTGAAAATCCAGAGCTGAAGCAGCGGCTGGTCTCTGCCGCGGCGGTGGAGGACGACAGTTCCTTCGAGCTGAAGCTGCGGCCCCGGCGTCTGCAGGAGTTCATCGGCCAGTGCAAGGTCAAGGAAAACCTGGCCGTGGCCATCGAAGCGGCCAAGTCGCGAGGCGATGCCCTCGACCACGTACTGCTCTATGGCCCGCCCGGGCTGGGCAAAACCACCCTGGCCACCATCATCGCCAACGAACTGGGGGTGCCCTTCCAGCAGACCTCGGGTCCGGCGCTGCAGATCAAGGGCGACCTGACCGCCGTCCTCACCAACCTGCAGAACCGGCAACTGCTGTTCATTGACGAAATCCACCGCCTGCAGGCCCAACTGGAAGAACTGCTGTACTCGGCGCTGGAGGATTACAAGCTGGACATCATCATCGGGCAGGGACCCTCGGCGCGCACCCACACCATGGAGGTGAAACCGTTCACCTTTGTGGGCGCCACCACGCGCGCGGGCCTGCTCTCGGCGCCCCTGCGTTCGCGCTTCGGGATCGTGCTGCGGCTGGAGTTCTATACCGACGCGGAGCTGAAAATCATCGTGCAACGCTCGGCGGAAATCCTGGGAGTAAAGGTTGACGACGACGGGGCCCATGAAATCGCCAGCCGGGCGCGGGGCACGCCGCGCATTGCCAACCGCCTGCTGCGGCGTGTGCGCGACTTCGCCCAGGTGCGCGGCCGCGGGCACATTGACCTCTCCACGGCGCAGAAAGCCCTGCACATGCTGGAGGTGGACCAGCACGGTTTCGATGAAATCGACCGTAAGCTGCTGCTCACCATCATTGAGAAGTACCAGGGCGGCCCGGTGGGTGTGAACACGCTGGCGGCGGCGCTGGCCGAGGAACCGGACGCCATCGAAGAAATCTACGAGCCTTTCCTGATTCAAATTGGATTCCTGAACCGGACTCCGCGCGGCAGAACCGTGACCCGGCTCGCCTACGAGCACTTCGGCATCTCGCCCAATC
Source organism: Terriglobales bacterium (assembly GCA_035278025.1). GTDB lineage: Bacteria > Acidobacteriota > Terriglobia > Terriglobales > Acidobacteriaceae > JAICWP01. The sequence goes on along the minus strand of DATEJK010000043.1, from coordinate 4,355 downwards.
GCCGGCAAAGCTCGCTGTTTTGAGGAGGGGGTCGCCCCACTGAGAGCCGCGTTTGCTTACGTGGGCCATTGCAGGAAAGTGCAAGCGTTGGTGACTAACTGGCCAGAGTCAACGGTCGCGGGCGAGGGCGCCCGCGCCACAAACCCCCGCAAAAGAGCTTCCCGCCCGCGTTCTGGATTCCAGAATCCGGCTGACCACTTCCGCTGACGCGGGAGGCTATTGGTACAATGCAGCCGCATTTTGCTCGCTAACCGGAAGAAGAGCCACTGATCGCTTCGGCCGTGCGCTGTGTCGTTCCCGGCCATGTCGTTCAGCCAGGAGAGCCTTGTCCCGCCTGTTACCAGCTCGCGTCGTCATTTTTGTGCTGGGAAGCGCTCTGCTGTGGATGCCCTCGGCCGTCGCCCGCGATCATCCGCGAACGGCTGCGGCCGTGGTGGAGCGCACCCGTCCGGTCATTTCCATTCCCCGACTGTCGCGCCCCCCCGCGCTGGAGGACTTCCTGGGCATGCAGGCGAGTGGGGAAGTGGCGCAGCGCATGGTCAAAGTTTCCAGATTCATCCAGCGCGACCCTCAGGACGGAGTGCGCTCCAGCCAGCGCACCGAGGTGTACCTGGGCTACGACAGCAAGGACCTCTACTTCGTTTTCGTCTGCTTTGATAATCAGCCCCGGCGCACCCGAGCACGCCTTTCCCGCCGGGAAGACATATTCGACGACGACACGGTGGAGGTCATGCTCGACACCTTCCACGACGAGCGCCGCGCCTATGTCTTCCAGGCGAATGCTCTGGGCGTGCAGTGGGACGGCACCTATGCCGAGCAGGGGCAGGGCGACTTTGGCAATTTCGATTCCTCCTGGGACACGGTCTGGGTCTCCAGGGGCAAGCTCACACCGCAGGGCTTCGTGGTGCTGATGGCGATTCCGTTCAAGAGCCTGCGCTTCTCCTCCGATACCGAGCAAAGCTGGGGGATCATACTGAACCGCACCATTCCGCGGACCAACGAGAATACGTTCTGGCCGGCGATCACGCGGCGGGTGGACGGGCGCCTCAACCAGGAAGCAACCCTGCGGGGGATGAAGGGTATCTCGCCCGGGCGCAACATGCAGTTCATTCCCTACGGCATCTTTCGTTCCTTCCGAGCCGTAGACACGCGCAATCCCCTGCCCTACTTCGAAGCCGCCGACCAGGGCCGGGTCGGGCTGGACTCCAAATTCATTGTGCACGACAGCCTGGTGCTGGACGTAACCGCCAACCCCGACTTCAGCCAGGTGGAATCCGACCAGCCGCAAATCACCACCAACCAGCGCTACGAAGTCTTCTTCCCGGAAAAGCGGCCGTTTTTTCTGGAGAATGCCGATTACTTCTCCACTCCCATTGACCTGGTGTTCACCCGCCGCATTGAGGACCCGCAGTTTGGCACACGACTCACCGGACGCCAGGGCCCCTACTCGCTGGGCATGTTCGTGGTGGACGACCGGGGGCCGGGTTACGACGTGGCCGACGGCGATCCCAGCTCGCACAGGGACGCCTATTTCGGCATCGCCCGGCTCAAGCGCGACCTCGCCAGGCAATCGAGCGTGGGCGCCATTTTTACCGACCGCGAGTTCGCCGGCAGTTTCAACCGCGTGGGCGGACTCGATACGCAGCTGAAATTAGACAAGAACTGGACCGTTCTGGGGCAGGCGGTGGCCAGTTCAACCCGCAACCTCGATGGCAGCTATCAGGCGGGCCCGGCCTATAAGGGAGACGTGCAGTATAACGATCTGCACACTAATTACGAGCTGCAATACAACGACATCAGCCCCAACTTTGTCAGCGAGCCGGGATATGTGCCGCGGGTGGACATGCGCGAGATCCGGCAGGCGGCCAGATACCAGTTCCGGCCGGAGGGGAGTTTCCTGCTGGCCTGGGGGCCGGAGCTGTTCTTTAACCGCATCTACGGGCACGACGGAACGTTTCTGGACGGCGCCTACGAACCCCACCTGACCTTCCAGTTCAAAGGCCAAACGTATGTAAGCCTGATGCCCTATGCCAGCTACCCGGAGCAGTTGCGGCCAGTGGATTTCTCCACCCTGCCGGCGGTGGCGAGCTATAACCAGCATCTGGCCGGCGGCGGCGTTTCAACCCAGTATTTCCGCTGGTTCACTATGGACGTGTGGTACGGGCGCGGTACCGGCGTCAATTACGATACGCCGGCCAATCACGCGCCCATTCTCGACAACAACGACATCGTGCAACTGGAGATGACGCTGCATCCTAGCCGAAGTTTGAAGATTGACAACACCTATCTGCTCAACCGCCTGGTGGACCGCTCCACGGGAATGAGCGCCTTTACCAACCACGTGATCCGCTCGGAGTGGAACTACCAGATCACGCGCGCTCTGTCGCTGCGGCTGATCCCACAGTACACGACCGTGCTAACGAACCCTCGCTTCACCTCGTTGCCGGGCAGCAAACAGTTCAATGCCGATTTCCTCATCACCTACCTGGTACACCCCAGCACCGCGATTTATGTGGGTTATAACAGTGACCTGCAGAACCTGGCTTCGCCGCTGGGTTACGACGTAAACGGAAATTTATTGCGCACCCGTGGACGGTATCTCAATGATGGCCGGCAGTTCTTCGTCAAGCTTTCGTATCTGTTCCGGTTTTGAAATCACATCCGCCACTGAGGCAAAGAGACGCAGAGAAAAAGCAACTGATGATGGAATGGTTTACGATCAAACGATTTGGCACTGGTGAACTGGTTTCAGCCTTCATCTCCAAGCATCAATTCCTCTGCGCCCCCGTGTCTCCGTCGTGAATCGGCTTTTCAGGCCAGCTGCCACACCGTGTCCAGCACCGACCCATCCACCCACTTCACGATGGCCACCGGGCGCTCGCTGAAGCGCGGCCGGGCGGGCTTGCCGCCGCAGATCTTCTCCACTTCCGCCTTGATGTCTTGAAGGGGGCGAATGGGCAGGCGGGACCCTTTGACGGCGTCGAGCAGGTCCTGGCGGCGCGGGTTGATGGCGATGCCACGTTCGGTGGCGATTACATCAACCATTTCGCCGGTGCCGGTGATGGTGGTCACTTCGTCCACAATCACAGGGATGCGGTCGCGGAAGGAAGGCACGGCGAGAATGCTGCAGCCGGCAAACAGGCAGTTCTGCCACCCGCCAATGCCGTGCAGCAGGCGGCCATCGGAATGCGTGACCACGTTGGCGTTAAAGTTAACGTCAACTTCCGTGGCGCCCAGCACCACCGCATCCACCAGCGAGGCAAAGTTGCCCTTGCCGTGAAAGTTGTAGGAAGTGAAGGGCGAGGTGGCCACGTGGCGGGGATCGGCGGCGATGGAGCGCACGCCATCGAGGTCGAAGGTCTGGCCATCGAGAATGTAGTCGGTCAAGCCTTCCTGCAGCATCTCCACCAGATAGCAGGTGGAGCCGCCGCGCACGAAGCGCGCCTTGACGCCATCTTCCCTCATCATGCGGCGCAGGTAATCCACAAAGGCCAGGGCGATGCCGCCGGCGCCGGCCTGGAAGGAGAAGCCGTTGCGCATGATGCCGGCATCGCGCAGAAAGCGAGCCACGAATTCGGCGATGCGCAGCCGGTCGGGACTGCGCGTAATCTGGGTAGTCCCGGAAACGATCTTGCTGGGGTCGCCGATAGAATCCACTTCCACCACATAATCCACCGTGTTGCCCTGAATCTGCCAGGGCACGCAGGGGAAGGGCACCAGGTTGTCGGTGACCACGATGACGTGATCGGCGTACATGGAATCGGCCAGAGCAAAGCCGAGGGAACCGCAGGCGGATTTGCCGTGGGAGCCGTCGGCATTGCCGAAGGGATCGGCGGTAGGGGCGGCGATGACCGCAATATCAATGTGAACCTCGCCATCCTGAATGGCCTGCCAGCGCCCGCCGTGCGAACGCAGCACGCCCACGCCGCGCATCTTGCCCTGGCTGGTGTAATCGCCCAGCGGCCCGTTCATGCTGCCTTCAATGTGGTGGACAACGCCCTTTTCCATCAAATCCACCACTGCTGACTGCGAGGGAAACGATGCGCTGGGAAACCACATCAGGTCCTTCGCGCCCAGCCTGCCGGCGGCCTCCAGGGCCATGACCGCCACCCGGTCGCCATCGCGCAGGTGATGATGGCTGGAGATGACCATGCCGTTGCGCAGGCCACATTTGCGCAGCGCCGTCTCCAGATCAGGGACGCGTTTGTCGCCGTTCTCCGGATATTGCGCGCAAGAGCGGACGGGCGGAGCCGCCTTGTAGCCTTGCGGATCATCCTGGTTGGCGCCCTGGTAAGGCCGCTGATCCTTGCCGTTGACGGAGATGGGCACAAGACGGCCGGCGGCATTGCGGCTAA
>DATEJK010000042.1:0-28311 GCA_035278025.1 Terriglobales bacterium | reverse complement strand
CTTTTAAGGCATGGGTCGCAGGTTCGAGTCCTGCCGCGCTCACCAGAGTTTTGACCTTCCAGATTCCCCCGTTTCGGCAACTACGCCAGGCCGGGAAACCAGCGCCAGCGGACTTTTCTCATATAGGCGGCGTAGGCGGGGTCGGTGGACAGAAAAGATTCTTCCATCAGGGTTTTGATGACGTACATGGCGCACCCAATGCCAATGACCAGTGCGTTGGTGAACGACCAGCAGGATAATCCCCAACCGATTGCCGCCAGAAAGTAAGAAGAATATATGGGATGGCGCACGTAGCGGTACATTCCACCGGTCACGATTTCACGCTGAGCCGGGACTAAGCCTATATTTCGCCCTAGACTAAGCCGCGCAACAATGGCAATCCAAATGCCGAGTATAGCCAGGCTGTTGATGAAGGGGGCGGGAGCTACGCGCATTCCGCCGCGCAGCAAGCCGGCGGTCAGCAGGTTGTAGTAGCTGTTGATCGAAGCCACCAACCAGAACCAGGGATTGGCGGAAACGCGCACCGGATTCCGGCGTATGAGCATGGTGACGACGAATAACGACGCTTGGGCGAAGAACAGGGCCCGGGGAAGGTCCATCAGGCCCGCCTGGTAGCAACCATAAGCGACCCAGAAAGCAGGGAATGAGACCGCAACCGCAATGGCTTTGTCCACCCAGGGCTTGGACATGAATTCAAGCAGGCGCGACGGAATGGAAGGGGGTTCAAAACGATGTAGCAGGCTTTCATGGACGGTGACCGGGGCCGTGGCGATAACGAGCCTGGGCATTTCCTGCCTGGTTGCAATACTTGTGCTGCTCATTTGTCCTAATTTTCAGGCATGGGGGCAGGTTTGGGAATGGCACGATCGGGGGATATGTCGCAGTCTGTATATATCTAACTGGACGCAACTTGCAGTGGCATGAGATGCCTAGTCGGAAAGTGATGGTTTAGCTTTTTGCTGCGGCCGGGCAGGTCCAGCATTGTCCAGGTGCTATCTAATGCCAGCAAATATGGTTGATAATTTCCCTGATCCGGCTCGCCCGGCATGCCAGGTGGAAGCAGTCGGACGATAGTCTCTACCCCATTTGCGCCTATCCCCCCTTTGTGGCAATCAGCTATGGCATAATGCAGCGTGAATATTCTTTCGAGGGCAGCACATGCCGAATCACGCTGTCGCGCTCAGAGTGACTCCCTGCCTCAGCATTGAATGCAAGTTCTGGCTCGACGACGAGGGCTGGAACGGCAGCGTTGAAGAAATAGCTATTTTTATCCGCGCGGACAGCTTCGCGCAGGCGAAGGCCGACATGGAACTGGCGCTGGGCAAGCACCTCGAGTTGCTGCTGCGGGAGCGCCGGGCTGGGAGCCAGGCCCAAGCGGCCTGATTCGATAGACAGCCGAAAGGCTGCATTCCCCGGCTCACGCCGCAGACCCCGGCTTCATCGGCTTTCGTGCGACAAAGTCGCTGGCGTTACTTGGCGTCGCCGGCCGCGGCGACATAAACTCCCAGGCCGATCATGGCCAAGCCCGAAACCAGGCGCTGGCGCCCGATCAGACGCGTGTTCTGCTTTAGCTTCCCGCCCAGCGTGCCCGCTAGAAACGCCACCCCAATATCCGCTGAAGTGTTCAGGGTCACGGAAATGAGGCCCAAGGTAACGAACTGCGCGAAAACGTGCCCGCGTTCAGGGTGGATAAACTGGGGAATGAAGGAGAGGAAAAAGAGCGCGGTTTTCGGGTTCAAAACTTCAGTGGCGATTCCCTGGCGGAAGGTCCCCGAAGCCTTGAGCATGGACGCTTTGCTCAGGTCCAGGCTGAGCGCGCGCGAGCGGATCATGCGAATGCCGAGGTAAACCAGATAGGCGGCGCCGGCATACTTCACCACGGCAAAGGCCAGGGCGGAGGCAGCCAAAATCGCTGAAACTCCCAGGGCGGCGGCGAAAACGTGAACCATGCCCCCCAGCAGGGTTCCACCGGCGGAGAGGATACCATCGCGTCGGCCGCCGGCCAAAGTGCGGGTGAGTACATAGAAAATGCCCGGGCCGGGAGTGATGGCCAGCACCAGAGCCGCGGCGAGAAATAGCCCAAAACTGTGCATCTGCATCAGGAAACGCCTCGGAGGCGGAGTATAGATCTTACGCCCGTGGTCCGGGCGACAATTCTTCCATAAAGGAAGGACCTGCCGAGTGCATCTAAAAACCTCACTCCATCGCCGCGACGCATAGGGTGGCGAGGTCTGGATAAACAAGTCCTTGCCGGTGCCGGCGGCCGCGCCGCAGTGACCATTCTGGATTTTCAAATGCGCGAAGTGTCCATGCCGGGGGGGTGACCAGGCTGGTGACATGAGGGCGCGAGATGACGTTCGTAATCTCGACGAATTACCTGCCGGCTGCGAATACTGAGTTCGCGTCCCAAATTTGGACATTGTCCCAGGATTGGACGACCCAGGCGAATAGGTTGTTTCGCCGTTCCAGGCAAGGAAAGAAAAAATGAAGGCACCCATGCGGAGCTTTGCCTTTATTTGTGTGGCTCTCGTGTTGCTGCCGTCCTCCAGCGCCGCTGCCGGGCCGGCCAACTCGAATATCGCCACGGTAGCGCTCAATGCCACCCTGAATGAGTCGCTTACCGTCACGGTTACCTCGGGCACCAGCATCAATTTCACGCTGGCGCCGAACACCGCCGCCAATACCGGCAGCAGCAGTTCCACGGTCACCACTGCCTGGTCGCTGAAACCGGGCAGAAATAACATTGCCATCTGGGCCTATTTCACCAGCGCCACCGCGGCCCTGAATCCGGTGACCGCGGGCAATACCTTCACCATTCCTTCGTCGGCGGTGAAGATCCAGGTCAATGGGGTGGGGCTCTTCAACCCTTGCAGTAACCTGAGCCCGTTTAACGGAGCGGCTTCCGGCCTGCAGATCGGAACCACCACCATCACCGGCAACAGCAACGTCATCGGCACACGCACGGACACGCTGAATTACCAGATTGACACCACTGTGGTGCCCCAGTTACCGGCGGACACCTACACTGGCGTTCTTAACATTCAGGCGCAGACAACGCCGTAAATCCCAACCAGGCAAAGGCAGGAAAATGGTTCCCCAGGCGACGGCAGGGAGAAGATGGAGAAAGGCAGTGAGTGGATTGTGGGCGGGACTATGCCTGGCAGTTTGCCTGAGCGCGGCATTGCCGGCGCAGACGGTGCGGCCGCTGATTGATGAAAACATCGTCAAGGCTCCGGGAAAAAAGGCCAGCGGCAAAATCGAGTACTACAACGATTCGTTGCAGCCCTTGGACGTGACCTTGGAGGCGAGAAGCTTCACGGTTTCCGATATTGGCACAATTTCCTACCGTCCGTTGGATAGCGGCATTCAACTGAAGCTTTCCGAAATGTCGTTTCGCATTCCGCCTCGGCAGAGCCATTACGTGTTTTATCAGGCCTGGTCGGATAGGCTGCCGGCGTGGTGCGTGCTGTATGCGGCCTTTTCTGGATTCCATCAGCGCACTCCGCAGGGATTCATGATCCAGGTGCAGCTGCCGCACACCATTTACCTGCTGCCTAAGCAACGTTTGCAGAAGGCGGAGCTCAAAATTGTGCGGGCGCAATACCTGCCACAAGGGAAGAAAATAGTCATTCGCGTGGCCAATTCGGGAGACACGTTCGGGCGGGTACTGGAAACGGATGTGCAAGCCCGGAAGAGTAAGGCCAGCGAAAGCGGGTTTCCGCTATTTCCCAACAGCGAACGACAGGTGGAAATTCCCTGGCAGTCGGCGAGCGTGCCCAGCAAAGTAGTGCTGCATTTCGACCGTTTCACGATGGAAACGGAGGTCCAGAGCGCCGCCCCGTGATGCTGGCAGAAGGACATGTGCAAGCTCCCCACTTCGCTCGCCCTGGCGGCCGCCGCGTGGCTGCTATGGCTGGGCTGCGCGCCGCCGTGCCACGCCCAACTGGTGACGGTGGGCGGGGGATCCTCTGATTTCTATGATGCCAACGGCGCATCCCTCCAGGTGCAGAGCGGCAATTATCAGGGATACCTGGGGGCGGGCGACCTGGGCGGAAACTTCCTGCTGGGCACTCGCGCCTCCGCCAAACTGCGCAGCGGAACTTTGAGCCTGGGTGACGAGCCCATCACCCTGGATCTGCCCACCGATATTTTCAACACCGACCAGTTTCTGTTGGCGCGCGGAGCCTCATTCAGCACCCACCGCCAAGGCTATGACGTGATGCTCTTCGGCGGAGCCACCGCGCTGGGCGGGGGCACGCCCTTCTTCCAGGCGGCCACCGCGGAGACACCCGCGGGCATGCTGTTCGTGGACAAAGCGGTTTCCGACCGCCTGCACTTCTACTCGCGCGAAGTGTTTTCTGAGCAGCAGACTTCCATCAACGGTTTGAGATATGAATTGCACCCGGGAGTGGCGCTGGGCGCCGCCGGCGGAATCGGCTCCAACCAGGGTTACGGCGCCGCCAGTCTGGAGGTGAAGCAAAGCTGGCTGGAGCTGAAGGCAGCCTATATCGGCGCGGGAGACCGATTCCGCCGGGTTACGGTGCAGCAGCCCCTGAACTCCGAGTACACGGGCGCAAATATCCTGGCCACCATCAAGCCGCGGCGCAGCATCGTGCTCGTGGCCGGGCACCAGAACCTGCTGCAGCCGCAATACCAGGTCAGCCTGCCCTTCGTGAGCGCCAGGGTAGACCAGTTGCAGGGCGGATTCGAATTCCGGCAACTGCGCTGGGGAGGCGGCCTGTTCCAGTCCTTTCTGGAAGGGAAACAAACGACCGGGCAGGCGCTGTGGGCTGACCGGCCGATTACGCACTGGCTGGATACCGGCATCAATTATTTCCGCAGCCGCTCCCAGGAGGACAAGCAGGTTTCCAGCCTGCTTTCCGGCACTCTGAGGCAAACGATATCGCCGCGCATCAGCCTGCTGCAGGTCATCAGTTCGTCGCAGGGACAGACGACGGTCGCCTTTGGCGGCAGTTATTTTTCCAACCGCTTTACCCTGGGAGTTGATTATCAGACGGTGTACGTGCCTTTTCTGATCCAGCCTTTCAAGCAGGGAATCGCGGTCACGCTGCAGTTGCGGCCGTTCGGGGGGATTGAACTCGATGGCCAGAGCTTTCTGGGGCCGGACGGGAAGACCCGGTACTCCGTTTCCGGCAGCAGCATGCTTTATGGCGCGTCGCGCTTTTTCGGACTGAACGGCTCCAGCGGTTATCGCCTGCCCAGGTACGTCATCCGCGGGCGGGTGGTGGATGAGCGTGGCAATGCGATTCCCGGCGCCGCGGTTCGCGTAGATGGCGACGTGTTTTTGACCAATGCCGCGGGCGAATTCCTCCTGCGGAAAAAGCGGGCTGGAACTTATCCCATCCAGGTTTCGTTCGGTGATTTTATCAATCCCCTGCCTTACCAGGTGGTGTCATGTCCGGCGACCGTAACGGCGATGCGCGAAGAAGTGGCAACCGAGGTGTTAGTTACGCTGCGGCGGGCCACCAGGGCGAGAGAAAAATAAAGTTCAGTATCCCAGGTCCCGCATGCTCACGACGAGGCTGAAATTGCTGGCCTGACCCGCCGGAAGATTCTCGAAAACAATTTCCAGCACAGAGTGTAAGGGCTGATTGAGGATGAAGCATTCGTGGCCGTAATTTCTGGCAAAGCCCATCGCCAAGGACGTTTGGCCGCGCATAGGCGCCCGTCGAGCGGTCATTTCCGGAGCGGCCAAATAAATAGTGGCGTTGGAAGCCAGGCTTTGCCCCTGTGAGCGCACCACGAAGCTGCGCGTGTTTGCGGCCAAAGAAACCGGAATGCGCACCACCACCCTTCCGCCGTGGCCGCGCAGTTGGCCCCGAATGAGCAGGCGCCCGCGTCCTTCGGCTTGGGTGTGCACGTTTCCGGAAGCGCCGTTCACGCTGGCTTGAGCTGCCTGTAGAGAGAAAACTGGCGGCATCGTAGCTAGCATCATCACCTGTGAGGGGCCGGAATTCTTCCCCGCAAGCGCCGGAACTGGACAAAAGATGGCGACGGCCAGGCTGACTGCCAGCAACCGCATACTACGCAATTGGAGGGCGCGTGCCACCCCTTCCGTCGTGCAGGAGGGTGGCCAACACGACGACTTCTCGCGAACCCTTGCAAGTCACGCCGTGCCTACAACTTAGAAGAACTCCCGGAGGCAATCGCAAACCGTTGCCGCAGCCCGGTGTTCACGATTTGCACATTAATTCCAAGTTCGGGAATGGCCCAGCGGGTTGGCGATTTGTAACCGTTTTTTAACCTGGTGTTTACAATCTCGTAATCTGCTTCTTCTAGATTGCAGCCATACACCCGCAAACGCATTCACATCTGTGGCTTCGGGGCTAGTCCGGGTGGAAGCCGGTGGAGAGTTTCGAGGAGAGCTGAAGAATGAAACTGCAATCGCGTCTGTTCTGGGTTGTATTCGCTGCGTTCGCCGTATTCGCTGCCGGTTGCACATCGAAGTCTGGGCAGGGCGGCGGCAATGAGACGGTCAGCCTGGTGGGAGCAGGAAGCACCTTTATTAACCCCATCATGAGCCGTTGGGCCGCCAATTTTCAGCAGGTCCATCCCAATGTGCAAATCAACTACCAATCCATCGGTAGCGGCGCCGGCATTCAGCAGGTGAAAGCCGGGACGGTGGATTTCGGCGCCAGCGACGTTGCCTTGGATGACGCGAAACTGAAAGACATGCCGCCCGTTATCCAGGTTCCGGAAAGCGCCGGGCCGGTATGCATCACCTACAACCTGCCCGACCTCAAAGAGCCGCTGAAGCTGACGGCGGCGACGCTCTCCGGCATTTATTTGGGAACGATCAAAAATTGGCACGATCAGGCCATCGTCAAGGCCAATCCCGGCGTGAAGCTGCCAGGGACCGCGATTGCGGTGGTGCATCGTTCCGACGGCAGCGGCACCACCGGTATCTTCACGACCTATCTGGCAGCGGTAAACCCGGATTGGGCAAAGAAGGTGGGCGCCAGCATTTCCGTGAACTGGCCGGTAGGATTGGGTGGCAAGGGAAGTGAGGGCGTTACCGGCGTGGTGAAGCAAACGCCGGGAGCGATCGGATACGTGGAACTTTCGTACGCCACTCAGAACCACTTGCCGGTGGTGGAAATGGAAAACAAGGCAGAAAAATTTGTCGCGCCCAGCGCGGCTGGCACCACCGCGGCCATTGACGCCTTCAAAGCTGAGTTGTCCAGGGATGTACGCACGCCCATTGTGGATCCACCGGCTTCCGCGCCCGACGCCTACCCCATCAGCGGATTCACCTTTCTCATCATCCCCAAAGACGGCAGCGACCGCGCCAAGCGGCAGGAGTTAAAGGATTTCGTGCAGTACATCCTGACCGACGGCCAGCAACTCTCGCAGGGATTGGATTACGCTCCCTTGCCTTCTTCGATTTCGTCGCTGGACCAGACCCTGCTCTCGCAGATGACTGCCGCCAGCGCTCCGCTCAAATAGGCGCCGATTTTTCCATGCACAGGCTGTAACCAAAAATTCATGTCCCCGTAATACCGCTGTAACTCTGTGGAATTAGAACTACAGCTGAGGAGAGAACTAGAATTGTTCGACTCTGGCGCAGTCAATCTCAAGAAACCATCAGCGACAGGAGCGAAAAAATCAATATGAGGCCCGTTCTGAGGTGGTGCGCAGTGGTACCGCTGTTGTGCGTGCTGATGTTCGCGCAAAGCAACAGTTCGGCTGGAGCGGAACCTGAAAACAACAAATCGCCGGCTCCCCTTACAGCGAAAGACGTAAAGGAATTGCGTGAGGCGCTGGCCGCGCAGCAACAGCAGATTGCCGCCCAACAGGAGCAGATCAAGCAGCAGCAGGAAATGCTGGAGCGGCTGAATCAGAAGCTGCAGGGGAATCCGGGCAGCAGCCAGGCTTTCCCGCCGAAGCAGGCATCCAGCCAGGGCCCGGGGCAAGCTCCCAATCTGGGTCAGGTAGCCAGCACCTCGCCCATGATTCCGGCCGGCGCAGCCACCTCCACATCCTCGGCCCCAAAAATTGCCGAGGTGTCCGAGGGGCAAGCGGGAGGCAACGCTCCGAAGCAGCAGGCGAGTGACTCGATTGAGCTGGCCGCCGGTAAGGTAAAGATTGGCGCCCTCGCTTATGCCGATTATGCCTATTACTACAAGACCGGCTTCGGGCCGCAGTTCCTGACCCAGACCAACTTCGCCGGCGCGGGCAATGACAATTACAGCGCCTTTGAAGTCAACCGCACCTATCTCAACTTTGTTTATAGCCCGAATGACTTCATCAGCTTTCGGATAGTTCCCAACATCTATCGCCAGTTCGCGACCGCCAGCAACGACAAGGTCGGCAAGGTGAGCGCGGTTCCGGCTTCGGCCGATGGGAACCTGACCTTGCGCCTCAAGTATGGCTACGCGGAGTTGAACGCCTTCCGAAATAGCGAGGCTTTCAAGGATGACAACATCCGCTTCGGCCAGCAGATGAACCCTCTGGTGGATTGGGAGGAGGGCCTCTACGGCTACCGTTATGTCAACTTGGTACCCTGGAACTACCTCAGCTTGAGTTCCACCTACACCGGGGCCTCCATCAACGGGCCAGTCAAGGTGAACGGCAAGCAGTACATTGATTACCAGATCGGGATCTTCAATGACGCCAACTTCCACCAGTTCAACCAATCAGAAACCAAGACGGGAATGGCCCGGGTTTCCTTCTATCCCTTCGGGGCCACCTCCAAGTACGAAGGACTTGGCATAACCGGCTTCGTGGACTACGGCTACGGCAACGTTCCTGCAGACACCTCCAACCACGTGGTGGAGCGCATGGCTGGCTTGGTTCACTACACCAGCCCCCACAATGGCTACCAACTGGCCGCGGAATACGATTTCGGGCGTAACGCGTTCAGCTTGGGGAATCTGTTCTCCGGCGCCGGGCCTCAGGATGCATTCGGCTTGGGGACCACTCAGTATGCCGGGCTGACCGACCTGGCCACCGCCATCCTGTCAGGCACGCATACCCGGCAGAAAGGGTTTGACGTTTTCGGTCACGCCGACATTCCAAACTCAAAATTCACCCTCTTTGGGATGTGGGAGTATTTCCAGCCTAATACCAATATCCCCAGCGATCCCATTGACTTTGACCGCCTGATCGCCGGTATCAACTACACCTACAGCAAGCACCTGCGCTTTGCGGTTGACAGCCAGAATGTGTTCTACCGGCACAGCCAATTCACTTACCCGGCCAGCGATCTGGCGCAGTTCAGTTCGAAACTGGCGAAGGCTAACCCGAACGGCATTGCCAATGCGGTACCACCGGACGTGCAGGCCATTTTCCTCAACATGGAGTTTTCGTTTTAACGCAGGGGCCCGGACAGGCGCCTGGCCAACCAGCCGGCGCCTGTTTTTTTTGTCCGGAGCCAGCAGCCGGTAACCCGGAGTCGGGAGTCAGAAGTCAGCGTGCAGGTACTTGGGAATTAACAGCGGTAATTTGTGGCTAACAATCAGCTAACAAACCACCAACTTTTAATACCAACACGTGAGGTCTGGCACCTGACCCCTGACTCCCGATTTTTCCTGTAACACTCCTGTAACAAAGCTTTGCTAACGTGAAGCCAGGACTCCATGGGCATTCCACGGTTAACGCCACGCGGGCTGCAACCCCGGGAAGCGAATCCCGTGGAGACTCCGCCTGTACCTCGGGCGCAGAGTGCGCCCAGCCCGTCTGGCGCGCGCGTGCGGGTCGGAAGCAGGATGGCTGATGAACTCTTTCGCTATGCCATGATCGCCTGCGGGCTGAGCGTGGCGGTGGTGCTGGGGCTCATCTTCTATGAACTGGTGGCCAACTCCACCCTGTCGCTGCACCAATTCGGCTGGAAGTTCTTCACCAGCCAGATTTGGGACCCAGCCAATAACGTGTTTGGAGCGCTGCCTTTCATTTACGGCACCGTGGTCTCCTCCATAGTCGCTCTGGTCATAGCGGTCCCGCTGGGCCTGGGCGTGGCCGTGTTCATTACGGAAATGTGTCCGAAAGAGCTGCGCGGCATTCTGTCGTTCTCCACGGAACTGCTGGCGGCGATTCCCAGCGTGATCTATGGATTGTGGGCCATTTTTGTGCTGGTGCCCGTCCTGCGCCTGTACCTCGAACCCGGATTGATACGCTACCTGGGCTGGACTGGGCTGTTCGAAGGGCCGCCGTATGGGATCGGCATGCTGGCTGCGGGGATGGTGCTGGCCATCATGGTGGTGCCCATCATTTCTTCGCTGACTCGAGAAGTGCTGAATGCAGTGCCGCGGAACCAGCGCGAAGCCGCCCTGGCCTTGGGGGCCACCCGTTGGGAGATGATTCGGGTGGGAGTGTTGCGTAACGCGCGTGCCGGCATTCTGGGTGCGGTCATTTTGGGATTGGGCCGAGCCCTGGGTGAAACCATGGCCGTAACCATGGTCATCGGCAATCGTCCGGAAATTGCAAAATCGCTGCTGGCCCCGGGCTACACCATGGCCAGCGTGATCGCCAACGAATTTACCGAAGCCACCGGCAACCTTTACCTGAGCGCACTGGTGGAAATCGGGCTGGCTCTGTTCCTGGTAACCATTGTGGTGAACGCGCTCGCCCGCCTGCTGGTGTGGAGCGTGACCCGCGGCCTTCCGGCGAGGGTGCATGCGCAATAACATGGCACTGCAAATGGCGGCCGGGATCTCCTGGCGCCGGCGCCTCAAGGATCACCTCGCGACGTTTCTCGCACTAGCCGCCCTGCTGCTGGTGCTGCTGCCGCTGGCGGCAATTTTTATTTATCTGGTGCAACGCGGCCTGGGCTCCATCAGTTGGACCTTTCTGACGCAGACGCCCAAGCCGGTGGGCGTGCCGGGCGGCGGAATGGCCAACGCCATTCTGGGCACCGGGGTGATCCTGGGCATTGCCAGCGCCATCGGCGTTCCCCTGGGCATTGGCGCCGGAGTTTTTCTTTCCGAGTACGGGCGGAACCGTTTTGGCGACGCCATCCGCTTCACCGCCGATGTGCTCAACGGAGTTCCCTCGATTGTGATCGGCATAGTGGCCTACTCCCTGGTGGTACTGAAGCAGAAACACTTTTCCGCGCTGGCCGGGGGGGTGGCCCTGGGCATCATGATGGTTCCTACCATTACCCGGGCGACGGAGGAGATGCTGCTGCTGGTGCCGCGTTCGGTGCGGGAGGCGGCGCTGGGCCTGGGCATCTCACGCTGGCGTACCACGGTTTCCATCACGCTGCGCACCGCCGCCGCCGGCATCATTACCGGCATCATGCTGGCTTTCGCCCGCGTAGCCGGGGAGACCGCGCCTCTGCTGTTCACCGCCTTCGGCAGCCAGTTCTGGAGCGCGAATATCAGCCAGCCCATCGCCGCCCTGCCGCTGCAGATTTTCGTTTACGCCATTTCGCCCTACGACGAGTGGCATCGGCAAGCCTGGGCGGGAGCGCTGGTGCTGATTGTGCTGATTGTGGGAACCATAGCGGTGGTGCGGCTGATTGCCAGCCGCGGCATGATGAAGGGAACGGCGTAGCCGGCATGGGCGTGGGCATCGAGGTCGAAGGTCTGAATGCCTGGTTCGGAGCCACGCAGGCGCTGCACGAGATCGCCATGCACATCGCCCCGAACCACGCCACCGCCATCATCGGTCCTTCCGGCTGCGGGAAATCAACCTTTGTGCGCTGCCTCAATCGAATGCACGAGACCCTGCCGGAGACGCGGGTGACGGGTAAGGTCCGTATCGGCGACATGGAGGTGTACGGCAGCGGCACGCCGGCGGTGCAGGTGCGCCGAAAGGTAGGAATGGTGTTCCAGAAACCTAATCCGTTTCCCGCCATGTCCATTTACGACAACGTGGCAGCCGGTCTGAAGCTCAACGGGTTCCGCGACCAGGGCAAGCTGGACGAAGTTGTGGAGCGCTCCTTGCGCATGGCCGCACTGTGGGACGAAGTGAAGGACGCGCTGAAGAAAAAGTCGGGAGCCAGTCTTTCCGGCGGGCAGCAGCAGCGGCTGTGCATCGCCCGAGCCCTGGCGGTGGAGCCCAACGTACTGCTGATGGACGAACCGGCTTCCGCCCTGGATCCCATTTCCACGGGGAAGATCGAGGACCTCATCTTCCAACTGAAAGAGAATTACACCATCGTGATTGTGACCCACAACATGCAGCAGGCAGCGCGAGTGGCGGAGTTCACAGGATTTTTCCTGCTGGGACGGCTCATCGAATTCGATAAAACGGAAAGAATCTTTACGAATCCTTCGGATAAGCGTACAGAAGATTACATCACAGGCAGGTTTGGCTGATGCGCACACGATTCCAACAAGGACTGGATGAACTGCGGGAAAAGCTGCTTAAGATGGGGGGCATGGCGGAGCAGGCGGTGGACCGTGCCTGCCAGGCCTACCGCGAACGCGATCTCTCGCTGTGCCACCGCGTGCTGGAGAACGAATCCTTCATCAATGCCGCGGAACGGGAGATAGACGGGGTCGCTCTCGACCTTCTGGCCATGCAACAACCCATGGCCATCGATCTCCGCTTTATCCTGGCGGTGGTCAAAATCAATGCCGATTTGGAACGGGTGGGGGACCAGGCGGTGAACATCGCGGAGCGGGTGATGGACATGATGGAACTGCCCGCCGCGGAACTGCCGGTGGATGTGCCTCGCATGGCGAGCGCTGCCTCGGCCATGGTGCAGCGCGCCCTGGAATCATTCATTGAGGGCAAGGCCGAACTGGCGCAAGCGGTGCTAGAGATGGATAACGTGGTAGACCGAATGCGGGATGAGGCCTTTATTTCCCTGGTGCGCACTATGAACCAGAATCCGGCCGTCACCCGGCAGGCTCTGGATGCGCTGCTGATCGCGCGCAACCTGGAGCGGGTAGCCGACCACGCTACCAACATCGCCGAAGACGTGATTTTCTGGGTGCGCGGCGCCGATGTGCGACACTCATTCGGCGCGCAGACCACCCTGGGCGGGCCGAGTTAGCGTGCTGCTGACGCTCCGCAGGGACGGGCAGGAAAAAACGTTGCTTTCTCACATCCCCCGGATAGTCCCGAGCATCGGTTTGGGGATGACGAAAGATGTCAGCCGCCTGGGCGATCTGATGGATTGTGCCCTGAATCTTAGCCGCCGGGCGGAACAAACCAGCAAGAAGGCGAAAGCAATGATGGGGCAGGTCAGGACCCTCAAATCGGACATGAAGCAGACGGAAGCCGGACTCCGAGCCGCCAAAAGAGCGCTGCAAAGAACGAGTAGAAAAGCAGACCGCCTGCACCGCCAGATGCAACGGCAGTCCTCCTGAGCCAAGAGAGCCCCTGTCCGCCCTCCTCGGGATTGCGATTGATATCTAATGGTATCAGCAGGCAACCCCAGCCCCGGGTCTCGACTCCCACCTTGCAATCCCAGCTCGGTGCGCGCTGCCCGCAAAATCGTCACGGAACGCGCACGAAAAGAGGTTTTTCGTGCCAGCCCAACCAAGCATTCTCATCGTGGACGACAACGCAGTCATGCTGCTTACCCTGACGCGCATCCTGGAGCAGCACGGCTATTCGGTGCTGGCCGCCAGCACCGCCATGACCGGGTTGCAACTGCTTCAAAAGCAGCCTGTGGACCTGGTGATCATGGATTACCACCTGCCCGATGGCCAAGTGGAGTTGGGCCCGGAGGTGAAGCGGATGCGGCCCGGCTTGCCGGTGGTGGTGTTCTCGGGCGATCCCGAAGCCGCGCAGGCATCGGCCTTCGCCGACTTGCTCTTGCCCAAGCCGCAGGAACCGGAGAAACTGGTGGCGGAAATTCGACGACTGCTGCAGCGTGGAAGAGCAGAGCGGGCGGCGTAGGGAACAATCCCGGCCAACCTTCTTCCTGACCAGGCATGCGATTGCTCTTGAGGTGGTGAAGTTTTTTCCCGGTGCGGTTGACACTCGACTTCTTCTGCTCTATTCTTCTTGCCGCATCAGGAGCGGCTCGGCCCAGTGCCGGGCCCGGCAACCGGGCAAGGAGACGCTGCGGTGCCACGAGTGCACTCCACTCGATGTGCGGGACGCGAGTTCCGAACTAAAGTCTCCTGCGAGATCGCCGCCTGCTGCAGGCGGCGTTTCCATTTTGGCGAACTCCTGATGCCAAGGAGAGCGCCTGTATGCTTCTGCGACCCCGGTTTTCGCTGGACGGCAACTTCACTGCCTACATACCCCGCCAACTGACCTCATTTGACCTGCGCCTGGCAGCGGCGGCTCCGGAAGCGGTTGGATTCCCAGGCAAAATCATATACTCCGGCTGCCGGCCATGCCTCACCTGGGCGGATTCGCGGAACTTTGTAGTCGAATACCGGCCGCGTTTCGAAACCTTCATCCACGCAGGTTCCTGCCGCAAGCTGACGTACACCTGGGTGTCAGGCGGCCCCTTCCACGTGGACGTGCTGCACAATCGCGAAACGGGAGACTGGAACATCTACAAATTCAAGGACGGACAGTTGATCAGCCACGCGTCTGGCCGAGGCTATGGCGAGGCCATGATTCATGCCAGCGCGATCGGCCTGGATGCTGAGGAACCGGCATTTACCTTTGGTGGCGACCCGGAGGAATGCCGGCGCGAAAACCTGGCGCAGATAGAGTGTGCCGGCAAAGGCGAAGCGGAGCGCGCCGACGGCTTCGAGCCAGGAGAGGACTCTAGCCCACAAACCCTGGTCTTTGGCGCGGTTCCTTCCATCCTGGGCGGCAGCAACCTGGTTTTTGTGCCTGGGGAGAAAGCCCAGGAACTGGCCGCCATCGGCGAGGCATTGACCGCCAGAACGTGGGGTGAATTCAAGCTGAAGATGCCGGCGAACCGCTTGCCGGAACTGCTGACCACCTTTCCCGAATGTGGTGCCTGGTCTTCTTTCGATCGTTATTACCAGGCAAATGCGCAGAGCGGCGCGCGCGAAGAACGCGAAAGCTTGTGGCAGGAATACACGAACCTGGCGCCCGGACAACGTATGCCGCTGGACGATGATGCCTTTGAGGTGAACGCTGTCCCCGGGTTGAGCGAAGGAAACTGGCCGGAACGTCCGGAGCAGGCCATGCTGCGCTGGCTGCCGCCGCTGATTTGCGGAAGATTAGGGCGGCGGGTTTATAGCCGTCGGCAGGGCGATTATCTGATCTTTGATCCGGGACGCGCGCCGGAAATTCTGGCCGCCCTGGAAGCCGCCGGCTATTGCTGCTGCTGGGATGAAGACCTGGTCCAGCGGGCCTGCGGGAGCAGAAGCCGCGTTTTCTTTTGAAGCCTTACCGCCCGAGCTCAAACTTGAGCGTGATCTTGACCGGCACTTCGATGGGTTCGCCGTTAAGGCTTGAAGGCCGATAGCGCCACTGGCTGACTGCGCGCAGGGCGGAGGCCGCCAACAAGGAATTACCGCTGGTTACACGCAAAGCCGTCACCTGTCCGTCTTTAGTTACCAGCGCCTCGAGCACCACCGTTCCTTCGATTCCGCTTTGCTTGGCCAAGGCGGGATACCGCGGTTCTACTCGGCGCACGAGCACAGGCTGCGGAACACCGCTGGAGACGCGCAGATTTTCGGGCAAGGACGGTTGTGCCGCCGGAAGGGAGCCCACCAGCTTGCTCAAGACATCGGCGCTATTCGGCGCGGCAAGGATGGGACTCGGAGGAGCTTGCGGCGGCGCCTCAGGAGCACTGGCACGCCCGGAAGGCACGACAATCGAAGGCTTTGGCGCGCTGAGCTTCTGCCCCGCCGTAGCGGAGCGGAAAGCAGCCCGTGACGGTGGAGGCCCAGGCTGGTCGAGCCGGCGGGTGACGGCCGGGGGCAGTTCCAGGCTGGAGGCGGCGGAGGCTGGTTGCGGCCTAATCCAGGCGGAGGCGGCGGGCCCTGTTGCCCGCAGGGCGCGCAGCAGCAGGAAAAGTCCTAAGGCGAGCACCAGCGTTCCCAGCACTGCCTGCCAACTCTTGGAGGAAAGGCGTAAGCGCGCCCGGCGACGAGCGGGAGGCGGCGTCGGGGTCCAGGAGCGGGGAAGCTCACCGGCCGTGCCCAGCTGGGCGGCGCTGGTAACGGCGGCGCGAGCCAGGGCTTCTTCCGCGGTAAAACAATTGGCGATTTCCTGCGCCTTCCCATGGAGTGCGGCCGAATCCAGGTTGAGGAAGGCGTTGGGCCGGCACGAAAAGATCTCGAAGATACCCACCACTTCCTGGCCGACGCTCACAGGAACACACACCATGGCGCGAATGCCGAGAGCGCGGCACACCTGGCGGTCTACCCGCGCATCCTGTTCACTGTCGTCGCAGCGCAGCAAGGTGCCGGTACTCAGGCAGGCGCCGGTAAGGCCAGAACGGGCATCAATGCGCGTGCCCACGGGCGGAGCGATACCGCTGGCGGCGCGGCAGCACAAGTCGCTATTTTCCGCCAGGCCAATGGCGATACCATCGCCGCGGGCCAGCAGAAGAATCTCATCCGCCAGGGCCTGCAGGTGGACTTGAAGGCTGTGGGCGAGGGCAGCCGGTTGCGGGGAGGCCGCGGAAGCCTGGGACCGGGGGCGCACAGAATTGTTCTGCGGCGCGGGCAGCGATTGTGGTATCGCACCACGGTTGGCCATAACCGGACCTCAAGGCTGGAAGATCCCAAATAGCGGGCGAACCGGGTGCGCGCGCCGTGTCGCCGCCGCTTCTGGTGTGAGATAAAGTTGCTAAAGTCTACTACTCGCCGGCGGGCGGTGCAATAAAGGAGAAACCTTTTTTCGGGTTGCCGCGAACATCGGCATTTTGCATCGGGAACGGTTCAGTTATCATCTCAGGTTGCCTGACATTCAGGCCGGCCTGAACCCATCTCATGTGGCTTGTCCGTACCGCCCTGCGGCGCCCATACACGGTTGCGGTTGCCTCCCTGCTCATCATTCTGCTGGGAATTCTCTCCATTTCCCGGATGGTGGTGGACATATTTCCCGTCATCAACATCCCGGTGGTGATTGTAGTCTGGAATTATCCCGGTTTGTCGGCGGAAGATATGGAGCGCCGGGTGGTGCTGATCAGCGAGCGCGCCTACTCCACCACCGTGAATGGCATTTCGCGGATCGAATCGGAGTCCATCCCGGGCATCGGAGTCCTGAAGGTTTATTTTGAGCCGAACACCGATATTGGCGCGGCCATAGCCCAGATTGCGTCAGTATCGAACACTATCCTGCGGATCACGCCCCCGGGGATGACGCCGCCCAACGTCATTCAGTTCAATGCCTCCAATGTTCCGGTAGCGCAACTCACGGTTTCCAGCAACACCATTCCCGAGCAGAAGCTCTACGACTACGGTCTGAACTTTATTCGCGTCCGCCTGTTCACCATTCCTGGGCTATCAACTCCCGCGCCCTTCGGCGGTAAGGAACGGCAGATTATTGTGGACATCAACCCGCAGGCGCTGGCGGCCAAGGGGCTTTCTCCGGGTGACGTGGTGGCCGCGCTCCAGTCCTCGAACGTTATTTTACCCGCGGGGGAGGCGCGAATCGGGCGCACCGACTACAGCGTGCTCATGAACTCCAGCCCGGAGGCGGTGGAGGGGTTCAAGTCCATACCCATTAAAGTGGTGGGGCACGCGCCGGTGCTGCTCGGCGAGGTGGCGCAGGTTTCCGACAGTTTTGCCATGCAGCGCAGCATCGTGCACGTGAACGGCAAGCGGGCGACCTATCTGGCCATTCTCAAGCACGCCGATGCTTCCACACTGGCGGTGGTGGACGCCACCCGCGACGCATTGCCCTCCATTAAGGCGGTGGCGCCTCAAGGAATGGAGCTGAAGGTTGATTTCGACCAGTCACTGTTTGTTCGCGGCGCCATCAAGGGCGTGATCCGCGAAGCCATCCTGGCCTCCATTCTGGTTTCGCTCATGATCCTGGTTTTCCTGGGCAGCTGGCGCAGCGTGGTCGTGGTGTGCACTTCCATCCCGCTGGCCATCCTGACGGCTCTGATTGGGTTGAACCTGGGCAACCAGACCATCAATATCATGACTTTGGGTGGGCTGGCGCTGGCGGTAGGCATGCTGGTGGACGACGCCACGGTGGCGGTGGAGAGCATTGACCGTCATCTGGAGATGGGAAAGCCTCTGACGCCCGCCATCCTCGACGCCTCCAACGAAATCGCCGTGCCCGCCATCGTGGCCACGCTGGCCATCTGCATTGTGTTCTTCCCGGTGGTGCTGCTTTCGGGCGCGGCCAAATATCTGTTCACTCCTATGGCGCTGGCGGTGGTGCTGGCCATGCTGGCTTCCTACCTGCTTTCCCGCACCCTGGTGGCCACGCTCTCACGCCAGTTATTCACCGCGCATCACGTGGCCGGGCCCCAGTACGAGGACTATAGCGAGGACGGTGCCGGCTTGTACGCCACCCTGAACCGATGGCGGGAAAAGGGATTGCAGAAGCTGCAGGAGATGTATGTCGGCCTGCTGCAGGTAGTGCTGCATCATCGGGTCTATACACTAGCTGTATTCGGCCTGCTCCTGCTCATCAGCGCCGCGCTGCCCCTGGTGATCGGGACCGATTTTTTCCCCAGTGTGGACGCCGGACTGATGAAGCTGCACTTTCGCGCTCCCACCGGCACTCGACTGGAAGATACCGAGCACCTGTTGATGCGGGTGGAGGACCGTATCCGGCAAATCATTCCCGCCGACGAACTGGAGACCATCAACGATTTTCAGGGCATACCCACTTCCTACAACCTGGCCTTCGTGCCTACGGACAACGTAGGCGACATGGACGCCGAAATCCTGGTCGCGCTCAAGCCGCAGCACCACCCCACGGCGGAGTACATGGAAACCATTCGCCGCGCCCTGCCCCGCGAATTTCCCGGCTCCAGTTTCTATTTTCAGTCGGCCGACATTGTGAGCCAGGTGCTCAACTTCGGTGTTTCCGCGCCCATTGACGTGGAGGTGGAGGGGCCGGACCTGAACCGCTCTTACCAGATAGCGCGGCATTTAAGCGATGATATCCGCCAGGTGCCGGGCACGGCTGACGTGGTCATAAAACAGCCTTTGCAGTACCCTGCGTTGCGCATCAATGTGGACCGCCAGCGCGCCGCCGAACTGGGGCTCACCGAGCGCGACGTGGCCAACAGCATGCTGATTTCGCTCTCTTCCAGCGTGCTGGTCTCCCCCTCCTATTTCCTCAACCCACTCAATGGGGTGAACTACGTGGTGGCGGTGCGCATTCCGCCTTCGCACTTTGATTCAGTGCAGACGCTGATGAACACGCCGCTAAGCACGCCGGGTTCGGCCAATTTTCTGCAGCCGGCCGCGGCGCCGGGTTTAGCCCAAGTGCCGCAGCCGCAGTTCGAGACTCTGGCGAACGTGGCGCGGCTGGAGCCGCAGTCGGTTGCGGAAGAGGTCAACCATTACACAGTGCAGCGGGTAGTGGACGTGACCGCCAACCTCGACCGCCGCGACCTGGGCTCGGTGGTGCATGCCATCCAGCAGAAGATTGCGGGGCTGGGCGCGCTGCCCGCCGGCATGCGCATCCGCATTCACGGCCAGTACGAGGTGATGAACCAATCCTTCCGCAGCCTGCTGCTGGGGCTGGTGCTGGCCATTATCCTGGTTTACCTGCTGATGGTGGTACTGTTCCAGTCATGGCTGGACCCCTTCATCATCATCATGGCGGTGCCGGGCGCTCTGATGGGCATTCTGTGGATGCTGGCGCTGACCGGCACCACCATCAATGTGGAATCGCTGATGGGCTCCATCATGGCGGTGGGCATCGCCACTTCGAATTCGATTCTGCTGGTCAGCTACGCCAATGATGTCCGTGTAGAGGGGCGCCTTTCCCCGCTGCAGGCGGCGCTGGAGGCGGGGCGCGTGCGCCTGCGGCCCGTACTCATGACCGCGCTGGCCATGATTATCGGCATGGTGCCGATGGCGCTGGCGGTGGGCGAGGCGGGAGAGCAGAATGCTCCACTGGGGCGGGCGGTGATCGGCGGCCTGCTAGTGGCCACAGGAACCACGCTGTTCGTGGTACCCGTCATTTATTCGCTGCTGCGCCGCAAGGTGCCCAGCAGGCATTTGCTGGATGAACGCTTTCTGGCAGAAGAACGGGGCGAAATGTTACCCGAATCATAATCATGGGAACTGATTCCAATACCCGAAGGAGTTTTCGCTGGTTTGTAATCGCCGGGCTGATTACGGTGCTGGCCGCGGTCTTTGCTGTAATCGTGCTTTTTGAAGGGCAGCGTAACCGGGTTTTGGCTGATGCCAAGGCGCGAGTGAGCCAGGCCGCAGCCGGCCCGGCGGTGCAGATAGCGGTGGCCCAGCGGATCCCGGGCAAGGAGGTGCTGACCCTGCTGGGCGAAGCCGACCCCTTCCGGGCCATCACGCTTTACGCCAAGGTTAGCGGCTACTTGAAAACCATCAGCGTAGACAAAGGGGACCATGTGCGAGCGGGCCAACTGCTGGCGGTCATCGAATCGCCGGAGACTGACCGCCAATATCAGGCGGCGGTGGCCGACGCCGAGAACAAGCGGCTGATTGCCAACCGCTCCGCTACCCTGGTGAAGAAGCAAATGATTTCGCAGCAGGATGCCGACCAGGCCGAGGCTGATGCCAAGGTCTCAGTTGCCAACCGCGAGCAACTGGCCACCATGAAAGCCTACGAGGTGCTGCGCGCGCCCTTTGACGGCACGGTGACGGCGCGCTTCGCCGACCCCGGCGCCCTGATGCAGAACGCCACCGCTTCGCAGAGCAGCTCGCTACCCCTGGTGTCCATCGCGGAAACCGGGCGCTTGCGAATTTATGTCTACGTGGACCAGGCCCATGCGGCGTTCGTGCACGTAGGCGATGCCGCCACTGTGCTCGACCCCGCGCGCCCCGGCCTGAACATTGCCGCGCGGGTCACCCGGACCAGCGGCGAAATTGACCCCAAGACCCGTACCCTGCTGGTGGAAATTGACTTGGCGAACCCGCACAGCCGCGTCCTTCCCGGCAGCTTTGTGCAGGTGCGATTGCAGGTGCGCACACCCAGATACGTGGAGGTGCCTTCCGACGCGCTCATTGTGCACGGCAGCCAAACTTTGGTAGCCCTGGTGACGGCGGACAATCACGTACAGTTCCGGCCGGTGGTGGTGGCGGATCAGACCGGGGAGTCTGTGCGCCTGCTCTCCGGAGTTAAGGAAGGCGAAAAAGTGGCCCGTAACCTGGGCGACCGCGTGGCCCAAGGCGCTTTGGTGCAGCCCGTGGTGTCGCCGTGATGGGAACCTCTGCGGGGCAGAGCGATTCTTAGGCCTAAAAGTTTCAGGTTTCAAGTTTCAAAACGAATTGGTCTTGAAACTCGAACTTGAAGCTCGAAATCTTAGTGTCATCATGAAAGCCGCCGTTACTTTTCTGCTGATGTTTACCGCCGCCGCGTTTGCCCAAACGGGGCTCAACCAGCCGCTCACGCTGGAACAGTGTTACCGCATCGCGGAGCAGAACCATCCCGACCTCGCGACGGCGCAGGACCTGGTGCAGGCCTCGCAAGCGCGCCTGCGCGAGAGGCACTCCGCCTATCTGCCGCGGCTGGATTTTGGCATCTCGCACAATCAGCAGACCTACAATTACGCTCCCATGCCGGGTAACACTCCCCGGCAGTTTGCACAGTTCTACCAGGGCGAGAGCGCCAGTACCAGTCCGTATTACTACGCCGGGCTGAATTTTTCGCAAACTATTTACGACTTCGGCCGTACCCGCGGTTCGGTGCAGCGCGGCCAGGCCGAACTGTCCGCCTCCGAGCAGAACCGCGAACGAACACGGCAGCAGATTCTGCTCAACGTCCGGACCAGCTACTTCGGCGTGCTGGCGGCCCAGGAGCTCGTGACCGTGCGGCAGAATGCGGTTCAGGACCAGACCCGTCACCTGGAGCAGATTCAGGCCTTTTTCGAAGTGGGACGTTCACCCAAGATTGATGTCACCCGACAGGAAGTGGAACTGGCCAATTCCCAGCTGGATTTGACGCAGGCGCAGTCGAACCTGAAAGTGGCGCGCGCCGCGCTGGCAGTTTCCATGGGACTACCCGTGCAGGGAGCTCCGGCCATTGCGAACGCTTTGGGAGAGGAAACGTCGCTGGGCGCGCTTTCCGGCCAACTGGCGCAGGCGGAAAAGAACCGGCCTGACGTGCGCTCCCTGCAGCAGCAGGTGAGTGCGGCCCAGGCGGATGTGGTGGGAGCACGCGCCAATACGCGCCCCAATATCGCCTTCTCCAGCTTCTACGATTACCGCAACCTGCGTTTTCCGCTGATCTACAACTTCGGAATCGGCGAGACTCTGCTGCAAAACCTGTTTTCCGGGGGCCTCTACCATTCCATCCTGGAGGAGGCGCAGTTCCGGCTGGCTGCCAGCCAGAGCAGCCTGCGTTCCTATCTGCAGCAGGTTGACCAGGAGGTTTACACCGATTACCAGGACGCCAGCGTAGCCCAGGATAAGATTGCGCTGGCGGAGAAGGCCGCGGATGAGGCGCAGCAGAATCTGGCTTTTGCGGAAGGGCGCTATGCCGCCGGCGTCGGCAACATCATCGAACTCACTGATGCCGAACTGCTGGCCACCACCACGCAATCCCAATTGGTAGAGGCGCGTTACGCCTATCAGGTTGCCGTCGGCCGCCTGCAGGTGGCCACCGGCCAGGACCCACAACACTAGGGCCGGCCGCTGCCAGGGCTGACTTCAGGCGCTGCGTTGCTGCTCCGCAGCCAGCAGATATCCGAGGCCGTAAACAGTGCGGATAAGTTTAGGCTCGAAGTCGCGGTCCACCTTGGAGCGCAGATAGTTGATGTAAACATCCACCAGGTTGGTGGTGGTGGCGTTCGGTTCCCGGTTCCAGACTGCCTGAAACATGCGGGCGCGGCTTACCGGCTGTCCGGCATGTCGCAACAGGCATTCCAGGACGGCTAGCTCGCGGGCGGTAAGAGCTATGAGTTTTCCCTGGCGGGTGACCCGGCGCCGCACTAAGTCCAATTCCAGGTCTCCCACAATCAGTTTGTGCTGCAGCAGATTTGTGCGCCGCAGCAGAACACGCAGGCGTACGGCCAATTCCTTTTCTGAGAGCGGCTCGCTCAGGTAATCATCCGCCCCGGCCTCCAGCAATCGCAGGCGTTCCTCAAGTGAGGCTTGAGCGCCCACCACCACAATAGCGGCTAGTTCATCGTGCTGGCGCAACTGGCGTACGGCCGCCGCCCCCTCCAGGCGGGAGCGGCGCAGGTCGAGAACAAAAGCTTCAAAGCGCTGTTGGCGGGCGAGCTTCAGCGCCGCACTCAGGGTGGAGGCACGTTCCGCCATTCCGCGTTCGGCGGGCAGGCCGGAAAGCAGGGAATGACCGATCTTATCCGCGGGTTGGACGAGGAGAATCGGCAAGTAAGGCCAACCCTGTGCTGTGCAAGCCGGTTACCAGCAGCCGCGCAGGGGCCCTCAAGCAAGGATTAATTAATTCCCATAAGTTGCTGGAAATATTGGAGATTGCTAATGCACTTCCGGCGAGGGCGCGGACGGCTATCAATCCCACCCGAGCTACAGCCATCATCTGCAAGGGTTTGCCAAGCATCTGCAAAAATAGGAACTTGCGGCTGACATCAGGCACGATTCCTATCTGCAGCCTTCAATGTGAGCCTTCGGATGGAGGAGCCATTGTCCAGGAAACCTCAGGGTCGCTTCGGCCTTCGCCATGATCAGCGAGAACAGTGAGGGCATTGGGCAAGGTTTCTGCCATTGTAGCGCCACATTGCGGACAGCGCTGGCGATGGAGCCATTGTTGTAGCCGGGCTCGCTCCAGGCGCCGCTTTTCCTGGGTGCGACGACGCTTATCAGCTTTGAGACATTCGGGATGAAACTGGGCATGCCAAGCGGCGGGCAAAGGCTGACCGCAGCCGCGGCAAAAATAGTGGCTTCCAGCAGGCGCTTTGTTACCGTTCATACCTCTCTCCGGTGGCGCGTCAGCCACGGCTGGAAGGCTGTTTGCCAGTTGAATTGCCGCGATTATACGGAACTACACCACTTTTGGTGCAACAAAAACGGCGGTAGAGCTGTGGAAAAGAAGGCTTGGCCGATTACAGGAGTCAGTGCTGCCGTCCGTCACAGGGGCAGAGTTCAGCCATCACTTTCAGGACACCGGGAAAAATAAAGAATGGAATTGCTGGGTATGGGAAGGAAGCGGCACCCACGGTGAAAACCAGGAAGTGCCGGCTGGTGGGTTCTCCCTGTACCCAGCATTGCGTTGGGTGCCTAACTCCTCAGGTGTTTCCCGGATGCTGCGGCCCCCGCTGGGGTCAACTGGTGAAGGCGTATTGCACGTTTGTAGTGCGCCGGAGTGGAAGTTGCCGTGATGACCATCACGTTTGGAGGTGATGTCAGGGGAGCAGGCATCTCCGCTGTGTCAGCCAGCTGTCATGGGGGATTAAGTTGCAGCGCCCAGGGGGTCAAATAGCTATCACCTAAAAAAATGCGCAAGAACAAAAGTATCACCTGCTATCTAGGGGGAAAAAAGTGTTGCACCGATGAAGCGGCTGAGTTACTTTCTCAAAATATCGTGCGCCATCTTTGCAGCTGTTCACCCACCTCAGCAACAGGATGGTAAAAGCACGATAGGCCTCGCCTGAATATCAGGTGGGGCTGCGCGTTATCGGGCAGCCCTTTTCACATCTCTTACTCTATCTCTCTGCCACAGTCATGCGGCTTGCGCGCAACGTGCTGTGGATAAACAGAAACGAAAAGGACAGAGTCAAGCGCGGCCGGGACGAGGGAACTTTTTCCGAACCCCAAAGCGCCCAGACTGAACAGGAAAGTGAAAGGTCATGGTAAGCAAATGCGCGAACCCCTCCTGCGGCGCATTGTTCCGCTCTCTTCGCAGCGGAAAGCTGTTTCTGGTGGACTTGCCCCGTTACTCCTCCAAACCAGGGGGAGAAAACGGCGGAACGTTTCCGGGGCGAACCGCTGAATATTTCTGGCTGTGCGACCAATGCTGTGCCGAGTTGACGGTAGTGGTAGATGGCAGCGGACAAGCGGCCGTCGCTAAAGCCCGCGCCTCCAAGAGCGGATGAAAGGGTCAACCGTAGCCACCGTCAGCCGCCATCAATCCGGTCCACAACCTATTGACTACGAGGATCGCAATGAACATCAAGATGAAGTTTCGAATCGGAGACGTCGTGTATCACAAGACTCTGGAGCTGGGCCGGGGCCGCGTGCGATATATTTACCGCAACGAGTTACTGGTTGCATTTGAGAACTCCCCGGCAGGGCGGTATCCCAAGGAAGACTTGTGCAAAAGCGAGCCTCATCCCGCCACGCAGACGCAGCCGGGAGCCATGGCTCGCGCTGCCTAGCCGATGACAGTGAACCCGATTCGAGCCCGCCTAGCGCGGCCAAATCCCGGCCAGGCGCTGGAGCAGCCAATAGGTGCAGAACAGTGTGAGCAGCGGTCCGCCCCATATATAGAGGGTGGACTGGGCAGACAGCGATTGAATGAGTTCCCGCTGGCTACAGTTGGAAATGAAGAATGGAGAGCTTCCCTTTCCAAGGATAACCGGAGGGTATAGATCAAAGTGGCGCGCGGGAAATGGGTTGACTCCGGAAGGGACGTGGGCATCGAGGGATTCGAAGGCCCGGCGGCGCTGCACGTCGGCAGCGGTCGCGCTCAGGAATCCGGGCCCGATCCGGCCCGCTGAATCTAGCTCTTCGGCCTGCGGTTTCGACCAGGGATTTTTCTGCAGAGTGCCAAAGACCACTATCTGGTCCTGCGGGCGGATGCAGAATTCCTCCGCCTTGGCCACGTCGTCGGTGGCAATCCCGTGCTGTCGCAGGAAATGAAACAGATAACCGGGCACGGAGCCATCATCCTGGGTGGCCAGCGCGGGGAACTGGATTTGCGCTCCCTGCGGATCCAGCATCACGTCCCCGGTGCCGTCGCTCAGAAAAAGCGGAGCACACTCCTCGACGCTGCGTGAGCTGCGCTGGTTGGATCTGACGTGTGTAACTACCAAACGATAGTAGTAGCAGTCGGTCTTGGAGAGCGGCGATACCAGAGTGTACGGTCCATCCGCTTGGCCGCTGAGCTCTACTGGTCCGAGAGCCGCGGCGCGCACCGTGGAGCGGGGCGTGTTGAGAACGAGGCGCTTGCGCCGGAGCAGCGAGAAGCCGCGAAAAAACAGGTAAACACCAAGCACCGCGCCCACCGGTCCCCAAACCAGCGGGTCGTTCAGCAGACGCAGCAGAGGGTCAGGGGAGCGAATCGAGGCGAAAGAGGGGAAAAGGGGCGTCATTTTGCCCGGGTGCGGCTGAGCACCCAAAATTATAGCCCGAGGCCGCCGGACGGTAGGAGACCATGGCGAAGGATGGCTGGAATTGCATGGCGCGCCCTAGGGGACGATTTTAGAACCCTGGTCTTGACCGGCGGCTTGCCAGATTTGGTCTGCCAACCTCCCCTGGGGCGGGAATTGGCTCCCAAACAAGGCTTCGGAAGGCATAGCTGGCCCAAGCTCCCGAGATTTACAAATCCCTGATTTACCCAGGGGCAAATGAAAAGTGCTATGGCGATTTATCATCAATCGTTCGGGAAAAGGTTCTGCCTTCACCAGTTGACATTATTCAGCCCGTTCTTCACTGGCCGAGTTTGAAGACTGAATCGCTTCTGAACGGGTCCAGCTCGTGTTTCAGTTTTGGGTCAGGGTCAGAATCCACCCATTTGGGCAGGCCACAGTGAACACAATGCCGAGCGAAAGGATTGTTCCACCTGCCATACCACCGCACGAGATAGTGGAAAGGCTTGCCGCATCTGGGGCATGGCCAATAAACGTATTCTCCGGACACGAAGAAGAATCTCAAGAGCACGACCGCCCACCCTGCAACAAGAACAAGACCGATTATCTTGGCGGCACTGACGGACAAATACATAGTTACGAGCGGCACAGCGACGAGAATAATAGCGCCAGCAGCCGCGACTCTGAATATCCGCCTACGTAGTCGCCGCAGTTCAGCCCATTCGTGCGAGTATTCGCCTTCCACACGAGCGATTTTAATCCAGTGGGCGGCGGTGATGCACATGGTTGTCATGAACAGGGTTTAGCATACTTTACAAAATTCTGGGCTTTGATGAAACGTGAGAAGGCGATTTATCACCAATCATTCTGGCTTGGCCCTGATTGTAGCGAGAGCGTTGTCGAGTACGACTGAGATGCGGTGCGGCACACTGGTGCTTGCAGAGATTAACCGTACGTCATCTGCTGCAAACCGCAAGTATTTAGAGGCATAGCGATTCGGGTCGGTCTTGCTTCCCCCGAGAGGACGAACGCAAACGGAATAACCGCCTTCCTTTGTAGAGCGGAAAAACTCCGACACGAAGCACTTGTGCTTTGACCTTGCATATTCGTCGAGCAGTTTAAAACAGGCCGCCTCTTCCGCAGGGGTAATAGGCAAGTTCACCATCGCCACATATTATCTAGCAGATGATTGTCGTGAACAGGGTTTTACAAAGCCGTTTGTCAATGAAATGTGCTAAATCGTCAATCATCAAACGGCGGTATACTCCGATGCCTGGAAGGAGTAGAGATTGTGCGGCTTTCTCTCAAGGTAAATGGAAATCCTCGCGTCGTGGCCTCAGTAAACGGCCCTGGCTATCTCAGCGCACATTTGAACCTGCACGACCGCCCCAAAGAAGGCGATTACTCAAGAACTGTCCAGATAAGAGGGATTCAGACGATGGAAACAGAAACCGCTTATCTCGACTGGCAGAAACTCGACTTGCAGGTTGGGGATATCGTGGAAATTCGACTGCTGGAAGACGGCGAAGGCGATACGCCCAGCGCGGTGCGAAGGTCGTCCGAATCACCGCGCAACCTGTTCTCGCGTCCCGACTTGGCCAAGGAGTTGCTTGCATTGGTGTCCGACTTTGAAACACACCTGATGCAGTTGGTGGACAGGCCGGAGAAAACCGAGTCGGCACAGGAGCATAAGACGTTCACGACCGCCGTTGGCCGCGTTGTGACTGAGCTTGGCGATGCGTTCCTGTATCCCGTTTACAGACGGCACAAGGGGCTTATACCCGATGAACTCAAGGGCGAGCTTCTATGATTGGCGAAAACAGACCCTTCCATTACCGCATTTGCACCCTTTCTGGGGCAAACTGTCGCACCTAATGAACGTGATGGCGATTTCACATCAATCATCCTGCCTGGCGATCTGCCTGGCGAGGCGATAGAATTTCATGCGCAGGAGGCTCGGATGGCTTCTTCCAAATGTCCGCGCTGTGGAAACGAGAACTTCGAAGTCAGGGAACTCGATTCGCAAGACTCGAAGCCCAAGCTGACGGTGCAATGCGCCGCCTGCGGTGCTGTAGTTCGGGTACTCAAATACGGCACTGTCAATCTAA
>DATEJK010000041.1:0-2823 GCA_035278025.1 Terriglobales bacterium | reverse complement strand
GCGCGACTTGCGCCCCAAGGCCATCATCACGCGGCAAGCGCTGGAAAACGCGATTGCCAGCGTGTGCGCTTCCGGCGGCTCCACCAATGCGGTGCTGCATCTGCTGGCCATTGCCGCCGAGCTGGGCATTCCGCTGAGCATGGATGATTTCAATCCCATCAGCAACAAAGTTCCTCTGCTGGCCGATTTGAAGCCCGCGGGCCGCTTCATGGCGACTGACCTGTACCGCGCGGGGGGAACGCGCCTGCTGGCCAAGCGGCTGCACGAGGCCGGACTGCTGCATTCCGGAGTCATGACTACCTCCGGCCGCACCCTGGGCGAAGAGGCGGCGGAAGGGAAAGAAACACCCGGGCAGGAAGTGGTTCGGTGCGCCGCAAAACCTCTGAGCCCGACCGGGGGTCTGGCCATCCTGAAGGGCAATCTGGCTCCGCATGGCTGCGTGGTAAAGATTGCTCACCATCATGGCGACAACTTCCGCGGGCCGGCTCGAGTCTTCGACAGCGAAGAAGCGGCCTTCGCAGCGGTGGAGAAGAATCAGCTGCAAAAGGGCGACGTGGTGGTGATCCGCTATGAAGGGCCGCGCGGCGGGCCGGGTATGCGCGAGATGCTGGTGGTGACGGCGGCGATTGTGGGCGCGGGGCTGGGCGAATCTGTGGCGCTGATCACGGATGGACGTTTTTCCGGCGCCACCCGAGGGTTGATGATCGGCCACGTGGCTCCGGAGGCTTTTGTTGGCGGTCCCATCGCCGCGGTGCGGGATGGCGACACGATCAGCATTGATCTGGCCAAGCGAGAGTTGACCCTGGAATTGAGCCAGGGCGAACTGGCGGCGCGCCTGCGCAAATGGAGCGCGCCCGCGGCACGTTTTACGCGGGGCGTGTTTGCCAAGTACGCCAGCCAGGTATCCTCCGCTTCCGAGGGGGCAATCACCACGGCGGCCGCGGCCGCGGAAATGGCAACCGCAAAACACCCATCATGAGCAAAGAACGCAAAACCGGAGCAGAAATTATCTGGAAGTGCCTGGAACGCGAAGGCGTGAAGCACGTCTTCGGCTATCCCGGCGGCGCCATCCTTCCCGCCTATGACGCGCTGCAGCACAGCTCGATCCACCACATCCTGGTGCGGCACGAGCAGGGGGCCACCCACATGGCCGATGGTTACGCGCGCGCCTCCGGCGGAGTGGGCGTGGCCATTGCCACATCCGGCCCCGGCGCCACCAACATGGTGACCGGCATCGCCACCGCTATGATGGATTCTTCGCCCATCGTTTGCATCACCGGGCAGGTGGGCAGCAAGCTGATAGGCTCGGACGCGTTCCAGGAAACGGACATTACGGGCATTACCCTGCCCGTCACCAAGCACAACTACCTGGTGACGCATGCAGATGAGCTGGCGCGCACCATCCGGGAAGCCTTCTACATCGCCAAATCCGGGCGGCCGGGGCCGGTGCTGATTGATGTGACCAAGGACGCGCAGCAGTCGAGCTGCGAGTTTGACTGGGAGGCCGCGGCGCCGCAACTGCCCGGCTACCGTCCCGACCTTTCGCCCAAGCCTGACGAATACGAGCAGGCGATGGAGCTGATTCATCAAGCAAAGCGCCCGGTGATCCTCGCCGGCCACGGCATTCTGGTTTCGGGCGCGGGCGGGGAACTGCTGCGGTTTGCCGAGCAGGCGCAGATTCCCGTGGCGCTCACCCTGCTGGGACTGGGCTCCTTTCCCGCCTCGCACCAGCTCAACCTGGGCATGATGGGCATGCACGGCGAGGCCTGGGTCAACACCATGATCCAGGAAGCCGACCTGCTGATCGCGCTGGGCATGCGCTTCGATGACCGCGTCACCGGGAACATAAAAACGTACGCCCGCAACGCCAAGAAGATTCACGTGGAAATTGACCCCGCGGAGATCAATAAGAACGTGCGCGTGGATGTGGCGCTGGTGGGCGACCTGCGGGCAGTTCTGCAGGAACTGCTGGACGAACTGGAACCCTGCCAGCACCGCGAGTGGCTGGACTACCTGCGCAAACTGAAGGGCGATTCCGCGGTGCGCGACATCCAGAACCTGCCCGATAGCGGCCATCTCTACGCGGCGCACGTGATCAACGACCTGTGGCGCACCACCGAAGGCAAGGCGCTGGTGGTGACCGACGTGGGCCAGCACCAGATGTGGGAAGCGCAGTACTACCATCATGAGAGCCCGCGCTCGCTGATTACCTCGGGCGGCCTGGGCACGATGGGCTTCGCGCTGCCTGCGGCCATCGGCGCCAAGGTGGCGCGGCCGGAAGCGGAAGTCTGGGTGGTGGTGGGCGATGGCGGCTTCCAGATGACCATGGCAGAACTGGCCACCATGGTGCAGGAGAAGCTCAAGGTCAACATCGCCATCATCAACAACGGCTACCTGGGCATGGTGCGGCAGTGGCAGGAATTTTTCTATGATCGCAACTATGAGTCCACGCCGCTGCTGAATCCTGACTTCGTGAAGCTGGCGGAGGCGTTTGGCATCCGCAGCGCGGCGGTGAAGCAGCGCGCCGAGGTGGTGCCGGCGATCCAGGCGGCGCGGCAGCATGAAGGACCGGCACTGATTGATTTCCAGGTCGAGCAGGAAGACTCGGTTTACCCCATGGTGGCGGCGGGCGCGGACCTGCACCAGATGATCCGCCGGCCCAGCGTGCTGGTGGAAACCGCGGCGGACGAGTAAAAGGCAAACATGCTGAACACCTTTGTGGTTTACGTGGAAGACAAGCCGGGCGTGCTGACCCGGGTGGCGTCGCTGTTCCGGCGGCGCGCGTTCAATATTGATTCGCTTACGGTGGGGCGCACGGAGAAG
>DATEJK010000040.1:0-8990 GCA_035278025.1 Terriglobales bacterium | reverse complement strand
AGATTTCCACCAGCACGTTGCGCCGCGCCATTTCCTTAAGCAGGGCGATGGGGTCGGTCTCGTGCATCACGTCCACGCCATGCCCGATGCGCTCGGCGTGCCCGGTCTCCAGCGAATCGCGAATGTGAAAGCTCAAGCCTTCGGGCGGCACCATGCCCTGCGCCAGTTCGCCCGCGTGCAGGCTGATGCTCACCCGGGGATAGAGGCCGTGCAGGTAATCAATCATCTTCATATGCAGAGGGAAATCGTGCATGGGCACGTACCAGTCCTCGGGCATGACCAGGTTGAGGCCGGCCACACGCGGATCCGCCTGGGCAAGTTCGAAGCCGGCAAGAATCTGGGCAAAAACCTGCCCCGGCGGCAGGCCGCGCAGCACTTCGAAAAGGCAGCGCACGGTGACCTGGCAGCCGGGCTGCGCGGAGGCCGTGCCGCAATGCAGATCCTGGCGCATGCGGGCTAAGTCCTCATCCAGCGACTTGCGGCCGGCGGCAATCACCTCGGGGAGGCCATTGGCCAGCAACTTCTGGCGCATCTGGGCGAAGTCGTCGTTCCATGCCACCCGTGAACCCAGGTCAATTGCCTGACTGCGACCGGGACCAAACATAAGCTCCAGATAGGTGACGTGGTCTTCGGCGGCAAGCTCGGCGGCTTCCGCCAGCATGTCGCCGGTATGGCCGGTGGCGGCGGCACCGAACTTGTAGAACGACGCGAAGAAGTGGTCGTGGCCGGAGTCGCGCGCGGCATTCCAATCGCGCATCGAAAAGGCGTCCACCAGCTGGGCATATAGGGTGGGATCCTTTAGCGCTTGGGCAGCGGGCGGCTTGCCTGCGGATTCATTGCAGGGCGGCGAGACCAGGGTCATGCTGGTCCGCTCCACGCACAATCCGTCCTGCGTCGCCCAGCGGATGAAGCTTTCCGCATAAATTGCGCCGAACAGATGATTGTGCAGGTCGCCGCCTTTGGGCATCTGCTCCAGGAAGGCGAGCAGCAGCGACGGCTGGTGGCGCACCGACTCCAGGTAGCGCGCCGCGCGCTGCTCCGGGGAAACCTTCTGCGCGGGCAGGGGCAGCGCCAGCAAGAACATTGTGAGAACAGTCCGTCGAAGAGCCCGATTCCAGGTGGTGTTGATCATTTGAGTTGCACGATTCTACTCTGCAGGAGCGGTCATTGTAGCGGTTGCCTCGGTGCGGCGAAACGCAACAGGGACAAAACTAGCTACTGTGGCTGATCTTGGCGAATTTCCACATCTCTAAAATCTATGGACGCGTGTATTCCGCGGCTTTGCGTGGGTGCGAACCCGCGTTTGCCGTGTCGCGGAGGGCTTTTGCGCGCTCAGCCATCATCAGGTTGCACTATGATTGGGCACCTGCATGTGGAAGCGGCGCAAGTGTAAGAAAATGCGCCTTATAAACTTGTGCCTTCGGGGTTGACTTAAAAAATGAAAGGCGTAAAACCATACTCGTTCTTCGGCAATTTCTGATGTTTACCCGGTTGGCGTAGCGTCCGGGGCTCGAGCGAGATCACCCTCGCAACCGCAAGGTGAGTGAGGGAAGGTCAGCAAGGGTCTATAGCAAAGCGCTGGTCGAGGCGAACAGGAAAACCTGCTGAAAAGCAATTGGAGTCCCGAGGCGTTGCACAGGTTTACCCGGTTGGCGGTGAGCCCGGAGCCCGAGCGGAACGATCGCGCGCTGTAACCGCAAGGAAGCAGCGAGTGGCAGGTCGGCGAGGGTCTAAAGCGAGCTACTGGCCGAGGCGAATGGGTGCAACATCACCTCGGGACTCTTAATGTCTTCGAGCACGGATTTGTGGCGCGGGCGCCCCGCCCGCGAAAAGGGGCACGGATTACCGGTCATCTATTCTTCTGCAACACCTCCTCTAAGGTCATCTTAAGCAGGGACCGGCCATACAATGTCGGTCCGAGTCGAAAGACCTTGCGTTTTGTTTCGCCCATTCGGCATGTCTGACCAGCTGGCAAGCGTGCTGGCGGAGCGCGCCGCTTATGCCTTTTACCGGCGTTCCGGAAGCGACTTCAAATACTGCACCAGGTCTGCCTTTTCCTGGGCGCTCAGCCCCAGGTTGAAACAGCTGTCATAGTGATTGACGACGTCGAGTAAAGTGGCAAACCGCCCGTCATGATAGAAACCGCCCTTGGTGTGCGTCCACAAGCCGTTCAGGGGCGAGGTGCGATAGCGATGGTCGGGGGCGCGGTCCGCCTGGAAATTATCAATGCAAATCTTCTGGCCGGTGTGCAGGTCCCAGCCCGGCTCCGTCCACAGAGGCTCGGTGTGGCAAGTGGTGCATTGGGCTTTGCCGCTGAACAGTTCATCGCCGCGCTTAGCCGCCGCTTCGTCAAAGCTGCCTTTGGGCGGAGCAGGCGCAGGAATGGAAAGCTGGTAGAAGTGCAGCGCCGGCAGTTTGCCTGTAATCAGGTCGGGCTGATTGCTGACATGCCCGAAGTGATTGCGGGCGGCTACGGGGAATTGCGCTGCGTCATCCAGACGGGGATCGAAGAAGGTTCCTTTGCCATGCATTTCCAGGTTGGCAACGAATGCGTTCCAGTAGGGCACGCTGCCCCAGCCCGTCCAGGTGTGCAGGTTGACGCCGGCAAGACCGAAGGCAGGCGGAATCAGTGCGGCCGCCGATTTGCCGTCGGGACGAAAAGCTTTACCGTCCATGAACAGCTCGGCATCGAATTTTCCCGGGCCCCAACTGGCGAGCACGGTTTTAACCGTGGGCACGTCCACCTGCAACAGGTCGGCTACGGGCTGCAAGTTGGGAGCAAGGGAAACGATGGCGCCCACATTCAGATCGCGGTTGGCCCAGCCGTCCAGGCGGTGGCCGATGTTGCCGGGGGGAATGCCCGGGGCGCTAAAGGAGTTATCCACCGTGGAGTGGCACAGGGCGCACTGGATGCCCACCGAACGCAGGCTGCCATCCGGATTGAAGTAGCCGGTCACGCCGAGAACAGCGTTCTGTTTCAGTAACGCCAGGGTGCCGGCCGGGCTGGTCAGGTTTACCTGCCCGCGCTGCAGCGCCGCGATCAGGGAAGGAGGAAGGGCGTCAACATCAACCTTGAGTCCCACCGCCAATGCGGTCGCGGGGCTTACTCCCGGGCCCACGCCGCCGAACTGGCTGCCTTCCAGAGCCTGGTGCAGCTGCAGGGTTCCGCCCCAGAAATCCTGGTCGCCAAAGGTGTCATAGCGGAAGGTGTGCCGTCCCTGGTCGAGCATCCTGGCAGCGTTCCAGACCACCGCAGCGTCAAAATGCGTGCTTGCCGGGTGTGCTCCGACCGCGGTTCGTGTGCGCAGGCTGTAGGCGGCCAGAGCCGCGACTGCGATAGCAAGCAATGCTGCTCTCCTGAAAGGTCGCATTACGATTCTCCTCCCCGCGCTTCGCGCGCGGTTGAGCAGGAGAGTGGGGAAAGCCGCGGTGAGTTACACAGGGACCGGAGAAACAGAAGGGATTTTTGTAGTCAGGAAATAATTTGCCGGTGCGTAACGATTTCTTATCACGATACTCCTTGCGGGGGGAGTAGCCGTTCCTTAAGCGAAACTAACACCTGCAAAGTGGCGAATATGCAGGAGTGAGGGGCAGGAATCTGGTTACACCTGCCGCCAGAGTTCGGCCCGCGGGTCTTCAGGATTCAGGCGGGCCAATTCGCGCAACAGTTCCTTAGTGCGTTCGTCGCGGGGCATGGGCACCGTGACCTTCACTTCTACAATTTCGTCGCCACGCACCCCATCGCGAGTAGCTGAGGGCACCCCTTTTTCGCGCAGGCGCAGCTTCTGCCCGCTCTGCGTGCCGGGGGGAATCTTCAACAGCGCGCGGCCGTCAATGGTGGGCACCTCGATTTTGGCCCCGAGCGCGGCCTCCGTGGCGCTCACGGGCACAGTGAGGTAGATGTCGTCGCCATCGCGGCGGAAAATGGGGTGCTCGCCGGTGCGGATAATCACGTAAAGATCGCCCGGCGCGCCGCCGTGGTAGCCGGCGTTGCCCTTGCCTGCCAGGCGGATGCGTTGTCCGTCGCGTGTGCCGGGCTTGATGCGCACTTCCAGCGGCTCGGTGCGTTCCACTACGCCGTCTCCGCCGCAGGTGGGACATACAGTGACGTTCTTGCCGGTGCCGTGGCAGCGCGGGCATTGGGTATTGAACTTCATGCGCCCGCCGGTTTGGGTTACCTGGCCCGTGCCCTTGCATTCCGGGCAGACGCCGGGCGCTTCCAGGAATCCGCTTCCGTGGCATTGTGCGCAAACGTCGCGGCGGGCCACCTGCAGGCGCAGCACCGCTCCGCGAATGGCCTGCCAGAAGCCAACGTTGACCTGGTACTCCAGATCACTGCCCGGCTCGGGCCCGCTGGGCTGCTGGCCGCGTCCGCTGAACATGCCGGAAAAGATGTCGCGGAAACCACCGCGCTTGCGCTCGCTGGGAGCGCCGCGGCCTGCGCCTTCGAACAGGTCGGAAAAATCGAAGCCGCTGAAGTCGAAGGGCACCTCCTGAGTGCTGGCGCGGCCTGCGCGGCTGCCTCCGGGAAAGCCTCCTCCAGGAACGCCGCCGCCGGGCCCGCCCCCTGCCCGGGCGTAGGCTTCCGCCGCTTCCGGACTGATGTTATCGGAGTAGTAGCCCAGCTGGTCATAGACCTTGCGCTTCTTGGGGTCGCTGAGGACGTCATTGGCCTCGGAAATAGCTTTGAAGCGCTCCTCCGCCGACTTGTCTCCGGGGTTGACGTCGGGATGGTACTTGCGCGCCAGCTTGCGGAAAGCCTTGCGGATGTCATCCGCGGAGGCATTCTTTTTGACCCCGAGTACCCCGTAATAGTCTTTGGTCTGCGTTGGCATTAGAAAACAGTGGCCGGTGCTCAGTTTTCAGTTAGTTTATCGTCTTCGGACCTTCATCC
Source organism: Terriglobales bacterium (assembly GCA_035278025.1). Lineage (GTDB taxonomy): Bacteria > Acidobacteriota > Terriglobia > Terriglobales > Acidobacteriaceae > JAICWP01. The sequence goes on along the minus strand of DATEJK010000040.1, from coordinate 4,096 downwards.
TCCGGAATAACCACCACCGGGTTGCCGATGGGCAGCTCGTCGTCATGCACTACCGGAACACGCTGCAAGCCCTCCGCCGTGGCGGTGAACACAAACCACTGGCCCTCTTCCGGCACAAAGCTCAGAAAATATTCGTTACCGTTGATCGCGAATTGCACTGGTATCTCCCCTGGACCTTGTTGCTTGGGCGCTCCAAACAAAGCCGTATGCCACAAAGGGCGCCGGTGGCGCCCCTTGCGGCTAGAAGCCAGCAGCTAGAAGCTACCCTGCTTATTTCTTCTCATCCACATCCACGTACTCGGCGTCAATGACTTCGCCTTCTTTCTTGGCCTCGCCATCGCCTCCGGGTTGCGGGCCGGCGCCGGCGCCAGGTCCCGGCTGCGGACCAGAGCCCGGCGTACCTTGCGGCTGGGCCGCGCGGTACATCTGCTCGGCCAGCTTATGGGATGCTGCGGTCAGGCGCTCGCGCGCCTTGTTCATCTGGTCCTTGTCGTTGGACTCAAGCGCCTTCTTGGCGTCGGCCACCGCGTTCTCCACGTCGCCACGCTCGGAACCGGAGATTTTGTCGCCGTGCTCGCGCAGCATCTTCTCGATGCTGTAGACCATGGAGTCGAGCTGGTTGCGGGCCTCGATCTCCTCGCGCTTGGCCTTGTCTTCGGCGGAGTGCGAATCGGCTTCCTTGGCCATGCGCTCCACTTCTTCCTTCGACAGCCCGGAAGATGAGGTGATGGTGATCTTCTGGTCTTTCTGCGTGGCCATGTCCTTGGCGGTCACGTTGAGAATGCCGTTGGCATCAATATCGAAGGTCACCTCAATCTGGGGCACGCCCCTCGGAGCCGGCGGAATGCCGGTCAGATGGAACTTGCCCAGGGTGCGGTTCTGGCCCGCCATGGGCCGTTCGCCCTGCAGCACGTGCACTTCGACCGAAGTCTGGTTATCCGCCGCGGTGGAGAAAGTCTCCGTCTTGCGCGTCGGAATGGTGGTGTTGCGCGGAATCATGGGTGTCGCCACGCCGCCCAGCGTCTCAATGGAGAGCGTCAACGGGGTCACGTCCAGCAGGAGCAGGTCCTTGACCTCACCCTTGAGCACGCCGCCCTGGATAGCCGCGCCCACCGCCACTACCTCATCCGGGTTTACGCCCTTGTGCCCCTCGCGCCCGAACAGCTCTTTTACAAGTTGCTGGATGCGGGGCATGCGGGTTTGGCCGCCGACCAGCACCACTTCGTTGATCTTGTCGGCGGTGACGCCCGCGTCCTTCATACACTGTTTGCAGGGCCCGATGGAACGCTCGATGATGTCGCGCACCATTTCTTCCAACTTGCCACGGGTCAGCCGCTTCACCAGGTGCTTGGGACCTCCGGCATCGGCAGTGATGAAGGGCAGGTTGATCTCGGTCTCCATGGTGGTGGAGAGCTCAATCTTGGCGCGCTCGGCGGCATCGCGCAGCCGCTGCAGCGCCATCTCGTTGCCCTTGGCCCGCAGATCCAGGCCCTCGTCCTTCTTGAACTCGTCAATCAGCCAGTCCACGATGCGCTGGTCAATGTTGTCGCCGCCCAGGTGGGTGTCGCCATTGGTGGCCTTGACCTCGATGACACCTTCGCCGACTTCCAGAATGGAAATGTCAAAAGTGCCGCCGCCGAAGTCGTAAACCGCAATGGTCTCGTCCTTCTTCTTGTCCAGGCCGTAGGCCAGCGCCGCTGCCGTGGGCTCGTTGATGATGCGCTTCACGTCCAGCCCGGCGATTCGCCCGGCATCCTTGGTGGCCTGCCGCTGCGCGTCATTGAAGTAGGCGGGAACGGTGATGACCGCCTCGGTCACCTTTTCGCCAAGGTAGTCTTCCGCCGCCTTCTTCAGCTTCTGCAGGACCATGGCCGAGATCTCGGGCGGGGTGTACTTCTTGCCCATGATCTCGATGGCTACGTGGTCGCCGTCACGGGCCACTTTGTAGGGCACCATCTTCATCTCTTCGTTGACTTCCTCGTAGCGCCGCCCCATGAAACGCTTGATGGAATAAACCGTGTTCTCCGGGTTGGTGATGGCCTGTCGCTTGGCCACTTGGCCCACCAGGCGCTCCCCGGTCTTGGTGAAGCTCACCACGGAAGGAGTAGTCCGGCCACCCTCTTCGTTGGGAACCACCTTGGGCTCGCCGCCTTCCATGACCGCCACCACCGAGTTGGTGGTGCCCAAATCAATGCCGATAATCTTTGCCATTGCCACTGCCTCCTGCGCTAGTCCTTGTAAGTCTTTGCTGCTGAATGTTTTGCCAGTAAAATCACGTTTATAGCAGAACGATGATATGACTTGAGTGTGTCACTGTCAACCTTTTAGATGTCCCTCCCGGGCCTGAGGATGCAGGCACTAAGCGCTGCTGAACCCGTAGCGGAGAGTGCGGACGCGAAATGCGATCAAGCGATTCGGTCAGCTGGGTTTAGTGCGGGTGAAGCCGCACACTTTCACGGGCGACGGTTGAGGGGTGAAGGCTGATGCTTCATCCGGCACGGCGCGAGACTTTCGCATCTTAGGCATCAGCCCTGTTGCACCGCGTCCCGTCTATGGCCCCCAAGGAAAGCTCGCGACGAAAAGCACCACCTTCCCAGCCTGAGCAGGAACCCGCCAAGCCATTCCCAGTACAGCCTCCTGCCCCCGGGCCGGAGGTGGTTATACCTGCAGAGACCGCCGCCGAACTGGAAGAAGAGCACGAACTTCTGCACGCCAATATTCGCGCCGCCAGCATGGCCCAAGTGGCGGTAGCGGTCATTGCCGGTATTGCCGTCTTTTACTTCGCGCGCCTGCCCCTGATTACGGTTTCTGTCGCCCTGCTGATCGCCTTCATCCTGGAGCCGATCGTGAACGGCTTGCGAAAGTGGCGGGTACCGCGGGCGCTGGGCGCGTTAATTGCGGTGCTGTGCCTGGTGGCCGTTTTTGCGGCGGCTACCTATGTCTTCTACAACCGGGCCCTGGCCTTCGGCAGGGACCTGCCCAGGTATTCCGCGGAAATACATGCCATGGTGGCCAAGGTCACCGCCAATACCAGCAAAATTGAGCAAAATACCTCCAAGGTACTGAAGGGAGAGCAGACGAAAAGGCCCATACCCGTGGAAGTGCAGCAAGGGCCTAGCCTGTTTCGTTTTCTAGAAGGCGGAGCCGGAATGGTCGGTGACATTGTCCTGGCCCTGAGCTTCATCCCGTTTCTGGTTTACTTCATGCTCAGCTGGAAGGACCATGCCCACCGTGCCACCGTGCAGCTTTTTCCCAAAGAACACCGCCTGGTGGCACATCGAACCGTGGGCCGCATCTCCAACATGATCCGCAGCTTCATTATCGGAAATGTGCTGGTGGGGATCATCAACTCGGTGGTCAGCAGCCTGGTGTTCTGGCAGTTGGGCATCAAATACCCCTATTTCATTGGTATCATCAGCGGCTTCGCCAGCTTGATCCCGTACCTTGGGCTGGTGCTGGCGATCATCCCGCCGCTGGCCGGCGGCATCGGGGTACTGCACCACACCGGAGTCATTATTGTTGTGATCACAGTACTGGTCGTTCATCTGGTGACCATGAACGTTCTATACCCCAAACTGGTGGGAGGGCGCGTGCGCCTCAATCCACTGGCGGTTACGCTGGCCCTGCTGTTCTGGGCTTGGATTTGGGGAGCCATGGGCCTGGTGCTGGCGATTCCGATTGTGGGGGCGACCAAGATTATTTTCGATCACGTTGATTCGCTGCGGCCGCTGGGGGCGTGGCTGGGAGAGTAAAACCCCTTCACCGCCGAGACGCAGAGAATGCTGATGAGAAAGTCTGACCAAGTTTTCATTCAGAAAATGTCATCCTGAGCGGAGCACAGGGGTCCTTCGACTCCGTGGCTCGATTCGCAAGCGAATCGGGCCACTCCGCTCAGGATGACAGTTGAAAAGAAAATTTCCTCGGCGCACTCGACGTCTCGGCGGTAGATTCTTACTCCACGGTCACCGATTTGGCCAGGTTCCGGGGCTGGTCCACGTCGCAGCCGCGGCGCACGGCGATGTGGTAGGCCAAAAGCTGCAGGGGCACGATTTCGAGAATGGGCAACAGCAGCTCGGGCGCGGGCGGTATCCACAGC
>DATEJK010000039.1:0-60416 GCA_035278025.1 Terriglobales bacterium | reverse complement strand
GAATAGATGTCGTAAGCCCGTTCGCCACGTCCCGTTTGTTCAATCACCATTGGTACTAGCATCATCTGTGGGTCTTTCACATTCACCTGCCACACTCCTCCCAACCACGCCTGGTTGAGTTTGGGGGAGAATCGAAAAAAGCCTGCCTTTCAGGCAGACTGATTATAGAGAAAATCGAGGGTCTTTTCGCTGCGGAGTCTATTCCGGATTCTATCGAGGGCGCCATCACGTGTCAATCGAGCCCGCACCGATTCCACCGGTTGCTTGGCCTGACGGGCGATGGCTTCCACCTCTTTCTCCACCTCCTGCTCCTCCACCTGGATGTTCTCCGTATCGGCGATTTTCTCCAGCAACAATGAGGCCTTCACTTCCTGCAGCGCGGTCTGCCGCTGCCCCGCCCGCAGGCGTGCGAAATCCATCTTCTTCACTTCTTCCGGCCGCATGCCCTGCGCCACCAGCGCGCGCAGGCCGCGGTCCAATCGCACATCCACCTGGCGCTCCACCATGGCTTCCGGAACTTCGAACTCGTGCCGCTGCACCAGTTGGTCCAGCAGCTTTTCCTTGCCCTCGCGTTCGGCCGTGCGCCGCTTGTCCTCTTCCAGGTGCTCGCGAACCCGCTGCCTTAGTTCCTCCAGGCTGGCAAATTCTCCCGCCTGCTTGGCGAATTCATCATTCAGTTCCGGCAGATGTTTCTGCTTGATGCCGTGAACTTTCACCGTGTAGGTAAACGTCTTACCCGCCAGGCGCTCCTCGGAGAATTCCTGTGGATAGGTGACATCGAAGGTGCGTTCCTCGCCTGGCTGCAGCCCGCGCAGGTTCTCCGTGAATTCGGCCATGGTGTTGGCGCCCCCGATTTCCACCATCACCTCATCCACGTTCACCGGTTTGGAGCCGGGTTCTTTGGGCACGCCATTGAACGAGACCTGGGCAAAATCTCCGTCGCCCAGCGCGCGGCCTTCCACCGGGGTGTAGCTGGCGTGCTGCTCGCGCAGGTTCTTGAGCGCCTCCTCCACATCCTGGTCGGAGACGCTGGTATCGGGCTTGTCCACCCGCAACTCCTTGTAGCCTGTGACCTCGATTTCGGGCAGCACTTCGAAGCTGGCCTTGAAGCGCAGCGGCTCGCCCTCATGAATGTGCAGGTCGGTGATCCGCGGCTGCGATACCGGGTGCAAACCCTGCTTTTCCGCTTCCTCGCGGAAGTAGCGGGGAACCAGGTTCTCCACAATATCGGTCTTGATGTCCTCGGCGAAGCGCTGGCGGATCAGGGTGCTGGGCACACGCCCGCGGCGGAAACCCGGCAGCCGCGCCAGCTTCTGATAGCGCTGGATCAGACCCTCGGTTTCGCGCGCCACCACCTCGGCGGGTACTTCCACGTGCAGCTCGCGTTTACAGTTATCCTTTGTCTCGGTCGGGCTCACATATCCTCGGGCAGCACTACCTCGAATATAAGAGAGGCGCAAGAGCGCGGTCAAACCGGCAGGAGGGAAGTGGGAGCCGTTGGTAACGGCATCTCTCCTGACACTGTTACCAAGGGTGTAGCCCCGCGGCATCCCCCGCACGACCGCGATTGGTTCCCCTTGGCGCGCCCCCGGCCAGGTCTCTTTTCTTGTTGACTTTTGCACCCGCCAAGAACAGCATTTTCCGAGCAGTGCCAGCAGATCATGGCACTCCCTCCCTTGTGCGAAGGTTCCAGCCGGCCGAGCCCAGCTACTGTGTTATCTGACAACCCGTCTTCGGAGGTCATATGCCTCTTCGAGCAGCCTACAGCCTTTTGCTTTGCATGTTCGCCCTGTCGGCGTTGACTTGGGCGCAGCGTACAACCCCATCTCCGCGGCCGAACGTCTCCACCAACGCGCCTGGACAAACCGCGCCCTGGGCGCCCACCAGCGCGGACTTGAAATTTCACAAGATGCCGCCCAAGCCCGGCGGCAGTGACATGGAGAGGCAGTTGCAGCAGGCGAATACCGAGAAAGAACAGCTCAAGCAGGATACCGCCAAACTCCTCAAGCTGATTGCGGAGATCAAGGACGACCTTGATGACTCTCCGGCGGGAACCGTTGGCTCGGATGACCTGAAGAGAAGCGAGGAGATCGAGAAACTGGCAAAGAAGCTGCACAAAGCATTTCAAAGTGAAACCAAGTGAAAGGTACGAGCCAGAAACGCTTTACCTCCTGGGCACGGGTGATCCTGATCGGCTTTGCCGTACTCGCTTCCCGGGCGGCTTCGGCCAGACCCAAGGCGGACCCTGTAGCTGGCAAGCAAGGGACCACTGCGCTGAACTTCCTCCGGCTGGTGAATACAGCGCAGCGAGCCTTTTTACACGCGCACGGGCGCTACGCCACCCTCGCGGAACTTGTGAAACTGGAGCAGCAGGAGCGGAGTGCTCAGGGTCTGCCACAGGGCACAGGGCCGCTGGAAACGGCAAACGTGCAATCGGAACCGGTTGCGGGATTTCACTTCCGATTCATCATCGCATCCGACGGCTCAGCCTACGAATTGTCCCTCACCGAAGTTGGCGTGCCTTGCGGCCTGTCTCTATTCAGCAATGAAAGTGGAGCCCTGTATCAAGGCAAGACACTGGATTGTGCCGCCGGAAGAGCCCTGCCGGCGTTATGGGCTCCTCCTGACGTGGACCAGGCCGTACCCCCTGTCCGGAGCGATGTGCCCTGCCCCCTGCCCCAACTGCTGAAGGAGGCCAGCCGTAAGGTTGAGGAATTGTCTGACAATTTGCAACGTTTCAGTGCCCACGAGCAGATCCAGCACATGGAGGTCCCCAAGAGGGGGCACCTGCGCACCATGACCAGGCGAACCTTTAATTATGTGGCGCAGATCAGTGAGATAGCGGGGGCGCCCAGCGTGGAGGAATACCGCGTCGGTTCCGAGCCCGAGGTGGGCCCCGATACCGCGGTATACGACACCGGGAGCGCGGCTTTTGCCCTGATCTTTCACCCCAGCTACATCGCCGATTTCGAGATGACGTGTGAAGGCCTGGCCGACTCGGCGGAAGGCCCCGCCTGGCAACTGCATTTTGCGCAGCTCCCCGGCCGACCGAATCAGTTTCATGTCTTGCACATGGACAACAGGTATTTTCCTTTGCCGTTGAAAGGCCGGGCCTGGATTGCGGCGGACACATACCAGGTGCTGCGCATGGAAACCGATCTGCTGGAACCGGTCAAAAAGGCTCGCCTCGAAAGGGAACACTTGGCCATCGAATATGGGCCGGTAGACTTCCGCAAGGGGACCGTGCGCCTGTGGCTGCCGCAGCTCGCCGACTTGTACATTGACTTTAACGGGCATCGCTACGAGCGAAGGCACAAGTTCAGCGACTTCCAGCTGTTCTGGGTGGATTCGGCTCAGGTCATCAAGGCTCCAAAGCCTGAGGCCGATTTGCCGAAGAACTGATCCAGTTCCGCCGGCCAGGAGAAGCGCGTGGCTCTCCCCACCGGCTAGTTCCGTCGCTTAGGACGACGCCGCCTTCTCCGGCTGCTCTGCTTCCTCTCCGTGCCGCTCCCGCCGCAGCAGAGGGAAGAGTATTACGTCTCGTATGGAAGGCGAGCCGGTCAGCAACATGGCCACGCGGTCAATGCCTACCCCGCACCCGCCGGTGGGCGGAAGCCCGAAGGAGAGGGCGCGAATGTAGTCTTCGTCCATCTGGTGCGCCTCCTCGTCGCCTCGCTCGCGCTCGGCCAATTGCATTTCGAACCGCCGGCGCTGCTCTTCAGGATCGTTTAACTCGCTGAAGCCGTTGGCAATCTCCATGCCCCCGGCATAAATCTCAAAACGCTCCACCCATTCCGGCTCGTCGGGCTTGTTCTTGGAGAGCGGCGAAACCGCCACCGGAAACTCGTAAATGCTGGTGGGCTGCACCAGGTGCTCCTCCGCCACCGCCTCGAACAGGTTGGCGATGGTTCTGCCCGCCGGCGCGCTGGGATCGTAGGGCATGTGCTGGTGCACGCTGTTGAAGCGCTTGACCAGCGCCGCTACCCCCTCCCCGGATGCGAAGTCGCTCATCTGCGGCTTGGCGCCCGCCGCTTCCGGCCAGAATTTGATGATGGCTTCCCGCATGGTCAGCCGCTGCCAGCGGCTTCGGTCGAAATCAATTTCCACCCCGCCGTAACTGACCTTCGTGCCCCCGGTCACGTCCCGCGCCGCCTGCTCCAGCATCTGCTCCGTCACTTCCAGAATTCCGCGAAAATCGGTGTAGGCCTGGTAGAACTCCAGCATGGTGAACTCGGGATTGTGCTGGGTGGAGATGCCCTCATTGCGGAAGTTGCGGTTGATCTCGAACACACGGTCCAGCCCGCCCACCGTCAGCCGCTTCAGGTACAGCTCGGGCGCGATCCGCAGGTACAGGTCCATGTCCAGAGTGTTGTGGTGGGTAACAAAGGGACGCGCCACCGCGCCTCCGGCAATGGGCTGCATCATCGGCGTTTCCACCTCTATATAGCCGCGCTCGTTCAGGAAGCGCCGGAACGACTGCACCAGCCCGGCGCGCTTCACGAATACCTCCCGCACCTCCGGGTTCATGATCAGGTCCAGATAGCGCTGCCGGTAGCGCAGTTCCACGTCGGTCAGCCCGTGCCATTTTTCCGGCAAGGGCAGCAGGTCCTTCGCCAGGAAGGTCAGGGTTTCCACGTGCACCGTCAGCTCGCCGGTGCGGGTGCGGAACAGGTAGCCGCTTACACCGGCGTAGTCGCCCAGGTCGAGCAGCTTGTAAAGCTCGAAGCCCTTATCGCCCACCGCATCCTTCTTCACGTAAATCTGCAGCCGCTGGCCGTTTTGCTGCAGGTGGGCGAAGCCGGCCTTGCCCATCAGGCGGATGGCCATGATTCGCCCGGCCACCCGCACCTTCGCCCGGTTGCCTTCCAGTTCCTCCGCCGCCTTGCCGCTGTATTCGGTCAGAATCTGCGGTATGGTGTGGCTGAAGTCGAAACGCGTGGGGTAGGCCGCCTGCCCCAGCGCCTCAATCTGCTTCAGCTTCTGCCCGCGCAGTTCGTAGATTTTGTCGTCGAGGGCCACGTGCGGATTATAAATGGAGCGCGGTAGCGGGCAGGTGGCAGCTGGCAGCTGCCCGCCTGTGCTCCCCGTCACACCCCATCGTGATCTTCTCCCGTTGAAGGCGAACCCGGCTCAGGGTATAGTGACGGGTTCAATACCCAGCCATCACCCTTGGGGTACAGGCTTATGCCGCAAAATTACGTGCCCATCTTCCTTTTCATGGGGGTGGCTTTCGCCATTCCCGCGGTCACCCTGGTCCTGTTCAAGCTGGTGCGCCCGGAGAACCCGCACAAAACCAAGCTTATGCCCTACGAGTGCGGCATTACCCCGCTGGACGACGCCCGTGGCCGCTATACCGTGCGCTTCTACATTGTGGCCATTCTCTTTGTGGTGTTTGACGTCGAAACCATCTTCCTGCTCCCCTGGGCGGTGCGTTACCGCTGGCTGGGCAAATTCGGACTGCTGGAGATGGGTATTTTCCTCGGCATCCTGATCGTGGGTTATATCTGGATCTGGAAGAAGGGCGCGCTGGAATGGGTTTAGAGGGGCGAACCAGGGGCGGAAGAGATCGGGCGGGCCCAATCGGGCTCCGAACCCCGGAACGTGACGGATATCACCGCTATTCGTGAACCTGTTTCGTTGACACTTCTGTCCACCCGCTGTTAAAACGTATGCGACTTTCCAAAAAGTTTTTGCGGTTCGGCCCCGGGAAATGGCGTCACAATGCCTGACGAGACCAAGGGCAACACCCCCCCCGTATCACCGGATAAAGACCAGCAGCCGGTCGCGCAGCCGTCCTCGTCCACCGCTCCCAGCTCCGCTCAACCCGGCGCCCCGCCACCGGCCGCCAAGCCGGCGGTGCCGCCCAAGCCTGCCGCCCCTCCACCTCCGCCCAAGCCCGCCGGGCCCGCTCCCGTGCCTTGGGAATCGGAAATCGTGGACCGCCTGAAGCAGCGCTTCGGCTCCGGCATCCGCGACGCCAGCACCTACCTGGGTCAGAGCTACATGGTGGTGGACCGCTCCGTCGTCTATGACGTGCTCCAGGGGCTCCACGACGAAGAGGAGTTCAACTACCTGGTGGACTGCACCGCTACCCATTACCCACAGCGGCCGCAGCCCTTCGAAGTCATCTGGATTCTGTATTCCTTCGCCCGCAACGAGCGCATCCGGGTAAAAACGCTGCTGGCGGAAGGTGAAAGCGCTCCCAGCGCCGTTCCCCTGTGGAGCACCGCCAACTGGCTGGAGCGTGAAGTTTACGATATGTTCGGCATCCGCTTTGACGGCCATCCCGACCTGCGCCGCATTCTCCTGCCCGAGGACTGGAAGGGCTTCCCCCTGCGCAAGGACCACAGCATCATCCAGCAGGACCAGGAGTGGGTGCAGATCAACCTGGGAATCGAGAGCGGCCAGTGAGCGACCCTACCAAGACGGTTGGCGCCTCCCATCTCGATCTGGACGAGCGCGAGCACACCTTCCTCGACGCCGACGAACTGGTCCTCAACATGGGCCCGCAGCACCCCTCTACCCACGGCGTGCTGCGCGTTATCCTCAAGCTCGACGGCGAGAAGGTGCGCGGCACTGAGTGCGTTATCGGCTATCTCCACCGCGGGGTGGAGAAAATTGCCGAGCACCGCACCTACACAATGTTCAATCCCTACGTGGACCGCATGGATTACGTGGCCGCGGTCTCCAATGGGCTGGGCTATTGCGAGGCGGTGGAGAAGCTGCTCAACATTGAGGCCCCGCCGCGGGCCAACTACATCCGCGTCATCCTCACCGAGCTCAACCGCCTGGCCAGCCACATGCTCTGGCTGGGTACCCACGCTCTCGACATCGGCGCCATCACCCCGCTCTTCTACACCTTTCGCGACCGGGAGGAAATTCTCAAGATTTACGAAAAGTACTGCGGCGCGCGCCTTACCACCCACGCCTTCCGCATCGGCGGCTGCCAGTACGAGACTTACGACGGCTTCGAGCCGGACGTAAAAAAATTCGTCGCCTTCGTTACCCCAAAAATTGACGAGTACGAGGAACTGCTCACCACCAACCGCATCTGGGTGGAGCGCACCAGGGGAGTGGGCGTGCTCTCCGGCCCCGACTGCATTGACCTGGGCGTGACCGGTCCGGTGCTGCGCGCCAGCGGCGTCAAATGGGACCTCCGCAAGGCCAAGCCCTACGCCGCCTATTCCCAGTTCCAGTTCGATATTCCCACCGGCCAGAATGGCGATACCTACGACCGCTATCTGGTGCGCGTTGCGGAAATGCGCCAGTCCTTGCGTATCATCAGCCAGGCCGTGGAAGGCATTCCCGAAGGGCCCATCATGGCCAAGGTCCCCAAGGTGCTCAAGCCGCCGCCAGGCGAAATCTACCACTCCATCGAAGCGCCCAAAGGCGAGTTGGGCTACTTCATCGTGAGCGACGGCTCTACCCAGCCCTACCGCATCCGCGTGCGTCCGCCCTCTTTTGTCAACCTGCAGGCCCTGGACAAGATGGTGCGCGGACAACTGGTGGCCGACGTGGTGGCCGTGATCGGAACCCTCGATATTGTGCTGGGCGAGGTGGACCGCTAATGCTTCAGTACATTACCGGCTACCTCAATTCGAACGTCACCCCCGGCCAGGCAGGAAACTGGGTTTGGGCGCTCATCTACATTCTCCTGATCTTTCTGGGCATCTCTCTGGCCGTGATGGGCATGGTGTGGCTGGAACGCAAGGTTCTTGCTCACATGCAGGTGCGCCTCGGTCCAATGCGCGTAGGCCCGCACGGCCTGCTGCAGCCCATTGCGGATTCCCTCAAGCTGCTGCTTAAGGAAGACATCATCCCCGAGAACGCCGACAAGGTGGTCTTCTGGCTGGCGCCGCTGATGGTGGTCATCGCCGCCTTCACGGTCTTCATTGTTATTCCCTTTGGCCCCACTCACGCCGTTACCGACATGAATATCGGCATCCTCTTCATGCTCGGCGTTTCCTCCCTCGGCGTGCTGGGAATCATCATGGCGGGCTGGGCCTCCAATTCGCATTACCCCCTGATGGGCTCGTTGCGTTCCAGCGCCCAGATGGTCTCCTATGAGATTGCCATGGGCTTGGCCGTGGTTTCTGCCGTGCTCATGACCAGCTTCAATGCCGGCGGCAGCGGCACGCTGAGCATGATCGGCATCGTGCGGGCGCAGGCGGCCCAGCATACCTGGTTCGCCTTCAAGTTCTTTCCCCTGGGCCTGATCGCGCTGTTCGTCTTTGCCGTGGCCATGGTGGCGGAAACCAACCGCGCCCCCTTCGACCTGCCGGAGGCGGAATCGGAACTGGTGGCCGGCTTCCATACCGAGTACAGCGGCTTCCGCTGGTCGCTCTTCTTTCTCGCCGAATACACGGCCATGCTCGCCGTCTCCTCCATCGCCGTCACCCTCTGGCTGGGGGGCTGGCTGCGGCCGTTTGCCAGCTGGCATGGCCCGGTAATCACCATTCCGGGATTCTGGGAACACGCCGCGCCCCTGGGCGCCGTTGATTTCGTCTTCTCCCTGGTGCCGGCGGCGTGCGTCTTTGTGCTGGCCGTCTTCGCCCTGGTCGGCACTCTGCGCATGCCCAGGCACCCGCTGATGAAAATTCAGAAAGGCGGCCTGGGGGCTCTGGCTCTGCTCCTGGCCGGCATCGGCCTGGTCCTGCTCGCGCCCCCGGTGCGCGACCGCATTCAGGACATCTTCTGGTTCGTCGCCAAGGTCGCCGTCTTTATGTATCTGTACATCTGGTACCGCGGCACCTTTCCTCGCTATCGCTTTGACCAGCTCATGAAACTCGGCTGGAAGATCATGTTGCCCATGGGACTGGGCGTGCTCATCGCCACCGCTGTGGTGGGGGTGCTGGTATGAATCCCGTTGCCACCCCCTTCTTCTTCTACTTTCTGTCGGCCATGGCCCTCATCAGCGGCGTGCTGGTCATCACCCGCAAAAACCCGGTGCATTCAGCCATCGCGCTCATCTTTACTCTGCTTTCGCTGGCCGGACTTTATCTGATGCTATACGCGCCTTTTGTGGCCGGCGTGCAGATCATCCTCTACGCCGGCGGCATCATGGTGCTGTTCCTGTTTGTGATCATGCTGGTGAACGAGGATCGGGTGCTGCGCGAGAGCCAGTTCAACCGGCAGTGGCTGGTGGGCATTGCCGCCACCGCCGCCCTGGGCGTCCTGTTCATCCTGGTTTACGCCCGGGGCAAGTCGGTGTTTCCCGAGCGCACGGTGCAGCTGCCCGAACAGTTGAACACGCAGCAGGTGGCGGTATGGCTCTACGGGACTTACATGCTGCCCTTTGAAATCGCCTCTCTGCTGCTGCTGGTGGCCATCGTGGGCGCGGTAGTCATGGCGAAAAAGAGAATTTAGGGAACAAGCAGTCAGGAGTCAGTAGTCAGGAGTCGGCAAAGGCCGGGAGCTACGGCTAACGGCTAAGAGCCAAGAGCCAAGAGCTAGAAGCTAACTAATCAGCTAGGAAGCTGTTTTTTATGGTCCCAATCACCACTCTTCATTACCTGGTCGTGGCGGCGGCGCTGTTCGTGCTGGGCACCATTGGTGTGCTCACCCGCCGCAATGTGGTCATCATTTTGATGTCCATCGAACTCATCCTCAATGCGGTGAACCTCAACCTGGTGGCCTTTTCGCGCCTCTATGGGTTGCACGGCCAGGTATTTGCGGTGTTTGTCATCACTGACGCCGCCGCCGAAGCCGCCGTCGGCCTCGGCATTCTGATCGCCTTCTTCCGCAATAAGGAGACGGTGAACGTTGATGAAGTGGATTTGCTGAAGTGGTAGCTGGTAGTTAGTAGCTGGTAGTCGGTGTACCGAAGCATTTAGCAATTAGAGCTAATAGCCAAGCCAAGAGCTAATAGCCAACAGCTAATAGCCAAGAGCTAATAGCCAAGAGCCCCAAGCTAGTAGCTAGAAGCTAGAAGCTAGTAGCTAGTTGCCAAAAACACATGTTCTTCCTCGACCACATCTGGCTCATTCCGCTGCTGCCGGCCATTGGCGCCGCGGCCATGTTCTTCTTCGGGCGCAAGCTCTCCAAGCCCGCGGTCAGCGCCATCTGTGTGGGTGCCACGGTGCTGGCTTTCGCCATGGCCTGCGGCGTGGCCCTGCAGTATGTGCCCTGGACGCACGCCAACAACGGCGCGCCCTTTGAGAAGGTGATGTACACCTGGCTGGACAGCGGCACCGGCCATCTCACCTACCTCACGCACAATGGCACGCCGGTGGAATTCAAAGCCGACGTTGGCTTCCTGCTCGACCCGCTCTCCCTCATCTGGCTGCTGTTCGTAACCGGCGTGGGCATGCTGATCCATATTTATTCGGTTGGCTACATGGCTCATGAGGGCGGCTACTACCGCTTCTTCGGCTACATGAACCTGTTCATGTTTTCCATGCTCACGCTGGTGCTGGGGAACAACTACCCCATGCTCTTTGTGGGATGGGAAGGCGTGGGTTTGTGTTCCTACCTGCTGATCGGCTTCTACTTCCATCGCCCCTCGGCCAGCGCCGCCGCCAACAAAGCCTTCATCGTGAACCGCATCGGCGACGCCGGCTTCCTGATGGGCATGTTCACCATCGCCTGGTACTTCGGTTCATTCCAATTCACCACCGTGACCCATCTGGCGCGCAGCGGGCAGTTTGCCGTGGGTGATCCCGTCATCACCATGGCCGCCCTGCTGCTCTTTGTGGGCGCTTGCGGGAAGTCGGCGCAGCTTCCCCTTTACGTCTGGCTGCCCGATGCCATGGAAGGTCCCACTCCCGTCTCCGCCCTCATCCATGCCGCCACCATGGTCACCGCCGGCGTCTACATGGTGTGCCGCTCCAACGCGCTCTTCGTGCTCGCGCCCGAAGCCATGAAGGTGGTGGCCATCATCGGCGCGCTGACCGCCGTCTTTGCCGCCTCCATCGGCCTGGTGCAGAACGACATTAAGCGTGTGCTCGCCTACTCCACCATCTCCCAGCTCGGCTACATGTTCCTGGCCCTGGGCGTAGGCGCCTTCGCCGCCGGGGTGTTCCACGTTTTCACCCACGCTTTCTTCAAAGCGCTCCTCTTCCTGGGCGCCGGCTCCGTCATTCACGCCATGAGCGGCGAGCAGGACATGCGCAACATGGGCGACCTGGGCCATCGCATCAAGACCACTCACGCGACCATGTGGTTTGCCACCTTGGCGATCTGCGGAATCTTTCCCTTTGCCGGGTTCTTCTCCAAGGACGAAATCCTGTGGCAGTCCTGGGCCAAGGACACCAGCGCCTACCACGTGCTGTGGATTATCGGCTGGGTTACCGCCGCCATGACCGCGCTCTACATGTTCCGGCTGATGTACCTGACCTTTCACGGCCGCCCGCGCATGGACCACGAAGTGGAGCATCACATCCACGAGTCGCCCCGCTCCATGATCGTGCCGCTCATTATCCTGGCCTTCTTCTCCCTGTTCGCCGGCTTCCTCGGGTGGCCGCATAGCCTGGGCGGCTCCGACCATTTTGGCGCTTTCCTGGCGCCGGTGTTCGCGCCGGAAGCGCAGGTCCTCGCACAGCAAGCTCCGGCGCAGCTGGCCGCCGGCCAGGAGCAAGCCGAGCACACCAGCAGCACCGAGTACCTGCTGATGTTTCTCTCCCTGGGAGTGGCTTTCGGCGGGTGGGGACTGGCCTGGAAATTTTATCGTCATGCCGACCGCGGCTATGCAGAGCCCATCGCCGCCGTGGCGCCCCCCGCTTACCAGCTTCTGCTGAACAAGTACTACGTGGATGAGGGCTACGACTACCTCTTCACCGGCCGCCGAACGCTCGGCCCCGTGCGTCTGGGCGCCATGGGAGCGGGGGAGGCCACCTCAGCTTTCGACAAATACGTAATTGACGGCGCGGTCAACGGCGCCGGCTTGAGCACGCGCGCCCTCGCCACTCTTTCGCGCCTCTGGGACACCTACATCATTGATGGCGTGCTGGTGAACGGCCCGGCCTTTGTTTCGAAAATTCTGTCGTACCCGGTGCGCCTGCTGCAGTGGGGCCTGGTGCAGTGGTATGCGTTCGTGATGGTCGCGGGCTTGTTAGGTTTTGTGGCGTATTACGCCTGGCGGTAGATTGAGCGCCCGCTCGCAGCGGCAGCTTTTCCGAGCACGGCGCAAAGGATTGAGGAAAGCGGTTTCTCAGGCTGAGAACAGACAACGGATAACTGACAACTGGTTCTTATGCACAATCACATTCTTTCCATCATCTTGTTCACCCCGCTGGCGGGGGCCATCCTTCTGCTCTTCGTGCCGCGGGAAAACAAGAACGCGGTGCGCTGGATCGCCAACATCTTCGCCCTCGCCGGCTTGCTGGTCTCGCTGCCCCTGGTGCCCTGGTTCTGGGCGCAGCGCTTCCAGCCCGGCTTCAAATTCATCGAAGGCGCACCCAGCAACTGGATACCCTCCATCGGCGCCGGCTTCTACCTGGGCATTGACGGCATTTCCTTCCTGCTCATCATGCTCACGACCCTGCTGGGCTGGATCTCCATCCTCTCCTCCTGGTCCGCCATCGAGGAGCGCACCAAGGAGTACTACGCCTGGTTCCTGGTGCTGCAGACCGGCATGCTTGGCGTCTTCATGGCCCTGGATTTCTTCCTCTTCTTCGTTTTCTGGGAAGCCATGCTCGTCCCCATGTACCTGCTCATCGGCATCTGGGGCGGACCGCGCAAACTCTATGCCGCCATCAAGTTTTTCCTCTACACCCTGCTCGGCTCGGTCCTGATGCTTCTCGGCATCCTGTTCCTTTATTTCAACAACCACAGCGTCACCGGCGTCTACACCTTCAGCATTCCCGAGCTCTATAAAACCGCGCCCGCCATCCCCTTTCACTTTGCCATCTGGCTCTTCCTGGCCTTCTTTATCGGCTTCGCCATCAAGGTGCCGATGTTCCCCTTCCACACCTGGCTGCCGGACGCGCACGTGGAAGCGCCCACCGCCGGCTCCGTCATCCTGGCCGGCGTTCTGCTGAAGATGGGCACGTACGGCTTTATCCGCTTCTCGCTGCCTTTCTTTCCCGGCGTGGTCACCCACCCCACGGTGCGCGGCTGGATGATCGGCCTCTCCATCGTGGCCATCATCTACGGCGCTCTGGTCTCGCTCATGCAGAAAGACATGAAGAAGCTGGTGGCCTACTCCTCCGTCAGCCACCTCGGCTTTTGCACCCTGGGGATTTTTGCGCTGAACCCCCTGGGCCTGAGCGGCTCTGTGCTGCAGCAGATCAACCACGGCATCTCCACCGGCGCGCTCTTCTTGATTGTCGGCGTGCTTTATGAACGGCGGCACACGCGCGAAATCGCCGAATACGGCGGCATCTCCAACGTCATGCCGGTTTACGCCGCCATTACCATGCTCATGTTCCTCTCCTCCATGGGCCTGCCCCTGCTCAACGGATTCATCGGCGAGTTCACCATCCTGCAGGGCACCTTCATGGAGAACAAGCTGTGGGCCGGCCTGGCCGTCATTGGCGTCATTCTGGCCGCCGCCTATCTGCTCTGGCTCTATCAGCGCGTCTTCTTCGGCAAAGTCACCAATCCCAAAAACGAAAAGCTGCGCGACCTCAGGCTGCGCGAAATTGTTTATTTCGCTCCCCTCGTCGCCATAGCTTTCTGGATCGGCCTCTATCCCAAGCCCTTCTTTGAGATCCTGCAGCAGCCGGTAAACCAGTTGGTGCAGACGGTGCGTCCCGGTTATCCCGGCGCGACCATGGAGGTGCGGAAGGGAAGGGAAGGAGCCCCGGCGGCGCCTGCTGCGGCGGCTCCGATTGCGAGCCCGGCCACCCCCGCCACTACCCTGGCTGTTCGTGAGGGAGGCCGCTAGTGCCCGGCGCCATCTCACAATGGTTCTCGGCGGGCGACTACCTCCTCGCCTTGCCCATGATCCTGCTTTCCATTTTTGCGCTCGGCATCCTGCTCATTGACCTGATGCTGCCGCCGGAGTGGAAATCCCTGAATGCCTGGACCGCCGGCATCGGTCTGGCCTTTTCCACTGCCGCGGTTATCCGCATTCATCTCGCCTACGCCCGCGCCGGCCAGGGCGTTCTCAGCTATACCGGCTTCATGGGCTCTCTGATGGTGGATCGCTTCGCCATCTATTTCTTCTACCTGTTCCTGGTGGGCGCCGCCATTGCCATCCTCATGTCGGCGCATTATCTCGAAATCGAGCGCGAGCATCACGGCGAGTTTTACGCTCTCATCCTGTTCTCCGTCGTGGGCATGATGTGCATGGCCGCCGGCTTCGACATCGTGCTCATCTTCATCGGCCTGGAGCTGATGGCCATTTCCACCTACGTGCTGGTCGGCTTCCTGCGCAGCGACCGCCGCTCCAACGAAGCGGCGCTTAAATACCTGCTGCTGGGCGCCTTCTCCTCCGGCATTTTTGCCTATGGCCTGTCGCTGCTTTACGGCCTGACCGGCAGCACCAACCTGCAGCTGATTGGCGAGCACCTCGCCACCCACATGCGCGAGAATCCGCACGATCCCGTCGCCATTCTCGCCCTCGTGACCACCTCCACCGGCCTGCTCTTCAAGATTGCCGCCATTCCCTTTCATCAGTGGGCGCCGGACGCCTATGAAGGCGCGCCCACCAGCATTACCGGCTTCATGTCGGTGGCGGTCAAGTCCGCGGGCTGGGCCATGCTTCTGCGCATCTTCCTCAGCGGCCTGTATCCCCTGCGGCCCATCTACGTGCCCCTGCTGATCTTCGTGGCCATCGCCACCATGACCGGCGCCAATCTGGCCGCCCTCACCCAGAACAACCTCAAGCGCCTGCTGGCCTACTCCTCCATCGCCCACGTCGGCTACATGCTGCTGGGGCTGATCGCCGGCTCCTCCAGCACCCCCAGCGCCACCGGCATTCAGGGCATCATGGTGTACCTGCTGGTCTATACCTTCATGAACCTGGGCGCCTTCGCGGTGATCACCTCGCTGCGCCGCCGCGACGTTATCGGCGACGAAATTGACGACATCGCCGGCCTCGTTACCCGCGCTCCCGCCGAAGCTTTCCTTATGCTGATATTCCTGCTCTCTCTGGCCGGCATTCCGCCCCTGGCGGGCTTTTACGGGAAGTACTTCATTTTCCTCAGCCTCATCGAGACCGGGCATTACCAGCTCGCGGCCGCGGCCGTGCTCTACGCTGTATTCGGCCTTTACTACTACATGCGCATTGCCAACGCCATGTTCATGCGTCAGGCCGCGGACACGCGCCCCGTGCAGCTCTCTCCCGCCATGTCGGTCGCTCTTGCCATCACCGGCATCGCTACCGTTGGCATCGGCATTTTTCCCGATCTGTTCATCCGCGCCGCCGGCTGGTCGCTGAGCATCGCCCAGCCCCTGCAGCTGACCAGCCTGTTCCACTGAGCCGGCTATCGCGCCGCATCGCCCAGCCGCCACCGTTCGCCACCCGCTCCGCTTAAGGAGCTATCACGCCGCTCCCAAATCCAAATCTTGTCATCCTGAGGAAGCGCGCCCGAGCCCGCTTTGCGGGAGAGGAAGCGCGACCGAAGGACCTCTGTATTTTGCCTTGACAACTCCCCCCGCCGACCCGATGGTGGTTCTCTGTGCCGAAGGCCGGCAGCCGATAGCCCTTCTAGTTTTCGGATAGCCTGCTATGCCCTCGCCTAACCTCAAACCCGACTCTAACCAGCCCGGCGATTCCGAGCAGCGCAGCCTCTGGCTGCAGATCGCCCGCTACAGCCAGCTCGCCCTGGTTTTGCCGGCGGCCACTTTTGTGGGCTGGTTGATCGGCCTTGGCCTGGACCGCTGGCTGCACACAAAGTGGCTTTACCTGGCCGGACTGATTTTGGGCATCGTGGCCGGCTTCGCAGAGTTGATCCGCACCGTCATGTCCTCCGAATCCAGGCAGTGACCACCAACCTGCCCACCTGTCATGCTGAGCGAAGCCGGTTCGCCTCCGAACCGGCTGGCGGAGTCGAAGCACCTTGTGCCGTCTCGGCTATCATGAACCTGGTGCTGAATCCGCTAGAGCCCGAACTGCGGCGCCAAACCGCCTCCGACGCCTTTTACTCCCGCGCCCTGCCGCGCATTCGCCGCTTCATGCTCGCCCTCGCCGTCCCCCTGGCCGTTTTCATCTGCTTGCGCTTTGGCTGGAAGCTCGCCCTGGGTTTTGTGGTCGGCTGCGCCATCGCCTACGTGAATTTCCACTGGCTCAAGCGCACCGTCAGCAGCCTGGCTGACCGCCTCACCGCCACCGGCAAATCCCCGTCCAGCGCGGGCGTGGTGTTGCGCTTCCTGGCGCGTTACTTTTTGATGGCCTTGGCCGCCTATGTTATATTCGCTTTTTCCCCCGCTAGCCTTTACGGACTGTTTGCGGGCCTGTTTTTGCCCGTCGGCGCAATCATGTGTGAAGCCGGCTATGAGCTTTACGCCGCCCTGCGCTGGGGTTTGTAATAGAAGCTGATGTTATAGAAACCCGGCCCTGTAGTTTTTCATTCCATGCCAGAACAACTTTGGTTTACCGCACTCTTAAACCGCCTGTTCGCCGGCCCGGTGGATTCCATCCTTCACGCCCTGCGCGTGCAGCCCGCGTATCCCCAGGCTCCCATCACCAACTTTGTCGCCATGCAGGTTCTGGTGGCCATTTTTCTCCTCGCCTTCTTCGCCCTGGTGCGCAGCCGCCTCTCCGTGGACCATCCCGGCGGCCTGCAGCACATCGTGGAAGGCGCGGAATCGTTCATGACCGATCAGAGCCATTCCATCATCGGCCCGCACAGCGAGGGCTATACCTCCTTCCTGGTGGCGCTGGGATTCTTCATCCTGCTTTGTAATCTGATCGGCATGATTCCGGGCTTCGATTCGCCCACCGCCGTCCCCAGCGTGCCCCTGGGCTGTGCCATCGTGGCGTTCTTCTACTACCACGTCCAGGGATTCAAAAAGAACGGCATCGCTTATCTCAAGCACTTCGCCGGGCCCTTCTGGTGGCTGGCTGTGCTGATGGTTCCCATTGAAATCATCAGCCATCTGGCCCGCGTGCTCTCGCTCACGGTCCGCCTTTTCGCCAACATGTTCGCCGGCGACATGGTGACGCTGGTCTTCTTCTCGCTCATTCCCATCGGCGTTCCCATCGCCTTTCTCGGTCTGCACATCGGCGTCTCTTTGCTGCAGACCTACATTTTCGTGCTGCTGACCACCGTGTATCTGCAGGGTGCGGTCGGGGAAGAGCATTAAGAAACAGTTGCCAGTTCTCAGTTGTCAGTGTCTGGTGATGTCGGGAATTTGAAGCCAAGAGCCAAGAGCTGGTAACTGAGAACCGAGAACTTCGCCGCTAGCGTGAGGGCGTCTGCACGAGGATGACGTCAACCACCCACTGGCGGCAATTCATAAGGAGAGAACCACCATGCGTAAGTTGAGCTACTTGTTCCTGGCGTTGTCGGCCATGTGCCTGACCACGCCACTCTTCGCCCAGGGCGGCGCCGCTGCCGCCGCCGGCGGCATGTCCCACGCCGACTGGGTCGCCATTACCTCCGGCTTTGCCATGGCCATTGCTTCCGCGGTTTGCGGCATCGGCCAGGCCAAGGCTACCGCCGCCTCCGCTGAAGCCCTGGCGCGCAATCCTTCCGCCCGCCCCGGCATCACCCTCGCCCTGATTCTGGGCCTGGCGCTCATTGAGTCGCTGGCGCTTTACACCCTGGTCATCATTTTCGCCAAGGTGTCGTAGGCGCTGTCAATCGGGTTGGGAATTGTCATCCTGAGGCCGCGCGAATCGTGCTTGCACGGTGAGCGCAACGAACGACCTGGTGTTGTCCGGTGAAACTGTTCGGCCGCAGTTAAGTTGAACGGAACCTCTGTCCCATTGCGGGACAGAGGCTTTCTTCTTTAGCGCTCGCCCTTCCAATGCGTGTTTGTGGCGCGGGCGCCCTCGCCCGCGAAACGCTGCCGGCGTCTCCGCCACCTTTATTCTGAATTGTCATCCTGAGGCCGCGCGAGCCGTGCTTGCACGGTGAGCGCAACGAAGGACCTACTGTTCTAGTCAATGGCGGCATTTAGCACTTAGCATGTAGCCCATGAACGGTTTTGCCCGACCCCGGCATGAAACGTTGCTGGCCAAGTGCTAATTGCTAAGTGCTAATTGCTAAGTGCTAAAGGCTGGCTTTCCGCTGATTGCTGGGCGCACCCTCACGCCACCGGGGCGGCGATGCGGTGCAGTTGCTCGGCCAGAATGCGGCGCAGCTTGGAGCGCTCTTCCAGGTCCATGTCCACGATTTCAAAACTGATTTCGCCCTGGCGTGCGCGCCGCAACATCACCTGCGTTTTGATGTGCCGCAGTCCCAGCTGCAGGTCCAGCGCCGCGTCTGAGCCCAATCGCAGGTCGGTGGTTTTTTTGGCCACGCCGCCCCCCAGGCTCAACTCGCGCACCGTCAACTCTGAGCGTCCCCAGGAACTGCTGGCCAGCGCGGGCACGGCACGGGAGGGAACAATGCGCTGGTAACGCCGCTGTCGCACCCAGGGATGGGTGTACTCCGCGTCCAGCGGCAGCAACTCCAGTTCGTTCACCGTGAAGCCGCCCTCGGTTACCAGCTGCGGGCCATACTGCGGTTCGATTTTCACCAGCGCCTGCGCCGCGGAAATGCGCAGCTCGCGGGGATAAACCCACTTCCACATTTTTCTGGCTTCCACAATGGCGCGCAACAGCGGAATGGCGGCCGCATCTTTCAGCCGGCCCAGCGCTTCCACCACCTTGAGCCGCAGAAAAGGCGAACGCGCATCGGCTGAGCCTTCATCGGCCAGCACCATCAGGCCGGAAGTCAGGGCGTGGTCGCCGCTGAAACCGATTTCGTCAATCGCCTGCGGCAGTACCGCGTGGTCCAGCACGTCCAGCATCTCGAACAGCAACTGGCCCCGCTCCGGGGCGTTGCTGGCCGCGATCTGCCGCACCACTCCGTCGTGATAGAACCGGTCCCACTCCCGCAGCCGTGACGGCAGCAGCTCCAGCACCGCCATGGGATTTACCCGGCTGAGCAGGCCCACGCTGCTGGCCGCCTGCCGCACCGGCGCCAGGCGCAGCAATTCCCGCAGGTGGCGTACGCCATTCTCTTTCAGCTGCTCCATCAATTCCACCAGCCGGTCGCATTCCTCGCGGCGATGGCAGCGGGCAAAGCGTTCCGCGATTTGCTCCGTGGCGGCTTGCGGTATGCCTTTCAGCATGTCCACCAGTTCGCCGGGCACATGCGGAAGCTGCAGCGCTTCCTCGATGAATTCCGGCAGACGGTTGTCCACTCCCACCCGCGGCCGCAGATCCTGCGCCAGCACCGGGCGCTTCTGCTCGATGCGCTTCATGGCGGCCAGCACTTCCTGCACCGCGCCATAGCGGCGTCGGTCGCCGGCCTCCTGGCTGATGCGCACAAACGCCGCGCTCAGCAGGCTCTGCGTGTCCAGAACCGATTCCACCGTCAATTGCTCGGAGATTCGCCGGATGGCGTAAGGCAACAGGCTTTCGTCGCAGGTGATGTAAAGATCGGCCAGTTGTGAAACTCCGGTGGCCGTCTTGCGCCGCGAGTCCGCGTCGTTGCTGGCCACGCAGTCGCAATAATTGCGCAGAATGGCGGCCGCGCCTTCCCGGTCTTCCCGCTGCATCAAATCTTCCACAAACGAGCGCACGTTGCGCGGCGGCACGCAGGGCGCGTCCGGGGAAAGCAGCACGCTGCGCTTGCCCGAGTCCGGCACCTCCGCCCAGAATTGCCGGTCCAAAATGTCGGCGTGCGATTCCACCAGCATGCCGGCGCGGCTCATCTTGTCTTCGTGCACCCGCAACACCCGCCGCAGCATCTCCATCTCCCGGCTCATGCGCTCCAGCATTTCGTGGATGGCGTTGACCCGCACTTCCCCCCGCTCATAGCGTTCCAGGGCGAAGCGGATGGCCAAGTGCTCGGCCGCCTTCATCAGCAGCGGGCTTTCCCCGGCCCCGCTTTGCGGCAAGCGCCCCGCCAGCTTTTGCAGCGCCTGGCGCAAAACCGCGGCCGCTTCCGGCGCCGCATGCCCCACCTCTTCGCTCAGCCGGCTCCGAACCTCGGACCCATCGCCGCTTTCGCAGGTTTCCCCCAGCCGTGTCAACAGGCGTATGGCCTCGATCACTTCCTTTTCCTGCAGCGAAATCCACGCCGGAGCGGCTGCCGCGGCCTGTCCGCCTCTTTGCACCCCCGCCCCGCTCAACCCCCCGGAAACCACAGCTCCGGAAGCGGTGCCGCGCTTGGAGCCTTCGGCGGCGGCAATCAGTTGCAGCAGCTTCTGCGGATCGCTCAGCCACTCCCGGAATTCCGGGCCCAGATTCTGGGCCGCCAGCTGCGCGGCCAGCGGTACTTCGCCGCTGGCTGGATCGTGGGCTACATAACGAATCTCGTTGATTTTGATGGTGGCGTTTTCGCCCTCTCCTACTGCCGCCTTGATCTGCTCGGATACCAGTTGCGCCTTCGATCCCCCCAGCGCGAAACCGCGCACCAGGCGGGAAAAATCCGACTGCGTCACCTTGGCGGAGAACTGCAGGCTGGCTAACCCGGCGGCCGAGAGCAGCTTGGCAAAACTGCGTTCCGCCTGCCCCGATTCCAGCGGCATCCCGTCCACCAGCAGGTGCTGCCCGGAAACACCCAGCAGCAGGCCTTCTCGCCCCCCGGCCGGCAGCGCCGCCTGCAATTCGTCCCAGGTAATGCGAAATTGTTCCTCCGTGCGCCGATGTTTGTAACCGTATAGACGCACGTACTTCACCAGGATATTCAGGCTGTGGACGAAGGCCTGGGCGGCGGGCAGACGGCTTCGTGATTCTGTCTCTGGCGCGCGGATAGAGTGCTCCCTAGATCTTTGTGTGCTTTTTAAGCCTAAGGCTGCCGCCTCGGGATAGCACCATTACGGAGGTAATGGCAAAATGTTGACCTTTGGGCAGCTTTGGCACACGAACTAATGGCAATCCCGCCTTGCGCCCCTTTGCTTAAGGGCTGGCGGGCAATCCAACAAAGCCCTTGCCAGCTGCATCTTAGAAAGGTCTTATGACACGGTTTGGAGGTACAGGTCGGCCCGCAGCCAAATAGAGCGCTATCTCGATATAATCTCCATCTGGGAGAGCCGAGGATGTTGCCGGAATGAGCAACGCCAAACCGAAAGTCCTGGTAGTGGATGACGAGCACGTCATCGCCGATACCCTGGCCATCATTCTCAACCAGAACGGCTTCGACGCCCAGCCCATCTATACCGGCGAGGATGCCATTAACCAGGCGCGCCGCATGCGTCCCAACCTGCTGATCAGCGACGTCATCTTCAAAAACGAGGCTATCACCGGCATTGACGTCGCCATCCAGGTGCGCAGATTTGTACCCGGGTGCAAAATCCTTTTGTTTTCCGGCCAGGCCGCTACCGCTGATTTGCTGGAAACCGCGCGGGCCCAGGGGCATGAGTTTGAGATCCTCGCCAAGCCCGTCCATCCTCAAGACTTGCTCTCCAAGTTGGGGCAGTAGCCGCCCCCTCGGACCTATCCTTGGAGAGAGCGCCAGCCGCTGAGGGCTTCGCGGCTGAACTTGTCGGGCCTTTCTTGGCAAATAAAAAACCGGGCTGGTTGGCCCGGTTGGAGCGTCGGGTTGGATGCGGTTACATGCCAGCGCGGCGCGAAATCTGAGCGCAAAGCGCGCATTCCGGCTTCGGTAAAAGCCCTTACTGCGCCCTCCCGCTCAGCGCAGCCACTCAGAGAGCGAGGAAACGGACGCTTTCAGCGCAGTGCAACCACGATGCCATTGCCCCATTCCAGCAATCCCTTATTATTTACCAGCTAAGTTGCTGATTGTAAATGTAGTTGCTTTGGTGGTTCCCAGGATCGCTCCCGCACTTTGCCGAGCTGGAATTGCAGCGTGTTCAAATGCTTGCACAGTTCCTACAAAACCCGAATCAGGCGGTGCTGCTGGAGGCAGAGCTGACTTGCCGCTCGGCGCCGCGAAACAGCGAGCGCATGGCGCGGATCACGAAGCGGATCATGAAAATCACCAGCAGCAGGGCCGCTATTACGATGGCGGCGGCGATGTAGGGATGCTGGGTGGCAAACCAGGTAAGAAAAACCGAGAGTGCGTCTTCGCCCACGCTGAGGCCGATGTTGGAGAGAGGCTCCGGAGAAGGCGTGACCGCCAGTCGGGCGGCCATTTTGCCGCTGTGCGCCGCCAAAGCGATGCCGCCGCCCAGCACCGCGGCCAGTACTTGCATGCCGGGGGAGAGTTGGGCGGTAGCGCCCCAGGCCAGCAGAGCGGCCGCAGGGATGCGCACAAAAGTGTGCAGCGCATTCCAAACCAGGTCGAAGGCGGGAATCTTGTCGGCGAAAAATTCCACCAGGAAAAGCGCCAGGCACGCGCCAATCACGTACCAGCTCGCCACCGGGTGAAGCGCCGGAGGCAGCGCCACCACCTGGGCGCGGGAGAGCAGGCCGAGCGTAGCCACGGTGGCATAAATGTTCAGCCCGGCGGCAAAGCTGGTAGCCAGCAGCAGGCCGGGCAGTTCGGAAGTAGGAAAGCTCGGCATCGTCGGAAGCTATCTCACAAATGTGTTTTGCCAGGGCGCGGCTTCAGCCGCGACGTACCGCCGACCGCCGGCGGCCCGTGTAAGGATACGCCGCTTTGTGTCCAACTGTTCCCGCTAAATGTTTCTGTTATCCTGCGCCGGAATGGCCGCTAAGCCGAAGATTGCAATTGTGGGAGCGGGGAACCTGGGCAGCGCGCTGGCCCGGGCGCTGCATGGCGCCGGCTACCGCATCAGCGAGATTGTGTACCGCGGCAGCGGCCGGCGACAGCGGGCGCGGCAACTGGCGGCGCGGGTCCACAGCCGGGCCGTGGCGCTTCCCCAGGCGCGTTTGCCTGCCGATGTGGTGTGGCTGTGCGTGCCCGATTCGCAGATTGCCGGCTGCGCCCGCGAACTGGCCGGAATGGCGGAGTGGCGTGGAAAAGTTGCGCTGCATCCTAGCGGCGCCCTGGCCAGCGATGAGCTGCAAGCGTTGCGCCGGCGGGGAGCGGCCGTGGCGGCAGCCCATCCCCTGATGACCTTTGTGCGGCGTTCCAGCCCCTCCATGGCGGCAGTTCCTTTCGCGATCGAGGGTGACGTGGCGGCCGTGTGCGCGGCGCGCCGCATGGTGCGCGACCTGGAGGGAGAGTCTTTTGCTGTGCGCCGGCAGGATAAGGCTCTCTATCACGCCTGGGGCGCATTCGCCTCGCCTTTGCTGATTGCTTTGCTGGCCACCGCGGAGCGGGTGGCCATGGCGGCAGGCGTGCGCTCGCCCCACGCGGCCCGCCAAAGAATGTTGCCGATCCTGCAGCAGACACTGCGCAATTACGCCATGCTGGGTCCTGCCCGCGCCTTCAGCGGCCCGCTGGTGCGCGGCGACGTGGCCACCGTGCGTCGGCATCTGCTGGCGCTGGGCAAACTTCCTGCCGCCAGCCAAGTTTATGTGGCTCTGGCGCGGGCGGCGCTGGCGACGCTGCCCATACGCAATCGTAAAGAACTGGAGACGGCGTTAAGAACCATTTCACCGCCGAGACGCCGGGAGCTCTGAGTTTCGCTATTCTTTTCGCTCAAACGACGACGATTCGTATCAGGGCGCGTCTTCGGACGTGCCGTCCCGGGCTCAAACGACGACGATTCGTATCGGGGGGCGTCTTCAGACGTGCCGTCCCGGTGTAACCCAGAAGGCCGGCTTTAGCTGAGGAAATGAGGCCTTCGCCCCTGAGTTAACTCCCCTTGCGCTTGTCATGCTGAGCGCAGCGAAGCACGCAAGCAACGTCTCTCCCGCTCAGGCCAGCCTCTCGCCCGCGATTTAGACCCGCAGATCCGGGCTCAAACGACGACGATTCGTATCAGGGCACGTCTTCAGACGTGCCGTCCCGGTGTAACTCAGAAGGCCGGCTTTAGCCGCTGAGGAAATGAGGGCTTCGCCCCTGAGTTAACTCCCCTTGCGCTTGTCATGCTGAGCGCAGCGAAGCACCTGCTTTTGCCGACGGAACAACGTCTAAAACCCACCGCCTCTACCACAGACTCGCCAATTGTGATAAATCATGGGCCGCAGTCAGGGAGGAACATTGAAGAAACAGACTCCGTCACAGCACAAGGGCTCGGTCTCGCGCCGCAAGTTTCTGGCGCAAAGCGCCACCGCGGCCCTGGGCTTCGCCATCGTACCGCGTCACGTGCTGGGCGGCGCGGGATATGTTCCGCCCAGCGACAAGGTGAACATCGCTTTCGTCGGAACAGGGTCGCAGGGTTTGCGAGTGATGCTGCATTTCCTGAAAGAAGCGGATGTGCAGGGTATCGCCGTCTGCGATACCAATAAAGGCGGCGCCGGCCATCCCCAATGGGAGGCGCATGAGTTCTGCAACCGGGTGCGCGAATTGCTGGGCGTAACTTCCGGCTGGGAGTGGCTGAGCCCCGACGACCCTATTCAGTTGACCCACGCCCTGCAGGCGACCAGCGGCGTTTCCGGCCGCGAGCCCTGCCAGAAAATTATCGAGGCCTACTATGGCGGCCAGCAGCGTTCCGGCAACTATCACGGCTGCTCGGCCTATAGCGACTTCCGTGAGCTGCTGGAAAAGCAAAAAGACCTCGACGCCGTGGTTGTCTGCACCACCGACAATCTGCACGCCGCCGTTTCCGTCGCGGCCATGAAGAAGGGCAAACACGTTTTCTGCCAGAAGCCCTTGACCCACACCATCTACGAGGCGCGGCGCATGGCCGAGATCGCGCGGCAGACGAAGGTGGCAACCCAGATTGCGGTGGCCAACCAGGCCTCGGAAGACACGCGCCTGCTCTGCGAATGGATTTGGAGCGGCGCCATCGGTCCGGTGCGGCAGGTGGCCAACTGGTCCAGCCGTCCCTTCTGGCCGCAGGGCCTCGACCGCCCCAAGCAAGCAGATCCCGTGCCCGCGGGCCTGGACTGGGATTTGTGGCTCGGCCCCGCTCCCCAACGCCCCTACAACCACGCCTACGCTCCCTTTGTATGGCGCGGCTGGGTGGACTTCGGGTGTGGCTCCCTGGGCGACATGGGCTCCTATAGTTTCGACACCATCTTTCGCGTTTTAAAACTGGAGGCGCCGCTGAGCGTGGAAGCCAGCTCGACGGAACGGTACCCGGAGACCTATCCGCTGGCCTCCATCATCTACTTCGACTTTCCCGCCAGGGGTGAGATGCCGCCCGTCAAATTCACCTGGTATGACGGCGGCCTCAAACCGCCGCGCCCGGAGGAATTAGAAGCCAACCGGCCGTTCAAAGGAGAAGGCGAAGAGGATGACGAGGGGCTGCTGTTCATCGGAGATAGCGGCAAGATTCTGTGCGGCTTCAATGGCGCCAATCCGAAGCTGATTCCGCAAGCCAGGATGGACGCTTACCAGCCGCCGCCAAAAACGCTGCCCCGGTCACCGGGCAATGAGCGCGAGTGGCTCGACGCCTGCAAGGGAAGCAAGGTGAAGCCGGGAGCGAATTTTGAATTTTCCGGGATGGTGACGGAAACCCTGCTGCTGGGCAATGTTGCCACCCTGGCGGGACAAAAACTCGGCTGGGATCGCTCTAACCTCAGGGTCAACTCTGACGCAGCGCAGAAGTACGTCAGCCCGGAACGTCGCCAGGGATGGGAACTCTAGAGGCGTTGATGAACGGTGCCTTGTCAGTGTTCTTGACGGTTCTAACCGCCTCAACTTGGCTTCTAGCCCAGCACGGTTCCGGAATGGTGTGCGTAGCAGCTTTCCCAAAGCCGGTGTGCTCAGTCTCAGAGGACATATGTCTGTCTGGCGCTCAAGGCTTTTCTTGCGCGTCAGGAGACGTGTCTTTGAAGGTGGACTCGCGCAAGGCTGTCCCATGGCCGAGAAAGGAAAGCATGAGCGTGACCGGGTTGGCGTTAGATAAGAATCATCGAGTTGCGCTCCTATGCGACAGCAAACCGAAACAGTCGTTCAAATTCCGGTTCTCGGAAGTCAAGAACAACGAGGCATGCGTTTTCGTTAACGACCTCTATGGGACGGTGCAGCTATGGAGTCTTGATAAACACGCCCCTTGGTGCAAGTGCAAGGAGTAGCGTGAGGCCGCAGCCTTTATCACAGGGGGCGGTTCAGCAGTCGCTATAACGAGTGATAAATCGCCCTTAGCACGTTTCATTGACAAACGGTTTGTAAAGAGTGATAAGGCCTGTTATCGCTCGTCATTCTCTGTCGGCTGGAATTCCGCTCCTGTGATGGCATAGAGTGCTTGCTGTGAATCATCGAATCCGCAACTCCTTACCGCCGAACTTCCCATCGGAACTGGCCGAGGCCGCGTTCGAAACAGGCGACGAATGGGCATGGCCGCCTGCGCTTGCTGCCGAGGTGGTCGAGTGGCTTGCATCGCGCAGCTACGCTGTACTCGGAACCGAACTTTGGCTTGTCCGAGAGGGTGTTATCCAGAGTCTCCCGATTGGGCAAAATGGGATGCCGGAAGTGCACGGCAACTCGGTCAACCGTCAGCCCAACGAACCGTGGGAGGAGTTCGTGGCGCGTACGAAAAAGGAAACCATAGACTATTTGCGGTCCTTCAAAAAGGCAGACATTATCGAGAGAGGCGACTTGTATTTCAATGTCGTCTGGGTGAACGAAGTAGAATTTCGAGTGCTCATTCCAAACTGATGTGAATCACAACTGCCGTAGCCTGTCATCTCCAATGCTTTTTCCAGTGTTCTTGCGAATTGAGGGGACAGAAGAACAACATGAAAATCACGGAACTGAGGCGCTACCAAGACAAGAGAGTAATCCTTCGCCTACACGACGGCGAGGTCGCCACCGTGAAGGTGACATTCGTGGATGCTGAGTACGAAGACATCGTCGTGGATATAATCGGCACAAATCACCCAGAGAAATACAAAGGGCCGTCCAATGCTGCGTATGTGATTGAGGCTGCGGACCTCGCGTCGGTTGAAGAGATTTCGAGCTGAGGCACTACCGAAGCTACCGTACTTTTCTCCCCCGCTTCAGCAGTCCGATAATTGTTGTGAAATCGCCATAGCATTCATTACCCGCCAGCAATTTGCACTGGAAATGAGGCAAAATCGTAAAGTACGATATGGCCTGTTATCGACAACTATGCCGGACTCCCAATCAATGACGCAGGAAATGGCTAGATATATCGTTGCCTATTACGTAGGCCTCATGAGGGATGTCGAGCATAAAGCGTACTCACATCTCGGAGCGACTATGAAGGCGACGCAGGGGCGGAGCGATTTAGCTGCACAACAGGAGGCGCGAACACATAGCCACTTCGGGCGGTTCTTATCTCATGACCCTGTGGTTCTTAGCCCCGCGTCAGATGGATACGACCCATTTGTGCTCCGCACGGCCACACGAATTCTCACAGAGAACCCGGATAGGGTGCGGTTTAACCACTGTCCAAAATGCGGTGCCTTGGCGCGAACTCCGAACGCGAAACAGTGCAGGGTCTGCGGGTTTGACTGGCACTAACGCGAGTAGTTGTTGAGAAATCGCCTTCACGTTCATTACCGCCTCTGCACCCTCTGCTCGCTACTCCAGAGATGGCACGCCCGTCCCCTGATGCATGATGAGCGGACGCTTCTATGATGCGAGAGGGGTTACGGAGCGGAGGCTCAGGTTGGCGGAGAAGCGGCTCCAGGCGGGCGCCGGCGGCCTGCGATGACCGTCACGACCCACCGCGCAGTCGGCGGGCGTCACCGCACACCTCACCGCACAGTTGGCACCCTGGAGCACCAGTCTGCACCTGTGGCACCATACCCCCTCCAATACCATCAACAACTTACGTATTTTCAACAACCCCCGCGTGCCTGCCCTGAGCTTGTCGAAGGGGGCCTTGCGCTTCGTGTTGCCGACATGGAAGATTGCTTCTGCCAGGGTGACTAGCTGTTGGTGGTTGATTCTAATTACCTCGGAAACTGAGGAGGCACAATGCCCGCGATTTCGAGAAGAGAGTTTTGCAAAACGGCTGCCGGGTTAGCCGCCACGGCCGGCCTTGTCTCCACCGGCGCGCTGCAGCTGCTCGCCAATCCCCTGGGCCTGCCCATAGGCTGCCAGACCTGGCCGGTCAGGGACATGATTGCGAAGGATTTTCCCGGCACCATTAAGCAGCTGGCCGAAGCGGGATTCCAGAGTATCGAGCTATGCTCGCCGGTAGGTTATGCGGATTCCGGCTTCGCCGGTCTCGCCAGCTACAAGGGAGCCGAGCTGAGGAGAATCTTGAGCGACGCGGGTGTAACCTGCGTGAGCTCCCATTTCGGTATCAAGGAACTCAGGGAGAACCAGGAGGGACGAATCGCCTGGGCAAAAGATGTTGGACTCACGCAAATGCTCGTGCCCAGCCTGGAGGGACCTGAGCACCCCACCCTGGATGATGTGAAGCGGGCGGCCGAGGAATACAACCGGATGGGCGAACGCGCCGCCGAGGCCGGCATTCAGCAGGGCCTGCACAACGAAGACTTTGAGCTCTCCCAGGTCAACGGCAAGCGTACTTATGACCTGTTGTTCAACCTGCTCGATCCAAAGTTCGTCAAGTTTCAGTTCCAGGTTTCAACCATCAGCGAGGGCTATGATGCGGCGCAGTATTTCCGCAAGTATCCGGGCCGCTTCATCTCCATGCACGTGCAAGGGTGGTCGGCGAAGACCAGAAAAATTGTGCCCGTGGGGCAGGACACGCTGGATTGGAAAAATATCTTCACAGCGGCTAAAACCGGCGGCATAAAGAATTATTTTGTCGAGATGGACCTGGAGAAGATGAAAGCCAGCGTGCCTTATCTGCGCAAGCTTCAGGTGTGATGAGCGTTAGCAGCGCATGGCAAGAAATTGGAAAATCCTAAGGCCGGAGCCGGTCACGGCTGTATAAAGGATTTTCACAACACAACATCAGACAGTCGTCTTGCCAAGCAGGATTCCCGCCGAGTATTATTCCCCGGTTTGTCCGGCACTCTGAACGTCACGGCCGCATGCCCTGGATGCGGCCTCTGTTTCCGCGCCTTTTCGGATCCGCCGGAGAAAGTCCGGCAACTTGGGTGGTATTCACGCAATGGTCGTTTTCCGGACCATAACGAACCCCTGGCGGAAAGCTGAAGAATCTGAGCACGAGCCCCGGGGTCATTCTGCGCTGAGGAGAACTCCATGAAACTGAATAGCAGTTATCGAGGGGGACACATCCTGGGAGGCGCTCTTGTTTGCCTCCTCGCCCTGGTGGCGGGAATCGGTCTGATGACGGCAAATACGTCCGGTTTGTCTTTCTGGACTCGAACCGGCCACGTGATGAATGGCATTCCAGCGAGCCTGGGCGCTTTGGGACATTCTTCACGGAAGCCGCACTTTGCCAGCCTGGACAGGGATTTTTTCGAAACTTCGCTTGGCAAACTGAGTCAGAGTGGCGAGCCGGCATCCGTGCGCGTCCATAACGGGCGTGAGCAGGAAGCTTACGACGATCGCGCTTACCCCAGGAAGTGGATCGGGGCCGGACAGCAGCGTACTGCCGCGCTCGCCGCAGCCACCATCGCCAGTCTGCCCGCCGCGAGCACGACCAGTTGGCAAGAGGTCGGTCCGAGCGGCGTCCCTGCCGACGCGCTGGTCGCATCCGAATCCACGGGCGCCTCAGCCGGAACAATCTTTTCCGGCCGCGGAACCGCGATTGCCGTCTCTCCGACGTGCAGGCCCTCGGGATGCGTGGTCTTCATCGGCGCAGCCGGCGGCGGGGTGTGGAAAACGACCAATGCTCTTGCCTCCACTCCGGCCTGGACTTCGTCCAGCAATGGCATTCCATCCAACGCCATTGGCTCCCTCGTATTCGATCCTAACGACGCCAGCGGCAATACGCTTTATGTTGGAACCGGAGAACCCAACGGCTCGGGTGACTCCGAGGCTGGCGTAGGCCTCTACAAATCCACCAACGGCGGCTCAAGCTGGTCGTTGGTTGTCGGCAGCACCGCGGCAACGGCGCCCTGCGCCTCCAGTGCCGCTTCGTTTACTTGTCCCGTGGCCACTGGCCGTTCGATCGGCGCCATCGCCATTGATCCGGCCAACCCTAATCACATCTTCATCGGCACCGATGTGGCTCGGCACGGATCATCTTCGGTCAACGGCGGCCGCTTCACACCCCCAGGAAGCGCCGTGGTCGGTCTCTACGAATCTTTCAATGGCGGGGCGAGCTTTGCGCCCGCTCTGATCCTCGCGCAAGATACTGTCAATCCGGCTAATGCCACCGGAGGCGACTTCTTCCGCGGCGGCTGCTCGCACATTGAGCTGTACCGTCCCGGCACAGAAACTCAGGTCTATGCATCGTTTTTCGACTATGGCGTCTTTCGCCGCTCCGTGACCCTGGACCGTAACAGCACCTTCAACCAGATTTTCAAGTCCGCGGGCAATGGCACTCTGTCGCAGTCGTCCTTCTCCCGCACCGAGTTCTCGCTGGCTCCGATTACGACCGGGCCCAATAAGGGCAACCTGCGCATTTACGTCGGCGACGCCAGCAGCTCACCGGCTGACTTTTATACCGTTGCCAACGCCAACGTAACGGCGGGGACGCTACTGGCAGGCAATAACGGCGGCTGGACGAAGCTATCCAATTCCACGAACGGTACGCCCGGCTTCGCCTCCTTCAACTACTGCGCCGGGCAGTGTACCTACGATATGCCCGTCTACTCACCGCCAGGAGCTCCCGACATCGTCTACATCGGAAGCGCCATGCAGTACTCCGAACTCGGTAGACGGTCGAACGGGCGGGCCATCCAGCGCTCCGCCGATGACGGCGTAGATTTCACCGACATGACTATTGATACGCATGGGGTGAGCCTGCACCCGGACCAGCATGCGATTGCCACAACTCCTTTCGACCCGAATATCGTTTTTATCGGCAATGACGGCGGCTTCTGGCGGCTGAGCGGCTCCTTCTCCGACGCCTCTGGCAATTGCACCTCACGTAACCTGACCGGAGCGGATGCCACCGATTGCGCCAACTGGCTCTCCGCGGTACCAACCACGATCTTCACCATGAACAAGGGTCTAGGTACCCTCCAGTTCCAGAGCTTGTCAGTCAACGTGCAGAACCCGTCCAACGACATCATGGGTGGCACGCAGGACAACGGCAGCCAGGCCTTCAACACGGGCAACTGGTTCGTGACTATCTTCGGGGACGGCGGACAGTCCGGCATTGACCCGGTCGTCTCCAACAACCGCTTCCATACCTTCTTTGACGCCCAGATTGACGTCAACTTCCAGGGTACGGCCGAGACCGGTTGGGACTGGATCTCCGACACCTTCTTTTCGGGGGCGGGAGCGAGCGAGCCGCGCTCCTTCTACATCCCCATCATCCACGATCCCAAAGTCAGCGGTACCATCTTCACCGGCCTGCAGCACGTGTGGCGTACTCAGGATAACGGCGGCAGCCGGGCCTTCCTGGATTCCAACTGCAGTGAATTCTTCGGCACCTTCACCAGTCCTTGTGGCGACTGGGTGGCCATCGGCAAGAACCTGTCTAATGACAACTCCTTCGGCAAGGACAAAGAAC
Organism: Terriglobales bacterium; assembly: GCA_035278025.1. Lineage (GTDB taxonomy): Bacteria > Acidobacteriota > Terriglobia > Terriglobales > Acidobacteriaceae > JAICWP01. The sequence goes on along the minus strand of DATEJK010000039.1, from coordinate 28,919 downwards.
CCGGCCAGTACATCGTGGCGACACAGCGGGCGCCCAGCGACACTGGCACTCTCTGGGCGGGTCTCAGGCGCGGACGCGTATTCATCTCGTCGAATGCCGATAAAGCCAGCGGTTCGGTGATTTTCTACCGCATTGACACCTCCTCAACCCCCACTCGCTTCGTGAGCGGGATTGCCGTTGACCCGTCCGATCCCAACCATGCGTTCATCTCCTTCTCCGGTTACAATGCGTACGCAGCGGCTGCGGGTACGGCGACGGGGCACGTCTTCGATGTCCATTACGACCCCACCGGCCACACTGCAACCTGGACCAATATTGACGGTAATCTTGGCGATGAGCCGGTCACAGGCATCGCATTGGACTCCAACAGCGGCAACCTTTACATCTCTACCGACTTTGGTGTGGACGTGCGGGAGGGCACCGCTACCCAGTGGGCGTCGGCGGGTACCAACCTGCCTCCCGTCGCGGTGTATGGTCTGACCATTGATTCCAACGCCCGGGTGCTCTACGCCGCCACTCACGGCCGCGGCGCCTGGTCGCTAAGCTTGCCCTAGTAAATGGTCGTTACCGGAAACTTCGCCCCAACCCTCGGGTTGGGGTTTTTTTTGTTTACACACTTCAGGCGAAGCCGCCTGCGCCACACAAGGATCCACATTCGCCAGGTTGCGATAACGCGGGCGAGGGCGCCCGCGCCACAGAACTTCTCTGCGACCTCGGCGTTGGGGATTTAGCGCGAACCGAACAGGTGGCCGAGCTTTTCCTTTTTGGTCTTGAGGTAGTTGGCCGCGTGCGAACTGGGCTCCACTTCGCAGGGCACGCGCTCCACCACCTTGATGCCGGCAGCTTCCAGGGCCGCGACCTTGTCCGGATTGTTGGAGAGCAGGCGCACCTGGCGGAGGCCGAGGTGCTTGAGAATTTCGGCGGGCAGGGCAAACTCCCGCTGGTCGGCCTTAAAGCCCAGTTTCTCGTTGGCCTCCACCGTATCCAGTCCTGAATCCTGCAGTTCGTAAGCCCGGAGCTTGGCCATCAGGCCGATGCCGCGGCCTTCCTGCTGCTCGTAGACGAGCACGCCGGCGCCGGCGGCGGCGATCATGGAAAGCGCCATCTCCAGCTGCTGGCGGCAGTCGCAGCGCAGCGAGCCGAACACATCCCCGGTCAGGCACTGGGAGTGGATGCGCACCAGCGGCGGTTGCGCCGCCACGTCGCCCATGATGAGGGCGACCGCGTCCTCGCGGCGGCGCTGCTGGCCTTCCCCGAATTCGGCTTCAAAGCCCAGGATGCGGAAGCGCCCCCAGCGGGTAGGGAAGTCCGCTTCCGCCACTTTCTGCACTTTAGAGGAACTCACCAACCCATTATAAGAGGCGGCAGAATCAGCCCGTGGCAAAATGCGCCAGCCCGATAAGGGTTGCAGCGATTTGTTCCGCGCTGTGCCCGGCGGCGGCCAGGGCGTCGTAGGAGGCGAAGCCTGTGAGCATGGCCAGCACATCAGCCCTGGAGTTGAATTCTCCTTCCGCGAACACGTTCCTCTCCGCGGTTGCCAGCCGCTTCAGTATGTCCTTGAAAATGCGATGGCGGCGGGAGTCGCGATCCTGGATACCGCGCGCAATTTCGGCATCGAAGGCGGCCATGGCGCGCAGGCGGCGAATGGCCACCGGATCCGAAGCCCAGAAATCAACGAAAATGCCGACCGCCCGGTTAATGGCCGCGCGCGGATCGCGCTCCTGGAATACTTCCGGCATACGCCGCATGTTGCCGCGCTCGGCCAGGTAATCGTACAGAGCCTCGAGCAGGCCGGCGCGGGAGTCGAACTGGTAGTAAACGGTGAGCCGGGCGACGTCGGCTCGGCGGGCAATGGCGTCCATGGACAAGTCTGTCTCCTGGGGCGCGGAGAGCAACTGCAGAGCAGCCTGGAGGATGCGGGCGCGAGTGAGGCTGTTGGCGAGCCGGCGCTTTTGCATGCTGTAGGGGCGAGGAGACATTTTCGGGCTTGAAATTTAATCATACAGTATGATGAAATAATTTGCCAGGCGGGGGTTCTCAAGCCGCCAACTACCCCAGGACCGTAAGCACAAGTTCCTTCGGCAGCCGACAAGCGCCAACCTGGCCTGGAGGTTCGCCGCCGCACTTGCTTGCGGGGCGCAGAAGTGAGGCAACGGTTCTGAAGCCAGGCAGCTGAGGGCCACTCAACCCAACACCCGGTTTGACCTGCAATACCGGTTTGACCCGCAAGGAGGAGGAGATTATGAGACCAGCCCTGGCGGTGGTGATGTATGCGAATGCCGCTCTTTTCTTTTTTGGCGCGCTGCAGCATGCGGGGATTTCGTTGGCAAGCTTCCACGAGCCGTACATTCTTCCCGCCGCTATCGTGGAAACCATCTGCGGGCTGGCGCTTTCAGCAGGCGCAACCGCCGCGCTCACCGGCTGGCGGCCATTTGGAATGGCGTTGCTGGGCAATGCGGTTGCCCTGGCGGGCGTGTTGCTGGGCAAGGCCGCGCTGGCCGCGGGGAGAGGACCTCGCACCGCCAGCAACGACCTGTATCACAACTTGATGCTGATTCTGATCGGGGTAAGCATCGTATTGCTGTTCCTGGCGCAGGCGGCGTTTCATGGCCATCGCGGAAGCGCCAGGCCGCTGAGCCGGGCCTTGTAAATTTCCGCCGGAAGTTACAAAGCGAATTCTGCGGAAGGAGGAAATTTGTCCCCTGGTGAGACGAATGCGGGAATGTCGCGCTACGATGTTAAGGTTAGATTAAGCGCGAATGCGTTAAGAGAATTGATTTTCGCGCGCGCCGGTGCGCCCGGTTTGGGCAAGGATGGCGGAGAGTCTGAACACGCAGTGCGGGTGGGTTGGCCAATGGGCCTGGCGAAGAGCCGGGTGCGCCATGGTGGCCGCGTTGCTGGTGGCAACCGCCTGGGGACAGCAGCCTACAGGCAGCATCCGGGGCCGGGTGCTCGATCCTTCCGGAGCGGTAATTCCCAACGCCAAGGTGACCCTGACCTCCGGGCAGGGCACAACCCATAGCGTCAGCAGCGATGCCGAGGGCCGCTACGCGCTGCGGCAGCTGACGCCGGGAAGCTACAGCGTGATGGCGCAGGCACCCGGGTTCGCCACTTTCCGCAAGCCAGGGGTGGAGATCGTAGCCGGGCGAACGGTTACACTCGGCATCAGCCTTTCCATTTCCGCCACGCAGGCCCAGGTTGAGGTCCGTGCCAACCCGGTGCAGGTTTCGGTTTCGCCGATGGAGAACGCCAGCGCGGTTTCCATCAGCGGCCCGTCACTGAAATCGCTGGCCGACGATCCCGACGCGCTGCTCAACCAGATCGAAGAACTGGCCGGCCCTTCGGCGGGTCCCAATCCGGCGGAAATTTACATTGACGGCTTTCTCGGGGGCGACTTGCCTCCCAAGGAAGACATCCGCAACATCCGGGTGAATGAAGACCCGTTTTCCGCCGAATACGACCGGCTGGGCTACGGCCGCATTGACATTCTGACCAAGCCCGGCGGCGAGAGCTGGCATGGCGGCGGCTTTATCGTGGGCAATTCCTCCGCCTTCAACGCGGAGAGCCCGTTTCTGGCCGGCACCACCCAACCTCCTTATCACACGCTGCTGTATGGCGGCGAGCTGGGCGGGCCTTTGGCCAAAAAGGCGTCCTTCTTTTTCTCGCTGGAGCGGCGCAACATCAACCGCGACAACCTGGTGAACACAGAAACGCTCGATTCCAGTCTGCAGCCGGTGTCGTTTGTGCAGGCGGTGCCCAATCCCCGGGTCATGACCAGCGCTACCCCGCGCATTGATTACCAGGTCTCGCCCAACAACATGCTCACCACGCGCTACCACTACCATGAGCGAAGAGAGAGCAACGAGGGGGTGGACACGCAGTTTCTGCCCTCGCAGGCGTACAGCCTGCTGCTGCGTCACCACCTGCTGCAACTGAGCGACACCCAGATTGTGAGCCCGCGAGTAATCAATGAAACGCGCTTTCAGTTTCTGCACTTTCACAATCTGGAAACGCCGCAGGATTTATCGCCCACCTTGCAGGTTCTGGGCGCCTTCACCAGCGGCGGCAACAGCGACGGCACGCAGAATCGCAGCGAATCGCACTACGAAGCACAGAACCTGACCTCCATCAGCCTGCCCCGGCACTACATTCAGTTGGGCGGTTTTGTGCGCGACATCGCGCGCCGGGAGAGCGTGAACGCCAATTTCAACGGGAGTTTTACTTTCAATTCGCTGGCCGCTTACCAGGCCACGCTGCAGGACCTGAGCCGCGGGCTGAGCATGGCGCAAATCCAGGCCGCCGGCCTGGGGCCCAGCCAGTTCAACATTACCGAGGGCAATCCGGTGGCCGGAGTCAACCGGCTCGACGGATCGTTGTGGCTGCAGGACGATTGGAGGGCGCGGGACAACCTCACCTTCAGTTACGGCTTGCGGTTCGAATCAGAAAACGTGATCAGCGACCACGCCGACTGGGCGCCGCGGCTGGGTCTCTCCTGGGGACTGGGCCACGGCCAGCATGTGAAAACGGTGTTGCGCGCCGGCTTCGGCGTTTTCTACGACCGCTTCGACGACGACCAGATGATCCAAGCGCAGCGGCTGAACGGAATCACCCAGGTCAGCTACGTGGTGCAGAACCCGATGTTCTTTCCGCAAATTCCCTCTGTGGCCACCCTGGCGGCAAGCGCCTCCAGCGTACCCACGGTGTACCGCATCGCGCCCAACTTGAAATCACCCTATGCGCTGGATTCGGCGGTCAGCATAGAACGGCAGCTGACGCGAAAGGCGACGGTTTCCGTGACCTACTTGAACTCGCGCGGCGGGCGGCAATGGGTGACCAATGACATCAACGCGCCCTTTCCTGGAACCTACAATCCCGCCAACCCCAGCAGCGGCGTACGTCCGCTGGGGACGGCCGCGGGAAATATTTACGAGTATATTTCGAGCGCAATTTACCGCCAGCACCAGGTTATTGCCAACTTTCGCGTGAACCAGCGGCGGGTTTCGCTGTTCGGCTATTACGTGTTCAACAACATGCACAGCGATACTGCCGGGGTGGATACATTCGCCCAGAACCCATGGAACCTGATGGCTGACTACGGGCGCGCCGAGCTCGACATCCGCCATCGCGTATTTCTGGCGGGCAGCGTGGACATGCCCTTGGGGATTGAGCTCTATCCCATGATTCTGGCCCGCTCCGGCATGCCCTTCAGCATCACCACGGGAGAAGACTTGTTTGGGACGGGCATTCACAAGGGACGCCCCGGCTACGCCAGCGCCACGACGCCGGCCGCCGATGTGCGCGTGACTCCGTATGGCACCTTTGACATTAACCCCGGACCGCAGGCTCTGTTCGTGCCGCCGAATACGGCAACCGGTCCTTCGGCTTTCACCTTCAATCTGCGCATGAGCCGCACCTTCGGTTTTGGCGCTCGCGGCCGGGAAGAGCATGGCGATTCTGGGGGAGGCTCCGAGGGTGGCCACCATCATCACCGGGAGGGTCTGGGTGGACGCGGCCTGAGCAGCGGCGGCGGCGGCTTGCGCGGCGGGGGAACGGAGCGGCGCTACGCTCTCACATTGAGTGTTGAGGCGCAGAATCTGTTCAACAACGTCAATCTGGGCATTCCGGTGGGCGGCCTGAACTCGCCGCTGTTTGGCCGTTCCATTGACCTGGCCAGCGGCCCCTATTCCGGCGAAGGCGATGCCAGCCGGCGCATTGACCTGCGGTTATCGTTTGGCTTCTGAGCCGGCGGCAGGGCGAAAGGCGAAGACGTTTGGCTTGGGGTTGATCCGATGCAAGAAATGCTCAGCGAGCCGATTTCGACGCCAGAATCTCAGGCTTGGCAATCTCCGGCGGCTTGGCAAACAAGTCCTTCGCCTTAGCAAAAAGCGCCTTTGCGATTTCTCCGTTGAGATGAGCATTGCGACCGTTTTCATCCGCAAAGGTGTCGAAGATTCCGTATTTTCCGGCTCCCATCTTAATCGCGTACCAGCTAATCGTCGCTGTTTCACGCTCGGCCAGCGGCTGCGCGGACTTGAGAAACTCTTCCACTTCTTTTTCTTTGCCCGGTTTGGCTTCCAGTTGCGCCCAAATAGCCAGTCTTCCCATTGTGCTTTCCTCCTTCCGGCCTGATGCGTCACCGACGCATCTTACACCACTTATCGTAAAGGGTTTTTGGAGTTGCCGAGCAGCCGGACATAACTCCTGTAGCTGGTGACATGGTGGAGCTAGTCGGGATCGAACCGACGACCTCATCGTTGCGAACGATGCGCTCTCCCAGCTGAGCTATAGCCCCACTTCGGTGGGCGATGGGAAGGGCCAGGACCACAGGCCAAAACAATTTTAGCAGATTGAGGGCAGGCACCCTCCGCCTCGGGTGCCATGGGCCGAAGCCGGGGATTGATGGCGGTGGCGCATGCCCGCAAACTGGCCGGAACGCCAAGCAGGCGTCCGGCCGTTCGCGCGCAGTTCGAAGTAGTTCAGGCGAGAGGCGTGTGACGGCGGCGGCGCGTCCCGAGCAGGCCCAGGACTCCGCCGGCGAGCAACAGCAAAGTGGAGGGCTCGGGGACCGCCGCAGACTCGGTAGGTATGGTTCCCGCCAAGCCCGTGCTGTCACCGAAGTAATTGCCGTCAGCTCCGAAGCCGACGACAAAGTCAATGGTGTCGCCGGCAGTGAGTGCCTGGCTGAAGGAAAAGTTGAGCGGCACTTCGAAAGAGGCTATGTTTCCGCTGAACAGCGAAGTGGAGGAATCCAGCAGTATGTGAACGTCGGTGGTGGTGGGGTAAACAAAGTCGAGACCTTCAAACATCCCCTGGATGGAGTAAGTGCCGGAGATGGGGGCGGTCCAGCGGACCACCGCGTCTCCCCCGGAGTTATCGGGGTGCATGCCGAGCACGTCGGTGGGCACGGAAACGGTGCCGGAACAGGTCTGGGTGGTTCCGGAGCTGTTGTGGTCCACCACCGGGTATCCGGAAGATGTGGTCCAGAGGTCAATGGTGCCGCCACAGCCCACGCCGGAGACGGTGAAGGGAATGAAGGTGCCGCCCAGAGTGGCGGTATAGCCATAGCTCCAGTTGCCATTGGGATTGCTGGATGCGGAGAAATCGGCGACGATGTTGTCGGCGTTGGCTTGCAAGCTCGCGCCTAGCGCAAGCAAGAGGCCGACGAGCAGCAAGGTGACAGATTTCGAGTTCACGGAAATAACGCCTCCCCTTTTGGTTCGCACTTAGGCTTGCTGTGCCTCCAAAGGCGCTCCTGGAACTGCAGACGCCCGGCCAGAAGGCAGCGAAGGGCATCGAGGAGCCGTTAAATGCGATTAATTTTTCATTTATGCGGATGTTAATCGCGGAGATCAAAGGCAGCAGGCGCTTTGCCGTGGGCAGAAGCTCCGCCATTAACGAACAGTGACCCGGACTTCGGCGGCGAGGGCGGCTTGCGGCGGGCTGGGGCAGGGATTATACACAAGCCAGCAACCTGATGCGTTGCGCAAATGGCGCAAAATGTTTCACAGCGTGACGCCGGAATAACCGGTGTATACTCCCGGAAACTTCGGGTATGGGTGCTCAAACCCTTTATCTTTTCGGCAAATTCCAGCTAGACATTAGAGAACGCCTGTTGCTGGAGAACGGGCGCGCGCTGCAGCTTACGCCCAAGGCGTTCGAGCTTCTGGTGCTGCTGGTGGAGAACGCGGGGCGAATCCTGACCAGGGAAGAGTTGTTGCGGCAGCTCTGGCCCGATACCCACGTGGACCAGTCCAACCTGTCCCAGCATATCTTCTGGATCCGCAAAGCGCTGGGAGAAAACGGGGAAGACAGTCAATTCATCGAGACGGTCCCGAAAGTGGGCTACCGGTTCGTTGCCGCGGTTCAAAAACAAGAGCGGCACGGGGCAGAAAAGCCGTTGAGCGGCACCGCGAGCGAGGGCAAGCCTGGTTCCGGGGCGCGCATTTCCGCCCGCTGGATAGCCGCGGCGTTGCTGGCGCTGGTTGTGGCGGCAGGGCTGCTGGGGCGGTGGTGGAGACCGACTCGCACGCTGCCTCGCTCCGGCAAGTTAAGGATAGCGGTGCTGCCCTTTGTGAACCTGAACCACGACCCTTCCCAGGACTATTTCAGCGACGGGTTCACGGGGGAAATGATCACGTTACTGGGCAGAATACAGCCGGAGCAACTGGGGGTAATCGCCCTCACCACGATGATGCACTACAAGGAGTCGCACGCGAGTGTGGCGCAAATCGGGAAGGAACTGGGGGTGGATTACGTATTGGAAGGCGGGGTGCAGCGGGACGGCGAGCGAGTGCGCATCAATGCCCGGCTGATCCAGGTGAAAGACGAGACGGAAGTGTGGGCGCGAAGCTTCCAGCGCGACCTGGGAGAAGTGCTGGCGCTGCAGAGCGATGTGGCGCGCGACATAGCGGTGCAAATCCAGCCGCAACTGGCGGGTGGAGCAGGTCCAGCTCCGAAGGCGGCGCCGCCCGTGAATCGCGCCGCGTATGAGGATTATCTCCGCGGCCGCTACTTCTGGAACAAGCGCACGGTGGAAGGTTACGAGAAGGCGATCGAGTATTTCCGCAAAGCCATCAAGGAGGACCCGAAGGATGCGCAAGCCTACAGCGGACTGGCGGATGCTTACGCACTTCTGGGCTCCACCCCCAATCCCGTGGTAGCGCGCCAAGAAGCCATGTGGCAGGCGCGAGGGGCGGCGCTGCAGGCGCTGGATCTGGACGAGTCGCTGGCCGAGGCCCATACCTCTCTGGCCTTCGTCAAAATGCATTATGACTGGGACTGGCCGGGCGCGGAGGCGGAGTTCAAACGCGCCATCGCTTTGAACCCCGCCTACCCCACCGCACACCACTGGTATGCCTATTACCTGACGGCGGTAGGCAGGCCGCAAGCGGCGCTGGAGGAGATCAGGCTGGCGCAGCAGCTCGATCCCCTTTCTGTAATCATCAACACCGACGTGGGCGACATGATGTTTTATGCGGGTCAAGTGGGCGGTGCGATCGAGCAGGCGCAAAGAGCGCTGGAAATTGATCCGGGTTTTGCCTTGGCACACTTTCTGCTGGGCCGGGCTTACGCGCAAAAGGGTGAATATGAAAAATCCGTCGCTGAGCTGGAGCAGGCGGCGGAGCTCTCGCAGCGCCATCCCTGGTCGGTTTGCGGGCTGGCCGCGGTGAGCGCGATGGCGGGCAATAAAGCCAAGGCTAGAGAACTGCTGAAGCAAGTGCCGACGCGTGGGGAAGACGAGACGGCATATTGCGTGGCAACGACCTATGCCGCGCTGGGGGACCAGGATAAAGCTTTCGCCTGGCTCCAGACGGCGTATGAGCAGCGTTCCGGATCGCTGATCCTGCTGCGGGTGGACCCGTCGGTAGCGGCTCTGCGATCGGATCCGCGCTTCCGCGCCATGGCCGAGCGCATGGCGTTTCCGGAGAAGGCCGGCGGCGTTTCGGGTTCGAGGAGGGCGGCGCCGGCGGGCGCGATTCCGCAGTGAGAAGCTAGCTTTTCGCGGCTTTGAGTTTTTGGCTGGCCAGGGGGCGCGCAAAAGCGTTGGTGGGGTTGTGGGTATGGATGGCGAGGATTTGGCGGTAATAATCCATCGCCTGCTCGCGGTTACCGGATTTCTCGCTGGCCTGGGCCAAGAGCGCCAGGATGAAAGGATCGTGCTGGTCGGCTTTCCGCAGATCGGTAATGGCGCCCTGGTAGTCGCCCGCGTAGTAAGCCACGTAGCCCTGCAAATAAGGAAAGAAGCGCTGCTGGTTGGGATTGGTTCCTTTATCGAGGATGGCCTTGGCCGCGGCCACGTGTTTTTCCGCTTCGGCATGGCGCCCGCGGCGGGCGGCAATGCGGGCCTGGGCGTGCTCCCAGCGGAAGTTCCATAGGTCCTTCTCGGCGGGGCTGATGTTCCTGTTCAGGAACGCGGTTTCGTGCCCTTTCCTGTACCAGAGCTCGGCTTTGTCCACGTCGCCCGATTCCAGGCAGATGCGCGCCAGTTCGTCGGCGGTTTCAGCGGCAGCGGTGAAATCCTTGGCCGCCATCTGCAAATTGAAGGCGTTCTCTTCGTACCTGGCGGCTTGCGGGGCGTTGTGCTGGAAAGCATAGGAAACGGCCATGGCGCGAAAGGCCTGAGGCTTGGACTGAGGTGGAGCAAGGTCTATGGCCTTGGCGAATTCGCGGCGGGCCGGAACGTAATCGCCCTTCAGGTCGAGAGCGGCGCCCGCGCCCAGGTGGGCCTCATAAAGATTGGGCGAAGCCTGCATAGCTTGGCGGTAGAGGGCGAGCGCCTGGTCCTGCTGGCCTTCGCGGCTGAGTTTTTCGCCCCGCTTGAGCAGGTCCTGGGGAGTGGAAGCAGGAGACTGGGCGGGGAGAGGAGCGGCTAAACAAAGGATGAGGGCGAAGAAGAAAGGAGGAAGCTTCATGGGCAGAAATTATGGCACAGGTCGCGGGCGGGGCGCGCGCGCGAAAAGGGGTAAGCGCTTGCTGAGGGCAGCGGAGCAAATGGACCAAAAAATTAGGCCCGCCAAAAATGACGGGCCAAACGTAAAAAACGGTTTGCGCTAGCGGTTCAAGGAGTGAGCGGAATTGCGCTCCGCCACGACTCGCCGCGCATTGTCGGCCAGGGTCTTGGCCTGGGGCAGCAACTCCAGGGCCTTGACCACCTCAGGATCGGCTTCGGCGCGCACCTGCAGGCCTTCCTCCTGGCCGAAGGCGTCAATAAAGATTTCAGCCTTGATGTTGGAGCGCACCCACTCGTTGTTGGCGAGCAGGTCGGCCTCGGTGAAGGGCACCTTCTGATCGTCCATGAAGCGGCGGAAATCCTGCATCACCTGCTCATCCACGACAAAAGCTTTTGTGGGGTGATGGGTGAGGGTGTAGTGCTTGGCGAAATTGAAGAAGGCGTAGTGTTGCAGCAGCGCGTCCTGGAAGGGGTTGCCCTTGGGAGTGGGGATCTTGACATCGGGAGTGATGCCGCCGCCGCCGTACACCGTGCGTCCGCTGTCGGTCAGCTTGACTTCGTGGTTGGGAGAGTTGGCGTCATTCTCACGGTCGTAATAGTAATCGTAGAGCGAGACCCCGTTGTAGTCGCGCTGGATAAGGCGGCCGCTGGGGGTGTAGTACTTGGCTGTGGTTAGGGCGAGGCCGGTATTTTCCGAAAGCGGATACACGGTTTGCACCAGTCCCTTGCCGAAGGTGGTTTCACCGGCGATCAGGCCGCGGTCATGGTCCTGGATGGCGCCGGCCACAATTTCCGCCGCCGAAGCGGTGCCACGGTTCACCAGCACCACGATGGGGTAATCCTTGCCGCTGTTGCCGTGGGTAGCGCGATAAACCTTCTCCGGGCTGGAGCGGCCATGGTGGGAAACGATGACCTGCCCCTTCTGCAGGAACTGGTCAGCCACTCCAACGCCTTCGCTGAGCAGCCCGCCGGGGTTCTGCCGCAGGTCCAGAATCAGGCCTTTCAGGTCGCCCATCTCATCCAGGGCTTCGCGAACCTCGTGGTCGGTGGTCTCCTGGAAACCGGAAACGTGCATGTAGCCGATGCCGGGGCGGATGAGGAAGTGCAGGTCCACGCTGTAGCGGGGAATCTCATCGCGGACGATGGAGAATTCCAGGGGCTTGTCGCTGCCTTCGCGCAGGACGGTGATGCGCACGGTGGTGCCTTTGGGACCTTTGAGCATGTCGGCCACTTCAGCCGTGCTCATATTGTCGGCAGGTTTGCCGTCCACGGCGATAATCACGTCGCCGGGGTGGATACCGGCGCGGTACGCGGGGGTGCCCACAAAGGGCGCAATCACGATGACCTTGTTGTTGCGCGGGCCCACGGTCATACCCACGCCGTAGTACTTGCCGCGCTGCTCTTCCCGCAGCAGGGAATAGGACTTGGGATCGAAGAAATTGGAGTGCGGGTCGAGCACGTGGAGCATGCCGGGAATGGCCCCGTTATAGATGGCTTTGTCGGGATTTACCGGCTCGGCATAGTTCTGCTCCACGATGTTGTACACCTCGGTGAAGGCGCGCAGGCTATCGCGGACGTCGCCTTCGCCGCCGCTGGAAGAGGCGGCGCCGACCTTCGCTCCGAAGAGAAGGCCCAGGAAGCCACAGCTGAGAATGACGAAAGCGATCAGGAAAAGCGAACGGCGAGCGCGACGGACCATCGTAAATCCTTGAGTAGGATGAGGTGTTGGCATGACCAGCAGGTCACGAACTTAAGCGAAGTATACCATGCTGCTGAATGACAAGCCCTTTACTTTCCGAGAGCTTACGCGGGTATGCAGCTGGATACGAAGCACTTAAGTTCCGGGCCGGTGTTCCAGCCTATACCATGAGCGGGGGCGGGGGAAGATGCAGAAAGTAATGTTGCGTTGCAGGGCGGAGGCGGGGTGCCAAAGCGGGAAAACAGACGGATTGGGCTTAGCGGACCACGCCCTCCAGGGGGGAACTGGCGGTGGCATATAGCTTTTTGGGCATGCGGCCGGCCAGGTAAGATGCCCGCCCGGCCAGCACGGCATGTTTCATGGCTTCAGCCATAAGCACGGGGTCCTGGGCTCCGGCGATGCCGGTATTCATGAGCACGGCGTCAGCTCCCAGCTCCATAGCGATGGCGGCATCGGAGGCGGTGCCCACACCCGCATCCACGATCAGGGGCACGCCGGTGATGACCTCGCGCAGGATGCGGATGTTGGCCTGGTTTTGAATGCCCAGGCCGCTGCCGATGGGGGCGCCCAGGGGCATCACAGCGCTGGCGCCCGCGTCCAGCAGGCGCTTGGCAAAGACCACATCATCAGAGGTATAGGGCAGCACCGTGAACCCTTCCTTTACCAGCACGCGGGTGGCTTCCAAAGTGGCCTGGACGTCGGGGTAAAGGGTGCGTTCGTCACCAATGACCTCCAGCTTGATCCAGTCGGAGAGGCCAACTTCGCGGGCCAGGCGGGCGGCGCGAATAGCGTCATCGGCGGTGTAGCAGCCGGCGGTGTTGGGGAGCAGAAAGTATTTGCCGGTATCAATGTAGTCGAGCAGAGATTCCTTGCTGCGGTCCAGGTTGACGCGGCGGACGGCCACGGTCACCATCTCCGCGCCGCCGGCCTCGAAGGCGCACGCGGTTTCAGCAAAGGATTTGTACTTGCCCGTGCCCACGATGAGTCGAGAACGGAATTGGCGGCCGGCAATAACCAGGGAGTCCATGCGCCTATTGTAATGAAGCGCGGCGCCGGTGCGTAGCGCCCCAGCAACAAAGTTGCTCCTGCTGGCTGTGACCGTTATGCTTGTCGCGTATGTCCACGCTGGTTGAGTGTGTTCCCAATTTTTCCGAAGGCCGCGACCAAGCCAAGGTTGACGCCATCATTGAGGCGATGAAGGTGCCGGGCGTGTACCTGCTGGACCGCGAGATGGACGCCGACCACAACCGCTGCGTGATCACGCTGGTGGGCGACCGCGAATCCATCCAGGAAGCGGCCATTCGCGGCGTGGGCAAGGCGGCGGAGTTGATTGATCTTACCCATCATCAGGGCGCGCATCCCCGCATGGGCGCGGCCGACGTGGTGCCTTTTATTCCCATCGAGGGCGTGACCATCGAGGATTGCGTGGCCATTGCCCGGCGGGTGGGCGAGGAGATCTGGCGGCGCTTTCAGGTTCCCGTGTATCTCTATGAGGCGGCGGCGGCCACGCCGGAGCGGCAGAACCTGGAGAACATCCGCCGGGGACAGTTCGAAGGCCTGCGGGAAGAGGTGAAGAGCAATCCGGCACGGCGGCCGGATTTCGGCGAGGCGCGGCTGCATCCCACCGCCGGAGCTACCGTGGTGGGGGCGCGCAAATTTCTTATCGCTTACAACATTTATCTGAATACCGCCGACGTGGACGTGGCCAAAAGAATCGCCAAGGCGGCGCGCTTCTCCAACGGCGGGTTGCGTTATGTGAAGGCGGCCGGCTTTCCGGTGCGCGGCCAGGCGCAGGTTTCGATGAACCTGACGGATTTCGAGCAGACGCCCATCGCGCGCGTGTTCGAGTTCGTGAAGCGCGAAGCGGCGCGTTACGGGGTGACGCCAACCAGCAGCGAGATTGTGGGACTCATCCCCAAGCGGGCGCTGGAAGATGCCGCGGAATGGTTTCTGCAGGTGGAGAACTTCGAATCTTCTCTCATTCTGGAAAACCGGCTGGCCGCGGTGATGGGCGGCAAGATGGCGATAGGCGGACTGCGCGCGGGGGTGGAGCCGTTCGTGGAGCAGCTGGCTGCGCCCACGGCCACTCCCGGCGGTGGCAGCGCCTCCGCGGCGGCGGGGGCCATGGCGGCCGGGCTGGCGCACATGGTGGCGGCCATGTCGCGCGGCAAGAAAAATTACCTGCAGTATGAACGCGAGCTGAGCGAGGCCATCGCTCGCCTGGCGCAAGTGCGCGAGGAGCTGAAGGCCGCCATTGACGCCGATGCCGAGTCCTACAACGCGGTGGTGAAAGCCTACAAGCAGAGCAAAGACTCGCCCAATGGGGCGGTGACGGACGCGCTGAAGGGGGCGACCAATGTGCCGCTGGGGGTGGCGGAACGCGCCCGCGAAGTGGGCGTGCTGGCGGAAAAACTGCGCGGCATCACCAATCCGCGCATGGCCTCGGACCTGACGGTGGCGGCAGCGCTGGCCCGCGCAGCCGTAGAGGGCGCGTTGGCCAATGTGGAAATTAATCTGGAATCGCTTGGCGACGAGTCCTTCACGCGCGAGGTGCGGCAAAAGGCTGCGGCCCTGCGCGGGTGAACAAAAGAGGCGCAGGTCTCCTCGGGCGCGCCTTGGAAGCCCACGGCTTCAGCCGAGACCGGACGAACTCCATAACGGTGGCGGCTCCAAACAGCCGAGCTGGGAAACCTGGGGAAACCTGGGGACAGACGGGAAACCTGGGGGGAAACCTGGGGACAGACGGAACGTTCCCCGCTTTCGTCCACCTTTATTGCCAAAGGGAAAGCTGTTCTTGGTTGGTGAATCGGTAAACGGCAGAGTCGGTGGCGGGTGGATTCCAGGATTGACACGCCGAATACCGGAAAACGTTCCGTCTGTCCCCGAGTTGTTCGACACTCCGAATACCGGGAAACGTTCCGTCTGTCCCCGAGTTGTTGTTCGAGTTGTTGTTGAGGGCGCGTTGGCCAATGTGGAAATTAATCTGGAATCGCTTGGCGACGAGTCCTTCACGCGCGAGGTGCGGCAAAAGGCTGCGGCCCTGCGCGGCTGAACAAAAGGCAAGTGTTAGGTTATGTCGCTTCCTTGGGCGCGGTCCTGCCGGCGGTTGACAAGGACTTCGCTGAGCGCATACTCTCCGGTTCGCAGAAAATCCCTTGCGAGACCACTCCATGAAGCTCCGCTGTCTTTCCCTCACGTCTCTAGTTGTG
Organism: Terriglobales bacterium; assembly: GCA_035278025.1. Taxonomy (GTDB): domain Bacteria; phylum Acidobacteriota; class Terriglobia; order Terriglobales; family Acidobacteriaceae; genus JAICWP01. The sequence goes on along the minus strand of DATEJK010000039.1, from coordinate 13,561 downwards.
ATTTCCGCTTCTCTAGCCGCCGCCCAGCAGTTCACCCCCGCCGATCGGGCCGCCGCCGAGCAAGCCATGAAGCAGGTGCGGCCTGAGGGCATTCGCGCCCACATGCGCTTCCTCTCCGATGATTTGCTGGAGGGACGGGGCACGGGCAAGCGCGGCTACCAGATTGCCGCCAGCTACGTGGCTTCAGAAATGGAAGCCATGGGCCTGGAACCGGCGGGTGTGAACGGCACCTGGTTTCAGCCGGTGAAATTTCGCGGCGCCAAACTGGTGGGCGACCAGAGCTCGTTCGCCCTGGTGCGCGACGGCAAAGAGCAGCCGCTGAAGGAAGGCGTGGACTACGCCACCTCCGGCATGGAGACTTCAACCGACGCCAGCGTGGAGGCGCCGGTGGTCTTTGCGGGCTATGGGGTGACCGCGCCGGAACGCAAATACGATGATTATGCGGGCGTGGACGCGCGCGGCAAGATCGTGGTGACCCTTTACGGCGCGCCCGCCGGCTTCGCTTCCACCGAACGCGCGTATTACGCCGATGGGCTGGTGAAAGCCGCCAACGCCGTGGCTCATGGCGCGGTGGGCACGCTGACCATGATGTCGCCGGAGGAGATGAAGCGCTATCCCTGGGCGTGGATTGTGCCCCAGATTCACTCCGGCTCGCTGCGCTGGCTGGATGACAAAGGCAATCCGCACGACGTGTTTCCGCAGTTGCGCAGCGGCGGCCTGCTCAGCCAAAGCGGGGAAGAAGCGATGTTTGCCGGGGCTCCCAAGACTCTGGAACAGGTGTTCGCCGCCGCCAAGGCCAGCCAGCCGCAGGGATTTCCCCTGGCGGTGACGGCTAAAATCCATACCGTAAGCGAGCACTCCACGGTGGAGAGCCCGAACATACTGGGAGTGCTGCGCGGTTCTGATCCCCAGCTGCGCAACCAATACGTGGTTTACACCGCGCACGTGGACCATCTCGGCATCTGCCATCCGGTGGATGGGGATGACATATGCCACGGCGCCTATGACAACGCCTCCGGAACGGCCGCCCTGCTGGAAGTGGCGCGCGCCTTTACCAGCCTGCCCCATCCGCCGCGCCGCTCGGTGCTCTTTGCCTTTGTTACGGGAGAAGAGAAGGGCCTGCTCGGTTCCGATTACTTCGCCAACAATCCCACCGTGCCGCGTCAGGACATTGTGGCCAACGTGAATATTGATGGCGCGCCCGGCCTGCTTTACCCGCTCAAAGACATCGTGGCTCTGGGGATAGAGCATTCGTCGCTGAACGCGGACGTGCAGCAGGCGGCCAGGATGCTGGGTTACCAGATCAGTCCCGACCCCATGCCGGAAGAGGTGTTCTTTATCCGGAGCGACCAGTACTCGTTTGTCCGCCAGGGCATTCCGGCGGTGAACGCGAGCGACGGACTGAAGAGTTCCGACCCCAAGCTGGACGGCGAGAAGATCGTGAAGACCTGGATGACGACGCTCTACCACACGCCCAAGGACAACATGAACCAGCCGTTCTATTACGAATCGGCGGCCAAGGGGGTGCGGCTGAATTTCCTGATTGGCTACGATGTGGCCGAGCAGGCGCAGGCTCCGGTGTGGAACCGGGGTGACTTTTTCGCGCAGAAGTTTGGGCAGCAGGCGAGCGCGGGCGCAGGAAAGTAGGGTCCATGGCGTCCGAATAAGCACCATTGCTGGTGCAGTTCTCCAATTTTGTAAAAATTTACTCCATTTTTGTAGTGGCACATCGTGCCTGACCTGCTCTACCTGAGACACGAGGAGGTGGCGTCGGCGGCGCCTCCATTGGCGGAAATCATTGACGCCGTGGCGCTGGCGCTCACCGAGAAGGCGCACGGGCGGGTTCTGCTGCCACCCAAACCCACTCTTCATCCCTATCCCGGCAGCCTGCTGCAAGCCATGCCGGCATGGGTGGAAGCGGCGGGCGCGGGGGGCATGAAGTGGGTTTCGGCGTTTCCCAGCAACCAACAGCGAAAGCTGCCGGCGGTGAGCGGGCTCATCATCCTGAACCATCCTGAAACCGGACTGCCGGAAGCCATTCTGGACGCTGCCTGGATCACGGCGGCGCGCACGGGGGCGGCGACGGCGGTGGCTGCGCGAGCGCTGGCGCGTCCCGATTCCAAAACCATCGGCGTGCTGGGGGCGGGGGTGCAGGCGCGTTCCAATGTGGCCGCGCTCAAGCAGGTTCTGCCGCGACTAAAGCGCGCGCTGGTGTACGCACCGCGGGCGGAAGCGGTGGAGAGCCTGCGGCGCGACATGAGTAAGGAACACGGTTTGGAGGTGAAGGCTGCCGCCTCGCCGGAGCAGGCGGTGCGCGAGGCGGATGTGATAGTAACCGCGACCACCTGGCCGCGGGTGAATGGCGAGCCGCCTATCGTGGCGGAGTGGCTGCCGCCGGGAGTGTTCGCCTCGGTTGTGGACCTGGACGCAAGCTGGACAGCGGCCGCGGTGGCGCACTGCGAGCGGCGTTTCACCGACGATCTGCCGACCATGGCGGTGGCGCGGGAGAAAGGCACTTTCCGGGCCTGGGTGGAAGCGGAAGACCTGGGACGCGTGATCGCCGGCCTGCGCCCGGGGCGGCAGCGGGATGAGGAACGGCTTTTGAGCATCATTCTTGGTCTTGGCATTTACGACGTGGTGGTGGCCCGGCGAGTGGTGGACGAGGCGCGAAAGCGTGGAATGGGCACCGCTTTGCCGACCTGAGCATCCACGTGAACGCCGCCACAAGCATCCGCTCTGCCCGGCAAAGCGATCCAAGCGGAGGGGGCTTAGAAATGCAAAGGCTGCTGATCAAAACGCACCGCAAGCGGGAAGTGGTGGACATCACAGAGGAAGTGAACCGGGTTCTGAAGAAGTCTTACGGGGAGCGGAGCGGCATCTGCCACCTTTCCCTCCTGCACACGACGGCGGCAGTAACCACCGCCGATCTCGACCCGGGCACCGACCTGGACATGCTGGACGCCTTCGAGGCCATGATCCCGAAGCTGCGCTATCGCCACCCGCACAATCCCGCCCATGTTCCCGACCACATACTCTCCGCCCTGATCGGCACCTCGGCGTCGCTTCCAATCGAGCAGGGAAGCCTGATCCTAGGCACCTGGCAGCGGGTGGTACTGATGGAGTTCGACGGCCCGCGCGAGCGGCAGGCAGTGCTGAGCGTGACGGAGGCCAGCTGAAGCCAGGGCTGAGCGGTGCAGCAAAGACTCGGGGCTGGTTTTGCACAAACCTTTCTGCGCGCTGGGCACATCCCATGTCGTAGGTGCTACCGTGCGCAGATGAGATTTGCCGGAAACCCGGTCTGGGAGGAAATGGTGTTTCAAGACCGAACGGAAGCAGGCCGCGCCCTGGCCGCCAGGCTGATGGGATTTGCCGGGCGAGGTGACGTGGTTGTGCTCGCCCTTCCCCGCGGCGGGGCAGTGGTGGGTTATGAAGTGGCGCAGGCGCTGAATGCGCCGCTGGACGTTTTTGTGGTGCGCAAGCTGGGAACTCCTGGACAGCCAGAGTTGGCCATGGGTGCAATCGCATCAGGAGGAATAATCGTGCTCAACCCGGATGTGGTGCATGGGTTGAATATCCCCGACGAGTTGATTCGCGCCGTGGCCATGCGGGAGCAGCAGGAGGTGGAGCGGCGCGAGCGCGACTACCGGGGCAATCGGCCACCGCTGGCCTTGCGCCACCATGCCGTCATGCTGGTAGACGACGGACTGGCGACCGGCTCCAGCATGCGCGCCGCAGTGACCGCCGTGCGCAACCGCGATCCAGCATCCATCGTGGTGGCCGTGCCTGTGGCCGCCGCCTCCACTTGCGACGAGTTGCGGGGGGAGAGCGAGGTGGACCACGTAATCTGCCTGACCACTCCCGAGCCCTTTCAGGCAGTGGGGCAGTGGTATCGCGAGTTTCCTCAGGTGAGTGAAGAGGAAGTGCGGGAGTTGCTGGAACGCTCGGCGGCGGAGCAGCGGCCCCTGCGAACGGCGTGAGATTTCGATCCATGCGGCAATTCGCATAGGGTACTGAAAGGAGCGGAAATGACTGGTGAGCGGAAACAGGATTTCACCCCGGGAGCAGGCCAGGAAATACCCCGGGGCGAGTGGTTGTCTTTCCTAGATAGTTTTAGCCGCCAGCACGAGGGCTGGCTGGTCACGCTGGAAGTTCCCGAGGGCGAGGGGAGAAGCGGGGTGGAAGCGAAGAATCTGAAACTGGAAGGGGTCACCCCGGAACACTCTGAGGGACATGACCGCATTGCCATCGCGCTGGGCCGGGCTGCCGATGATCACCTTACGCATTTTGTGAGCGATCCGATTCGTTTGTTGTTGCTGGAGACAAATGACGGCGGGCACATGGGACTGCAGATTGAAGCGGCGGATGGCAGCCAGACGGTGGTGCGCTTCCGCAGGCCGGCCAAGCCGGAGACCTTGGGTGGAGCGGCGGCCTGATGGCTGTGACCGAGGTGTAAGAACCGGCATGGTTCGACCACGCACTCGGCGGACAAAACAGCTGCCTGGCGTATTCCGGGATTAATGCGGCTTCAAAGCTTTTTCCAGGTCGGATTTCTTCAGTCCGGTTCTCTCCCAGAAGTACCAGCAGTCGGGGGAGCCAGCCAATTTGCCGAGGACGATGTAGGCCTGGCCGGGGGGTTCATTGATGCCGCGCTCCCAGCGGGATACGGCCATGGCGGAAACGCGCAGCAACTCAGCGAAAGCAGTCTGGCTGAGCCCCAGCTTGCGGCGCAGGTCCTGAATTTTTCTCGCCCACTCAGGGTGTGCAAGTTTCACACCAGTACGCATAATCGATCCTATAGAGCTGGCTAGCTTCCAACCGCGGGAGTGGGGAACAGGCTGTCACCAACGGTGACAGCTGAAAAATGCTAACAGAATTTCCGAGCCGATTCCAATTCGCTGCCGGGGAAGACAGGACCGTCACACTGCCAGGCAGGAAGGGGTTGCGGCAGAAACAAGGAACCGGAAGGCCAAGGCAGAGGCGACTACTCCTGGGGGGCCCAGGACCTTGAGCGGGAGACGGCCTGCTCCCAGCGGAGCAGAAGCCGCTCGCGCGTGGAGGAAGACATGGCGGGAGCGAACTCGCGCTCCAGAGACCAGTGGGCGGCAAGCTCCTCGCGGTTGCTCCAGTAGCCCGCCGCCAGGCCGGCGAGGTAAGCGGCGCCCAGGGCAGTGGTTTCCAGCACAGCGGGGCGGCGCACGGGCACGCCCAGGAGATCCGCCTGGAATTGCATTAAGAGAGAATTGCAGGCAGCGCCGCCATCCACCTTGAGATGAGGCAGGCGCAGGCCCGCCTCCTGCTGCATGAGGCGCAGCACATCGCAGGTCTGGTAGGCGATTGATTCCAGGGCAGCGCGGGCGATGTGGGCTTGGGTCGTATCCCGAGTAATGCCGATAAGGGTGCCGCGCGCGTAGGGATCCCAGTGGGGCGCGCCCAGTCCGACGAAGGCGGGCACGAGATAGATGCCGGCGGAATCTGGCACGGAGGCGGCCAGAGCTTCGACTTCGCCGGAGCCGGCGATGATGCGCAGGCCGTCGCGCAGCCATTGCACTACCGCGCCGGCGATGAAGACGGCGCCTTCCAGGCAGTAGCTGACCTCGGCGCCGAGTTTCCAGGCCACGGAGGTGAGCAGCCCCTTTTGAGAAGCCACCGGAGTCGCCCCGGTATTGAGCAGGGCGAAACAGCCGGTACCGTAGGTGTTCTTAGCTGTTCCGGGCTGGAAACAGGCCTGGCCAAAGAGGGCGGCCTGCTGGTCGCCGGCCATGCCAGCGATGGGTATAGGGGCGCCCAGCAACGCCGCCTCAGTCTGGCCGTAGATTTCGCTGCTGGAAACAACTTCCGGCAGCATGGCGCGGGGCACGCCGAGAATTTTGAGCAGGTCGTCATCCCAGTCGAGTTTGTGGATGTTGAAGAGCAAGGTGCGGCTGGCGTTGCTCACGTCGGTGGCGTGGCGCCGTCCGCCAGTGAGCCGCCACAGCAGGAAGCTGTCCACGGTGCCGAACAGGATTTCGCCGCGTTGGGCGCGGGCGCGCAGGCCGGGCGTGGTATCGAGCAGGTGCTTGACCTTGGTGCCGGAGAAGTAGGCGTCCACGACCAGGCCGGTGCGCTCGCGAAACAGGTTTTCCAGGCCATCGGCCTTGAGGCGGTCGCAGATGGGAGCGCTGACACGGCTCTGCCAGACGATGGCGTTGGCCACCGGGCGGCCAGAGGCGCGTTCCCACAGGATGGTGGTTTCGCGCTGGTTGGTGATGCCGATGGCCAGCACCTCACGCGCCGAGATATGGGCCCGCGCAAGGGCCTCGCGCGCCACCGTCAATTGCGAATTCCAAATGGCCTCGGGATCGTGTTCCACCTGGCCGGGAGAGGGATAGATTTGCTCGAACTCCTGCTGCGCCAGGCTGACGATTTCTCCTTCGTGGCCGAATACGATGGCGCGGCTGGAGGTGGTGCCCTGGTCGAGGGCGAGGATGTAATTGCGGTCGGGCACGCGTTCTCCGAGCTGATTAGCTGATCAGGTTTCTAGCTGGCTCGTATGGCATGTTGGCACGTTTCAGCTGCCGGCGGCTGAAGCCGCTCTCTTTGGACGCCGCTTCGGCACGCCTGAAGGCGTGCCCTGATACGAAACTCCTGTGGCGATGGTGACAATTGTAAAACCCTACTTGCTTCAGGGCTATGGATCGCGGCATAAGAAATGTCCTGTGCGGGACGAGCAAAACACAGGGTCCCTGGACTCGCGCTTCCTCTCCCGCAAAGCGGGATCGGTCACTCGCTTGGGATGACCGAGCTAAAACCAAGCGGCGACCGGGCCCGCCGCTTGGTTGACGAATCGCTGAGGCTACGTCCGGATGTTCTTCGCCGCTTCATCCCAATAAACCGGCTTCTTGCGGAAGTAGGATTCATTGGCCATGTGGCAGGCGATGGCGGCATGGTTGCCGAACACGGCGTCCTCCACCACCGGCTTGCGGGACTTGACGGCGCGGAAGAAGTTCCACAGGTGGGGCTTTACGTCGTCCCAGTCGTGGCCGGCGTAGGAGGTGGTGGGATACATGGGCTCCTTACCCAGCGGCGGATCGTGCTTGGCGTGCCAGTCGGCGACGTATTCCTCGCGCATTTTCTGCGGGAAGCCGGAGGAGTAGTAGCTGGGCGCGAGGTCAATGCCGGGCTGGAACTGATGGCGGATGTAATACTCGCCCGTATCCATGTAGCCCTTGGGGCCCATGAAGCGGGCCAGTTCCTCGGTTTCGCAGCCCAGGTCGAGGCGGACGTAGACGGGAATTCCGTGGTAATCGAAGATGACGACGTGAAAGTCGGGCATGTTGCGACCGTCGTTGAAGCGGAAGATGCCGCCCAGGGCCTGGGCCGAGCGCGGCGGCTCATTCCAGCCCAGGGTATTCATCATGCCGCTGATGAGGTGGACCATGAGGTCGCCGGCCACGCCGGTGCCGTATTCCTTCCAGCAGCGCCAGCGCGCGAAATGATACGGGTTGAAGGGAATCTTGGGGGCGTCATTCAGCCAGGTATCCCAGTCCAGGTTCTTGGTCGAGAGGTCGAGCGGCGGAGGATATTCCCAGGCGCCGGTGGGATCGTTGCGGCCCAGGGTTAACTCGACCATTTCGATATCGCCAATGGCGCCGTCGTGATAGAGCTGGCGCGCCTTGGCGCCCAGGTTGGAGCTGACGCGCTGGGAGCCGATCTGGACGATGCGGTTGTTCTTCTGCGCCGCCTCCACCATGGCAAAGCCGTCGGGGATGGTATGCGACATGGGCTTTTCGCAGTAGATGTCTTTGCCGGCGTTGCAGGCGTCCACCACCACGCGGCGGTGCCAGTGGTCGGGGACGGCGGCCACGATGCAATCAATGTCCTTGCGCTCCAGCAGGTCGTGGTAGCGGCGGGAGGCGGGGAGGCTGGGATTGTTGGTGATCTCGCGGGCGAGGGTGTGGCGTCCATCGTAAAGGTCGGCGGCGCCGACACATTCCACGCCGGGCAAGGTAATGGCATTGGTGAGCAAGCCCGAACCTTGCATGCCGATGCCGATCATGCCGAAGCGCACGCGGTCACTGGGCGCCACCGGCTTGGTTTGCGCGTCCAGCGGTTCGGCATCGAGCAAGATAGTGTTGGCGGCGAGCAGGCCTCCGGCGGCCACCGCACCAGTCTGCAGAAACTGACGACGGGAAAAATCATTTTTCATGACGCGTTTCTCCTCCGCTAATCCCAGGTGAAAATAATCCGCCGCCACTACTTAAGCGGCTTAATGGCTACTTCCTTAAAGAAAACAACATCGTTGTCGCTGTGGTTTTGCAGCCCGATGTAGCCGAACTCGGGCCGCGGCCCGCGCTGGGGTTCGAAATCGAACTTCTTGGCCGGCACGGGGTCGCCTTCCTTGAAGTCCACCACCTTCTTGCCGTTGAGCACCACGATGGTGCGCGGGCCGTCGAGGGTAATGTCCATGGTGTTCCACTCCGGGCCGGGCTTCCAGGCGTGCGGCACCAGCGGCTTGGTGAGGGAGTAGAGCATGCCGGTCTGGTGGTATTCGTTTTCCGGCGGTTTGGAGCGCTCGGGATGGTTATCAATCTGCACTTCGTAGCCGTAATTCACGGGCATCCAGGGCTCGGTCGGGGGGATGGGAATGCGGATGAAGACGCCGGAATTGTCGTTCTCGTCGCGCATATGCCAGACGGTATGGAGAATGCAATTGCCGATCTTGCCGCCTGTCCAGTAGAGCAGGCCCATGCCGCCGTGGGTATGGATAAGGCCGTCCTTCTCCACCGTCATGTAACCGGGACCGACGTGCTTCCAGCCCTTCAGGTCCTTGCCGTTGTAGAGCTGTCGCCAGTGGTTGGGATTGCCGGTGCAGGCATTCTGGTCATTGGAATCGGCGGCAAAAGAAAAAGCCGAGAAGAAGGCCAACAGAGAAATGCAGATGGCAAGTCGTTTCAGCATTGCGAGCCCCTGAGATGTGAGAATCGAAAGCAAACAAAACCTGGGCGCGGGGAGGGCATCGCCGGGGCGAACCGCCGCGCCTGAATTTTACAGAGCCCGCCATCATACTCGGAACGCAAGAAAAAGTAAGTGGGCAGCCATACTTTTTCGGTTGCGGCGGACGGGCCGTCGGGGTTAGGTTCGTTGCGCCAAGAAAGGATAGAGCGGCAAATATGAACCGACGAGAGTTTTCGCGCGCCGCCGCCCAAGCCTTCGGAGCCGCAGTTGTGCTTCCCGCCGCCGCCCGGCTGGAAAGCGCGGCCAGCGGTCCCGAGGCCAGAGAGGACGCGGCCGTTCCCCGGCTTTCGGTAATGCTGTGGACGGTATTCCGCGGACTGCCTTTCGAGCAGCGCCTGGAGAAAGTAGCCGAGGCGGGATACCGGGCAGTGGAACTGGTGGAGGAATTCAAAGACTGGCAGGCGGCGGATTTCGCGCGGGTGGCGGCCCGCCGGCGGGCGCTGGGCATGAGGTTTGACGCCACCGCCGGGCTCTCGACCGGGATTGCCGATCCGGCCGCGCGGCCAAAGTTCCTGGAAGAAGTGGGCCAGATGCTGCCCATCATGGAAAAGCTGGAATGCCCGCAACTGATCGTGCTATCGGGCAATTCGGTTCCGGGCTTGAGCCGGGAAGCGCAGCACCAGAGCTGCATCGAAGGGCTGCGGCAGGCGGCGGACGTGGCGGCGGGCCACAATATCACCCTGCTGCTGGAAAACATTGATCCGGAGGAGAACCCCAGGTATTACCTGACCTCTTCGCGGGAGGGTTTTGAAATTGTGCGCCAGGTGAACCGGCCGAATGTGCGATTCCTTTACGATTTTTATCACGAGCAGATCGCGGAAGGGAACCTGATAGAGACCCTGGAGAAGAACTTCGCCCAGCTGGGCCTGGTGCACGTGGCGGATGTGCCCGGGCGGCACCAGCCGGGGACGGGTGAAATCAACTACGGCAACATTTTCCGCAAGCTGGGCGAGCTCAAGTATGGCGGCTACACGGCCATGGAATTTCTGCCCCAGGGGGAGGCGGTAGCGACGCTGGGGGCGGCGAGGCGGCTGGCCATTAGCTCGTGGCACGAGCCATTTCCCGGTTCCGCCCGAAGCAAAACGTAAAGATGTGAAAGCCGGGGATTTGACTTTGCCGGCTGCGGGGGAGTATCTTGCGCCCACAGCTTGCCGAGGTGTTCCAGCTCGAATCGGCTGGCCGCGTTCGCTTCGGCCTTTCAGAGAAAACGGCTCTCGGCTCGTCTCCGATTCATGAAACGACGCGACGCACTCAAGCTGATCGCCGGCGCAGCCGCAGTTCCCGCCCTTTATTCGCAAGACCTTCTGGCGCTGGGCCGGCAGATCCATCAGCAGCTCGGCTCCCAACCCGCGCTCAAAAGTCTCAACCCCCACCAGGACGCGACAGTTACGGCGATTGCCGAGATGATCATTCCGGCGACGGACACGCCCGGGGCCAAGGGAGCGCGGGTGAATGGATTTATTGATCTCATCCTGAGCGAGTGGTCCTCGGAAGCCGATAGCCGGCGGTTCCTGCAAGGCCTGGCCGAGACCGACGCGCGCAGCCGCAAAATGTTCGGCAAAGATTTTGTGAATTGCAATGCGCAGCAGCAGACGGAATTGCTGAGGGCGCTGGACGAGGAAGTTACCGAACTGCGCGAAGCCAATGTGCAGGAGCGGGAGCATGCCAGCCCCGCCTTGCAGGAGTCCGAGAACCCGCTGGAGAAGAACTTTTTTTACCAGATGAAGCGGCTTACTCTGATTGGCTACTACACCTCCGAAGTGGGCTGGACCCAGGAATTGGGGCGTCCGCCGGTGCACATGGGTCCTTACCAGGCCTGCGTTCCACTCTCCGCAGCAGGGAAGACGAATGCCAGCTAATACCTACGACGCGATCGTGGTCGGCTCCGGGATGACCGGCGGCTGGGCAGCCAAGGAACTGGGAGAGAAGGGCCTGAATACCCTGGTGCTGGAGGCGGGACGGTCCATCGATCCGGCTAAGGATTACTGCGAGCACGTGCCCACCTGGGGGGTAAAGTTTCGCGGCCTGAAGGACCGCCGCCAAGAACTGAAGACCCAGCCCATCCAGCGCACCTGCTACGCCTGCGACGAGTGGGCGGCCAAATTCTTCGTCAACGACCTGGAAAATCCCTACACCACGGCGCCCGGCAAGCCTTTCAGTTATATCCGCGGCCGGCACGTGGGCGGACGGTCCATCATGTGGGGGCGGCAGACGTACCGCTGGAGCGACCTGGATTTTGAGGCCAACGCGCGCGAGGGCATCGGCGTGGACTGGCCCATTCGGTACGCCGACATCGCACCCTGGTACGACTACGTGGAGGAGTTTGCCGGCATCAGCGGGCAGGCGGAAGGATTGCCGCAGCTGCCCGACGGGCGCTTCCTGCCCGCTATGGAGATGAACTGCGCCGAGGTGGCGGTGAAGGAGGCCATCGGGAAACACTGGCCGGGTGAGCGCATGATGACCATCGGGCGCTGCGCCGTGCTTACGCGTCCGCACAACGGGCGCATGGCGTGCCACTACTGCGGCTCCTGCCATCGGGGCTGCATGTCACGCGCGTACTTCAGCAGCCTGAACGCCACGCTGCCGGCGGCGCTGGCCACGGGGAAGGTGACGCTGCGGCCCTACAGCATCGTTCACAGCGTGAGCTACGATGACTACGCGCGGCGGGTGACGGGGGTGCGGGTGATTGACGCGCAAAGCCGGCAGGCGACGGAGTACCGCGCGAAGGTGATTTTCCTCTGCGCCTCCACGCTGGAATCAGCGCGCATCCTGCTCAACTCTTCCACGCCGCAGTTTCCCAACGGGCTGGCGAACTCCAGCGGCGAACTGGGGCACAACCTGATGGATCACGCCACGGGGGCGGGCGCTTCGGGCATGATTCCCGGATACGAGGACAAGATTTCGATTGGCAACCGGCCGAACGGCATCTACATACCCCGCTTCCGCAACGTGAAGAGCAAGTCGCAGTTCCTGCGGGGATATGGCTACCAGGGCGGGGCGGGGCGTTCGGACTGGCGCCGGGGAGTGAACCAGGCGGGCTTTGGCGCTGATTTCAAGCGTTCCCTGAATCATCCCGGGCCCTGGTATTTCGATATGGGCGCCTTTTGCGAATGCCTGCCTAAACATGAGAACTACGTGGAACTGGACCGTTCCCGCAGCGATGCGTGGGGGGTTCCGATCCTGAAAATAAATTGCGCCTATGGTCCGAATGAGAAGGCGCTGCTGCAGGATGCGGCCATCGCGGCGGCGGAGATGCTGGCGGCCGCGGGAGCGCGCGACATTCAAGCTTTCGTGGAAGCCGACGCTCCCGGGCTGGCCATTCACGAAATGGGAACGGCGCGCATGGGCCGCGATCCCAAAACCTCGGTGCTCAACGCTTACAACCAGGCGCACGACATCAAGAATCTGTTTGTGACCGACGGAGCATGCATGGCCTCGTCGTCGTGCGTGAACCCGTCCATCACTTATATGGCGCTGACCGCGCGCGCCTGCCACTACGCCGTCGAAAAGATGAAACGAGGAGAAATCCAGTCATGATGAACCGCCGCGAATTTTTGGGAACAGCCGCCGCCACGGTTATGTTCAGCCGACTGGCGGCCTTTGCCGCCGACGAGCACAAACTTGGCGCCATCGGGCTGCAGCTTTACACGGTCCGCGACCAAATGGCCAAAGACTTCGACGGCTCCATAGCCAAGGTGGCGGCAACGGGCTACAAGGAGGTGGAGTTTGCCGGGTATTTCAAGCGCACGCCGCAGCAGGTGAAGGCGGTGCTGGAGCGCAACCACCTGGTGGCCCCCTCGGCCCACATTCCGGTGGAGGAACTGCGCGCCAAGCTGCCGCAGGTGATCGAGGCGGCGCACGTGATCGGCCATGAGTACATCGTGAATCCCTGGATCAACCAGGAAGACCGCACTTCGCTCGATGACTGGAAGAAGATGGCCGCATTCTTCAATGAAACCGGCAGGAAGGTGAAGGATGCGGGGCTGCAATTCGCGCACCACAATCATGATTTCGAATTCAAGCCCACCGAGGGCCAGGTGCCATACGATCTGCTGCTGAAGGAGACCGACCCCAACCTGGTGAAGCTGGAAATGGATTTGTACTGGATTACCGCGGCGGGACAGGATCCGCTGAAGTATTTCAACGAGTACCCGGGACGGTTCCCCATGCTGCACGTAAAAGACCGGCCGGTTAAGCTGCCGCACCCCATCTACGTCACCGAGAACGCGAAGTTTGCCCCCGTGGGCCGGGGCGTGGTGGACTTCAAGCGGGTGTTCGAGCACGCCGACAAAGGCGGAGTGAAGCACTATTACGTGGAACAGGACTACACTGAGGGTTCGCCCTTTGAGGCCATCAAGATCAGTTACGAAGACCTTCGCAAGATGCGGTTTTAAGCGGCACTGAGGAGCGGCATACGAGACGCAGAGAATTTCTCACCCAAATCGGCAAAGGCCTGACTGCGGCGGCGGTTTGTAGCGTCGCCGGCGACCTGCTGTTCGCCGGGAAAAGCATGAGCGGAGCCGCGGCTTCGCCCAAACTGGAACGAATGTGTATTTCCAGCTGGAGC
>DATEJK010000038.1:0-5304 GCA_035278025.1 Terriglobales bacterium | reverse complement strand
TCGGCCGTGCGCTCGCCCACGAAGCGGATGCCCAGGCCGTAAATCACGCGCTCCAGGGGCAGCTTGCGCGAAGCCTGGATCTCGTTGAGCACGTTCTGAGCGGACTTGTCGCCCATGCGCTCCAGCCCCAGCAGGTCGTCTTTGGTGAGTTTGTAGATGTCGGCCACACTTTTGACCAGGCCGCGGTCGGTCAGCTGATTGACCAGGGCATCACCCATGCCCTCAATGTTCATCACCCCGCGCGAGGCGAAGTGCAGGATGGTTTCGCGCAGCTTGGCGGGGCAATTGGCGTTGATGCAACGGTGGTCGGCCTCACCCTCCACCCGCACCACGTGGCCGCCGCATTCCGGGCACCGCTCGGGCATGTGGAATTGCTGGTGGCCGCGCGGGTGCTCCTTGTCATCCAGCACGCGCGTAACCTTGGGAATCACGTCGCCGCCGCGCTCCACTTCCACCCAGTCGCCGATCTTCACCCCCAGGCGCTCGATTTCATCGGCATTGTGCAAGGTGGCGCGGGTGACCGTGGTGCCGCCTATGGTCACCGGTTGCAGCCAGGCCACGGGAGTGAGCTTGCCGGTGCGTCCCACCTGCACCCGAATGTCTTCGATCCTGGTGATTCCGGAACGCGCGGCGTACTTGTAGGCGATGGCCCAGCGTGGCGCTTTGCCGGTGTAGCCTAGTTCGCGCTGCAGCCGGGTTTCATCCACCTTCACTACCACGCCGTCAATCTCGTAGGGAAGCGCGTCGCGCTTGGGTTCCCAGGTAGTGATGAACTTCCATACTTCTTCGCCGTTCTGCGCCCGCCGCCAGTTGGGGTTTACCTTGAAACCCGCTGCCTGCAGCGCTTCCAGGGCTTCCGACTGCCGGGTCATAAAAGTACGGCCTTCTTTCAGCAGGAAGTAGGCGTAAAAATCGAGGCGTCGTTGGGCGGTGATGTTGGGGTCAAGCACGCGCACCGCGCCTGCGCCGGCGTTACGCGGATTGGCGAACTTGGATAATCCCTGGCGCTCGCGCTCCTCGTTCATGCGCTCGAAAGATTTGGTGGGCATGATGACTTCGCCGCGCACCTCGAACTCCGCCGGCAGGCCCGCCTTCTTCAGCGTGGCCGGGGCAATCGCCAGAGGAACCGAGCGGATGGTCTTTACGTTGGCCGTCACTTCTTCGCCGATGGAGCCGTCGCCGCGGGTCAGCCCCTGCACCAGGCGCGAACCGCCGCCTTTGTCCTGCTGGTCGGGAGCATAGCGCAGCGCCATGGAGAGCCCGTCCAGCTTGAGCTCGCAAACATAATCCACCGTGTTGCGGCCGCTGAGTTCGTGTACCCGCCGCTCCCAGTCGCGCAGCTCCTGCTCGCTATAGGAGTTGTCCAGCGAGAGCATGGGCGTAGAGTGCGGCACTTTGATGAATCCCTCGCGCGGCTTGCCCCCTACCCGCTGGGTGGGCGAATCAGGCGTGATCAGGTCGGGGTGATCCGCCTCCAGCTCTTTCAGTTCCTGCATGAGGCGGTCGAAATCGGCGTCGCTGAGTTCGGGATCGTCGAGCACGTAGTAACGGTGCTCGTGATAGCGGATCTGCTGGCGCAGTTCCTCGACCCGGCGGCTTATGTCCTTGGCGGCTGTGGCCATTCTTTCGATTATATTCAGAGACCGTACGGCGGCGGGACGAGTACCCCCAGAGCGCACCAGCAACCCCGCCGCCGCCCTCAGAAGCTGCTAACCTAGGGAAGCGAGGCGGTCCGGCGGCAGACCAATGTTCCGCACAGCAGCCCTCATCTACAACCCGGTTTCAGGGCGACAGGACGAACGGCGCCGCGCCCAGGTGGAGGCGGCCGCGGCAGCACTGCAGCAGGGAGGCGTACGTGCCGTCATCGTGCCCAGCAAGGGCCCCCGGCAGGCCGGCGAGCAGGCGCGGCAACTGGTGGCCGATGGCTGTGGCGCCGTCTTCGCCTGTGGTGGGGACGGTACCGTACACGATATCTTGCAGGGCCTGGTGTTCAGCAACGCCGCCATGGGCGTTATTCCCATGGGCACGGCAAACGCCCTGGCCCACGATCTGGGCCTGCCCCGCGATCCGGTGCGGGCGGCGCGGGCCGCGCTCACCGCCAGCCCACAGCGCATCGCCGTGGGGCGCATCAACTTCCAGGACAATCACGGGCAGGCGGCCAGCCGCTACTTCGTGATTGCCGTGGGCGTGGGCGTGGACGCTGACCTCTTTTACCGCCTGCACGCCCACATGAAGCAGCGCATGGGCATGGGGGCTTACTATGCGGAAGCGTTGCGCCTGTGGCTGACCCATGACCTGGGGCTCTTCGAAGCGGAGTTTACCGATCTGCGCAGCGGCGAGGCCCGGCGCGAATCGGTATCGCAGGCCCTGGCGGTACGCATTACCCAATTTGGCGGGGTACTGCGCCGGTTCGCGCCAGGAGCGGCACTGCGCCGCAATGACGTGCAGCTGGTGCTGTTCAATACCAGTAGCCGCTTGCCCTACCTGATGTACATTTTGCGCTCGCTCGCGGGTGGCCGCTGGCGGGTTCCGGGCGTGGAACTGGCGCACAGCACGCGCCTGATCTGCCGCCCCCTGTCCGCGGGCAATGGCGACGGTGCCGCCTCGCGAATCTACGTGGAAGCCGATGGAGAGGTGCTGGGCCATCTGCCCGTAGAAATGACTATTGTGCCCAACGCCCTGACTCTGCTGGTTCCGCAGGCGCTGGCCCGGGAAAAAGTCCGCAATCACGTGATGGCGACTGCTCCGCGCGTGGGCGATGCGGTATCCTGAATAGCTTTCCGCTGACCTTTGGAGCCGCTAACCCATTTCCTGACGGGCGCCTGCATCAGCCGCGCCGGCCTGAACCGCAGGACGGCGCTGGCCACGGTCACGCTGGTGCTGGCGGCGGAGGCTCCCGACCTCGACGTCCTGGGATACGTGCACGGCCCGGTATACGGCTTTGCCCACCATCGCGGCATTACCCATACCCTGATCGGCGTGCCCATAATGGGGGCTCTGACCGTCTTTGTGGTCTGGGGTGTCTACAGCCTGTGGCACTTGCGGCGCAAACCGGACAAGCGGCCCCGCTGGGGGCTGCTGTTCTGGTTCGCCTGCATCGGCGGGCTCAGCCATATTCTGCTCGATTTCACCAACAATTATGGCGTCCGGCCCTTCTCTCCCTTTTACCCACGCTGGTACTCCTGGGATATCGTTTTCATCATCGAGCCGGTCCTTTGGGCCATCCTGCTGGCGGGTCTGGTGCTGCCGGCATTGTTCGGCTTGATCCATGCAGAGATCGGCGTCAAGAAACGTGGACCGCGCGGCCAGGTGGGCGCCATTCTTGCTTTGGCGGGAATGCTGGCCGTGTGGGGAGTGCGGGACTTTGAGCATCGCCACGCCCTGGCCGCCATGCAGGCGCGGCTGTATGAGGGCGCCGTGCCGGTTCGCCTCTCCGCCTATCCCTATTGGGTGAATCCCTTCAAATGGATGGGCGTGGTCGAGACTAAGGATTTCTTCCAGACCATGCACGTGGACTCGCTCACACCCGATGTTGACCCGGACAATGAAGCCAAAACCTACTACAAGCCGGAGGAGACGCCGGTCACGCTGGCGGCCAAGAAAAGCTATCTCGGGCGGGTGTACCTGGACTGGGCCCACTATCCGCTCACTGAGACCCAGAAGCTGGAGGATCCCCCGGGCTACCTGGTGCGCTTTTTTGACCTGCGATTTATGTATCCGGAACGGCGGGAGCGGCCTCTAAGCTCGCGGGTGGTGCTCAACGATAAGCTGCAGGTGGTGGGCGCATACATGGGCCTGCGCCGACAGCCCTCTCGCGGCAACAGTTCATCAGGGGACAAATGACGTTGGCTACTGACTTGACTGCCGCGCCAGGAAAGAACAAAATTTAGGATTCGTGTTCGCGAGGTGACCATGCTGGCAATCCTGTTCGTGCTATTCGCCGTCGGCTTTCGCTTTCTGCCTCATCCCCTGGCCTTTACGCCGGTGGCGGCCGCACTGCTCTACTTTGGCGCGCGCATGCCGCGCAAGTACGTTTGGATTCCGGTGGCCCTGCTGGCGGCCTCGGATTTGATTTTGACCAAACTGGTGTACGGTTACGCCCTGCCGGCGGACACCTTCATCTCCTGGGCGTGGTACCTGGCCATCGTGCTTTTTGGTGGCGTTCTGATGACCAACAGCAAGCCCTGGCGGGTGCTGGGAGCCGCCCTGGGAGCTTCCGTTTCCTTCTTTATTATCAGCAATTTCGGGGTGTGGGCGGCCTGGGCGATGTACCCCAAAACGCTCGGCGGGCTAACCGCCGCCTACGTTGCCGGGCTGCCTTTCTTCCGCAATGACCTGGCAGGCGACCTGGTGTTTACCGCCGTATTCTTCGGCATCGGACACCTTGTGCACGATTGGACCGAGCGCAAGGCACACGCCGCTATTTAGTGTCCCTGGAAATTGAACTGTCATCCTGAGCGTAGCCGGCTGATTCGCTTGCGAATCAGTCGGCGGAGTCGAAGGACCCCTGCGTTTCGCCCTCACCGCTGCTGCCGTAAGGCATTTTCAAAATAAGTTGTGGCCGAGATTCCCTGAAGCGATAGCGGCAGATCAGCAGCCTAGCGGTCCTTCGACTCGGGCATTCGCCCTCGCTCAGGATGACAGATTACTTTTGCGGCGCCGCAGCAGCAGATATCCCGCAATCGCCACCGCCAGCGCAATCGGCAGCGCCGCCAGGTGCTGGTGGACGAGGTGGGACATGATCCCCACCACCTGCGGCCCGAATTTGATGGTGAGCAAAGATAGGATGAGGAAGCGCACAAAGCGGCCAGCGAAGATGGCCAGCTCAAAGTGAGCGAACTTCATTTCGAAGGCCGCAGCCGCCAACACGAACAGCTTGAAAGGAAAGGGCGGCGGCAGCATGGCGGGAAACATCAGCGCCCAGAACTCATGATGGTCGAAAGCGCGGCGCATGCTTTCAAACTTCTCGGGCGGCATGCGCTTCTGCAACAGGACTTCTCCGCCTTTATATCCAATCACATAAAGCACAATGCTGCCGGCTGCGGAGCCCACTGAGGCCATGATCACGTAAAGCAAGAACTTGTGAGGGCTCTGGTAGACGTAGCCTGCTACCACCGGATCGAGCGGCATGCCCAACAGCGAGCCGTCAATGGCCGCAATAGCGAACACGCCCCAGGAGCCCAGCGGTTGCAACAGCCCCCAGACGAAGTGGGTGTAACGAGCCAGAGCGTGGGATATGGTGTGCAAGAATGAAAAATTCTACATTACTCCCCACAAGCGGACGCTGAAGGTCCCCCAATGGCC
>DATEJK010000037.1:0-42071 GCA_035278025.1 Terriglobales bacterium | reverse complement strand
CTGTGGATGTCAGCCCCGAACAGGCATTCGCCATACTAGATGAGATCGAGTCACCTTTGGTGCGATGCTTGGTGATCCTACTTAGCGCTACCGGGCTTCGCCCGTCTGAGGCACTCGCCCTGCGCTGGTCTGACATTAAATGGGAAGAGGACAGGATCAAGGTGAAGCGCGGCTTCGTGGATGGAAAGATCGGATGCCCAAAATCTCTGGCTTCTCGCGGGACTGTGGAGATGCACAGGACGCTCGCTGCGGTACTTCTGGAGTGGCGCAAACAGACAATGTTTGCAGCCGACATTGACTACATCTTCGCGAGCGAGCGTAAGAACGGCAAACAGCCGAGGCTTGGCAGCATGATCGTTGCTGATTATGTGAGGCCAGCGGCGATCCGTGCTGGAGTGATTGACGGATCATGCCCCCGGTTCGGGCTTCACAATTGCAGGCACGGTTTGGCGACGTTCCTGACCGAGCGCGGCACCGATCCGAAGGTGATCCAGCGTATGCTGCGTTGGTCGGACGCCAAGATGCTTCAGCGGTATGCCCACCCCCGCCGTCAGGCGAAAAAGGCGCAGGGAGAGTACCTCGGGCGGATGTTCAAAAAAGGGCGGAAACAGGTACAGAAACAGGTACAAAGAAAACGCCCTTCCCGAAGGAAAGGCGCATGATCTCTGGAGCGGGAGACGGGATTTGAACCCGCGACTTCGACCTTGGCAAGGTCGCACTCTACCGCTGAGTTACTCCCGCTCGGCAGGTTGATTATAAATGAGAGCAAAAGCAGGGGCAATCACGCGATAATTCACTTCTTTCGACAGCTACTGAGACGGATGAAGGCTGAAAATGGCACTCTTCAAACTGCTCACTTGCGTCCCTCCCGCTCCCACTGCTCCGTGACTTTGGCTGTGATCTCGTTGCGCACGTCCCACAATTCCTTGTAAAAGAGATGCTCCTGGCGCTGATGCAAGACCTCGACCGGCGTCCCCATGGTGCCTACCACCCCGCCGCCGATGATGCGCTGCGCCAGTTTGAGGTGGTGAAAGCGGAAAATCTGTACCCGCTCATCGAAATCCAGCAGGCTTTCGGCCACGTCATGCAGGCCAAAATGCTTGTGGTGGTGGCGATACATCTCATCGACCGTCACCCCAGCGCTCTGCAGTTGGGCATCAAAGGCGCGGCCCAGGCGTGGCCCTACGTGCAGCAGAGCCAGAAAGCCGGGAGAATCGAGCCCGCTGCCGTGTCCCAGCCCGGCGCGGATCAGGTGATAGTCGTAAGGCGTAATGGTTTCAAGTACATGCAGCAGGCTGATGGGATACTCAATCTCCATGTTGGAGCGTCGGATGAGGCGGGAGCAGTTGGCTAAATCGGCTTGCTCCAGGTAGTCGAGCGCCCGCTCCAGTTCCCAAGCCGCGCCTTTCAGCAGCAGCTCGGAGGCCTGGTGCACCACCTGGAAGGTGAGCTCGTCTTTATGCAGCATCTCTTCCGGCGGCTTCTGCAGGGCCAGCAGCTCGTCGGTACGCAGGTAGCGTTCGTAGTCGGAGGCCGCAGTGCCGGGAAGGATGGGAGTGCGAAGGTCGTCCATGGCGCTCATTTTAGTAGGAGGCAGAGGGTAGGTGGTAGCCAGGAGTCAGGAGGCTTCGATGTTGGGCAGTTTCAAGGTTTCGTGGGGTCAACAGAAAGAGCTACCCCGAGGGTTGTGAAGCCTTGAAGCTTTGAAACCGAAACCTTGATTCTTCACACCACGCCCTGCTGCACGATCTGACCGTCGCGCATGTGGATGGTGCGGTCGGCATAGGCGGCGGCTTCGGGGTTGTGGGTGATCATGAGCACCGTCTGGCCTAGTTCTTTCTGGGAATGGCGCAGCATCTGCAGCACGACTTCCGAGTTCTTGCTGTCGAGGTTGCCGGTGGGTTCGTCCGCCAGCACAATGGCGGGCCGGTTGATGAGCGCCCGGGCCAGGGCAACGCGCTGCTGTTCGCCGCCGGAAAGCTCGGAGGGACGGTGCCGCAGCCGCTGCGCGATGCCCAGCATCTCCACGATACGTTTGAAGAGCTCGTCATCTTTTTTTGAGTCGGTGCCGGCGATGTCCTGAGCGATGGCGATGTTGGAGTAGGCGTCAAGGGTGGGGAGCAGATTGAACTTCTGGAAGACGAAGCCGATCTTACGCTTGCGCATCTGGGTGCGCTGGGCGTCAGAGAGCCGGGCAAAGTCCGCACCGTCAATTACCACCCGCCCGGAATCGGCGTGCGTGAGTCCGCCCAGGAGATAAAAAAGCGTGGACTTACCGCTGCCGGAGGGCCCCACCACAGCCACGAATTCGCCCTTATCCACGCTGAAGGAGATACCGCGCAGGGCCGGCACCTCCACTTTGCCAACGTGGTAAGTTTTGCGCAGGTCCTCAGCTACGATGATGGGGGGCATGGGAAAACATTGATGTTACACGAAGCGGTGAGTTTTCTGTTCGTGGCAAAGCTCTGGGTGCCGCATCCACTCTGGTAATCCCAGAAGTGGGCTCGCAACAGCTATTCTGAGCTCAGCCCAAGGTACAAACTCTTGCAAACAAGGCGGTCTGCCGGTGGAGGCGAGAGAAGCCAGCTCATCCTGGTGCTGCCTGCACCGGCAAAAACATGAAATCGCGCACCGGCACTCATCCAGGCCAGACTGTGCCAGCTGAAACTGGCGGGCACACGCCGCGCGGTTCAACCTTGTCCACAGCGGTGACCGCCGGCTTGCTGGGTCTGGGCACCCTGATCCTTTACCAGCCCAGCTTGCACCACGGTTTCATCAATTACGACGACAACTATTATGTGACCGCCAACCTGCACGTGCTACGCGGCCTGAGCTGGAGCAATCTGGTCTGGGCCATGCGCACCATCACCTATGGCAACTGGCACCCGCTAACCTGGATGTCGCACATGGCCGAAGTACAGCTGTTCGGGCTCAATCCCGCCGGCTTTCACTTTGTCAGCATGCTGGTGCACACCCTGAACGTCGTGCTGATTTTTCTGCTGCTGCGCGCCGCCACCGGCTTCCACTGGCGCAGCGCGGCCGTAGCCGCACTGTTTGCGGTTCATCCCTTGAACGTGGAAGCGGTCGCCTGGGTAGCGGAATTCAAGTCTCTGCTCTGCACCACTTTTCTCCTGCTTATCGTCTGGGCTTACCGCGAGTACGTGCGCAAGCCGGGCATCGGGCACTATCTGCTGGTGGCGGCACTCTTTGCTCTCGGCCTGATGGCCAAGCCCATGGTGGTGACCCTGCCCGTTTTGCTGCTCTGCCTGGATTACTGGCCTCTGCAGCGGCTTCCTGTCCCGGGAAAGGGAGGACCAGGCTTCTTGAGCGCATTTCTGCGGCTGGCGGCGGAGAAGGTCCCCTTGTTTCTGCTTTCGGCGGGGAGCGCCGCCATTACTCTCTATGCGCAGCGCGACATCGGCGCTCTGGGCACGACCCTGGCCCTTCCTCTGCGCTGGCGCCTGGGGAACGCCATTTACTCCTATTTCGCTTACCTTTGGAAGGGCTTCTGGCCGGCCCGGCTGGCGGTGTTCTATCCCCATCCCGAAAGCTCGCTGGCGGCGTGGAAGGTGGGGCTGGCGGCGGCGGTGTTGCTGGCTATCACCATATTGGTGTGGCGCAACCGCCAACGCCGGTATCTGCTGGCGGGCTGGACCTGGTACCTGGTGGCACTGCTGCCGGTGATCGGCGTGGTGCAGGTGGGGCGCCAGGCGATGGCCGACCGCTACGCTTACATCCCTTTCCTTGGGCTGTTCGCCATCATCGTGTGGCTGGCGGCGGAAGCGGCGCCACGCCTGCATGCGCCCCGAGCGGTGGAGGTGGCCGCGGCCGTGGCGATTGTTTTCGCCTTCGCCTGGGCGGCAAACCGGCAGCTGGCGTATTGGGAGGACAGTTACACCCTCTTCTCGCACGCGCTTGAGGTCACCACCGACAACAGCATTGCCGAAGATAACTTGGGTACCGCGCTGGTGGCCATGGGCAGGACCCAGGAGGCGATGACCCACTTCGACGCCGCGGCCCGGCTGCAGCCGCGCGACTTCGAGCCTCGCTACAACCGCGCCACCCTGCTGCTGCGGGCCGGACTGTTCCCCCAGGCCGAACACGAGTATCAGGTGGCCCTGGCCAATGCCCTCGATCCCCTCGACGCGGCCCACGCCCATAACAACCTGGGCGTGCTCTATCTACAAACCAACCGCCCAGCCGCCGCGCTGGCCGAGTTCGACACCGCCATCCACCTGGATCCCAACCAGCACAACAGCCTTTTGGCTCGCGGCACCCTGGAATATGAGGCGGGCAAACTGGATGCTGCCCTGGCCGACATCTCCCGCGCGGCGCAGCTCGCGCCGTCGTCCATCGCCTACTTCTGGCTGGGACAGACGATGGAAGCCAAGGGGGACCTGCCCTCCGCTGCCCGCGCCTATCAAGCTGCGCTGCAGATGACACCGAGCATGGCCGAAGCGCAAACACGCCTGAACGCAGTGCGGGCGCGCCTGCAGAAGTAAGCTGAAGAGACTCACCCTCACTTGTCATCCTGAGGGAGCGCGAGCCGAGGGCGCGAGGTAAGCGCGACCGAAGGACCTATGCATTTGTTCGCACCTTCACTCCCACTGCGGCGCCGCGATTACTTTTCCGGTTTCAAGATAGTGATTGATTGCCTTCTCCCAGCCCTGCATCTTGGCACGGAACCAGTCGGCGGTGAAACGCTCCACTTGCTCGTTGCCGGCGGGAGAAAGTCCGGTATAGACGTAGGCAATGTGGGCGCGGGTGGTCGAGCCGGGCCCAGGCTCAAGCTGAATGCGAATCTGGCAGGCGAGATGGGCGGGCGTGACCCAGGCGTAAGCGATGCGCAAGCTCACGGGCTCGTATTCGGTGCAGAGCCAGGTGGATTCGGAGCCGTCTTCGTTACGAGTGGTGAAAACGCAGCCCAACTCGGCCACTCCGGATTGCGAGTAGATGAGCCGATACTGCCATCCCGGCACCCAGTCGGCTTCGCGTACCGGACAGAGCAGGGGAAAGACCTTTACCGGCGGAGCCTGGTTGGTCTGGGTAAATTGGTGAACAGCGCGAGCGCCACGAAAGTCGGGCATGACTGCCTCCCAAGCTCTTCTACCGCGGGTACACCCAATATTCTGCCACCCCGAGCACGAAGCTCTTGCTTAGCAGCTAAAGCCGCCTTCTTTTCGCACCGGATATGGCATAACTGAAGCCATGCCATTCCGAAAGCTATAATCTGGCTCATGGCAGGAGGTACGCACAATGGCCCGCATTCTCGCTTCCCTGCTTCTGTTCCTGGTTAGTCTTCCCATCTTTGCTGCCACGGCGCCCGCTCCGCGCGATGTGAACATCACCGCCCCGGACGGCATCAAGCTCAAGGCCACATATTACGCGGCCGGCAAGCCCGGGCCCGGCGTGCTGCTGCTGCACATGTGTAACAGCAATCGCAAGGCATGGGAGCCGGTGGCGAGCCAACTCAGCGCAGAGGGCATTAACGCCCTAACTCTCGATTACCGCGGCTACGGCGAAAGCGGGGGCGAGCGCATTGATTTCCGCAAAGATCCGCAGAAGTTACAGCAGGTGCAGACCACCAAGTGGCCGGGCGACATAGACGCCGCCTACGCGTACCTGCTGGCCCAGGCCGGCGTGGATAAGAGCCGCGTCGGCGCCGGGGGCGGCAGCTGCGGCGTGGGCCACGCCGTGGAGGTGGCGCGGCGGCACTCCGAGGTGAAGTCGCTGGTGCTGCTGGCCGGAGGCACCAACGGCGCCGGGTTGAAATTTCTGCAGCACAACGCCTGGCTGCCTGTCTTCACCGCCGCGGCCGCCGACGATGAGTTCGACCCGAATGCTCCGCAGAACATGCAATGGCTGGCGGAGTTGTCCGGCAACCCGCGCAACAAGTTCGTCGGTTTCAAAGACGGTAAGCACGGAACGGAAATTTTCGGTCCGCACCCCGAGCTGCCGCGCAAGATCGTCGCCTGGTACGTGCAGACGCTCCTGAAAGCGCCCGCGGATCCCAAGGCGCACGTTGCTCTCAAGAGGACGCCCGCATCGGAGTTCTGGTCACTCGTGGAACAACCGGGCGGCGTGCCCAAGGCAGTGCAGATGTTCCAGGCGGCCCGCAAACGCGATCCGCACGCCTTTCTTTTCCCCGAAGCGCCGCTGAACCTGCTGGCTTACGAACGCATGCAGGCTAAGCAGACCAAGGACGCGGTGGAGTTGTGCAAGCTGAACACCGAAGCGTATCCCACTTCGGCCAATGCTTACGACAGCCTGGGTGACGCCTACGTGGCCGACGGCCAGAACGAGAAAGCTATCCAGGCCTCACAGAAAGCCCTGGAACTGCTGCCCGGCGACAAGGGAATCCCCGAGCCCTTCAAGAAGCTGGTGCAGCAGAGCGCCGAGGGTAAGTTGCAGAAGCTGAAGGGAACGCCAACGCAGTGACAGAGTCCAAATTCATGCGCCGCGGAGAAACGCGGACCGTGATTTTCAGAAAAGGGCAGCTCCGCCCGTTCGCAAGCTGCAATCGGCGCATGTCTCTCTCTATCCCACAGAGACATCATCAGGATGACGACAAGTGCGGCGATATTGCCAAGGGTATACATGACATCCAAGCCGCACTTTTCAGGCGGCAAATGAACCGGCGCTGACCTTGGTGGCGCGCTTGCGGAAGACCACGCGCACCTGCTCGCGCCAGCGCTCATCAATGGCGGCCAGGGTCCACTCGACCTCCGGGGCGAGGAAGCGCAGCAAGGCGTCGGTGGCGGGATGGATGTGCAAGGCCGGGGCCACCAGGATGAGCAGGGGCGCTCCGGGCGCCAGTTCAATGCCGGGAAAATAAGCGAAGCGGGTGAATTCGCCCCGGGCGTGGTGCCAGTGAACGCGGGCCCAATAGTCCACGCCCTGCAGGGGCAGGTGGATGTCCTCCTCCGCCTTCAGTTCGACGACGGCCAGGCGGCGCTCGCGGGTGGCGGCCAGCAGGTCAATCATGGCGCGATCGGCGGCGGAAAAAGCGGGCACCTGGGAATAGACGGGAGCGGGGGCCAGGCGATCATCCAGGCTGCTCACCTCCTTCATGGCAAGCGATTCCAGCCAGCGCTCGGGATGCATTCGCCAGCAGGGATGATCGCGCGGGCCGTCGCAGCGGCGCACCTGGCGCAACTGCTGGAGCAGGCTTTGGAATTGGGCGATGTTCTGGTCACTGAGAGCGGTCTCCGCCGCGCCCGTGCCGAATACGATTTCCTGACGATTGCGAAAGCCTTCAGGCGCCACGCGGGCGCGGGCAAACTCCAGGCCGCGCAACCGGAAGGCAATCTCCGAGGAGGAGAGCACGACCACGTCCGCCTCCGGGCAAAGCCCTGCAATTCGCTCTATGGAGGCGGCGAACCGCTGGCGGGCGGCGGCTTGGTCCCAGGAGCGCACCAGGCGGGTGGCCAAGTTGCCGCGGTCGGCGGTGTCGAGTTGGGTCAGGCCCTCCTCGCGTTCCTCAAATTCATAAAGCTGCCACTTGGCGGCCTCGCGGTCGAGGTGGGCCACGCGCTCGCGCACCACCGCCGAGCGGCCTGTTGGAGCCAGCAACTTCAGGCCTTCAACCTGCAGATCGGTGAGCGATTGGCGGCAAGCGTTGAGCCACAGGATGCCGAAGGTGAGAGCGGCATCCACCGAGGCCTGAGTTTCTTCGGCATTCACTCCCAGAAACGCGAAAGCCGAACGGCCTCGGCGCAGTACGCCGCGGGTATACACGGGTCCAAAAGAGCGCTCCAAGTCTACCGCCGAGGTCATCTGCGCAATGGTGAACTCCGGCAGTTGGCGGACCAAGGCTCGGCGCAAACGCTCCTGATAGGCGGCGCGGGAAACCTGCTTGGCGGATGCGGTGCGGCGGTCGCGATCGCGGCAGATTTCCAGCTTGGAAGGCCGGGATTGGTTAAAGCGCAAGACCGCGAGGCGCAGGACGCCCGCTTTTTCTTCCGCGCCCACAACGCGGCGCACCGCGTTGCGCTCGTCCGACCAGAGGTGGAGAACGCACTTGCCGTGCTCGGCTGAGACGGAATAATGTGCGCGCGCCAGTTCGAAAGTGACAGCGCCATCTTCTACGATGACCGAGTCGCGAGAGTCGGCAAGATACCGCTGCAGCGCGCGGGCGAGAGAATCTGCTTCCACATAGCAATTGTGGCACTCCGAACCCCCAATTTCACCGCAGAGACACAGCAGCACGAAGGGACCAAGACCAAATTGGGCATGGGACGTGTCGGATAAGCATTCCGAACCAATTGCCATCGAGCTAAAGCCCCTGTGCTTTCACGCCCGCCACCTTCCCGGCTGCTTGGCATGATCAGGGCAGACCCGGCGATGGCTGCCGGAGTACCGCATGATGAGTGCTGACGGTTGCCAGCAAAGCCCTGTGGGATAATGAGAAAGGAGGGACGAGGGCGCTGCGTCTTCGCCGCGCCAAGGGCATCCAATGAATGTGACACTCGACCAGCACAAGTTTTTCTTTGAGCGCTACGGCATGACCGAGCGTGACCTGGAACGCTACCTGGCAGCCGCGCTCTCCGCCGGGGGCGATTACGCCGACCTCTATTTTGAATATCTGACCTCCACCTCGCTGATGGTGGACGAATCCATGGTGAAGACCGCCTCCCAGGGCATTTCCGCGGGTTGCGGCGTGCGGGTGGTGGCGGGCGAGCGCACCGGTTACGCGTACACCGACGACCTGGCGCCGGAAAAAATCCTGCACGCGGCGCAGACCGCGGCCCTGATCGCGAGCGGGCCAGCCAAGACGCCGCTGGTGGGCGAACATCGCCAGCCGCCGCGCAGCTTGTACCCGGTGGCGCTGCCCGCCGCCGACTCCGAAATCAGCAGCAAGGTGGACCTGGTGATGCGGGCAGACCGCGCCGCCCGGGCGTACGACCCCCGGGTGCGTGAAGTTCGCGCCAGCTACGCCGACGAGGTGCGTAACATTCTGGTAGTCGGGTCCGACGGTACCCTGGCCGAGGATTCCCAGCCTCTGGCGCGCATGAACGTTTCCTGTATTGCCAAATTTGACGGCAACTCTGCCCGCGGCACCTACGGCGGGGGCGGGCGAGTGACCCTGGACTTCTTCAGCGGCGAGAAAACGCCTGAGTTCTTCGCCACGGAAGCCGCACGGCAGAGCATTATTCAACTGGACGCGCGCGAAGCTCCGGCAGGAGAGATGGAAGTGGTGCTGGGTCCGGGCTGGCCCGGCATTCTGCTGCATGAAGCTATCGGGCACGGCCTGGAAGCCGACTTCAACCGCAAGAAGACTTCCGCCTTCGCCGGTCTGTTGGGCAAGCGAGTGGCCAGCGAGAAATGCACGGTGGTGGATAACGGCACGCTGCCCAACCGCCGCGGTTCCATCAACGTGGATGACGAAGGCGCGCCCACGCAAAACACCGTGCTCATCGAGAAAGGCGTGCTGAAGGGCTATTTGAGCGACAAGCTTTCCGCCCGTCTGATGGGCATGGCCGATACCGGCAATGGGCGCCGCGAAAGTTACGAGCACATTCCCATGCCGCGCATGACCAATACTTACATGCTGGCGGGTGAGGAAGATCCGCAGGACATCATCCGCTCGGTGAAGAATGGCGTGTACGCAGCCAATTTTGGCGGCGGACAGGTGGACATCACCAACGGCAAATTCGTGTTTTCGGCTTCGGAAGCCTACCTGATCGAAGATGGGCAGATAACCGCGCCGCTGCGCAACACCACGCTGATCGGCAACGGCCCAGATGTGCTGACCCGGGTTTCCATGGTGGGTAACGACCTGAAATTGGATGAAGGCGTGGGCACCTGCGGCAAAGACGGGCAGGCGGTGCCCGTGGGAGTGGGCATCCCCACGCTGAAGGTGGACCGCATTACTGTGGGCGGAACGGCGAAGCGCGAGCCGGCCAGGGACTACATGAAATAAGTAGAGGGGGCGTCCTTGCGGTGAGAGAGCGATCCCACACCAGGAACGCAAGGTCCTTCGACTCCGCAGTCCGATTCGCAAGCGGATCCGACTGCTCCGCTCAGATGACAGGCGAGGCTTAGGACCTTGGACGGAGAATGATGATTGATTACCTTCATCTGCCGATTGGCGAGCGCTGCCCCGACCTGGTGAATGCGGTGATTGAGGTTCCGCTGGGCGGGGTGAATAAGTACGAGTACGATAAGACGCTGCAGGTTTTTCGCCTCGATCGCACCTTGTACTCGCCGGTGCACTACCCCGGCGATTACGGTTTTATTCCCAGTACGCTGGCCTCGGATGGTGATCCCCTCGACGTTCTGGTGCTGGTGGACAACGCCAGTTTTCCCGGATGCCTGATCGAGGTGCGGCCCGTTGGCGTGCTGGAGATGCTGGATCAGGGCGCGCGCGATGAGAAGGTGCTGGCGGTGGTCAACATCGATCCGCGTTACACCGAAGTGTGCAACTACAGCGACATTTACAGTCACATTTTGCGCGAGGTAGAGCACTTCTTTTCCATCTACAAAGACCTGGAAGGCAAGCGCACCAAGACCATCGCATGGCACGACGATCAAAAAGCCCGGCGAGTGATCTTGGAGAGCCGGGACCGGTTTAAGGGCGCGAAAGCAGCGTAGGAGCGGGTTTCACATCGCGGCCCTGTCCGCCGAAAAAGGAAAAATGATTTCACAACCTGTCGTCACAGCAGCTGAAAAAGTCGAACTCAAAGAAATTGCCAGCGACGTTGTACGCCAGGCGATGGCGGGTGGGGCCACGGCCGCCGAAGCGGTGGTGCGGGAAGGCACGGAGTTCGCCACCGTGGTGCGCCTGGGACAAGTGGAGACGCTCAAAGAATCGGGCTCGCGTGCCATCGGCGTGCGCGTGTTCTTCGGCCAACGCGCGGCCAGTACCTATAGCAGCGATTTTTCTCCGCAGGCGCTCGACCACATGGTGAAATCGGCGCTGCAACTGGCGCGAGTCACTTCCGAAGATCCCTACGCCGGGATTCCGGAGCCGGGCCAGCTCGGGGCAATAGGCGGAGATCTCGACCTCTATTACGAGGACGTGTTCTCGCTGCCCACGGAAGAACGCATCGCCTATGCGCGGCGCTGCGAGAAAGCGGCTATGGATGTGGATGCCCGCATCCGCAACTCGGAGGGCGGCTCCTTCGACGCAGCCACGGGGCGCAAAGTGCTGGCCAATTCGCACGGTTTTATGGGCGAATACAAGCGTTCTTACTGCTCGGTGGCGGCGGTGCCCATCGCCCAGGCGGACGACGGCGCCATGCAGCGCGACTACTGGTATTCGGTGGCCCGCAGCTTGGGCCGGCTGGAATCGCCAGAGCAGGTTGGCCGCATCGCCGCCGAGCGCACGGTGCGCCGCCTGGGAGCACGCAAGGCTCGCACCGCCAAGGTGCCGGTTGTGCTCGATCCCATGGTGTCGCGCTCCATGCTGGACCACATCTTTGAAGGCGTGAACGGCGATTCTGTTTACCGCGACGCTTCATTTCTGGCCGGCAAGCTGGGGCAGAAAGTAGCCGGCGACAACGTAACTATCGTGGACGACGGCACCATGCCCGGCGGCTTCGGGACCAGCCCCTTTGACAGCGAAGGCGTGCCTACCCGGCGCACGGTGGTAATTGAGCGCGGAATTCTGAATTCCTACCTGCTCAACACCTACACGGCCAGGAAACTCAACTTGCAAACCACGGGCAATGCCGCCCGGGGACTGGCCGGAAACCCCGGCATCGGGCCGGGCAACTTCTTTTTGCAGCCGGGCAGCCGCTCGCCCAGGCAGATGCTGGCCGACATTGAAGAAGGTTTGTATGTCACCGAGTTTCTCGGTTTCGGCGTGAACATGGTCACCGGCGACTACTCGCGTGGGGCCAGCGGGCTTTGGATATCAAAAGGCGAGCTCACCTATCCGGTGGAGGAAATCACGGTGGCCGGTAACTTGAAAGATGTGTTCTTCAACATCAGCGAGATCGGGAGCGACCTGGAATTCCGAGGCTCGGTAGCGTGTCCGACCATCCGCATTGACGGCATGACCGTGGCCGGAGAGTAGAGTTTAAGGTTTCAAGGTTCCAGTTTTTAAGGCTGGTCCTCCTGGCCGAGTTCCCGCCCTATGCAGAACCAGCCTGCCCGCAGGTGAGCAAACCCCGACTTACTGCCTACATCCAATAGCTTCGTTGGCGCAGTCATAGCGCCCTAAGTCGCCGAGGAGCCGATGGCCTCGGCCTGATTGGCGCTATTTATTTCACTGAGGCTGTCCCCTGAGCCTGGGAGTTGATGGATGGCAACAAACCCGCAGCATCCGGAGCAGAAGAGACCACATCTGCATCCTCGATTGCAAACGCCGCCTAAGCGGAGCTTTCCCTGGCCGCTGATCGCGATCATCATCGCCGCCGCCATCTTGGCAGCGCTGATCTGGTGGCTGCCACAAACGCCCAAGAAGCAACTGCCTCCCAATGCGGCGGCGGTGCCGGCGCAGCCCACCGGGGACCAGATCCAACTCACGAATCTGAAGATGACACCGTCAACCGTGGGCAGCGCGTTCTACGTTGAAGGCATGCTTTACAACAACGGCAACTCTGACATCACCGGGGTACAAGTGCAGGCCCAATTTCACGGCGCCAACGGGCAGGTACTGGAAACGCAGACGCGCCCGATGGAAGGCATGGTGGGCAACTCCGCAACCGAAACGCAAAATCTCACTCAGGCACCCATCAAGCCCAATCAATCGCGCCCGGTGCGCGTTTACTTCGATCACTATCCCGCGGGCTGGAACAAGCAAATGCCCGACCTGAAGGTCACTACGGTGGCAGCGCACGCGCCCTAGCCGCAAGGGTGAAAGGTTTTTCGTGGACACGTGGAGTCGAGGCCGTGTCCATCCCGGGACCCCACCGCCGCTTGTACCGGGTACGGTGGGGTGAGATTGGCCCGGCAGTTCTGCTGCCGGGCCTTTTTATTTGAAGTTGACTCCGCACCTGGGTAGGCCGATTTACGCACATCCACGGTTATCAATGGCCAAGCGGTTGAGGAGTACAATTCCGCCATGGGTGGGCTGATAGAGCCGCAACCGGCGCAGCAGGACGAAAGCGGCCGCATCTGGACGTTTGTCGGGCTGGGCGTAGCCATTGTGCTGATTGTGGTGGCTGTGCTGGCCATTATCGGGCGCAGCGGACGTACCTCGCCTAAGCAGCCTCCCGCTTATGCCTCCAGGCTGCAGCTCACCGATCTGAAAATGAGCTCAGCCGAGAATTTTGTAGGCGCCACCGTCACCTACCTGGACGGGAAGATTACCAACTCGGGGGATAGGATCGCGACGCGCGCGGTTGTGGAAGCCACCTTTATGAACAGCCTTGGCCAGGTGGTGCAGCGCGAAACCCTGCCCATGCACGTGCTCACCACCAGCACCTCAGGCGGAATTTATACCGACGTGGTGGACCTGAGCGCTGCGCCCCTTGCGCCCGGCCAGAGCCGTCCCTTCCGGCTCACCCTGGAGCACATCTCCGCAGACTGGAACCACGCCGCACCTGGCCTGAAGATTGTGGACGTGGCGACGAAGTAGCACTCAGCCTTCAGCCCCGAACCCCTGGCGCCGGAGTCATCCTGAGCGGCTTCGCCAGGAAAAATCCTGCCTCCAGCGAGGAGCAATGTGCTGGCGCGCGCGAGCCCCGGGCCAAAAGCTCCTCAGCATGACGCCCAAATTGGCTGAATGCTGACGACTGGGTGCTGATTGTTACAATATCCCCATGCCCGAAATCAAGGCCGTGCGGCTGACCGAGACGGTCAAAGCCGCGGGTTGAGCTTCCAAGCTGAGTCCGGCGGCGCTGGACGCGGTGCTTGGGAAATTAGCCCGGCAACAGGACGCGAACGTGCTGGTTGGCTTTGATAAAGCCGACGACGCTGGCGTGTACCAAATCGCTCCTGATACCGCATTAGTGCAAACGGTGGACTTCTTCACCCCGGTGGTGGACGATCCTTACACCTTCGGGCAAATCGCCGCCGTCAACTCCCTGAGCGACGTGTACGCCATGGGGGGCCAGCCGCGCACCGCTCTCGCCCTGGTCTGCTTTCCGGAGAAAGGCGACCTGGAGATCCTGGGGCGCATTCTAGCCGGCGGACTTTCCAAGATGATGGAGGCGGGGTGCACGATAATCGGTGGGCACAGCATCCGTGACGATGAGCTGAAGTTCGGCTACTCGGTAACCGGCCTGATCCACCCGGAAAGAGTGCTGGCTAACGGGGGGGCGCGGGCCGGCGACCGCCTGCTGCTTACCAAAGCGCTGGGCACGGGCGTGATCTCCACCGCCATTAAGAAGCAGAAAGCCAGACCGGAGTGGATTGAGGCGGCGGTGCGGTCCATGACCATGCTGAATAAGGCAGCGGCGGAGGTAATCGCGGGAAATTCAGGCGAGCGGCGCTCGGAGCGACAGGCGAGGGCGTCTCTCCCCACGCCAGAGTCGCCGTATGAAGTGCACGGAATGACGGACATCACGGGCTTTGGGTTGATCGGCCATGCGCGAGAACTGGCCCTGGCCAGCGATGTGAGCCTTCGTTTACATGCCGGGCGAGTGCCCCTGCTGGAAGGCGCTGTGGAATGCGCGGCCGCGGGCTATATCCCCGGAGGACTCAAGGCCAACCGCGAGTTCGCGGAATGCGCGGTTGAGTTCACCGCTGGAATCAGTGAAGAAACGAAAACACTGCTCTTTGATCCGCAGACCGCGGGCGGCCTGCTCACGTCAGTGGCAGCCGCGGACGCGGACAATCTTGCCCGGGAACTGAAACGCAAGGGAGTTCCCGTGGCCGAAATTGGGGAAGTCCTGCCCCGCACCCAGCCCCTCATCTCCGTTCAACGCTGATTTAAACCATGTTCACAGCTGATCGAAGTTCTGCTGGCAGTTGTTCCCATAAGTAAACGAGTGCAGGTCGAAGCCGCGGGCATCCGGGCTCAGACGGATGATGTGCGAGCCGAACTGGGGATTGTTGACCAGATAATACATACGCGGCTCGCTGACCTCAATGTACGAACCCTTGCTGTCGAATTTTACGTCCACTCCGGCATTGGATTTGTCCAGCGGCTTGCCATCCTGCTCCAGGTAGAGGCGCACCGGCTTTTTGGGATTGCCGGCGCTGAGCACGGCATAGAGCGATCGCGCATGGTAGCGCAAGTTGGCGCTGACATCCGGGGCTTCCGCAATCACGCCATCGGTTTCCGTGCGCCACTTGCCGGCCAGGATCACCCCGCCGTCGCTGGGGGCGCGGTCAGCGTGGAAGTCCATGGTCCGATCCGGATGATAGCCCTGGGCATTTTCCAGCGCCCCCCGCCCAAACCACTGGCCGACATAGGTCTCATCCGTTGTCCGGCCGCACTGGGGGGCGAAGGTTTCTTCTGGTGGATCGGGCGGCACCTTCATAACCTGGGGATGATCTTTGGCCAGCAACTCGCGGATCCTCTTTTCCATGGGCAGATTGTTGCCCTCGCCTTCCACCTGCATCACGATATTGCCGCTCTGATTGATGAGATAGCGGTTGGGCCAGACCTGAGAGCCGTAGGCGTTCCAGATACTGCCGTGCACGTCCGAAACCACCGGCCAGGGCAGGCGCAAGCGCTTGGCGGCGCGGCGCACGTTATCGGTATTGTGACCGATGGCGAACTCCCCGTAATGGACTCCGATTACGTCGAAACCAAACTGGTGATACTTGGCGTACCAGCGCTTGACCACGGCGAAGTCGCGAATGCAGTTGATGCAGGTGTACTCCCAGAAATCAATCAGCAGCACGCGCCCGCGGTAACCCTTGAGGCTGTGGGGAACGTGCGCGCCCTGGTCAATCCAATCCACGTCGGCGGGGAAGTTGGGAGCGGGATGAGCAATTTCGATGGTCTGGGCAGAGGCCGCCACTGCGAGCAGGAGGCAAAACAGTATCTTGACGCGAGCCATACTGGTAGAGATTACACGGAAGGCCGCTGGTCACGAAAAATTGACGATTGCGTGCAAATTAAGCCGTACATATCAGCGCGCGGGAGATGCCACAGGTCTTAGGACGGTCAGCATAAGTCCGAACTTCACAATTCCAGCTGCTTCAGCCAGGCACGGAATTCCTCGCCCAGGTCGGAGCGCTTGAGAGCAAATTCCACGGTGGCCTTAAGGAAGCCCAGCTTGTCTCCGGTATCGTGGCGTTTGCCTTGGGCCACGTAGCCGTAGATTTTTTCCTGGCGGAGCAGCAGCTTCAAGCCGTCAGTGAGCTGCAACTCGCCTCCGGTGCCCAGCGGAGTACGAGCCAGGTTCTCGAAAATCGCCGGCGTGAGAATGTAGCGGCCAATAATCGCCAGGTTGGAGGGAGCGTCCTGTGGCCGGGGCTTTTCCACCAGATTGGTAACCTCGTAGAGGCGCCCGCCAAAGCGGCCGTCGGCGGGCTTGGAATCGAGCACTCCGTAGGAGGATATCGCCGGGCCTTCGATCACCTGGGTGGCCAGCACCGAGGATTGGGTCTCATCGAAAACGTCAATCATCTGCTTCAGGCAGGGCACCTCCGCGTCCATGATGTCATCGGCCAGGAGCACGGCGAAGGGCTCGTCGCCCACCAGTTCGCGCGCCATGAGCACAGCGTGGCCCAGGCCCATGGCCTCCTTCTGGCGCACGTAAGCCACGTGAATCATGTCGGAAATCTGGCGCACAACCGTGAGCAGTTCGGTCTTGTTGCGCTCCTCCAGCATTTTCTCCAACTCGTAGCTGACGTCGAAGTGGTCCTCGATGGCGGTCTTGCCGCGGCCGGTGATCATGATGATCTGGTCGCAGCCCGCGGCCAGTGCCTCTTCCACCCCGTACTGGATGATGGGCTTGTCCACCAGGGGCAGCATTTCTTTGGGTTGCGCCTTGGTGGCGGGAAGGAAGCGCGTGCCCAATCCGGCAGCGGGGAAAACGGCTTTGCGAACGCGTTTTTTCATAAAAAATCAGCCATTAGCACTTGGCCATTGGCATTTGGCCCTTGAGGTCTGCGGCTATCCCAAAAGCTAGACGTAACAAGTTACGTCTCTACGAGAATTCCTTCGGATACTGCGATGTGGTATGTCCGTCACCGACCTGCATTGGCCAAATGCCAAGTGCTAATTGCCAGGTGCTGGCTTTACAACACCGGCGAATCGTTGCCCAGCATCGCCTTGCGAATGATCTCTACCGGCACCCCTCCCTGCCTCATAAACTGGTCATGAAATTCCTGCAGGCTAAAGCTGGCGCCCTTCATCTGTTTGTAGTCGTCACGCAGCTTCATGATCTCCAGCTTGCCCAGGGTATAGACCAGGTAAGTGGGATCAGATGTTCCGCGCTTGGTTTCCATCTCCGCCACGGCATGGGTTTGATATCCCTCTTTGACGAAAAACTCCACCCCCTGGTCAAAGGTCATCTTTCCGGTGTGCATTTCAATGCCCACGATATAGCGGGCATCGCGCAGCAAAGCATCCTGCAGTTGCCCCAGGCGCAGTTGCAGAAAAGCGGTGTCCTTGTTCAGGGGCACGCCGGCAGTGCGCCCGTAGCCTTCATCCAGCATCATCTGCTCGCAGTAATGCGCCCAGCCTTCGGCGTTGGAGTTGCTGTACATCAGCTTGCGGACTTTTGAGGGTGCCTGCTGCACCCACAGGAACTGGGTGTAATGTCCGGGATACACCTCGTGCACGGCGGTGCTGATAATGGTGCCGCGGTTAAAACTTTGCATGAATTCCTGGCGGCGCTGCTCCGGCCAGGTGGGCTCGGGCAAAGTTACGTTGAAGTAAGCCTCCTTGGCTTTGTTTTCGTAGGCGCCAGGCGTATCCATGGAAGCCGAGGTGAGAGCGCGGGCGAAAGGCGGCGTCTCCTCCACGATGGGCAGCACCGGCGAAGGGATGGTCACGATATGGTGCGCGATGATGTACGATTTAAGGCCGCCCAGCACGCCGCGAAACGTATCCAGCAACTGATCGGGCCCGGGATGGTCTTTCTCCAGTTGCTGCATGATCTGCTGCGGCGTAAGGCGGGAATCAATTTCTGCGGCTGTCTTCTTCAGCGCCTGCTGGTTGCGATGCAGATCAGCCATGCCGATTTCCAGAAGATGATCCAGCGGGAGGTCCACCATTTCGTCGTACAGCAGCTTTTTGCGGTAAATTTCTGCGCCGATGCGGAAATCACCATGCGAGACCGGCAGCAGGTCTTGTTTGAGAAAGTTTTCGTACTTCTGCAGCGCGGTGATTACCGCCTGGTTGGCGGCATGAAACTCGCTCAGTAGTTGCGGGTCTTTCACATGGGAAAATGCCGCCGGGACGTCCTTTTGAAAGAAGCCGATGATTCCGGGCACTTGCTCCAGCGCCACTTCGGTGTAAACCCGGGGTGGATTCTTCAGGTTATGGCGGGCCGCGTCAAAGACCTGGGCCATCTGCCGCTCGCGCGCCACCAGTCCGCGCAGCCGTTCCGTTTGTGGCGCGTAATTGCGGCTCATGATGGTAAAAGCGCTGAAGCTGATGGAACTGGAGTATAGGTCCGGGTCCTTCTCCCACATCCGGATGTTTTCCAAATCGAGCAACTGGCCGGCAATGCTGCTGCGCAGAAACTCCAGATCCGCGGCCGCCGTGGGCCGTGAAGGCGGATGAAGAGCGGCAAATTTCTGCTGATATTCCTGGAGGAAGGCCAGGTCGCGGTCCAGCCCGGCGCGGGAAAGGTCCTCCAATTGCGAATCGTACTGGTGAAAGCCGGCGCTGGTGCCTTCCGTGGGGTGGATCTTGAAATAACCATCGAAGTACTGGTCCACCAACTGGTCATATTGTGCGTCGAAAGCGGGGGCCGTCACGGTGGGAGGCGGATTCTGGGCAGACAAGTTGGCGCTCATGACGAAGAAAAGAACGGCAAGTAACGTAAGAAGCTGAAAAGTAGTGAGTGGTTTGCCCACGGCCACGACGCCCCTCGCGCGAATGTGTAAAGGTATCACAGGGGAAGGGAAGTCGGCAGGCTGCGGGGGTTGCAAGGTCTCGCGGGTTGCAAAGTTCCGATCTCGCTTCGCGCCACCGCCCATCATGGTGTAACAGATGTTGTCCTTCCGAGCGGGAGTCGGAACGCAATTCGCGACCACGAGCGAAGGACCTGCTGCGCACGCGGCTTGCCGCAGGCCAGAATAGAAGCAGGCCCTTCGTCCATATGCGGGTTTGTGTGCCGCCTGCGGACTCAGGATGACATGGTCGGGTAGGGGGTCTCTGCCGCGCCGGCGGCGGACTCCGCACCAGTCAACTCCTCCAGCACGCCGCGAATGCGGGCGAGGATCTCTTCCGCTTTGGAGGCGCCCTTGACAAAAAATTTCAGGGTTCCACCAGGGCTGAACTGCGCGCCGTGCTGGGTGGAAACGAAGCGGGCCAGCTTTTCCGGTTCGACCGCGGCATTCTGCGTGAAATTGACGCTCACCAGGTCGCGCTTGCGCTCCACTCGGGT
Organism: Terriglobales bacterium; assembly: GCA_035278025.1. Lineage (GTDB taxonomy): Bacteria > Acidobacteriota > Terriglobia > Terriglobales > Acidobacteriaceae > JAICWP01. The sequence goes on along the minus strand of DATEJK010000037.1, from coordinate 22,665 downwards.
GACGCCCACGTGATTGCACAGCAGCCGCAGGGTGGCATAGTCGAGCAGGTTGCGCACCGGCTGGGGAGGCTCGCCGTAGCGGTCTTGCAGCTCGCCGCGCACATCGGCCAGCTGGCCTTCGTTCTCCACCCCGGCAATGCGTTTGTACATGCGCAGGCGCTGGTTCTCCTCGGCAATATATTCGGCGGGAATGCGTATGTTGAGGCCGAGATTGAGCTGCGCCTCCACCTCTTCCGCGGCCACCTCGCCCTTCAGTTCGCGCACGGCGCGCTCCAGCATGGAGGTGTAGAGCTCGAAGCCCACCGCCTCAATGTGGCCGCTCTGCTCGCCGCCCAGCATGTTGCCGGCGCCACGCAGTTCCAGGTCAAGCGCGGCGATTTTAAAGCCGGCGCCCAGGTCGGAAAACTCCTTGAGCGCGGCCAGGCGGCGGCGCGCCAGCGGCGTCAGCTCCAGTTCCGCCGGCAGCAGCAGGTAAGCGTAGGCGCGCCGGTTGGAGCGTCCTACCCGCCCGCGCAGCTGGTAGAGCTCGGAGAGCCCATAACGGTCGGCCCGGTTAATGACGATGGTGTTGCACAGGGGAATGTCCAGCCCGTTTTCGATGATAGTGGTGGCCACCAGCACGTCGGCCTCATGATGCATGAACTTGAGCATCACTTTTTCCAGTTCGCGCTCGGCCATTTGTCCGTGGCCCACCATGATGCGCGCCGGCGGCACCAGTTCCTGAATCTTGGCGGCGATTTCGAAGATGCTGTCCACGCGGTTGTGAACGAAGTAGACCTGGCCGCTGCGCTCCAGCTCCTGCTCGATGGCCGACTTGATCAGCTTCTCGTCCCAGGCGGCGACCACGGTCTGAATGGCGATGCGGTCGCGGGGCGGGGTTTCGATCACGCTCATGTCGCGCAGGCCGACCAGCGACATGTGCAGCGTGCGCGGAATGGGCGTGGCCGACATGGTGAGCACGTCCACATCCTTGCGCATCTGCTTCAGGCGCTCTTTGTGGCGCACCCCGAAGCGCTGCTCCTCATCCACGATGAGCAGGCCGAGGTTGGCGAATTTCACGTCCTTGGAGAGCAGCCGATGGGTGCCGATCAGGATATCCACCTTGCCCGCCTCCACCCGCTGCAAAATTTCTTTCTGCTGCTTAGCGGTGCGAAAGCGGCTGATCATCTCGATGGCGACTGGGAAGGCGGCGAAGCGTGACTTGAACGTCTCGTAGTGCTGAAAAGCCAGCACGGTGGTGGGCGCGAGCACTGCCACCTGGTGATTGTCGCTGACCGCCTTGAAGGCCGCGCGCATGGCCACCTCGGTCTTGCCATAGCCAACGTCGCCGCACAGCAGCCGGTCCATGGGCTGCTGCACTTCCATATCGCGCTTGACGTCGGAGATGGCCAGCTCCTGATCTTCCGTTTCCTGGAACTCGAAGGCATCTTCGAATTCGCGCTGCCACTCGTTGTCGCCGGGGAAGGTGTGGCCTTCCACTGTCTTGCGCTCGGCATAAAGCTTGAGCAGTTCGTCGGCCATGTCCTGCATGGCCTTTTTGACCCGCGCCTTGGTCTTGGCCCAGGTGGCGGTGCCCAGGCGGCTGAGCGCCGGCTTGGCGCCTTCAGCCGAGCGATATTTCTGCACCAGGTCCAGGCGGGTGAGCGGCACATAGAGCTTGGCGCCCTCCGCGTACTCCAGCAGCATGAATTCAGCCTTGCCGTCCTGCTGGGCGATTTCCTTCAGACCCTGGTAGATGCCGATGCCGTGCTCCACATGGACGACGTAGTCGCCCACGGCCAGATCGCGGAAATCGGAGAGGAAAGTGGAAGTCTTGGATCGGGGCCGCTGCGGGCGCGTGACCACGGCCTCGGACTCATCGAACAGATCGCGGGAGCCGAACAGGACCAGGGCGGCGTCGGGCAGCAGCACGCCATCAGGCACGTAGGCCTTAACCACGGTGGTGGCATAGACCTCGCCCGCGAAGTAGGCGGTTTCGTCGGCGTAGCTCTCGCCGCCGGGGCGCACCGGGCTGCCCAGCCGGTAAGGAACGTTGTACTCGGTGAAAATGTCCGCCAGCCGCTCCAGTTCGCCGGTGTTGGCGGCAGCAAAGAGCACGTGCTGCCCTTCGGCCGTGAGCTGCTGCACTTCTTCCACCATCGCGGGGACGGAGCCGTGGAACCGGGTGGTGGGTTGCGAGCTGAGCGACAGTTGCTCCTCGCCCGGCCGGGTAATGCCCAGGTGCTCCAATTCAACCACGGCATGCCGGTCGCGGTGCTGTTGCCATTGCTCGGGCGCGAAGTACAGGTCCTCCGGGCGGACCAGGTTGCCGACCCCGCTGCGTTCGTGGACTTCGGTCAAGCGCTCCCAGAAATGCTCGAATTCGCTCTGCAACGCTGCCGGCTCATCGAGCACCACGGCCGCGCGCGGCAGCAGATCGAAGAGCATGGTGTGGGCGCCGGCAACCGGAGCGTAGAACTCCCATCCCGGGAAGACAGTGACTCCGGCGGCCAGCGCCGCCTCCTCCAGAACCTCTTCCTCGCCCGTAATCCGGCGCCCGGAGAGGCGGGCGTGAATGGCGCCCAGCAGGTCTTCGGTGGCGGGAGTTTCGGTCAGCGGCAGCAGTACCGCTTCGTCCAGCGGCGTGGAGGAGCGCTGGGTGGCAGGATCGAACTTGCGGATGGACTCGATTTCGTCGCCGAACAGTTCAATGCGCGCGGGGCGGTCCGCCTCGGGCGAATAAATGTCGAGGATGCCGCCGCGCACGGCGTACTCGCCGGGCATCTCCACCACGTCGGCGGCGGTATAGCCCACCGTGTTCAGGTGGCGGGTCAGAGCATCGACATCCACGGTTTCGCCTCGCCGCATCACTCGTGCCAGTTCGCTGTAAAACTCGGGCCCGCGCAGGCGAATGGCGGTGGAAGCAACCGGCGCGACCACGATGGAAGCTGTCCCGGTGGAGATTTTCCACAGCGCGGTGGCCCGGGCTTCCTGGATTTCAGGATGGGGCGAGAGATTCTGGAAGGGGAGAACGTCGCGCGTGGGCAAGGCGACTACGGACTCGGACGGGGCCGCGCCGGTCAAGGTACAAAAAGACTGCAGCAGGAGCAGAACGTCCTCAGCGGCGCGGTTATCGGCCACCACCAGCACCAGGGGCCGCCCGCCGGCCCGGTGCAGCAGCACGGTGGCCAGGGCTTTGGCTGTGGGGGTGAGGCCGGAGACACTAACCCGTCCCGTGCCCTCCTTCAGGTGGGAGGCCGCACGCGTCAGGGGAGCCAGATTTTCCGCGTCCGCGAAGAGTTCACGGACGAAGGGGAGAACCATCGCCCTTTTATTCTACCAGCAGGCTGCTGGGGAGGTGTGGGCGTTGCTCCACCATCAGCCTGTCACCCTGAGCGGAGCAGGACGGTTCGGCGGGGAACCGTCCTGCGGAGTCGAAGGGCCCCGCGTTCGCTTGCACCACAACCGCGATTTCAGAGGCTCAGCGCCCTTGCTCATGGCAGGTCCTGACCCATGCTGGGCAAGAATCCCCTTGCTGGTCATGTACTTCGGTGCGTTTGGAATTCAGGAGGGTTGAGTTATAAAGGAACCGTGCTGAGCTGGATGGCTGCCTGGTCGCCTGGCTAACCGGCCCGTGACTAGTCAGCCAGCCAGCCGCTAAATGGGCCCGTGAATCCTAAGATCCTTCCGATCGTACTCTCGACCTAAAACACATCCGCGCCCGAAAGGGCGCGGACGTGTGTCTAAACGTGTGCTTCCTACCACGAGTAGTGCACAAGATAAGTAACTACCTGCTCGCCGTTGGCCGCAACCGTGACCGGGAACTCGATGGTCTGGGCGTCCGTCTTGCGGTATTGCTGCGATTGCTGCAGCACCTTCCAGTTCGTCCAGCGATACAGGTGCTCGACCACGCGCACATTCACCGGCTCCTTCTTATGGTTACGCACCTTGATTTCGAAAGACTCCTCGATCCACCTCTGGGCGGAGTCCACGCGAATGTTGGTACGGCGCCGCTCGCCGACAACATCGAAAGCGTTGCCGGTATAGACGCGTACAGTTTCGTCCTTGGGCGTGTGGTCAATGGTGTTCTCACCCACGAATTCCAGGTGGCCGTCGGTGTCGCGGCGATAGAAGCGCAGCCGGCCTTTGGGCAGGGCAATGCCCAGGTGATTGGCTTCCGAGTTCTTGAACTCCTGCATGACCCAGACCTTGGGATTGGACGCCGTGCCGTAGCTGACGTCCTGCCGCGCCTGCTCCGGACTGTAGTAAGCGTAGTTGGCAAGGTTGGCCCCGTCGTAGATGTAGAGGCGCTGCGAGCGAAAGCCGGTGGCGCGCACGAATTCCACCTGCTTGGTCTGCTGGTCGCGCAAGGTGGTGGGTCGCTGCAGAGTGTAGAGGTGGAATTCATCGAACGACTTTTCCCGCACTGCGGGCGCCATGGCTTCATCGGCCATCGCCTTGGCAACGCCGCCATAGGCTCGCGCCGCCGGCGTGGGCGCCTGGATCTTGCTCACATCGCCGGCCAGGAGCTTAATGCGCGCGTTCTCGTAAGTCTTGCCGCTCTGGTTGCGCATGGTGATCCAGCCCACCAGGTCCACCAGGTTGCTGCCGCGCTCGCTGCCGTCGGCCAGCACCAGGTTGTAGTCGGCCTGCCAGCTCATGCCGCCGCTGACGTAGGAAATTTCCGCGTCGAAATTGCCGGGACGATCGGTGGCCAGCAGCCAGCTGAGCGTGGGCTTCAGAATGGTATCGGCGCCCAGGGCCGGAAACAACGGCTGGCCAGGCAAGCCGAAGCGGAGCACGCCATCCACTTCAATGATGGGCTGCCCCATGCCGGGTTGGGGGTAGCCGCCGCTGTAGGCGGAGCTGGGAATGTAACCGCTGCGAATAATTTTGCCGTGCACGGTTTCCTGGTGCTCGCCGCGCTGCACCAGAAAGTCAATCGTCTTCCCTTCGTACATGGAGAGCAGCAGGTCCTGCGAGATAGGATCGTTGCGGTAATTCTGCTCCAGGATCTGCAGGGCGCGGCCGGCGGGATCGCGCAGGATGACCGAATCCGGCTCCAGCAGGCTGGTCATGCCGGCGTACTGCGCATGGTTGACGCCAGCGTGCAATGACAGCGGCAGGCGCTCCCGGGCAACAAAAAAGTTCTGGTTGTAAATGGTTAGCGCGGGCGCGTTGTCCGGCGCCGACAGCTTTTCTTGCGGCGCCGGCTTCTCCTGCGCCACTGATAATCCCGCAAACAGGCACACTACAATCGCAATGAGCTTCCTCATGGTCCTTGGCCTCAGTTGTTCAATGGGTCCGGGAGGGAGACGCCAGCTTTCCGGCCTTCGTATGTAGAACGAGGGGGCCTGCCAATATTGCGCGAAAGCTGCGCCCACCGCGGGTAACCGCGTCAGGTTACGTTCGCGGGGGCTGCCGGAGGGGGCTAATAACGGTGAAAAGATAAACGGTGGAGAGACTTAGCAAAATACGTCCTTCTCATGTTTAGTTTTAGTCTACGCGCTTTGCGTTGAGCAGCAACGAAAGGGTGTATTCGCTGCGCGTTCACTTCTTCTCCGCATCCTCGTTTTTGTTTTCCGGATCGGCTACCCCCATCTGCGACAACCGGTAGCGCAAGGCGTTGCGCGAGAGCCCCAGCGCCCGCGCCGCCTGGCTCTTGTTGCCGTTGGCCTGGCGCAGGGCCTCGCGGATGATCTCCTGCTCCCATTGCTCCAGGGTCACGCCCGGGGGCAGCACCGGCGCGGAGTTGTTGGCCGCATGGGGCCGGTCGAGGTGAATGTCGTCCACGTCCAGCGTTTCTCCTCGAGCCAGTGTAACCGCCCGCTGCATCACGTTTTCCAGTTCACGCACATTGCCGGGCCAGTGAAATTCCACCAACAGCTTCATGGCCGCCGGGGCGATGCTCTTCACCGCTTGCTGCGACTCGTGCCCGAATTTTTCCAGGAAGAATTGCACCAGTTCGGGAACGTCCTGCTTGTGCTCGCGCAATGGCGGAATATCAATGGCCACCACGTTCAGGCGGTAGTAAAGGTCTTCGCGGAAGCTGCCATCCTCCAGGGCGGCGCGCAAATCGCGGTTGGTGGCGGCGATCAGACGCACGTCCACTTTCAGTGTTTTGGTCCCGCCCAGGCGCTCAAACTCGCGTTCCTGCAGCACGCGCAGCAGTTTGACCTGGGTGGCCGCGGGCACATCACCGATTTCATCCAGAAAGAGCGTGCCCTTGTCCGCCAGTTCGAATTTGCCAGGCTTGCTGCCGGTGGCACCGGAGAAGGCGCCCTTTTCGTAACCGAATAGTTCGCTCTCCAGCAGGTTTTCCGGAATGGCGGTGCTGTTGATTTTGACGAACGGCCCCGCCTTGCGGTTGGAATGTTCGTGGATGGCACGCGCCACCAGGTCTTTGCCTACGCCGCTTTCACCCCCCAGCAGCACAGTGGCGTTGGTGGGTGCCACGCGCTCCACCATGGCCAGCACCGCTTGCATTTTGTCGCTTTTGGCGATGATGTTCTTGTACTGATAACGCTGGCCAAGGGCCTCGCGCAGCGAACGATTTTCCTCGCGCAGGTTGTGGGCGTCCAGTTCCTTGCGCACCACCAGCGTTATTTCTTCCAGCGAAAACGGCTTGAGCACGTAATCGCTGGCGCCCATCTTCATGGCATCCACCGCCGATTCCACCGACCCGTAGGCGGTCATCATCACCACCGGCAGGGAAGCGTTCACCCGCTTGAGGGCTTGCAGAAAAGCCAGGCCGTTCATGCCGGGCAAGCGGAAGTCGGTAAGCACCAGGTCAACTTTTTCCTGGCCGAGCAGCTTCAGGCCCGCCTCGGCGTCAGGCACAGCGTGCGTGGTGAATCCCTGCTCGCCCAGGTTCAATTCCAGCAGGCGCCGCATTTTGGCTTCGTCTTCGACGATAAGAATTGAGGGCATAATTCTTTCAATTGGGGTCGGCGGGCAGAAAAACGTGGAACCATGCTCCTTCGCCGGGCCGGCTCTTCAGCCGGATCGAACCGCGATGGTCGTCCACAATCTTGGCCACGATAGAAAGTCCCAGGCCGACTCCATTCTCCTTCGAGGTAAAGAAAGGATTGAAAATCTGTTCGCGCAGTTCGGCCGGCACCCCGGGGCCGGAATCCTGAATTTCGACCACCACGCCGGACACATCTTCTACCGAGGCCGGCGCAATGGAAACACTTAGCTTGCCGCCGGCGCTGTTCATAGCTTCGTAGGCGTTGCAGATCAGGTTAATGAACACCTGCTCGCAGAGTTGCTCGTCGGCCAGGATTTTCGGGAGGTCGCTGGCATAGCGGCGCTCCACGGTGACACCTGCGGAAGGGAACTGCGCCTGCACCGAGTCCAGAGCGCGATCCACCAGCGCCGCCGGGCTTACCGGCTGAAGCTGCAGCCGGGAGGGCCGGGCAAAATCGAGGAAGCGCGCCACCAGGGCGTTGAGACGGTTGACCTCAGAAGAAATATAGCCCGCTAATTCCTGCGCCAGGGGCGAGTTTCCCTGCAGTTTCTGGTTCAGCATCTCGGCCGAGCCCTTGATGACGCCCAGCGGATTGCGAATCTCGTGTGCCAGGCCTGCGGAAAGCTGGCCCAAGGCGGCAAGACGCTCGGAGCGCCGCGCCTCCTCCTGCGCCTGCTTCAGTTGGCGGTTTGATTCCGCTAAAGTCTCCGAAAGCGCCTGCGACTCCTTCAGACGCCGCCGGTTCTCCATCACGAACTGATTCACCAGGATGGCGGCGAAAAAAAAGAACAGGATGCGGATGCCCAGTTCCACCTCGCCGGCGGAGGTGAGTTCGTAGTCCTGCAAGACCAGCACCGGAATCAGGTAGGAGCAGTAGGCGGCGGAAGCCAAAGCCGTCCATAACAGCGTGCCCAGGGGGCCGAAGTAGATGGCAGCGGTGATTACCGGCAGATAGTAAATGGGGTAGTAACTGCTGTTGATGCTGACTGCCCCGCCAGTATGCGCGATCAGCAGGCTGGACAGTGCAATTTTGAGCAAAACACTGTAGCTGGGCCCACGGCGGGGGAGCACGGTAATCAGTTGCGGTTCGAATATCTGCACCAGGGCGATGGCCAGCAGCGTTACCAGTTTGTGGATTTCGCGCACCGGGGAAAGCAGGGCCAGTCCCGCCAGAAAGATCAGAAACAGGACGTCGATACCCCGAATCCTCGACATGTGACCCTTGAGCATGGTTCTTGTCTGCTCTCAATGTAACCCCTGGCGGGGCGGTTCGACTCGTAACTCGCAGGCAGACACTCCAGAAAAGCTGTATTAAAAATGGTGGACGAATCCGTGCTGGGCTATCCGGGCTGGGGTTGACGGGGATGGATTTTCTCGCGTCGAACGATCTTAGCTTTAGCTTCAGTTCCGTCCAGCCATATGACAATTAAGCCGTCACCATCGATTCGTACAGGAATACCACGGCATCTCGTTAGGGGAGAAAGCTTGCCATCCCGCTTCAGTGGTGGGGTGTAGATAGCGGTATACAGCGTGTCATCAAGAAGCACCGACACTGAACGGATGAACCCATACGTCTGGCCGCCATTTTGCTCCCGGCCAACGACGCTAGCAATGTCTATGCCATCGCGAAGGGGCGGATCAACATCGAAGAATACTGCACAAGAATAATCCTTCGGCGCCTGGGCCCCGCATTTAACTCTGCCGAAATCGTCTAAATGCTGCTCGACGGCGTACTGCTCGACGGGGTGGACCTGCCCAAGAGCCATTCCGGCCAAAAGCAGTGCGAGTACGTTCCGAATCAACATATGCCCGCCGCTGGAATACTCCGGCTCGATGCGACTAAAGTCAAGCAAGTGCATAACTGATACAGAATCGCCTTCTCACCAGTTGGTGTAGGCTCAGACGGGCCGTACGCGAGAGCCTTCGAGCCGGGGTAAACTGTCGAGTTTCCCGCCATGCCTGCGCGACGCAAAGTCTACGACGTTCTGATAGTCGGCTCCGGAGCCAGTGGCGGCTGGGTGGCGAAAGAAGTAGCCGAGCGCGGCCTGAGCGTGCTCATGCTGGAGGCTGGCCCGCCCCGCGTGCCCACCCGCGACTTCACCGAGCACGTCTGGCCCTACCAGCTCAAGTTTCGCGGCTTCGGCGACCAGCAGCGGCTGCTGCAAAACCAGCCGGTGCAGCGCCTGTGCTACGCCTGCGACGAGTACAGCCATCAGTTCTTCGTCAACGACCACGAGCACCCCTACACCTTTCCCGCTGAAAAGCCTTTCATGTGGATTCGCGGGCGGCAGGTGGGCGGCAAGACCTTTTGCTGGGCGCGCGAGAGCTACCGCTACAGCGACAATGAATTCAAGGCCGCCAGCCGCGATGGCTACGGCGAAGACTGGCCCATCAGCTACAAAGAGCTGGAGCCTTATTACGACCAGGTGGAGAGCTTCATCGGGGTCAGCGGCTCGCGCGAAGGTCTGCCGCAGTTTCCCGACGGGCAATTTCTGCCGCCCATGGCGCTCTCCTGCGGGGCGGCGCAGGCGCGGAAGGTGGTGGGTCATAAATTCGGCTGGCGGGTGATGCCTGACCGGGTGGCCGTGCTCACCGTGCCCCATCGCGGCCGTCCCGCCTGCCACTACTGCGATGAGTGCCAGCGGGGATGCTTCACTGCTTCTTACTTCAACAGTCCTTCGGTCACTTTGCCTGCTGCCGCGCGTACCGGAAAGTTGACGCTGGTAAGCGACGCGGTAGTCAGCCATGTGCTCATGAATCGCCACGGCCAGGCCGAAGGCGTGCACTACATTGACCGCGACACGCACCAGCACCGGGAGGCTTACGGACGCGTGGTGGTGCTGGCGGCGGCCGCGCTGGAATCCACCCGCATCCTGCTCAACTCCCGCTCGCCGCTTTTCCCGCAGGGCGTGGGCAATCAGGAAGGCGTGCTCGGTCACTACCTGATGGACCATTTCACCGTGGAGGGCGCCGGCGGCATGATGCCCAGCCTGCGCTCCTCGAAACGCGAACCGGTAGGACGGCCCTGTGGCTTCATCATTCCCAAGTACGTCAACGTCGGAATTAACCGCAATTCCAATTTTCTGCGCGGCTACCGCTTCGACGGCGATGGCAGCCAGGAGCTCTATGGCCACGCCTTTCTCCTGCCCGAGTTTGGCGACGAATGGCGGAAGCAGGTGCGCGAAGACATTCCTTATTACTTCGGCATAGAGGCCCAGGGCGAGTGCCTGCCGCGGAAGGAAAATTTCGTCACCCTCGATCCACATAAAACGGACGCGTGGGGAATCCCGGTCCTGCACATCGTCTCCAGTTACGGCGAGAACGAAAATGTCATGGCCAAAGCGATGCGTGCGGACATCAGCGCCGTCCTCGAGGAGATGAAGTTAAGCGAGATCACCCCGCCCGGCGAACAGCTCAGCGTTTTCGGCAAGAATATCCACGAGTGCGGCACGGCGCGCATGGGCAACGATGCCAGGACCAGCGTGGTGGACCGCAACTGCAAGGTGCACGGGGTGCGCAACCTGTTCGTGAGCGACGGCGCGGTATTTGTGACCCAGGGCTGCTACGAGCCCACGCTCACCATCATGGCGATTTCGGCGCGGGTAGGCGAACACATCGCGGACGCGGCCCGCCGGGGGGAATTGTGAAAGGGAAGCAAGATAAGCCGGTGGCGGAAAAAGCGGCGCCCGAACTGACCCGCCGCGAGTGGCTGCTCCGCCTGAGCGAAATTACGGCTTTGGCGGGGGTGGCCGGTCTGGTGCCGGAAATGGCGACAACGCTCGCCGGGGCCGAGCAGCAGGTAGCTGGGGCCCTGCCGCCGGGACTCTATGAGCCCTCGCCCAGGCACCTGATTCATGCCTTGTCGGGGCAGGGTGCTGCAGCCATTCCTTCGGGCAGCGAGACGGATTACGTGCAGCCGCGGCTAGGTCAGTTCCATCCTCGGTTCTTCTCTCCGGAGGAGTTTCGCGTGGTGACGCGCCTGGCCGAGGTTCTGCTGGGCACGGTGGATGCGAGTACCCTGGCTGAAACCGCGGAATGGATTGATGTGCGAATTTACAGCGCGGCCGGAGCGCGTGAGGCCGCTCGCCGCCTCGATCCGCTGCATCGTGCCCTGGCGGTGGCTTATTACGGCGAAGCACAGGTCGTGGAACTGGAAACTTCCGATCCTCAGTTTGCCGCCCGTACCGGCATAGGCGCGCTGGAAGAGCATTGCCGAACGCGGCTGGGGCACGCTTTCCTGGAACTGTCCGCCTCCGGGCAGGAAGATGTAGTCCGCGAAATCAGGCAGACGCCGCAGGAAACCCCGCTGCGCCGCTTCTACGACCTCATGCGCCGAGAGGCCATTCGCGGCTACTACACTTCGCGGCGGGGGTTAAAGGAACTGGATTACAAAGGAAATTCCTACTACAGTCAGTGTCCCGGATGTGAAAAGGCCTAGTTTCGAGTTTTGCGCCGGGATCAAGGTTGCGAATGGAACTTGAAACTGGAAACTGGCTTACTAAAGAAGTAGCGGGTCCAGGACTCGCGTCCGGGACCCGCGCACTTCATCGGCCGAACAAACTCTTTACCGCTGAGGAACGACGGCAGCCGGCGCTTGCGCTTGCGGCGCAGGCGGTTGCGCGTTAGGAGCGTTCACCGTTTGCGCATTGGCCCCGATCTTGGTTCCGATCACCTCGCCGGAAACGATCAGTTCCACGCGACGGTTAAGCTTCCGCCCGGCGGAGGTGTCGTTAGAAGCCACGGGATCGGATTCACCCAGCCCGTGCGCGACCACGGCGTTGATGCCGACGCCCTTGTCCACCAGGTAATCGCGTACCGTGCCCGCGCGTTTTTCCGAAAGCACCTGGTTGTATTCCTCAGTGCCCGTGCTGTCGGTGTGGCCTTCAATTTCCAGCCGCAGGTCGGGATAGGCCAGAATGATGCCGGCAATGCGGGCCAGGCTCTCCCGTGCCGCTTCCTTCAAGTTGTACTGGTTGGTAGCGAAAAGCACGTCGGGCATGCTGACCACCAGCCCACGGGGCGTATCCTTGGTTTCCAGCACCTGATTGAGCTGGCTGAGCAGGCGCTGGCGAACTTCTTCCTTCTGGCGGATAGCTTCGTCGGCGGCCTGCCGGGCTTTTTCGGCGTCGGCTTGCGCCTGTTGCTGTGCGGCTAGAGCGGCGGCGCGCGCCGTTTCCGCTTCCTGCCGCATCTGGTCGGCTTCTGCCTTGGCTTTCTCCGCTGCTTGACGGTCGGCTTCCGCCTGTTGCCGCAGCCGCTGCTGCTCTTCGGCATCGGCCTTGGCCTTGGCGGCGCGCTCGGCCTCCGCCTGGGCTTCCGCCTGTGCCTTGGCGGTCTTCTCCTGCAAGGCCCGCTTTTCTGCCGCTACCCGCTCCTGTTCCTTGGTCTTAAGAGTCAGCACGCGCGCATCTTCCGACATTTCGGTGGCGCCACGGGCCACGGTGCCGATTGGGGTCAGCCCCTGCTTTCGCTTGAGGTAATCCTCGGCCCGAGCCAGGAAGTCTTCCGCTTTGCTCATGCTGTCGCCGGCATACTGCTCGGCGCCGGCGGCCTTGGCAATGGCCACGGCGTTGCGGGCTTCCAGCAGTTCCAGCGGGGTGTTGGGGGCGGCGCTGGAGGCCGGCAGGTCGGCGGCTTTCACGTCAATGGTGTACTGGCCGCCCTCCAGCATGTCGAACTTGGCGTTGATGGGTTCTTCCCAGCCCTTAGTTTGATACTTGATCATGTTCTCTGCGACCACCAGGTTGCTGGGATAGGTCACGGCGAAGTAGGGCTCGGCGGTAACAATCATGCCGAAGGCCTGCAGGTCGGTGGTGACCTCCAGCTTGGCCTTGCCGTTATCCAGTAGCACCTCGCCCAGATTGAGCGGGCGGCCCTCCGGAGTGATGGCCCACAGCACGTAGGTGAGATATTCCGGGCCGAACTTGGTCGCCGGCATCATGCGTTCGAGCTCGGCATTGATCTGCAACCGTCCTGATTTGCTGTCCACCTTAGCCTTGCCCTTGGCCAGCGGCATCAGGTCGGTGCCTTTGAAGTCCACCATGGTAGAGCCGCCGCGATGGCGGTAGTTGACCGCCTTGGTGGTGCGCGAGACCACATTGACGCGGAACACTGGCGTCTGGTCCATGGGCTCGACTTTCGTCGCATCCTGTCCCTGGTCCGCCTGGGCGCCAGCCTGGGCTGCCGCCGGTTGCGCCTGATCAGCTTGCGCTGGGGGTGCATCCTGTTGCGCCCATGCGCACGAAGCCAAAAGCAGTACGCTTACGAAAACGGGGAATCTTTTCATCGCGGTGCTCCTCATCTTTTCAGTCACAAAGCCGGCAGCGATGTGCCGGTCGAGGACGGATGTGGGCTTACGGTTGCGGATAAAGGTAATGGTTTTGAGGTTACCGCAAAAGATTACAAACGTAATGCTAGCTTTCCGCACCCGCACCTCAGAGGTCAATCCCCGCTAGCCGGCCTCTGGTCACAAAAATGAGCGGAACATGTGTGCTTCCGGCGTGGCTGGTCCGCTTTTCCGCAAATCCGGCGTTTTCTATCCTCGCGCTCTTTTATCGTGACCCGAGCAAAAACCTCTAGATGCTTCCAAATTGCGGAGATTCCTGTGCAGTTACGGAAATCCATACGTAAAGTTTCTGAAACAACCGCGTCCTATGACGGTGTTATCGCTGTATCTGTTTGAAAACGTTAAGCACGTGTCCTTTTAACTACTTGGAACCTGCGTTGCTTAACAGAGCCTGACTGCTTTGTCGGCTTTTTTCGTAAATCCAAGATCGGGTCCCAGGCGGACTGTCCCAAGCGATCTCGGGTCTGGTGAGAATGATTGTCAACTTAGGAAAGGCGGGTGGCACGATGTACTCTCAACAATTGTTAGGTCGCAAGCTTGCCCGATTTAGCGGCTGGCTGCTGGCATTAGCGGGGTTGCTGCTCCTCAGTGTTCCGCTGATGGCTCAGAGTACGGTGGGTACCGGCAGTATCGTGGGCACCGTGACCGACCCCTCGGGAGCGGTAGTAAGTGGCGCGAAAGTTATCGTTACCAACGTCGCCACCGGTCAAGTTGTCAGCACCGGGACAAATTCGTCGGGGGCTTACAACTCCGGCGCCCTGGTTCCGGGCAGTTACAAAGTGCAGGTTACAGCCAAGGGCTTCAGCAGTGTCAGCCTGCCGGTTACCGTGCTGCTCGGTAACACAGCCACGGCCAACGCCAGGCTCCAGATCGGTCAGGAGAGCCAAGTGGTTGAGGTACAGGCCTCGGAAGTTCAGGTCAACACCGAGCAGCCTACCGTTCAGGGTGTACTGAACGCGCAGCAGATTGAAAATTTGCCGGTGAACGGTCGTAACTTTCTTGACCTGGCTCAGCTCGAGCCCGGGGTGCAGATCCAGGACGGGCAGAATTTCGATCCCACCAAGGCCGGCTTTTCCTCCATTTCATTCGGCGGCCGTTTCGGCCGTACCGCCCGTATTGAGGTGGACGGCGTGGACGTCTCGGATGAAACCGTAGGCACCACCACCACCGACATTCCGGCCAGCGCCATTCAGGAATTCCAGATCAGCCAATCCAGTCTGGATATGTCCACGGAGCTGACTTCCTCGGGCGCGGTCAACGTCACCACCCGCTCTGGGACCAACTCTTACCACGGCGAAGCTTTCGGCGGCTTCCGCGACAGTTCCACCGCTGCCAAGCTGCCGGCGCCTCCGGGTTTCGATGCTCCCTTCCAGCGCAGTCAATACGGCGGCCGCTTTGGCGGACCTATCATGAAAGATAAGATGTTCTTCTTCATGGATGGCGAGCGCACCGTACAGCACTCGCAGGTTCCTGTTCCTATTTCCGATCCCTTTCAAAAGTACTCCGGAACCTTTGCTGCTCCCTTCCGTAGTGGTAGTTTGCTGGGCAAACTGGATTATCAGCTGGGAAGAAATGCCCACGCGTTTTACCGCTTCACCTATTTCAAGAGCGTGCTGGGGGCCAACTTCGGGTACGGCTACTCGCTGTATGACACCTCTAACATCACTCGCGACCATGTGATCGGCCTGGATTTCAGCACCGGTACCTTTACCCATGCCATTCGTTTCTCCTATCTGAAGTTCCAGAACCAGATTCAGGACGCCGTTATTGGCAGTTCCTTGCCATTCAATAACCTGGGGATGGAAATCTTCATGGGCAACACCGGCTTGATTGCCGGTCCCAACCTGCTGGCTCCGCAGAGCACGCCGCAGAGTAATCACCAGATCCGCTATGACGGCAGCAAGCCCCTGGGTTCGCACATCCTGCGTTTCGGACTTTCCTACAACCACATCCAGGGCGGCGGTTTTGCCTCCTTCTTCAAGAATGCGCCCTTAGTCGAGCCCAACACGGACAGCGGTGAAATCGCCGCTGCCGCCAGCGGGCCCTTCCCAGGTGGCTCCTCCAACCCATTGAACTATCCCGCTGACTTTATCCTCATGGGCAACGGTCTGGGATTTTCTACAAGCAAACCTTCCTTCCAATTCCCGGCAGGTGGCTTGGGACCGGATAACCGTATCCTGACCTACCTGGGTGACTCCTGGAAAATCAAGCCCAACTTTACTCTCACTTACGGTCTGCGCTACCAGCGCGACACCGGGCGCACCGACAGCGACTTCCAGGCCATTCCGGGACTGAACCAGCTGTTCCCGGGTCTGGGTAACAAGGTCCGCCAGCCCAATACCAATCTTGCCCCCCAGGTGGGGTTTGCCTGGGATCCAACCGGTACGGGGAAGACCTCTATCCGTGGCGGCATCGGACTATTTTTCGAGAATGCCGTATGGAACAACGTGTTGTTTGACGGCCCGCCGCGCGAGGCCACCGGCGCATTTTTGGTGTTCCTGCCGCCTTGCGCCGCTCCTGGCCAAGCTTCAGGCTTACCCATTCCGGGGGGCCAGTTGCTGGCTGGTGCGAGCGTCTGCGGCACCTCGGCTGGTCCGCCCCTGATTGGCAATGCCGCCGCCGCCATCGTTGCTCTTCAGAAGCAATGGCAAGCACTGACCCCAATTGACCTCAATGCCCCCAACCCGAACTATACCCAGACCAACTTGACGCAGTGTCCGCAGGGGATTGGCTGCTTCTTCCCGACCGGTGCGTCAATGTTCGATCCCAACTACCGGTCCCCTCGTTCGGTGCAGATGAACATCGGCATCCAGCGGGAGATCCGGCCGGGCATGGTGGTCAGCGCGGACTACATCCGCAACGTGCAGACCCACTTCCTTTTAGGTGTGGACGTGAACCACGCCGGAGATATCCGGTACTTCAACAAAGCCGGCGCTCTGGACGCGATCAATGCGACCAATGCGGGCCTTAATTGTCCGTTAGGTGTAGCGGGAATTGACTGTGCCATCAACAAGGGCGCGACCATTGCCGACTATGCCGGGAACGGGCTAGGTTCATCGGCTGACATGGGCGGGGCTAGTTGCCTGGTAGCTCTGGGTAATCCCTGCGCCTTCGGCGGCATCAACCCTGCCGCTCCACCTCTGGGTTTTCTCGAGCCGATTGGCCGCTCGGTTTACAACGGCCTGCAGGTGAAGTGGACGGAGAACGTCAACCGGCCGATCCGGGGAGTGCGCGCCTTGAACTTCCAGGTGTCGTACGCTCTTTCCCGCTTTGAGAATTCCGGCGGTGGAGTTAACGCCGGCAACCCGGTTACGGCCTCGAGCGGCGATCAGGACTTCGTGATTCCCGCCCTGGACAACAATCAGCCCAACCGTTTCTTCGGACCCTCCGTGCTCGACCGCACCCACCAGGTTTCCTTCGGTGGTTATGCTCAGATGCCCGGCGGATTCGAGTTCAGCATCATGTCCCACTTCTACAGTCCGTTAGCCACCACGCCTACGGTTTCCAACACGTTCATCGGTGCGGGCGAAATCTTCCGTACAGATTTCACGGGTGATGGAACCACCCAAGATCCGCTCCCCGGAACCCATGTTGGTAGCTTCGACCGTGGCGTGAACGCCAGCAGCCTGAACAATCTGATCACCGCGTTCAACGGTACGGTTAACCAAGTCACGCCGGCTGGGCAGGTGCTGATCCAGAACGGGCTGTTCACCCTGGCCCAGATGCAAGCTCTGGGCGGAACCATCAACGGCGGCGCTCCGCTGACCCTGGCCCCTTCCAATCAGGTCAATCTGGATTGGCTGCGTGCCTTCGACATGACTCTGTCCTGGAACTACACCATCAAGGAGAGGCTGACGGTACGTCCCAGCATCGGCTTCTACAACCTGCTTAATTTCGCTAATTTCGATCTGCCGGGCAGCATGCTCTCCGGAGCACTTACCGGAGGGACGGGCTCAATCAACGGCACCGACTACGCCGGCCACTTCACCAACCGGGCGGGCGCAGGCACGGGACTGAATTCACTGGGTACCCCAAGGCAGATTGAATTCGGGTTGCGCGTGACCTTCTAAACCGCTACCCGGCTCGAAACACAAACCGCCAGTCTTGGAGGCAACTCCGGACTGGCGTTTCATTTGTTGCGCCCGATGACTTGCCGCGAGGCTCAAGGGGCCGCGTTCTTGCTCACTAGGGTGTGATCTCGCGGCGTAACTGTTTGGCCAGCTTCTCGACTTTCTTCAGCCGCTTGGCGCCATACAACTCAGGATAATCACGCAGGGAAGCCACAGAGGACGTTTCACGGTACACCTCTCACCCATCGCCAAATCTTCCCGCTTGTTGGCGGCAGCAATCATAAGGCTTGAGATCCGGCGTGTTCGCTCCGGCGGCAGTTCTCAGGGATGGTCGAGCAACTGCAACCGTTGTGCCTCCGATTGCTCGTGCTGCGCTTTCGCTTCATCCCCTAACACGGTATATACATTTCCCAGAAACTTGTGGGCATCGGCCGACCGTGGCTGCAGTTGCACCGCCTTTTTCAGATAGGGCAAAGCCTCGGCGGCATGGTTCTGGACGGCGAGCAGCCGTCCCAGTAGCAGATTCGCCCGGTAATTATCCGCATTAAGCCGCAGTGCAGCCCGGTATTCCTTCATGGCTTGCGGAATGCGGTTGCTTTCTTCGTAGGCGGAGCCCAAATAGAAATGCAGCTCGTCTGAATTCGGATCCTGAGCCAGCGCAGCCTGAAGCTGTTTCGCCGATCCCTCCCAATCGCCCGTTTCCCCCAGCGCCGCCCCCAATTCGTAGTGCGCTTCCACGGACTGCGGGGTGAGCTCAACTGCCTTCTGCAGCCAGGGCATGGCCTTGGCGTATTCCCCCAGACTATTCCAGGCGCGGCCCAATTGCAGATTGGCAATGGCGATGTCGGGCTGCGCCTTAAGCACCTGTTCCAGAAGGGGGATTGCCTCGCTGTAGTGCTGCTCATCCGCCTCTAACAAAGCCTGGTGCAGCGCGTTTGAGATCCCAACCTTTTCCTTCGGGTCGGGACCCCTCACCTTTTCTCTCGCCACAGCCTCGCTCGGGCCGGAAGCCACGTAGCCCAGGGCCTGCAGTTGCTCCGCCTGTCGCGGAGTGAGCGCGGCTTGCGTGCCGCCCGCGCGGGTGGTCTTGCGCCGAAAGGCCTCCAGTTGTGCCGCCATTGCGTCCGCCACGGCCGGGGCAGTACTGGCCAGGTTTTTCGACTCTTGCGGATCGGCCGACTGGTCGTAGAGTTCGCGTTCTGGGGCATCAATATACAGGTACTGCCCCGCCCGCCAGGAGCGCAAGGAACTCCAGCCAAACGCGCGATGAGGATAATCGGTCTCGGCGTACTCCGGCCGATCGGCGGCGGCTGGGCGAGAGGCTGCGGTGACCGCGCGGGCCCTGGTACTCATCTTCATCAATGGCAGCAAGGACGTGCCCTGCATGGGCTGCGGCGCCGTAATCCCACATTCCTGGAGAATGGTGGGTGCTATGTCCACCAGACCCACTCGGCTCTCAACCAGGAGGTGAGCCGAATCCGCGCCCGGCAGCCTGATCAGCAGAGGGACGTGCAGCGTGTCCTCATAAAGGAACAAGCCATGGCTAATTTCCCCGTGTTCCCCAAAGGCTTCGCCGTGGTCGGCTACAACAACCAACAAGGTTTCCTCATAGTCGCCGCGTGTGCGCAGAACTGACAGCAGCCTGCCCACGGCAGAGTCAACATATGCAATCTCCCCGTCGTAGGGCGAGGCGGCGAAGCGGGCCTTAAAGGGCGGAGGCGGATCATAGGGATCATGCGGGTCATAGAAATGGAGCCAAAGGAAGAAGGGGCCGCGTGGGTGCTGATTTAGCCACCCCAGGGCGTGTTCCACCACTGCCATTCCGCGCCGTTCGACACTGTGGTAGCGGTCTTCGCCCGGCCGGCGACCGTGAAATGGCGCGTCGTAAATGTCAAACCCTCGGTCAAATCCCGGAGCTGACGCGCTCTTCGGGTCCAGCACTTGCGACCCGACAAATGCGGCGGTGTGGTAACCGTGCCGGCGAAGAATCTCGGGGAGGTAGGGCAAATCCTTTTCCAAGGGGCTCCCCAGATCGCGCACATGATTGAACTGGGGGTAGGTTCCCGTCAGGAGGGTTGCATGCGAGGGCGTAGTCAATGGAACCTGCGAGTAGGCGCGGGTAAATACGGCAGCCTGGCGGGCAACGGCATCCAGGTTGGGCGTGAGCCCGCGTTTGGAGCCGAGAAAACCCATACGGTCGGCACGCGTCGTATCCAGCGTGATAAGGACTATGTTGGCCGGTTTGGCCCAGCTTGTGAGAGAACTGCTGACCGCTAGGAGCATTAAGGTCAGCCACTTGCAAATGAGTCTGGGAGCCCGAACTTCCATTGAAAACCCGCGAGATGAGGATTTTACACCGGCGGGCGGTTGTGTTTGTCGCTTTGGGCAGAACCACCGGCCGCTTCCGTCATTTTCTACTGCTTACGCATATTTGCGGATACCGAGTTAATCGCAAACGTTTGAAGGCAATCGCAAAACGGGGTTATAATCCCTCGCCAAGGGAGGGCAGCCATGGCCTTGGGCGGTCAGCCGTTTGGCGGTGCAAGCTATGTCACCCTGCGAGGTACCGGGTATTTGCTGGGCGGTCAAGGCAACATGAAGGTTTCCTACTCCATTGACATGCAGCACAGGTTGGAGGAGCGTTCACCCCTGCCTCCGGTGCTGCGTTCACAGGCCTGGGGAGTGATGGACGCAGACCAGGTCGCGCTAATCAGCCTTCCGGAATCCCAGAACCCGCGGCTGCGACTGCAGGATGGGCGGGTGGTGAAAATTCGCTTCATTTCCGGCAATCACTTCGCCTTGGTCGGAGATATTGACTGACCAGCGCCGGCCGGCGGCTGAAAAGAAAAGGCGAGCCGCGAGGCTCGCCCCCTTCTGATTCTGTTCCTCGCGGTGAGAACTACGCCGCCTTGGCTTCCAGGTTGATGCGCTCCGACAGGGTGTTCAGAATGCGGTCCGCATCCTTCTCTTCATCCAGCGTTTGCTGCAGCAATTGTGCCCAGTCATTGTGGCCCAGCAATCTGGCGTAAGTGCGAACCGTGCCGTACCCGGCCATCTCGTAGTGCTCCACCCGCTGGGCGGCGGAAATGATCCCGGCGTCCCGCACTTCCGGCTCGGCATCTTTCTTGATCAGGTCCTCGCCTTCTTTAATAACGCCTTCCATGCCTTTGCACTTGTGGTCCTCGCGGTCCGCCTTGGGAAGCTGGTCAAAAATCTGGTCCAGCCGGCGAACGTGGCCGCGGGTTTGCTGCAGGTGCTCGTCCAGCGCCTTCCGCAATTCGGGCGAGGAAGTCTTTTCCATCATTTTGGGCAGGGCTTTCACAATCATGTTCTCGGCTGAATACAGGTCCCCCAGCTCTTGAACAAATAGCTCGCGTAAAGATTCCAGTTTCATGCTTCCGCTCCTCTCTTAGGTTTCTGGTTTCACAAGCAGGTTTGCGTATGGGACACGGTCGGGTTGGTTAGTTGGAAGAGGACAGTCAAACGGAGGTTGTCCCTGGGTGCTCTGGGCCGCTTCGGGCCGCGGCTAAGCTGGAGTGCAGCCCTCATGCATGTACAGAGCTATTCTTCACCCAGCAGATCGCCCAGCGTGGGCTTGTGTTTCCGCTCCTGCGGCTTCTTCTGTTGTGGCTCGCGGCGGGTGGGAGGCGGGGTGCCAATCTTTTCCCGGGCTGCGGCTTTTACCGCCTGCACAGCCCGAAATCTTTGCGGCTTCTTCTTGCGCATCTTCAGAGTTGTAGCGGGCCGGCACAGGCAAGGCGCGACCCTACCGGCAATTATGCAATAATCACAAACGATGGCACTCGACGAGCGCGCTTTTTTTGATGAAAAGCTGGAAATGAAGCCGGCAACCCTCAACTGCCCCCATTGCCGACAATCGGCTGAATACGAACTGGGCTGGTTCGTGCGTACCAAAAAGGCGCAGATACCGCGCGGCGCCGACGACCGCGACCGCGCCCGCTATGCCAAGCTGCGCTCCTACATGCTGCGCCGCGACGACGTCTCCGCCTGCAAGAATCCGCGCTGCCGCAAGCGCTTCGAAATCTCCGGTGTGCAGTCGGTCGTGTTCCTCGAATAGGGCCCAGGGCTCACCGGCTTTTACCCAGACCACATTACGAACTGCATTGGCCCATTTTGGGACTCAACTGAGCTCATCCAGCCCCGTGTTTCTCAAAAGCATCTCACGTAATTTATACTGACAAGTTTCCCCAGCGGCTTTGGCTGCAACAGCGCTGAGCTGCCTCCGTAGTGCAGTTTTCGTCGAGGTGAGCATTGAAGATCCTGGTCTGCATGAAGCAGGTGCCGCAGAAAGATGCGCCGCTCAAGCTGAACGAGTCCGGCACCTGGATTCGCGAGGACGTCTCCTACGAGGTCAATGAGCCGGACGCCTACGCTCTGGAAGAGGCGCTGCGGCAAAAGGAGAAGCACGGGGGCGAGGTGGTGGTGATTACCGCCGGCCCGGCGCGCGCCCAGCAGGTGCTGCGCGAGGCTCTGGCCAAGGGTGCGGACCGCGCTATTCACCTGGAAGACCCCGCCTTCGTGGGGCTGGACGCCGTCAACACCGCCCGCGCCTTCGCTGCCGCCATCAAGGACGAGCAGTTCGACCTGATCTTTACCGGCCTGCAGTCGGACGATTATGGCTACGCCCAAACCGGCGTCATTCTGGCCGAGTTGCTGGGCTGGCCGCACGCCACCATCATCATGCAGATTGAGAAATCGGATGGCGGAATCAAGGTCAAGCGCGAACTGGAGGCCGGCTACTTCCAGTTTGTGGACATGCCCTTGCCCGCGGTGCTCACCATTCAATCCGGCATCAACAAATTGCGCTATGCCACGCTGATCGGCATCAAGCAAGCCAAGAACAAGCCGCTGCGAAAAGTGGCGTTGGCGGAGGTGCAGAGCGCGCTCTCCCCCAACCTGCTGAAACTGGAGCGCCTTTACATCCCGCAAAAGACCAAGAACACCGAAGTGCTGCAGGGCAGCGCCGGGGAAATCGCCAAGAAGCTCACGGAAAAACTGCGCAACGAAGTGCGCGTGCTGTGAGTTTGTGCGGATCTGGCGGCATCAATTTTGAGGAATGAAGTGCCGGCACGGCGCCATCTCCGCCGGCACCCATGCAGGAGACTATGGGCTACTTTATCAAGTCGTATAAAGATCGCGGCGACCAGGCTATGGACACTCAGCGCCTGGGCGCAATCCTGATCGCCATCGGCTGGCAGATCATTGTGTTCGATTCCCTGGTCGGAGTTTGGATTTGGGTGGGTTTCCGCACCGGCTCGTTTTTCTGGTTCTGGTGGGTG
>DATEJK010000036.1:0-10548 GCA_035278025.1 Terriglobales bacterium | reverse complement strand
ACGGGGAAACCCGCGCCCATGGCTTTTCCGAAGGTGCTCAGGTCGGGCTGGAGGCCCCACAGTTCCTGGCAGCCGCCGGGCGCGTAACGGAAGCCGGTGACTACTTCGTCGAGAATGAAGAGCGCTCCGTGTTGCTGCGCGATTTGGCGCAGGCGCCGCAGGTAACCCTCACGGGGCGGAATGCAGCCCATGTTGGCCATGATGGGCTCGGTGATTATCGCTGCCAGTTCATCGCCGTGCTCCCGCATCACCCGTTCCAATTGGGCAACATCGTTCCAAGGCGCAATTACAACATCGTCAAAAACAGCCGCCGGAATTCCTTGCGAATCGGGAATACGCGCCGGCTTCTCCGGGGTGCCCAGCTTTGCCGGTGGATGACCGTGCGCATTCAGCAGGTACGGATCGTACCAGCCGTGGTAGTGGCCCTCGAACTTGAGGAACTTGTCACGCCCGGTGAAGCCGCGCGCCAGGCGCAAAGCCAGCATGGTGGCTTCGGTGCCAGTATTGGTGAAGCGCACCGCTTCCGCCGACGGCACCATGCGGCAGAAACGCTCGGCCGCTTCCAGTTCCGCCGGAGTGGCGGCGGCGAAATGCGACCCCTCGGCCATCGTCTGGTAAACCGCATCCACTATGACCGGGTGTGCGTGCCCATGGATGAGCGCTCCGAACGACATCATGAAGTCGGTGTACTGGTTGCCATCAATGTCCCAGACCTGTGAACCCTGGCCGCGCTCCAACACGATGGGTCCAGAGGCATAGACCGAACTGCCACGTGACGGCGAATTGACACCTTCAATCAGGTATTTTTGCGCACGCTCATACCACTCCTGCGAGTGGGACCGCCGTCGCGTGACTGCCGGCATTCATCCTCCAGACTCACGGAGTTTGTGAGCCCGCCCATAGTAACAAACGGACTTACAGGGTGATGGGGAAGGAAGTGAAGAGCGGGCTGGAACACATTTACGGATTCACGGTCATGGGAGCGGAGGGCGAAGGCAGGTGCCCCCAAATGCATTCTTCCGGCTCCAGGCACTGCAGCCCGGCCTGGGCGTGCAGGGCGGTTCCGTAGCCGCCGATCCAGACTACGCGGTATCGGGCGCGCCGGCCTCGGTGCTGCACCTCGATTACCGCCGTCGTATCAATTACGCAGGGGGTGCCGTCCAGGCGTGCGCCCCGGCGGCTGATGTCCCGGGTATACGCATCTTGTTGAAAAGGATGACCAAAGGAGTCTATTCCGCGGACGCGCACGCGCAGCCGCGCCGAATATCGAGGCTCAGGACGGAATGCCATGCGCCCCTATGACACCGCGAGGGACGACAGGGGTCAAATTACTGAAGGCTTACGCCGGACATGCCCGAAACGCCCTGGTTTCACCAAAACCATTCTTGTTCAGGCCCCTGGCGGACTAAGGTACTGCTGTGGATTGCGCTCGAATTCCTCCTTGCATTCTGGACAGCAGAAATAGAAAAAGCGCCCCTGGTGTTCGGAGCGTAACGCATGTGCGGTTTTGCTCTCATCCACTTCCATTCCACATACAGGGTCTGTAGTCATGATGTCCTCAGTTTGCTGCTAAACTAGGCCAATCCCAACTGGCCGAATGCGACCTTACCCTGGGATGCCGTGGCTGCGGCGGAGGTAAATAGTCCGCTCTCGGCCCCTTGAGCTCACGCGCCCTTCACCCTGCTGCCCGTGTACCCGGCGGGTCAATAGCCGGAACCAACAAACGTAATGTGCGGCAACCAGCGGGAAAGTGTTTACTGCAAAAGGCAGAGCTTTCATGGCGGAAAGATTGCATAAATCCTGGGTAAAGTTCCTGCGCCTGCTGGCGGCATTTGCGGCCGCCGTCTGGGCAATGCGCGCTTCCATGGAATGGATCCAGGGCGGGCCAGGCATAAAGCAGTTGGGCGGATGGCTGGTTCTGGTGGTCGCAAGCTTCGCGCTGGGCATGGCGGTGAGCGAAGAAGTTCGCCGCGACGCGCTCCGGCAGCAGTAACTCACGATTTCCACAATACGGAATTTCCACAGTTTTTGTATCGTGCGTGGTATCTATTGTCATCTCTTGTGCTACTTTTGCTTTCAGCACACCAGTAAGCGCTGGTCTGGCCATACGTTCCAGGGCTCCTCTCGCAATCCGGGATTCCACGTCCTGCGGAGGGAAGCATGCATTTCCGAATCGGCAAGTTGCCTGTCCTGCTTTTCCCCATCCTGCTGGTATCCATAAGTCATGTGCAGGCGCGAAACGTGGAACAAAGCGCGGCGCCCAACGCACCGGCAAGGCAGACCAAAGACTCTGGGTACGTGGGTTCTGAAACCTGCAAGGGATGCCATGAGGACATCTACAAGGCGACGGAGCGAACGCCCCACTACAAGATGGGATTTCAGCCGGGGGCCCCAGGCAAAGGGGTGAATTGCGAAGCCTGCCACGGTCCGGGGAAGGCACACGTGGAAGGGGGAGGGGACAAAAGCAAGATCATCGTTTTCGAAAACCTGAGCATGGCGGATGCGAACAAGCGTTGCCTTAGCTGTCACACCTACGGCAACGAGCATGCAAACTTCACCCGTTCGGCGCATGCCAGCAATGACATTGGCTGCATCAGTTGCCATTCACCGCACCACCCCCAGACGGAAAAAGCGTTGCTGGTGGAGAAGCAGCCGCAGCTGTGTTACCAGTGCCACACCGAGGTCAAGGCCGAATTCAGCCGCCCCTACCGGCACCGCGTAAACCAGGGATTGTTGCAGTGCACGGATTGTCACAATGAGCACGGAGGGTTCCTGCCGAAGCAGTTACGGGCCAGCGCGGCCCAGGATCAAGTCTGTTTCAAGTGTCATACCGAGAAGAAGGGACCGTTTGTTTACGAGCACCTGCCGGTAGAGACGGAAGGTTGCACCAGTTGCCACACGCCGCACGGCTCAACCAACCCGCGTTTGCTGAGAGTAAGCCAGGTCAACCTGCTCTGTCTGCAATGCCACACCCTGGCTATGAGCAACGTACCCTCGCAACCGCCCATTGGCCCAGCCCACAACCAGGCCCAGAAGTACCAGGCCTGCACCATGTGCCATGCGTTTATCCACGGCTCCAATTTCAGCGAGGTCTTCTTCAAGCCCTAGAAGAAGCGAGGAGCGCAGATGTTCAGAAGAGGTAGACCTGCAGACATCCTGGCGGGCGCGCCGCTGCGGCCAGCACGCGGCCTGGACGGTGAGGGGAGGTCTATGCGAAAGCGCCTGTGGCTACTCGCGGCCGTCCTGCTTGCCCCTTCCTTGGCCCTGGCGCAAACCGGCGCGACGGGAACACCCGCAAGCGACGCGGCTGCCGCGGAGGGAAAAGATCTCAGCGACTATCACGTCGAACAGAGCATTGAACTGGGCTACCGCTTCAGTGAGGTTAACGGCAGTGGCTCGATGTTCGACACTTTCATCAATCAACACGCGGGCCCCCGCTTCCTCGATCAGACGCTCTCCATGCACTCGCTGAACAACGATGGTATATGGTTCGACGACCTCAACGTAAGCAGCTTCGGGTGGGGCGGTGACCCGGAAAACGTCGGACGAATAGGCCTCTCGAAGAACAAATGGTACGACTTCAGCTTCCTGTTCCGGCGTGACCAGAATTTCTTCGATTATGATCTGCTGGCAAACCCGTTGAATCCCCCTACCTCAAACCCCAACCTGCCAGTCGGATTTTCTCCGCATGAAATGCAGATCCGGCGGCGCATGTACGATACCGGTTTGACACTGATGCCGCAGTCGAAGGTCACGGTGCGCCTCGGCTATACCCGCAATCGCTCGGAGGGCCCCTCATTCTCCAGCTTCCATGAAGGCACCGATCCCCTCCTGGACCAGGCGTGGAACGTCGCCCAGAACGACTACCACTTCGGCGTAGATTTTAAGATGCTCTCGAAGACCACGCTGAGCTATGACCAGTTCCTGGAATACGACAGGAATGACACGGATTACACTTTGAACCCGTTTAACGTCTTCCTGCTGCCCGATGGCACTCCCGTTTCCCTCGGCCTGCCCATCAACTCCGATGCCAGCCAGCCGTGTACGCCGGTGTTCAGAAATGGCTTTGTCAATACGCGCTGTAACGGATACTTTGCCTACATACGCAACCAGCGAGTTCGCACCAGAACCCCGACCGAGTCGCTGAGCCTGCAGTCAACCTATCTAAAGCGCGTGAATTTCGTCGCGCGCGGCACTTACAGTTCAGCCGATATGAACTCGCCCTTTGCGGAATTCTTTAATGGCCTGGTCACACGCACCAATGAACGGCAGTTTACATTTTCCGGGCCTGCGTCCGCGCGGCGGATAGCCGCCACTGCCGACCTGGGCGTAACCGTTGAGCTGACCAGCAAGATTAATCTGAGCGACACTTTCCGTTACGACAACTGGCACATGCCGGGCGCCTGGAACTCGCTGGCCACAGCGACGGTTGGTACTGGCGCACGGGTTACCCTGCTCAGTCCGCTTGGTCCCACAGAAACCACCACGGCGTTCATCGGCAACTTCCTGGGGCAGAAGTCCTTCTTCAATCTTATGCAGGTGGACTACCTGGCCTCTAAGCACTTCGGGGTGCACGTCGGTTTCCGCTTACGGCACCGACACGTGTTCAAGGCAGAGCCGGAGACGGTTCCCGATCCAGAGTCTGGCCTGCCGGAATTTGAAGGCGACAGCATTGACGTGAACGAGTTCGGGCCCGTTGTTGGCGTGTGGATCCGGCCAACGACGGCATGGCGCATCAACCTGGAAGCGGAGGCGACTTCGGCGGATAATTTCATTACCCGCATCAGCCCGCGCCAGCGGCAGAACTATCGCGCGCGCACAAGTTACCGGCCGGTGCGCTGGGCCAATCTGGCCGGAAGCCTGAATATCTGGGAAAGCCGCAACGGTGAGTCCGACACACAATTCAAGCAGCACTATCGTAACGTTGGTTTTGTGGCCTCTTTGTTTCCCAAGGAACGTGTGGGATTCGATGTGAGCTACAACTATACCAATGCGTTGCAGCAGGCGCTGATCTGTTTCAATTTCAGCGATACCGTTATCCCTGTGGGCACGGTCGTGGACGGGTGTCCGACTTTTAGTGCGGAGGAAAATAACAATCCCGATCACATTCTTTCCACTTATGTGAACCACACGCACTACTTTATGGCTAATCTGATGGTCAAGCCGGCGAAACAAGTCACGGCCAAAGTGGGCTACGGCCTCACCAGCGTGAACGGCGCCACGACCTTGCTCAACCCGCTGCAGCCGCTCGGACCCCTGGATTTCACCTACCACCAGCCCCTGGCGGAGCTTAGCTATGACATCGCCAAGTACTGGAGTCTGAACGCTTACTGGAACTACGATCAGTACAATGAAGGCTCATTTGTGGGTCCGACCAGTCCTCGGTATTTCCATGACAATCGGACTACGCTGTCGGTAAAGTACGCGTTCTAGGTTGAGGTCAGGGACTGAGGGTTTCATGGTGACGCTATCCACCATTTGCGCCTTCTAAGTTCGGCCCATTAAGAGGAGCATGAGACCGGGAGAGAACGAAACTGCAACCGCCGGGAGCAGTGGGCCGGGGCTGACGCGGAATCTGCTCAGCATCATCGGCTTGGCTCTGGCGGTGGTGGCCGGCGCCAACATCGCTTTTCTGGTTTTTCTTGAGGCGCTGCGTCCCAATCCCTACATCGGCATTTTCGCCTACATGATTCTGCCCGGCATCATGGTGCTGGGCCTCATCCTGATCCCCATCGGCATGGGGTTGGAAAGGCGCCGCCGCCGCAGAATGGCACCGGGCGAGGTGCCGCGCTTCCCCCGCCTCGACCTGAACGTTCCCTCGCAGCGCAGCGCGGTGGCGTTCTTCTTCAGCTTTACCGCGGTGTTCATCAGCCTGAGCGCCGTGGGCAGCTATCGCGCTTACGAATTTACCGACTCGGTGCAGTTCTGCGGCCAGCTCTGCCACGCCGTCATGGAGCCTGAGTACACCACCTACCTCAAGTCGCCGCATGCCCGCGTGGACTGCGTGGCCTGCCACGTAGGGCCGGGGGCCGGCTGGTATGTGCGCTCCAAGCTTTCCGGCTCCTACCAGGTGTATGCGGCCATAGCCCAGGTTTACCCGCGCCCCATCCCTACGCCTGTGGCCAACCTGCGCCCGGCGCAGCATACCTGCGAGCAGTGCCATTGGCCGCGTATGTTCTATGGCGCCCAGCTCAAGGTGTTCACCCATTACGCTCCCGACGAGAAAAACACGCCGCGCCAGATCCGCATGCTGCTTGACATTGGTGGCGCAGAGCCCGGCGCCGGCATTCCTTCCGGCATTCACTGGCACATGAATATCGCCAACCAGATCACCTACATCTCCTCCGACAACCAGCGCCAGGTAATCCCCTGGGTGCAGCAGAAAGACGAGTTCGGCCATGTCACGGTCTATCAGTCCAAGTCATCGGCTTTGACTCCGCAGCAGGTTGCGAAAGCTGCCAAGCGCGTCATGGATTGTGTGGACTGCCACGACCGGCCCAGCCATATCTTTCTGCCTCCCGATGAAGCCGTAGATAACGCGCTGTTCGCCAAGCGTATAGATGCTTCCTTGCCCTTCATCAAGCAGCAGGCGGTGGAGGCGCTGACCAAAAATTACAGCAGCAAGCCCGAAGCGCTGAACAGCATCGCCTCGGCGTTGCGCAACTTTTATTCCAGTAAGTATGCTCCGCTCTACAGCGCTCAGCATACGGCCGTGGAGGCGGCGGTCACCGAGGTGCAGAACATCTACGCCGCCAATTTCTTTCCTTACATGAAAGTGGACTGGCGCACTCACCCCAACAACATCGGACATTTTTATTTCCCGGGATGCTTTCGCTGCCACGATGGGCAGCATGTGAGCGCCGACGGCAAAGCCATTCCCAACACCTGCAATACCTGCCATACCGTGTTGCAGCAGGTGGAGAGCGGGGTACCCGTGATGGGCAATGTGGCCGCGGTGCAATTCAAGCATCCGGCGGATATCGGCGACTTGACCCAGGTCACCTGCAGCGACTGCCACACCGGCGGCACCGGCCCGTAACCACGGTATCTGTCGCAGTGCAGACTTTTTTGAGCCCGATCCTCTCTGCGCCACGGCGAAAATTTCCTTTACGTTCAAGAAGGCCGAGCGGCCAACTCTCTCCCCGGCATCCAAGCCGCAAAAATTATGTTCCGCGTCGCAACAATCTTTCCTGTCCCGGGTTTGCAAGTTGTTTCGTGTCCTTCGTGAGATGTGAGATGATTGCTGCTGTTTCGAAGCCGCGAGTCGGGAAGTACAATTCCAATGTTTTCAGCCAGTTCTGTACATCTCCATGCATCAATACGTACCTGGACGGCATCCCAAGGTGGAAGCAGAACCGCCCAAATGGCGTGAGAGTGCAGCGAGGTAGCGGCAAATAGGGGGAGGGTTCATTGAAAAAGCTGAGTGTAGTTGCCATTTTTTTCGGCTTGTTCGTGATGGTGAGCACTGCTTATGGGCAGCAGTTTGATGCGGCGTTTGGACTAGGCGGCCTGTCGGCGCCTTCCAGCAAAAACGCCAATGCGGCCGGCACTCCTGTTTCCCAAGGCGGCGGCGTATATCCCGCCTTCAGCGGCGATTTCCTGTTTCATAAGAATTTCGGTATTGGAGCTGAAGTTTCCTGGCGCGGCGGCCAGGCCTCCTACGCCGGCATCGCGCCCTACCGTCCCATTTTTTACGATGTGTACGCGGTTTATTCGCCCACTTTTGGCAAGGTAGCGCCGGAACTGCTGGCGGGATTCGGCGCCGAGAGCCTGCGCTTTTACCAGCCCTACTTCAACTGCGGCTTCACCGGTTGCACCAATTACACCAGCAGCAACCACCTTATGGGTGTAATCGGCGGGGGCTTGAAGTTCTACGTTTGGGGACACATGTTCGTGCGTCCGGAAGTGCGGGCCTACCTGATCCGCAATAATGTGGAATTTGATACTAATCACGTTATCCGTTATGGCGCTTCCGTGGGCTACACCTTCGGCAGCTTTAATCCGTAGGGCGAGGGAACACCGGGCATAACCGTCCCGGAAGATCTGTCGCGCAGATGAAACTGAAGCCGTACCTGATGACATTTCAGGTCCGGCTTTTTGTATGCCTCCGGGCTCTTTTGCGTTATGCTGGCGCCTGAGCTATGAAGTCAAAACTCATTTTGCTGGCCGCCCTTCTCGCCTTCTTCGTTGGCCTGGGCGTGCTGATTGTTTCCTGGCAGGGGAATTCATCGGTTTCCGTAGCTTGGCCGGTCAGTGGAAGCACGGTGCAAGTGACCGGCAGCGCCAAAGGATGGCACGCCGTGACCGGTCTTGCCGGCCTGCTGCTTGCACCGGTTCTGCTCCTTTGGGGTTTGATGAGTCTGGCCACTGGCGGCCGGCGCCGGCAGAGAGAACCCTTGCCCGAGCCGCAGGCGCGGTCCAGCCCCGAGGTGAAGAAGGAAGCGGCTTCTCACTGAGGGCGATTCGGTCGGCAGCTAGTTTTGCGACGCCTTCCGGCCTGTTTGCGCCGCCGGCGCTGGTCCCAGCGCTTTTTCCAGAAAGCGAACCAGGCGCTGGCGCGCGTCGAAACCATGCCACGGCTCCGCGCTCGGCCGGCCGAGCATACCGATGGCTAGCGGCCCGTGATTGTCGCGCGGATACTGCACCATCTCCACCGGCACTCCCATCTGGCGCAGGGCGCGGTACATTTCCTGTGATTGGCCCAACGGGTCTGTGGTGTCGCCTTCACCCTGCAGCAGCAGGAAAGGAGTGCTGGCGTGGGCGGCGCCGGCCAGCGGGCTCTGCCGCCAGGCGTCTGCCATATGCTCCCAGGGCTTGCCGAAATACCAGCGATCGTACCAGGAATCGCCTTCCGTCCCGTACTCGCTGAACTGGTCAATGACCGGCGCGCCGCTCACGATGGCCTTAAAGCGATTGGTCTTTCCTTCAGCGAAGCCCGCCATCTCGCCGCCGTAGCTGTAACCGATCAGCGCCAAACGGCCGGGGTCAATGGGAAACTGCTTGAGAACGGCGTCAACCCCCGCCATGATGTCGCGATAGTCTCCGCCGCCCAGGTCATTCTTGTTGGCCGCGGCGAAGGCCGCGCCTCGTCCCGAGCTGCCGCGCGGATTAGCCCGCAACACGGCCCAGCCCTGTCCTACCAGGAAATTGGTGAACTGGTTGTAGCCGTCGGACCAAGCCCCCAGCGGCCCGCCGTGCACGTCCACCACCAGCGGCACACGCCCTTGCACCGCCTGCGGAGGCAGCGAGAGCAGGCCTTCAATGACGCGGCCGTCGCTGCTCCAATGCACGACTTGCGTCGCCACCGCCTGCATTTCAGGCGGCGTGATTGGGGG
The DNA here is from genome assembly GCA_035278025.1 of Terriglobales bacterium. GTDB lineage: Bacteria > Acidobacteriota > Terriglobia > Terriglobales > Acidobacteriaceae > JAICWP01. The sequence continues at coordinate 1,213 of DATEJK010000036.1, read as the reverse complement.
CGTGGGCAGCGCCCGTCCTGCCGTGCCCAGCTTTTCCGTGTAGTAAAGCGTGTCGGGCTGGGTGCTGCCGCTGGCCAGGTAAACCCAGCCGGTGCGGCGCGCGTTGGTATCCAAACCTCTCACTTCCGGGAGAGCGAATTGCAGAAGCTGGGGAGATTTTCCGGAGGCGAAGCGCCCTACCGTAACCTGCGCGTGATTTTCCACTGCAACCAGAACGGAGCCGTCCCCTTCTGCCAGCGGGTTCTCATAGCCAATGCTGCCTTGCAAACCATTGCTCAGGTTTCGCAATGCGTTTCCGGCAAAAGTGAACTCATAAAGGTCCTGGTATCCGGGAGGCGCGTCCTGCTGCGCTTGTGCCAGAAAGTAAAGGTCGCGGCCATCGCGCGACCAAATCACTCCACGGGCGGTTGCGGGAGCGGTCTCGATCCGGCTGGGATGTTGCGCGTCGGTGAGCGTCACCAGCCACATGCTGCCCGCGGGCCCCAAGTCGCTGGCCCCGTTGGGAGCCTCGGCCTCGGCCACCAGACGGTCCGATTGCTCACTCCAAGCGACGCGTTTCACGTCGCCGGGCAACGGCACGGGGCTCAGCTTGGAAGTTGAAGGATCGAGCAGGTAAAGGCGGGTGAGATGCTGATCGTGGTTGACCCAGACGGCGTCAGCCTTCTCGTCGTGCTGCTTCTTTTCTCCCGGGGTCTGCGGGTCTTTAGCCCAAACCGCAACCGTCTTTCCGTCGGGCGCGATCTGAAATCCGGAGATATCAATGGGTAATGGCTCCGCTGGTTTTGCCGGTGATTTGTCTTTCTCCGCTCCCTGCGGGGGCACGGCATCCGCCGCTTTCGACTCGTCCACCGGCGGCGTTACCTTCAGGTCAAAGGCAACGGCCTCGCCGCCCCGCATAGGCAAGCGGAAAAGCTGTGTGTGGTCGCCGCGGTGCGCCAGAAACAGGATGTCGCCCTCCGGCATCCACCGGCCTGAAGTTTCGCCGCGGTCCTTGTCATCCTTCTTGCCCGCAGACGAAAAGGTGAGCTGGCGGGCGGAACCGCCGGCAAGATCCACCAGCCACAGATGAGAGCGGCCGCCGTCGGCGGTGCTGTCCGCAATTTCCACCAGAACGCGCCGGCCATCGGGCGAGAGGCGCGGGGCGTTCATGGCGCGAAAGTGCCGCATCTCTTCATTGCTGGGGAAATGGCTCTGGTCTGCGGCGGCGCCACAC
>DATEJK010000035.1:0-12443 GCA_035278025.1 Terriglobales bacterium | reverse complement strand
TCGATAATTGACGATAAATCGCCTCTCACTACTTACCAGTCCTTCTTGCCCCTCACCCGCGCCCGCGCGGGGTGGCCGGATTTTCCCGCCCTCTATAGCTATCTCCCGGTTTGACCCCCCGCCCCTGACCCCTTAAACTTACCCTAGCGTTCCCCTTATTGTGGCCCGTCCGCGGGAGGCATTTTCCTGAACCTTAGATTCCGGCGCTGGTGGTGCGTCGCGCTTCTGGGCGTGCTCGCAGATGTGTCTCTCGTGTGCCTGACGCAGGTGAGCCTGGCGCCCCAGGCCGCCGCCCAGATGACCCCCAAGGCCACGGTAGATACCAGCGAAACCATCTTCACCGTGCTGGCCGCCATCAACACCTGCGGCTTCAGCGAGGACCTGGGGCAATCCGACCCGCTGCGCCTGCAGATACGCTCCGAACTGGCGCGCTCCACCCAGGCTTCGCCCGATGCGGTCAGCGCCACCCGCGCCGTCTGCCAGTTCTACAGCGACCACCGCCAGGGCGACCAGTCGCACGACCTGGCGCAATACATTTCGCTGGCCCTCACCCTGGGCCCCGCTCCCGACTTCAAGCCCACCATGAAAGAGGCGGACCTGCCACCCGACGCCGGCTACGTCCTCGGCCTGGTGCCGCTGCTGCCCTCCTTCTATAAGTCCGCCGGCCTGCACCAGATCTGGCTGGGCCACCAGGACCAGTACGACGGGCTGATCAACCGGTTCCACACTCCCATCGCCAAGCTGCTCAGTGCCACCGACCTCTACCTGCGGCTGCCTATCGCCGGCTACATGGGGCGCAAGTTCAACATTTACCTGGCGCCGCTGGGCGCCCCCGGGCAGGTCAACGCCCGCAACTACGGCAACGACTACTACATTGTGCTCACCCCCGCGCGCGGCAGCCTGCAATACAACCAGGTTCGCCACACTTACCTCCACTATGTGCTCGATCCCATCGCCATGAAGCGGCCCACGGCCATGAGTCACCTGGAGCCGCTGCTCCCCCTGGTGCAGACCGCGCCCATGGACGAGGTCTTCAAGCGCGACGCCACCCTGCTCTGTACCGAGTCACTCATCGAAGCGGTTGAGGCGCGCATGATCCCCGCCTCGAGCAAAGGTAAAGATCAGGAAAAGGCGGTGGAAACGCAGCGCCAGCAGGCGGTGGATGCGGCTATGCGGCAGGGCTATGTTCTGACCCAGTATTTTTACGCCCAGCTGCGCAACTTCGAGAAGGGCCCGGTGGGCCTGCAGGACGCCTTCCCCAACTGGCTCTACGACATGGACCTGGACCACGAAAAGAAGGTGGCGCGCAACACCGAATTCGCCAAGAGCGCCCATCCCGAAGTGGTGCGCCTGGCGCCCCCGCCCAAGCCCTCGCTGCTGGACGAAGCGGAAAAGGACCTGGTGGGCGGCAACCTGGCGGAAGCGCAGCAACTGGCGCAGCTGTCCCTCGGCGAGCACAAGGGCGAGGACGGGCGGGCCTTTTTTATTCTGGCGCGCACCGCTACCATGAAGGGCGACATGGCCGGCGCGCAGAAGTATTTTGCCCGCACCGTGGAGGTCAGCAAAGAACCCCGGCTGCTGGCCTGGTCGCACATCTATCTGGGAAGAATTTTCGATCTGCAGGATAATCGCCAGGCGGCCCTGGACCACTACCGCACTGCTTTGAACAGCGGGGACCTGGATCCGCAGGTGCGGGCGGCGGCGGAGAAGGGCCTGCAGCAGCCCTACGCGCCGCCAGGGCACGAAGAACACGCGCAATAAGTTCGCAATCAGCCGGACGGAAGGGAAAGCAATCCGCCTAACAGGCAAGGAGAGAGCATGAAGCAAGCCATCATCTTCACCGCCGTGCTACTGGTCGCAAGCTGGGCCATGGCGCAGAACAGCAATCAGCAGGGCGCCGACCAGGGCCAGAAACCCCCGGCCCAGGGAAGCCAGGCTCAGCCCGGAACCGCCGGAACCCAGGCGCAGCCCGGCGCTGCCGGCGAGCAGGCGCCCGCTCCCAAGCGCCCGCCGCAGGCCAAAACGCCGGAAGAGTACAAGGCTTTCCAGGCCGCGGCTGCGGTTACCACGCCGGAGGCGCAGGAAAAGGCGGCTAATGATTTTGCCGCCAAGTTCCCGGAGAGCGAACTCCGCGTCCTGCTCTACCGCCAGGTCATGAACAGCTACCAGAACGCCAACAATGCCGACAAGATGGTGGAGATGGGGCGCAAGATTCTGGCCATTGACCCCAACGACCCTCAGGCTCTCATTGAGGTAGCGGAGGTGCTTTCCGAGCGCACCCGCAGCACCGACCTGGATTTCAACGAGAAGACCGCCGAAGCCAGTAAGCTGGCCACGCACGCGCTCGACACCATTGATAGCGACCTGATGTTTTCCGCCGACGCCCCGCCGGACAAGGTTCAGGCGGCCAAGGACTGGCTGCGAGCTACCGCTTACGCCATCCTGGGCAACATCGCCATGGTGAAGCACGACTACCCCAGCGCAGAACAAAATCTCAGGAAGGCAATTGATATGGGCAAAAGCCAGCCCGATCCGGTCAACTATCTGCGCCTGGCGGTGGCCCTCGATAACCAGAGCAAGTACGCCGAAGCCCTGGCCACAGCCAATCAGGCGGTCACTATGACCCAGGAAAACACCACCGTGGGCCAGCTCTCGCGCCAGGAGCAGAGCCGGCTGAAGCAGCTGGCGGGCGGCAGCACCCCGGCCGCTCAGCCCAAGCCGCAGGCGCCGCCCACTTCACCACAGCCCGAGACCCCACACCCGTAAGCGGGTCAACCCGCTGTGCGGCAGGCAGCCCGAATAAGCGCCTGCTGGTCTGTCATGGAGAAACCGAATTTAGCCGCGCTGGAAGCGCTCCTGGAACATCATTTTCAGCGCCCGGACCTGCTGCACCGGGCGCTGACCCACAGTTCCCGGGCGCGCGAGCAGGAAGCCAGCACGGGCGGTAAAATCATAGATAACGAGCAGCTGGAGTTCCTGGGCGATGCCGTGCTCGGCTTTGTAACCAGCGAAGAACTCTACCGCCGTTATCCGGAGTTCGAGGAAGGACACCTTTCCAAGCTGCGCGCCCACCTGGTAAGTGGGCGGCATTTGGTGCGGGTAGCTCGTGAGCTCGATCTGGGCAGCTACCTGTCCCTGGGCAGGGGCGAGGAGAAAAGCGGGGGGCGCAGCAAGGCTGCCCTGCTGGTAAATGCTTTGGAAGCGGTAGTGGCGGCCATATACCTGGATGCGGGCCTGGAGAAAGCGCGGGAGTTGATCCTGCAGCGCATTCTTCTTCCCGAACTGCGCGACATTCCCGGCGGCACTACGGTTCCCATCACCGATTACAAATCCACCCTGCAGGAGGTTGTGCACTCCACCGGACACGCTCAACCTTCCTATGTGCTTGTAAAAGAAGAGGGGCCCGAGCACAGAAAAACCTTTACCGTGGAAGCGCGTCTGCATAAGGGTGGGGGCGAGCACCATCCCGAGTTCGTGGCCCGGGCAGCAGGCTCGACCAAAAAGCGCGCCGAGCAGGAAGCAGCCCGTCAGGCCCTGGAATACCTGGGCTCGCTGCCGTTGCCCGCGAGCAAGAGCAAACACTCTGAGAAGAGCCAGTGAATGAACAGCCAGTAGCGGAAGAAGTAACCCAGCAGCCGCCGGAGGTGCGGCCGGCGCCTTCCGGGCCGGAACGCCGCCGGGCGCTGCGCGCCGGGCTCCCTGGCTCCATCCAGTCGCTGCTGGTGACCGTGGTCATCGCTCTGTTTGTCATCACCTTTCTGGTGCAGGCCTTCCAGATTCCTTCCGAGTCCATGGAAAACACCCTGCTCATCGGCGACTACCTGCTGGTGGACAAAGTGGATTACGCGCGCGGTGGCTTCTGGGGACACATCCTGCCCTACAGCAAGATTGAGCGCGGCGAAATCGTGGTGTTCCACTATCCGGTACACCCCGACCAGCACTTTGTGAAGCGGGTGATCGGCGTGCCTGGGGACCACATCCGCATGAACGGCAAGCAGGTCTGGGTAAATGGAACTCCTCTCAAGGAGAACTACGCCATTTACCGCTCGGCGGCGGATGATGCTTACCACTACCACTTTCCCAATGCCGACTTTGTAGCCGCCGGGGTAGAGGCACGCTGGTGGCTGCAGATGCGCACCCTGGTTCACGATGGCGAACTGACTGTCCCGCCCGGACAATACTTTGTGCTGGGCGACAACCGCGACGAGAGCCTGGACAGCCGCTTCTGGGGATTCGTCCCCCGCGACAATATCGTGGGCCGGCCGCTGCTCATCTACTGGTCTATCCGCGCCCCCGACGAAAATCCCGTTATGGCCAGCGGCAGTCAATGGTCGCACCTGGCTTACGTGCTCACCCACGTGCTGCAGGCCACCCGCTGGCAGCGCACTTTCCGCCTGGTAAATTAGCAGTATCCGGCGCAACCGGGTAAATTAATAGAGATGGCAACCGCTCTGAGCAAGACCAAGTCCCCGGCCAAGAAGCTGCCCAGGAAACAAGAAAAGAGAAAAGAAACCACCGTCGAGTTCCTGGCCTCCCTGGCCGTGGTGCTGGTGGTGGGACTTTTCATCATCACTTTCATCGTGCAGGCCTTCGAGATTCCCTCCAGTTCCATGGAGGACACGCTGCTGATCGGGGACCACGTCTTCGTCAACCGCATCGGATTTGCCCCCGCTTCCCAGTATCTGGGACCCCTCCTTCCCTACCATGACCCCAAGGACGGCGATATCGTGGTCTTTCTTTCTCCTGCCGAGCCTGGCCTGTACGTGGTGAAGCGGGTCATCGGTGTGCCCGGCGACCGCATCCACCTGCGCGACGGCATCGTTTACCGCAACGGGCAAGCTCTGAAAGAACCTTACGTGCTGCGCGACGGCAGCTACAATCCTTACCGCGATAACTTTCCCGCCATTTCCCCCAGCGATGCCAGCAGCGTGACCCCGGAATGGCGCCTCACCCTGGGCTCCCATCTGCAGGGGGAAGAACTGGTGGTCCCCCCCGATCGCCTGTTCGTGATGGGCGATAATCGCGACGTAAGTTACGACAGCCGGTACTGGGGCTTCGTACCGCGGCAGAATGTGATCGGACGTCCGCTCTTCATCTACTGGTCTTTCGTGGAATCTTCCGGCCAGTACCTGAAGCGCAGCGCCGCCGACCGCATCGGCTTCGTCTTTCATGTGATCTTCCACTTCTTCGATCAGACGCGCTGGGGGCGCATGCTGCACATCGTGCGATGAAGCGCTCCACTCGCAACATCGTAGGCGCGGTAGCGGCATTTCTGTTGCTGGCGCTGGTGGTGCCGCCGCTGATCAGCATGGGACGCTTCCACGCCCGCATTGACCAGTCCATTGGGCAGGCCATCGGGCGCCAAGTCACCATCGGAGCGGTCAACCTCCGCCTGCTTCCCCAGCCTGGATTCGACCTGCAGCGCCTGGTGGTGGCCGATGATCCCTCCTTCAGCGCCGAACCCATGCTGCGCGCCGATGAGGTCACTGCCTATCTGCGGCTGAGTTCGTTGTGGCGGGGACGCCTGGAGATCGCCCGCCTCAGCCTGCAGAATCCCAGCCTCAACCTGGTGCGCCGGGATGGCCGCTGGAACGTTTATGCCCTGCTGGAACGCACCGCTCACACGCCCTCGGCGCCCACCGCGCAGAGCAAGCCTGAGTCCCGCCTGCGTTTTCCCTATATTGAGGCCGACAGCGGGCGCATCAACTTTAAGATTGGCGCCGAAAAAAAGGTCTATGTGCTGGCCGATGCCGATTTCGCCCTGTGGCAGGCAACCGAAGACCGCTGGCACTTCCGGGTCAAGGCCCGCCCCGTACGCATTGACCAGAACCTGAGTGATACCGGTACCCTGCAGATGGAGGGCTCATTCCAGCGTGCGTCTTCCCTGCGCGAGACCCCGCTAAGCGTGAAGCTGAAGTGGCAGAACGCGCAACTGGGACAGTTGACCCAGCTCATCTACGGCCGCGACCGCGGCTGGCGCGGCGCCCTCGACCTCTCCGCCCAACTGAGCGGTACCCCGGCCTCGCTGGGAGTGCGTGCTGACGCACAGGTGCAGGACTTCCGCCGCTACGACATCATTAACCCTGGTTCTCTGGAGCTGCGGGCGCGCTGCGACGCCCGTTTCAGCTCCATTGACCAGAGCTGGTCCAATGTAGCCTGCCGCGCGCCCGTAGCCGTCAATGGCTTGCTGACCGCCAATGGCAGCGCGGTGGCGCCGCTCAGCGGAGGCCCTTATCAGTTCAAATTGGTGGCGCAACAGCTGCCTATGCTTTCGGTGGTCGCCGCCGCGCAGCACGCCAAGCGCGACCTGCCTGACGATCTGACCGCCACCGGCGTGCTTAACGCCAGCTTCCGGGTAAGCAAGTCGGCGCAAACCGGATGGCTCCGTTCCTGGTCAGGAGATGGGCAAACCAGCGATTTCGCTCTCTCTTCCGAGCTCACCGGCAATCAGCTCAAACTGGGCTCCATTCCCTTCACGGTTGTTGGGGGAGCGCGGCACCTACCGGCCCGCCGCATGAAATCGCGCGCCATGCAGCTGCCGAAATTGGCGCCGGAATTGCGCTTGGCCCTGGGTCCATTCCGCATGCAACTGGAGGGCGGCGCGCCCGCGGTCCTTTACGCCTGGCTTTCGCGCAACGGTTATGAAGTGAATCTGCAGGGTGAAGCCCAGTTGGCCAGGCTTGAGCAGGTAGCCCGTACCCTGGGGGTGCATACTCCTCCGCACGTGAAAAAGGGAACGGCCCGGCTGGATCTCCAGATTACGGGCCTGTGGACCGGGTTTCCCCCTCCCGAGGTGACCGGCAAGGCGCAACTGCACAACCTCACAGCCGACCTGAAAAGCGTGGACGCCCCGCTGCAGATCTCTTCCGCCGAGGTTGTGCTCTCTCCCCAGAGGATCAAAGTGCAGAACCTGGCGGCTGCCTTTGCCGGCAGCGGCCTGCATCTGTCCGGGTCGGTGCAGTTGGTGCGGCAATGTCCCGCGGGCACAGTGTGTCCCGCGGAGGTGAATCTGCATGCCGATCAACTGGGGGCGGCCGAGCTCGTCAACCTGCTCCATGCGCGTGCGGCCAGCCGTCCCTGGTACCGCTTGCTGCAAAGGGACCGCGAGAAGCCGCTGGCAGGGCTGGCGATCGTCGGCACCCTCTCCGCCAACCGGATGAACGTAGGAGGAATGGCAGCTACCTACTTCACCACTCACCTGGCTATTCAGGGCGGAAAGGTGCAGCTTTCGCAGGTGCGCGCCAGCATCTGGGGAGGGCAGCACAGCGGGGAATGGCAGCTTGATTTCTCCGGACGCCAGCCCGTGTACAGCGGCCGCGGCACGCTGGAACATGCTTCCCTGGCGCAAGCCGCGCAAAACATGGGAGACGACTGGGCCAGCGGCAAACTTGCCCTGCAATACCGGCTGCGGGCGGCGGGCTGGAACAGAACCGATCTGCGGGACTCGCTGGTCTCCGCTGCCGAATTTGACGTGCGCGATGGAGTGCTGCGCCACCTTAGCCTTACCACCGGCGCCCAGCCCCTCCGCCTGCGCCGCTTTACCGGGCGCCTGGCGCTGAGTCACGGCGAGTTCACTCTGGCCGCGGGCAAATTGCAGGCTCTGGACGGCATCTATCAGGTAAGCGGAACCGCTCTGCTCGACAGCAAGTTGAATATCAAATTGGTGCGCGATAGCTCCCACTCTTTTGATATCACGGGCACGCTGGGCGCGCCCAGAGTGACTCTCGTGCCGCACCCGCAGAGAGAAGCCGCGCTCACCAAATGAAACTCACCGCGATTGTTTTCTTTGGCCTGGTCTTTTCTCTTACAGCCGTCAAGCTCCGTTCCGCCGCCGCCAATCCCGCCGCCGACAGCCTGCAGCGCAAGCTGGACCGCATCCAGAGCAACGGCGCCCTGGCCCACCCCCGGCCCTTGACCACCGTCATGACCGAGCAGGAAATCAACGCTTACGTGGCCAGCGGCCGCGTGCAGTTGCCCAAGGGCGTGCAGTCGGTACGCTTTTCCGGACAGCCGGGAGTGATTGATTCCTGGGCGCGCGTGGATTTCGACCAGCTCACCGCCGGACAGCGCAGCGCCAATCCCCTGCTCAGCATGTTCAGCGGCGTGCATGATGTGGCCGTGACCGCTCACGGCAGCGGCGCCGGCGGCGTGGGCAACGTGCATATTGATTCCGTGTCCCTGGATGGCGTGCAAATCCCGGACTTCGCCCTGCAGATGTTCGTAAAGCACTACATCAAGCCCAAGCACCCCAACCTCGGCATTGACAACCGCTTTCAGCTTCCGGACCGCATTGACACGGCAGTGGTGGGCAATCACGAGCTGACTGTTACCCAAAAGTAAAGAAGAAGGGGTGGGCACTGGCTGCCTCGCCTCTGCGGGCGAACCAGGCTCCCCTGATTGCTGCGGGGCTAAAGCCCAGATTAGCGCTCGCTCCTATTCCCACGGCTGAAGCCGTGGGCTTCCACACTTTTGCAGTCTGCCCCTTCGATAGGATCCGCGCGGGTTCTCGCCTGTGCCAAACCAGAGTCTCGTGGCGCGAGCGCCGCCGCCCGCGGGCGCCTTAAATAAGCACGTCGTGTGGGCCTCTAGGCCCGAAGCATGAAGCCCCACGGAAGCCCTCAATTAAAGCCCCCGTGGAAGCCCACGTTGAAAGGCCCCTTGGAAGCCCCCGGTTAAAGGCCCCATGGAAGCCCCCGGCTAAGGCCCCATGGAAGCCCACGGCTAAAGGCCCCGTGGAAGCCCACGTTGAAAGGCGGCGTGGAAGCCCACGTTGAAAGGCCCCGTGGAAGCCCCCGGCTAAAGCCGCCGTGAAAGCCCCCGGTTAAAGCCCCCGTGGAAGCCCACGTTGAAAGGCCCCGTGGAAGCCCACGTTGAAAGGCCCCGTGGAAGCCCCCGGTTAAAGGCCCCATGGAAGCCCCCGGCTAAAGGCCCCGTGGAAGCCCCCGGCTAAAGGCCCCGTGGAAGCCCCCGACTTTAGTCGGGGGATAAGATGCTTGAAATTTGGGCTTTAGCCCCCGAGGACCACGCCTCTCACTCCGCGCTCGATGCCGCTTGCAGGGTCGTCGCGGGCCTTCGCCGCGCCGCCCACCCCAGCCCCACCCAGGCGGCAAAGGCAATCCATTCATACATACTGAAATGGCCGGGAATAAAGGGCAGCGCCTTCATCAGCACCATGCCCAAAGCCACCAGCACGCCTGCGACAGCCACGGCGCGCCGCAAGGGCAGCGGACGCATGCGGTAATAGGAGGCGCAGGCCGCCATCCAGCCCAGGGCGGAAGCCACCGAGCCCACCTCCGTTATCGGCACCAGGATGGCTTCCCCGGCCAGCATGATGGCGGCGGTCGCAATCCCCACCCACACCACCGCCACCGCCGGGGTCTGATTCGTGGGGTGCACCCGGCCCAACCTCGGTTCCACCATACCGCGGCGCCCCATTGCGAACAGCAGGCGGCTGGAGGCCACAAAATTTCCGTTAAAGACCTTGAATAGCGAGAGCAGCGCCGCGCTCAGAATCACGCTGACAATCCAGCGCGCGTGCAGCGCGCGCTCAAACGCCACCGCGGTGGAGAATGCGCCGCTGGGCAGCGACTGCCAGGGCGAAGCCCAGGCCACCGCGGCAATCACGATGGTGTAGAAGAGCACGCCCACCACGATGGCCAGCACAATGGCGCGAAAAAATCCGCCGGAACGGAATTCCGGGCTGGCTTCTTCCGCGCATTTGGCTACCGACTCGAACCCGGTCATAAAGTACGGCACAATCTGCAGCACCAGCAGCACGGAAATGAACGGCGTGTGGCTGAACAGCGGCGGAAAGTTGCGCGGCGAGCCATGCGCGGCGCCGAAGAAAACGAAAATCACGAACAGCCCCAGCACCGCAAACGTGGTCCAGTTCTGGAAAATGGCGCTCAGACGGATGCCGCGGTAATTCAAAATGGTCAGCAGCGCGGTCAGGCCGAGGCCCAGCGCCAGATGCGGCAGGTACACCGGCCTGCCGGCAACGCGGTAAATCTCAAACGAATCCAGCCTGGGGAAAATAAATGCGGCAATGCGGCCCAGAGCCACCGCTTCCCAGGGACAAACGATGAAATAAGCCAGAAACATCATCCAGCCGGTGGCGTAGCTGACCGTCTGAGGGAAGACTCTGGCGGTGTAAGCGATTTCGCCGGCGGCATCGGGCATGGCGGCCACCAGTTGCCCGTAGATGTAGCCGATGGGCAGCAGCAGGACGCCGCCAATGGCGAAACCCAGCACCCCGCCCAGGGGACCACCGCGGCCCAGCCAGTCGTCCATTACGACCAGCCAGCCCACCCCTACCATAGTGCCCCAGCCCAGCGTGAAGTAATCCACCACGCGCAGTTTGCGGGCCAGTTGGGTCATGGGGCGCTCAACAGTAACAGAATGGCGGAAGCATTTCAGCCTCGTGCCTATTATGACGTCAACTACTTGAAAATTAAGGGTCTAACACGGCCTTTAGAATTGCCATCCATCCTGCATCTTTCTTCCCTGCTCGCCCGTATATCCCGTTAGCATGAACGCGACAGCCCAGTGCTTCATGAATGCGATGGAATCCGAGCCCAGCGCCATTGCTCGCGGTCTCCGCCGGCGTGATCCAGACTTACTGGACCGCCTCATCGAGCAATATCAGCACCGGCTGCTGCGCTACCTGGTTTACCTGGCCGGAAATCGTGAATTGGCCGAAGATCTCTTCCAGGAAACCTGGATCCGGGTGCTGGAACGCGGCCATCAGTACGACGGTAAGCACGAATTCAGCACCTGGCTGTACGCCGTGGCCAGGAACTTGACGATTGATTATTTGCGGAAGAAGAGCCCGTTAAGCCTGGATGGACTGATGGAAGATGAAGAGCACGCACCCGTGGAACCGGCCGATACCCGGCCTCTGGCATGGGAAGTAGTGCAGCAGCGCGAGCAAGCCGAGCGTATTAGCGCGGTGCTGGTCAGCATTCCGGCGGAATGCCGCGAGACCCTGGTGTTGCGCTTTCAGGAAGGGCTGGCCCTGGACGAGATTGCCCGGGTGACGGGCGCGCCGCTGGGCACGGTGAAGTCGCGGCTGTATCGCGGATTGAATATGTTGATGACGCGGCTGAAGGGGGCCCAGGCATGACGCGGAATGCACATGAGGAAGCGCGCGGGCTGATCGCGATGGGCGGCGGCCTCTCCCCGGCTCAGCACACCTGGCTGCGCTCCCACCTGCTGGAATGCGAAGCATGCCGCAATTATGCGGAAACGGCAGAGGAGATGGTGCGCGCTCTTCGGTCCCTGCCACTGGCCGCCGATTCCCGCCTGGTGCGGGCCACTCAGATGCGGGTGCGCTTCCACGCCGGCAGGCTTCGGGAAACACGGCAACGCCTGTGGCTAGTGAGCATGGCATGCCTGGGAGTAGGCCTTTCCGCCACGCTGACCGCCCCACTGTTGTGGCGGTTGTTTGCATGGCTGGGCCAGTGGGCCGGAGTTTCGACCCTGGTGTGGCAAGCGGGCTTCATCGTGTTTTCCGTCGCGCCGGCCCTCGTTGTGAGCGTGTTGCTCCTGGCCCGTGGCACTCATTGGATGGACGACCGCGAACGCTCGCGGCAGTGGCGATAGGAAAGTTGACAAGCTTATGCTGGCAAGCAACGAAACTCAAAGTGGATTTGCGGCGGAAATCAGGATTATTCCCGGTTGGGCGTGGGCTCTGGCGGCCATCGCCTTTCTCGCCGCGCAGTGGTTTTTCAATATTCCGCTGGCTCACCACCCCAGTCCTCCGCCGGCCTGGGCGCGGCCGCTGCTCGGACTTCTGGCGGGCGCCGGCGGCATCGCTTTCCTGCTGCTCATCGGCTATGTGAACCGCGACGCCAATCGCCGCGGCATGAGCCCGGTTCTCTGGACGATTGTGGTGCTCATCATTCCCAATGCCCTGGGTTTCATCCTTTATTTTCTCCTCCGTCAGCCGCTGCGCCGGGCGTGTCCGCAGTGCGGCTCTTTCGTGGAGGCGGGATTCAACTTCTGCCCTCGCTGCAGCTGCAAGCTGAGCCCGAGCTGTCCGCAGTGCCAGCGCGTGGTTGCCGCCAATGACGTCTACTGCCCCTACTGCGGGACCTCGCTGCGCACCCAGGCGGCCCCATCCTCCAGCCCCCCCACCGGAATTCCTGACTAACCCTGGTTCCCGCTTTTGCGCCCGGAATCGCTGTTTTCTGATGAATGTACTGCACGTATAATTGCGCCCACCTGTGGCCCTGACCTCTGGCACGAAACTTGGCCCCTATCAGATTTAATCTCCGCTGGGCGTCGGCGGAATGGGCGAAGTATATCGCGCGCGTGATTCGAGGCTCGGCCGCGACGTCGCTTGGCGATTGGCGATGCGCGCATTGCGATTGAGGAACAGATCGCAGGTGCGAGTTCCGAAACAGAGAGCGCTTTGCGTGCCTCTGCTCCTTGCCCAAGGTGGC
>DATEJK010000034.1:0-9877 GCA_035278025.1 Terriglobales bacterium | reverse complement strand
GAGCGCGGCATTCTCGCGCTGTATCGCACTGGTTCTGGTCTCAATTGTTTTGGCGGTGAATCGGGTCCGCGGCGCGGTGGCTACCCGCTTTGCCTGGATGGGACTGCTGGCGGGAGCACTGGATGTAAGCGGGACGGCTTTCTTTATTCGCGCCGACCAGACGGGGCGGCTGGACGTCTCCGTGGTTTTGTGTTCGCTTTATCCGATGATTACGGTTCTACTGGCAATCTGCTTTCTGAGGGAGCGATTCACGCGGATAAAGCTGACAGGAATAGCGGCGGCGATCGCGGCGGTGCCCTTGATTATGTTGAAATAGGTTCGGGTTTCAATTTTCAAAGTCAAGATCATTCACCGCCGAGAACGCAGAGTGCGCCGAGAAAGCCACACCATTTCTTTTTCGAATGCACGGATTGCGGCCAGGTAGCCTGTCGCGCTACCGGCTGTAGAGAATTTGAAAAAATCTTGACGTGCTCGGCGTCTCGGCGGTGAAAGCTTTTGTTTAAACCTTCGCTCACCCCACGCCAAAATTCCTCTTCCTGGCCGCTTCCACCCGGCTGACGGCGCCCAGAAAATCGCCATAGAGATAGTAAGCGACGTCGCTGCTCTCCCCCGGAACCAGGTCGCGGACACGGCTGCCGTATTTCTGCCGCAGCAGCCGCGCGAGCAATTCGAAACGGTGATAGTCCTCCAAGTTGGCGGGTTCGCGGTAAATGACCTGATCGCCGTGGCGGACGATCCAGTGGCGCTGCTGTTGCGGCCCCTCACCCCGGAGCTGCAAATCCCAGACGAGGGTGAACTCCGGTTCTGCGATTTCCGGGAGTGCGGCGAGAATTTGCTCCGATTCCTTTTGCCTTTGTTCGCGCCAGGCCCGCGGGGTGGGCAGTTTGGGATTTCCGCTCATACGGCACATTGTACGAAAGGTGAGCAGGGTGCTTTTCATCTCAAGTGTGAAGACTGGGGAAGGGTTCCCAGGTACTCTCGAATGGCGATCTCAATGCTCGGCTCCCGTGGTCGCCCGCGCTAGCGTACTCTCGATGGCGCGGCGGATCTCTGCTCGCCGCTCTTCCGTATCAGACCAGGAAGATAGCGGCGCCTTATGGGAATCGAGCAAGGCCAATGCCTTTTCAGCGTATTGCCGTGCGAGATCCTTCTGGCCGTCTGCCAAATAGGCGTCGGCAAGGTTATAGTGGGCGTCGGCCGAGTCGGGATAAGCGAGGAGATTCAGCTTGAAGACCGCAATTGCATTCTTGACATCGCCAGCGCGCTGAAAATCCTCGCCGATGATGTCAGCGGCGACCTCGGGCCACAGCTGGGCCTTAGGATCGCTGCGCCGGGCGTCCCATAATTGGTGTGTGACCTGGGCCGCTCCGCCGGGTGATTGCAGCTGATTGAGGATGGGCGCTGTTGCCAGCGCATCGGCGGGAGCGTGACCTGGAGTTCTGACGAGCGTGGTAACAAACCAGTGGACAATGATGCCAGGCAGCTCGGGATGAACCTGAAACATGTCAGTCCCGTGGCCGCCGTGGGCGGGGACTCTTCCGGAAGAGTCCTCGTACCATAGCCACGGGGCGTCTTCAGCTTCGGGGTAGTGCACCAGCTTCTTGCTGGGGCTGGATGCAGTGACATAGAGCAGTTTCATGGCGTCCTGCGTCGGCGGGTATTCGTCGTCATCGGAGAAGACGAAGAGTGCGGGCAATTGAGATGCCTGATGAAGAAACTGCAGCCCGTCGCGAAGTGTTTCGCCCGACATGAGTGCGAGCGACTTGATTTGTTCAGGATGGCGGCGGGCCGCATCAACGGAGTAGAGGACGCCGAGCCAGCCTGCTCCTCCCGCCCCAATCAGGTTGTGAGCGACGCCCGGCTGCGAGCTCAAGTACCGGAGCGCGAGGTCAACATCGTCAGGCCAGCCCCGCTGGTATTTGCCGCGCTCAGCCTCACTGAGTTTGTCCAGGCGCGTGCCGCTTTCGCCAAAGCCGCGCAGATCGAGGGTGAGAGTGTTTATTCCCGCAGCCGCAAGCTGTGCCGCTACCGAGTCCCACGATTTGCGATCGCGATTGATCTGGTGCAGCAGCAGCACACCGGGGCCGGGCCTCTGTGCGGCAAAGTAAGTTGCCTTCAGCGGGGTGCCGTCGGCAGCTTTCAGATCAACGATGCGTGGCGCAGGGTTCTGGGCGAAAGCGGCCCAACCAGCGCCTAACATCACCAGCAACATGCCAACACGTTTTCTCATTCCACTCTCCCCGTCGCACCGCTTACGGCAGGGGCGCAACGCTATTTCTGATCACTTTGCCGCCTTTCATGACAAAGCGGACGTGTTCCAATTGGGTAATATCAGCGACCGGGTCACCGGCGACGGCAATGAGATCAGCAAACTTGCCCGGCTCGATGGAGCCGATGCGGTCCTGCCATCCCAGCATTTCCGCGGCATTGCTGGTGATTGCGCGGAGGGTTTCGAGCGACGACATGCCGGCAGCACGCAAATTAAGCAAAGCCGCAATGCTTGCCTGGCCGCGCGTTTCGCCGGCATAGAACCAGCACATGTCCGACCCCGCAGCAAATTTGACCTCCGACTTCAAGACTCGCTGCACCAACTGGTCGTAACGTTGTTTGGCGCGCGCCGCAGAACTCAATCTTTCAGCGCGGGCGGCGGGCGGGATCACGATGACTGGCTCGGCCATCTTTAGATAGCCTCCGCCATAGAAAGTGGGGGTCAAGTCGAAATAGATGCCCTTATCACGCATCTGCCTGAGCTGCTCGTCGGTTGCATCGTTACCGTGTTCGATCGAATCCGCGCCGGCGTCGATCGCCGTTTGTATGCTGGTGGTATCTATGGCGTGAACCGCTACCCTCAGGTGGTGGCGGTGCGCTTCTTCGACTATTGCCGCGAGTTCAGGAACTGTCAGGTTCTCATCGGCCGAGACCTTGATCACGTCAACGTTCTGGAGCTCATTTTGCCGAACTGCCTGCCGTCCCCGGTCTACTCCCTCGATGAGCAAGAATTCCTGCCGCAGGATGGCATCGGTAAGGGCAGGATTGAGATTTTGAACATATTCACCGGGCGTGATCAGCTTGCGTCCGGAGGCCAGTATTCTTGGCCCGGGGACGCGGCCGGCATTGATCGCGTCCCGCAATTCCGTATCGCCGTCAACCCCTGAATGACCCAGGTTGCGAACGGTGGTAATGCCACTCTCCAGGTCCTCTCGTGCCAACTGTGCGCCCAGCAGGGCGCGCTTGCTTGGCGATTCCACGATGGCCAGCAGCAACCCCGGAGCAAACAGTCCGTTGGCATGGCGGTCCTGCTCCGCTTCGGGCAACACAATGATGTCAAGGAACAGGTGCGTATGGCCGTCAATCAATCCCGGCAGCAAGGTCACGGCGCCCAAGTCAATGATTTTCGCCCCGGCAGGAACGCCGACTTGCGAAAACGAACCAACCTGTTTGATCTTGTCTTCCGCGATCAGAACGGCCGCAGGCGCGAGCACATTCCCGGTGCGTGGATCGAATAGCCGGGCGGCTTTCACCAGAGTGAGGGGAGCAGTCGATTGGCCGGCCAGTTGCAGCTGTCCTGCAAACAACAGCAGCAGTAGTATGGCGCAGCGTCGCATTCGACTCTGCGGTTGGTGAGGCATAGCCGCCTACTACCTCCTACATATGGCGGCGATACTACTACAGTGTACGTTGTATTTGCAACTATGCCGTCTGGGAAAAGGACGTGGGCCGGAGTCAGTGGCGAAGAATGAAACAGCAGGCGGTATGTGCCACGGTTCCAAAGGTGGCCGCCACCATAACAGCGGCAAATAGCGACGCCAGCAGCAGGCTTGCCGCGGGCCGCGCCCGCAGTTGCCCCGACAGCCAGGCCAAGCGGTGGCTTAGATGTGATGAGGCTGTGGCTTGCAGGGAGAGCGCTCGTTCCGGGACCGCAAGCTTTGCGAGTGCGGAAACCAGATCTGTTCCATGGGCACGCTGGATGACAATTTCATCGCAGGAGAGCTCGCGATAGAGCGCCATCCTGCCTCCCGCAAGCCAGAGGAGTGGATGGAACCATACGGCACACAACGACAGTTCGTAAAGTACGCGGATCAGATTGTCGCGCCTTCTTGCGTGGGCAAGTTCGTGAAGCAGGACAGCGTCGAATTCCCGCTGATTGAGTAGCCGATCAATGCCGATGGGGAGCAGGATGCACGGGTAAAAGATGCCACTGACCGCTGGAGCGGGATGCCTGGCGTCGAAACTGACCGGGATGCCACCTGTGGTGAAGTTAGACGCCGTACCATTGACGCCGGGGCGGTGCGCGATTTGAGCTTCGCGGCCTTCACTACGAAGGCGCGAGGCCAACCGCATAAGCATGGTGAGTGTGCCAGCGATCCAAATCGCGGCCAGCAGGACTGCCGTACGTCCTTGCGTCAGGTTCCATATCGGCCCACCGAGAGCACCGAGCGGTGTGGCCCATCGCAAATGCAGCTTCCATACCTCATCCACGATAGCGCCGACAGGCACGATGAAATTGAATGCGGTAACGACCCAAATCCAATATTTTGTGGTGGCGCTGGCACCCCGAATTGACGTGAGTAACCAAGCGGCAGCACCGACGAGGGATGCATACAGCAGGTGGACGCTGAAGTAGTACATCACACGCGCGATATGCTCATGCACTTTTGCCTCCACGGCCGCGGCCGTTCTTATCAGTGCGTGCCGCACTTTGCAGCGCCTTCAGGTCCCGTAAGCTGAGGGTGCCATTCTCGAGCAGATTGGAGACGAGAAGACGCGGCGATCCACCAAACAGATCCAGCAAGTCGCGTACCAGTCTGCCGCGGTATTGGCTCTGATTGATAGCGGGCTCAAAAAGCTGGGCGTTGCCAATTTTCTTTACTTTCCTCAACGCGCCTTTCTCCTCAAGCCTATAGACGAGCGTTTGCACGGTTGTGTAAGCGACACGTTCGTCTTCAGGCAGGCTTTCCAACACCTCGCGCACAGACGCAGTTCCCAGTTTCCAGTACTGTTCCAGGATGCGAGTTTCGGCTTTTGAAAGACGCGGCTCTTTCATAGTCTCCTACTCATCCCGGTAATGCTACTACAAGAGACGGCATATTGGCATGATTGTTCTTCAGGACGGGGCAAAAACAAGGTTGTGCGACAATACCATCGCTCCAAGCGGCCGGGCGGTTAGGTATTCGCGGGCGAGGGCACCCGCGCCGCAAGCGTGCATGCTTACCGGCTACCGGCAACCGACCGCTGCTGGCTGGTTCTACTCGGTGGCGATCTTCCACCCCTTGTCGGTACGCACCAGATTTATGGAGGCCCGGGTCGGATCACCGTGGTAGAAATCAGCGCCGTACTTTTCGATCAGGGTGGCACGGTCCCAAGTGTTGAAACTCTTTACCAGAGCGCCGGCAGCATCAAAATCATTCCCCAATTGGTTGGGAACCCACTTCCAGGTGTACTGCACGGAGGCGTCATTGACGCCGGTCATAGTGATGTTGGAAATTTCAACCAGCTGGCGTTCCGCCAGGGGAATAGCGTAGGAAACGGTCTTGTCGGCATTCTTCCACTTCTTGAAGCCTGGGATAGAAGCCAGGCGCTCGCCAGCAGGCGTGAGTGTGACCATAGTGCCGGCGCCCGCCGTTTTGGCGGTCTTAACCACGCCCACCTTTTCCAAGAGACGGTAGTGGGGGTCGCGGGGTTTCTCATCCACGCTGGGCATGACCAGGCCGCCGTGAAAATGGATGACCGCCGGCCCCTGGGCCTTGAGGATGCTCTCCACCACGCCGCCCGCTTCCCGGGTTGATAACGGCTGGCGGGCGCGGATTTCCAGCACCACGTACGCCACCACGCCCAAAACCGCCGCCATCAGCGACAGGAGCAGGAGGAGCGGCAGAACCGATGACTGCTTTTCCATCTTGACTTCGGCTTCGAAGATCTCTGACATGGCGCTTCTCCCTGACCGCTTACGCGCGGCCATCTCCAGCCCCAGTTTGTTCCTTCCTGTCCGCGCCGGCAGTGATGCAGGTCACATACGGGGAGTGCGGCTGGGTGTGTACGATGGTTGGCTGGCGTAGCGCCGGCTCGTCCGAACACGGAGTGGACGACACTCAGCGTCCGACCTTGTACAATGGCCCAGTCCTGCGCAGGCGGCAGGCAGCCTGGGGTAAAGGGTATGCCGTGCCCGGGCACAACTTAGGGTTTCGCCGGGCGAACAACCCAAGACTTCGAAATCTGCTCCAATTGGACACGACCGCGGTTCAGCAGTGTTGCGGACGCGAAGGAACTCCGGACAAGGCTCAAGGATGATCACACAAGAAACGTTGCTGTCGCGGCAGCGCTCCCGATCGCTTTCCCGGCAGGTTTTCCTGTTTGCCAGAAGCTTTTTCCGTTATCCCAAGCTGCTGGGCTCGCTGGTGCCCAGTTCACCTTTCCTGGTGAAGCACATGCTCTCGTTTATTCCCTGGCAGCAAGCGCGGATCGTGGTGGAATACGGTCCGGGCGTGGGGACGGTCACAAGGGAGATCCTGAAGCGGATTGGCCCGGACGCGACTCTGGTGGCGATCGAGTTGAATCCCGAGTTCGTGGAATATCTGCAGAACGAGATTCGTGATCCGCGACTGAGAGTGGTGTATGGTTCGGCGGCCGACGTGCGCACCATCCTGCAGCAGTTGAATTTGCCGCATGCCGACTACATTATTTCCGGCATTCCCTACACGCTGCTGCCCGACCGGATCCGACGAATTGTGACCCGCGAATCGCACTGCGTGCTTAATCCCCAAGGCGCGTTTCTGGTATACCAGTTCACCCGCACGGTGCTGCCGTATGTGGATTCTATCTTTGGCAATGTGCAGCAGGATTTCAAGCTGCTCAACATTCTGCCCGCCCGCATCTACTACTGCACGCCCTGATGTCGCGCCGCGGCCCCAGCGAATCTGACCGCGAATTTGATACCATTCGTCAGGGCATGGCGCCTGAAGCTGACCATTGGCCGCCGCCTCTTCTTCAATGATTCACGAGATCATTCCGGTTGGCCCGCTGCAGTGCAATTGCTCCGTTATTGGCGATGAGAACACGCGCGAGGCCATGGTCATTGACCCCGGCGACGATATTGATGACGTTCTGGCGCTGGCGCGCAAGCACGGCCTGACCGTAAAACAGATCGTTATCACGCACGCCCACATTGACCACGTAGGCGGAGCCATGAAGCTGCGGCAGATAACCGGCGCGCCTATTCTGCTCAACCAGAACGACTATGCCCTGCTGAAGATGCTGGACATGCAAGCCGCGTGGGTGGGCATGGCTTCGCCCGGCAAAGTGGAGATTGACCAGGCGCTGGGGGAAGGCGACAAGGTGCGCGCCGGCAGCCTGGAAGCCACCATCCTGCACACGCCGGGGCACACCGAGGGCAGCGTTTGCCTCTACTTTGCGGCGCAGCAGAAGCTGATTGCAGGGGACACGCTGTTTGCCGGGAGCATCGGACGCACCGACCTGCCCGGCGGCTCCCTGGAAAAGATTATGAGCTCACTGCAGCAGCGCGTGCTGGCCCTGCCCGACGAAACCATCGTGGTGCCCGGGCACGGCCCGCTGACCACGATTGGCGAAGAGCGCGAGAGCAATCCCTTCCTGGCGGGTTGATTCTTTCACCGCGAAATCCTTTTCGACAAAGGTCAAATTCTTTCACCACAAAGGACACAGAGAAAGACAATTGAAGTGATAGTTCCGGAAGTTCAAGACTTGCGATCAAGGGAGCCTTCTGTCCTGCGCACGGCGCGAGTGGTCAAATTCTTTCACCACAGAGGACACAAAGGAAGACAAGCGAAGTGATAGTTGCGGAAGTCCAAGACTTGCGACCAAGGGAACCTTCTGGCCTGCTCGCGGCGCGAAACAGCGGTGCTCAGTGCTCAAATTCTTTCACCACAAAGGACACAAAGGAAGACAATTGGAGTGATAGTTCAGGAAATTCAAGACTTGCGATCAGGGAACCTTCTGGCCTGTGCGCGGCGCGAAACACCGGTGCTCAGTGGTCAAATTCTTTCACCACAGAGGACACAACGGACACAGAGGAAGACAAATTGAAGCGATAGTTCAGGAAGTTCAAGACTTGCGATCAAGGGAACCTTCTGGACTGTGCGCGGCGCGAAACAGCGGTGCTCAGTGGTCAAATTCCTTCACCACAGAGGACACAAAGGACACAAAGGAAGACAATTGAAGTGATAGTTCCGGAAGTTCAAGACTTGCGATCAAGGGAATCATCTGGCCTGCGCACGGCGCGAAACAGCGGAGTTCAGTGGAACATTATTTCCGCTGTGCTCTCTGTGTCCTCTGTGGTGAAAACGAATCTACGGCGGCCAGGTCAGGAGATGTGCTGCAGCAGGCGCTTTACTCCCTCCCGGAAGGGCTCTGGCCGCGTAATCAGGCTGAGCACCAGGTAGCCGTCGCCGGGGAAATCGTAGAAGTGGCCGGGATGGACGAAAACCGATTGCCGCTGCAGAAGCGCCAGAGTTAATTCTTCGTCAGAGCCCGTCACCGGCACCCGCAGCACCACATACCAGCCGCCCTCGATGAGCAGCCTCTGGCAGGCCTTCTGGCGAGACAGTTGCGCGTCCAGTTCGGACAGATTGGCGGCAATGCGTTCGAGCAGCTGGCTGCGCATGGCATGGCGCTGGTCGAGCAGTTGTGGGGTGGCCAGCTGCAGGGGCGTACTAAGAGATAAATAAGTATCGGCAATTACCTCCAGCCGCTCGCGGGCGGTAGGTTGCAGGTCGCTCGGGCCGCTGGTGACAATCCACGCCACCTTCATTTGCGGCAGGGCGGAAATTTTCGACAGTCCGCTGAGGGTGAAGGTGAGGGCCTGGAGGTTGCCGGCAAAACTGGGCTGTGGCGGCCCGCCCTGGGCGTAGTCGAGAAAAACCTCGTCGGCCACAAGCGCCAGCTGGCGCTCGCGGCAGAGCCGGCTGAGGGCTTCGGCCTCACCCGGCTTGACATAGGAGCCGGTGGGGTTGTTGGGGTGGACGACCATCAGGGCGCGGCTGCGGGCGCTCACCGCAGACTGCAGCGAATGCAGGTCCACATGCCAGCCGTGGTCGTAAAACAGCGGGTAGGGGACCAGTTTCACGTCGTGCACATCGGCCAGCAGTTCAAAAAGGGGGTAGCTGGGGGAGGGAACCAGCACTTCATCGCCGGGGTCGCACAGCAGCCGGAACACGAAAGAGTAACCTTCACTGGTGCTGGTGGTGAGCACGATACGTTCAGCATCAATTGGCGAGCCGCGCTCCTGGTAGTAGGCGGCCACGGCCTGGCGGGCGCTGCGCAAGCCGTTGGCGTCGGGAGAGTAGCCCAGCGATTCCGGGTTGGCGAGCGCGGAGAGAATTTGGGCCTGGTCGTAGCGCAGGCCGCAGCGGGTGGGATTGGATTCGGTGAGGTCGAGAATGTCAGCGCCGGCCACGCGCAGCCGCTGCAGCGCCGAGGTCAGGCGGTTGGGGGCCAGCTGCCAGTGGGTGCGCTGAGCAAACACCTGGCCATTGTACCGAGACAGCAGGGTTTGACCGGCATCCCGCCAGCACATAGAATCAAAATGGCTCGGACAACGCGCCGCTGCGGCGCGGGCGGGCCGCCAGCCTGCTGCCCCCTCGTTCAACGGCAGGACAGCTGACTCTGGATCAGCATATCGGGGTTCGAATCCCTGGGGGGCAGCCAAAAATACCCAATAAAAATGCGGATTTCAGCGAGGTGCGCCGGAATCCGTGTGTCCGCATGGTTTCTGTGTCCGTACCATGTCCGCACCTGCTGACATGGGGGCTGTGTCCGCACACACAAAAGCCCCGCACAGGTTGGACACGGGAGGTGATCTGCCCTGGTGCGGGGCGCTTCGGACTTTGGCTCGTTATCCTACCTG
>DATEJK010000033.1:0-10916 GCA_035278025.1 Terriglobales bacterium | reverse complement strand
CAAAGGCGAGTACGTCATTATCGAGCCGGACGAGATCAAGAAAATTGAGCCCAAGACTGCCAAGACCATGGAGATTCTGGAGTTCGTGAAGTCTGACGAGGTGGACCCCATCTATTTCGAGTCCTCCTATTACCTGGTGGCAGAAGAGGCTGGGCGGAGGCCTTACGCCCTGCTGACCAAGGCGCTGGAAGAGACGAACTACGTCGCCATCGCCAAAATTACCATGCACAACCGCGAATACACCGTGTTCCTGCGCCCATACCGGGGTGGGATGATGCTGCACACCATGTACTATTCCGACGAAATCCGCCAGGTAGAGGAATTCGGCAAACCGGAGGTGGAGCTGAAGGAAGCCGAGGTCAAGGTGGCGCACCAGCTTATTCAAGCCCTGGCCGACGAGTGGGATCCCAAGAAGTACTACGACACCTACGAGGCCAATCTCAAAAGGCTGATCGAAGCCAAGCTGGAGGGCGGCGAAGTGGCGGAAGTCGAAAAACCAGCCAAGATGGCGCCGGTGGTGGACCTGATGGCGGCGCTGAAGCAAAGCCTGGCGCAGATGGACGGCAAGAAGAAGCCGGCGGCGCGCGTGGCCGAAGCGCAGAAGGCGTCGGAGACGCAGGTTGCCGGCGGCACCGAACATCACCGCTCCACTCGGCGGCGTCGCAGCGCGTAGTATCCGTTCTCCGAACCCAGAATTCAGTACCCAGTACCAAGGACCACTATCCAATACCCGGGTCCCCGCCGGGAACCTGCGGAACTACTTCCCGCCCTCCGTTTTTCCACGGATTATCGGGTAAGACCCAGGACTTCCCGCGCGGGTCCCTGAGGAGAGCCATGTTCGCAGCTCAAAACGAACGGCGCCGGATGCAGCGCTGCGCTCTGCAGGAACCGGTGACCATCAAGTTCTGGGAGCACGGTCCGCGGGAGATCAGCGGGACAGTGCTGAACGCCAGTCCTGACGGAGTTTTCCTGGAGAGCGGGCGCGAGATTCCGCCGCACTCGCCCCTGGAACTGGTGTTCCTGTTTCCCGCTACCCTGCGCTCACCGGGGGTGCGCTTCCTGTGCCAGTGCCGGATTGTGCGCCACGTGCCGCTGCCTGCGGGCAAGCATGGCCTGGCGCTGGCCATTGTGCGTACGGAGAGCGAACGGCTGGCCCGATGCCAGGCGCAGCCGGATTCATCCTGGAGTGTTAGCGATTTTGCACTGGCCGAATCATGAATCTTCCCTGGGGACGTACCCGCAAAGTTGAGGGCGGCGCGGAAACGCCGCCCGAACGCCGCCGCTGCATGCGCCAGCGTGTGCACGCACCCGCTTTTGCCAGTTTCGACGGAGTCACCGGCGGCATGGTGCTGGACTTAAGCGAGCAGGGCATGTCCATGCAGACGGCCGCGCCGCAGAAAGTCACGCGGCCCATTAACCTGCACCTGAACCTGCCCGATCCGGTCACTAACCTGGAGACCACCGGCTATATCGCTTGGGCGGATGCCTTCGGCCGCGCCGGCGTGCGCTTTTCCGAACTGCCGGAGGAGCCGCGGCGCAGGCTCAACCAGTGGCTGGCCATGAATGCCGGCGCTCCCGGCCGCACCGCGCCCAAGCTGGCGGTGGCGGAGCAGGTGGAGAAACCGTCGCTTCCCCCGGATTTTCACGAGCCGCTGGCGGTCAGCCTGGAGCCGGAATCGGCCAACACCCAGCGGGCGCCGGAATCCACCACCGTGCAGTATGAATTCGCATCCCTGGGACCTGACCTGGATGCGGCCTTGCGCGTAATCGTGAAGAAGTTACGCTCCCTCACCCGCGCGGCCGGGGCCGCCATTGCCCTGGCCCAGAATGGCAAGATGGTTTGCCGCGCCCGTACGGGCCTCATGGCGCCTCCTCTGGGCTCTCCTATTGACGCCGACTCCGGCTTTACCGGCGAGTGCCTGCGCAGCGGCAAGCCTCTGCGCTGCGATAACAGCGAAACCGACGGCCGGGTGGACGCCGAGACTTGCCGGCGTTTGGGGTTGCGCTCCATCCTGGCCGCTCCCATCCAGTACGAGCGCGACGTTGTGGGCGTGATTGAAGTGTTCTCCGGAGATGCGTTCGCTTTTGATGAGGGTGATGTGGCGGTGCTCCAGCGCCTGGCCCAGACGGTGCTGCTGGCCATGAGCCAGTCGGCGACCCTCAACCTCTGCTAACACCTGTTTCACCGCAGGGGAGACAGTGAGCACAGAAATATTAACGAACCCCTTCTCCTAGAAGCATTGAAAACGGAGTCAACCGGCCCAAACTGCTCAGGAAGAAGAAGAAGATGCCCGGACTCAACGCTCTGTATGGCGAAGTGATTTTCCTCTGTGTGCCCTGTGTCGTCTGTGGTTAAGATCTCTTGCTCTTGCGGCGAGGCGCGGCGGGGAAGACGCGGGCGAAGATTTTGTCCACGTTGCGCAACTGCCGCTTCAAGTCAAAAGCGCGTTTTACCTGGGCCCGCGGCACGCGTTTCGTGATTTCGTTATCTTTCAGCACCAGTTCGCGGAAATTCCTGCCCTCCTGCCATGCACGCATGGCATGGCGCTGCACCATGCGGTAAGCCTCCTCCCGGGATACGCCGTGCTCCACCAGGTCGAGCAGAAGCTGGCCGCTGAATACCAGCCCGCCTGAACTTTCCAGGTTCTGCAGCATGCGTTGCGGATAAACAAACATCGAATCCACCAGGTTGGTGGTCTTGGCCAGCATGTAGTCGAGCAGGGTGGTGGAGTCGGGCAGGATGATGCGCTCCACGGAAGAGTGGGAAATGTCGCGCTCGTGCCACAGGGCGACGTTTTCAAAAGCCGCCTGGGCATTGGCGCGGACCACGCGGGCCAGGCCACTGATCTGCTCACAGGTCACCGGGTTGCGTTTATGGGGCATGGCGGAGGAGCCCTTCTGCTTCTCGCTGAAGTATTCTTCGGCCTCCCGCACCTCGGTGCGCTGCAGGTGCCGGATCTCGGTGGCGATCTTGTCCAGGGTACAGGCCACCACCGCCAGGGTGGCCGTGTAGTTGGCGTGCAGGTCGCGCTGGATCACCTGCGAGGTAATGGGCGCAGCCTTCAAGCCCAGCCGGGCGCAGATCTTTTCCTCCAGTTCGGGGCTGAGGTGGGCGAAGTTGCCCACAGCGCCGGAAAACTTGCCCACCCGCATTTCCTCAGCCGCGCGCTGGAAACGCGCCAGGTCACGCTGCGCCTCGTCGTACCAGTTGGCCAGTTTAAGGCCGAAGGTGATAGGTTCGGCATGCACGCCGTGGGTGCGGCCCACCATGGGCGTGTCCTTGAACTCGAAAGCGCGGCGTTGTAGCACCTCAATCAGGTTGCGCAAATCCTGCAGAATGATGCGCGAGGCCTGTCCGATGAGCAGGGCCTGAGCCGTATCCACCACGTCATTGGAGGTTAGGCCGTAATGGAACCAGCGGGCTTCCGGGCCGACAATCTCGGCCACCGCGGTGGTGAAGGCGATAACGTCGTGGCGGACCTCGGCCTCTATGGCATGGATGCGTTCCAGGCTGAAGTCGGCCTTTTCCCGGATGGCACGGGCGGCATCCTTGGGCACCAATCCCGCCTCGGCCAGGGTTTCCGTGGCCGCCACCTCCACCGCCAGCCAGGTGCGAAAACGGTTCTCTTCACTCCAGATGCGTCCCATTTCGGCGCGGGTATAACGGGGGATCAAGGTCAGGCTCCTCCTGAATGTAAGAACAGTGGATTCTAAATGCTGGCGGGTGCTTCCCGGAAGTCAATCCGGGGGCGGAGTGGGCAGGCCCAGCGGGGGGAGGAGGGCAAAGCTCGGTTTACGACATAGAGGTGACTTTGGTGTCATCAGGGGAGGATAAAAATACTTTTATGTCGTGATACGATACCGCATCCGATATAATCGGGGCAACGGTTGGGCAACTATGGACATCAAGACACGAGACTACGAATCCCTGGCTGAACTACGCTACCAGATTCGCAGATTCCTCCGTTTCAGCGAACAGGTGGCGCGCAACGCGGGTCTGGAGCCGCGCCAGCATCAGCTGATGCTGGCTTTGAAAGGACTGCCGAAAGAAGCGCGGCCGCGCATCGGGGAAATGGCCGACCGGCTACAGATCCAGCACCACAGCACGGTGGAACTGGTGAACCGGCTGGCGGCGCACGGTTTCGTCAAGCGGCACCGTGGAGGAGTTGATCGGCGCGAGGTTTTGCTTTCCCTGACCCCGAAGGGAGAACGGGTCCTGCGTGACCTTTCGCTTCACCATCGGGAAGAACTGCGCGACGCCGGTCCCAGCCTGCTGCGCGCGCTCAAGCAAGTAATGAACGGGGAAAAGCGCCGGCGCAGGAGATAGCCCCGCCCCTCAATCCCGTTGTAGCCGGCAATCAGCGGAGAAACCTTGCTCGTGCCGGAGTGGTAACTGGGCAGGCGATTCGGGACGGAGAGAAAAAGCACTCAGGAAGCAAAGGAAATTTGTGAGCAAAAAGGTGAAGGCCGAAAATAATGGGGCGGAAAAGCGATCCATCGGCTCGCGCGACCGGCTGCTGGTGCTCTCCTCTCTGGGTGTTGCGGTGGGAATCGCAGGCGGGTTGGTCGCCGAAGGACTGCTTCGCACCATCAACTTCATTACCGACCTGCTCTATTGGCATCGTTTCAGCTCCGCGTACCTGCCGCCCAACCAGGCGCCGTTCCATTGGTGGCTGCTATTACTGCCTGCGGCGGGCGGGCTCCTGGTCGGCCTGTTGATCAACTACTTCTCGCCCGAAATCAAGGGCGACGGCATCCCGGAAGCCATGGCGGTGGTGCTGACCAACCGCAGCATTGTTAAGCCTCGGGTCGGGTTTTTCAAGCCGCTGAGCGCGGCCATCACGGTCGGCACCGGCGGCCCGTTCGGGGCTGAGGGTCCCATCATCCAGACCGGCGCGGCGCTGGGCTCCATTCTCAGCCAGTTCATTCCCTCTTCCCCCTCGGAGCGGCGCACCCTGCTGGCGTGCGGCGCTGCCGCCGGCCTGGCGGGCGTCTTCAAGACTCCCTTTGCCGGTGCCATGATGGCTGTGGAACTGCTGGTGTTCGAGTTCCGCGCCCGCTCGTTTATCCCGATTGCGCTGGCGTCAGCTTCTGGAACGCTGGTGGCGATGGCCTTCCGTGGCGGCAACCCGGTGTTTCCCCTGGAAACCAACTATCACTTCCACGCTGGGGAGCTGCCCTTCTTTGTGCTGCTGGGCGTCGCCTGCGCCGGGCTGGCCTGGGTGATGACCAAGGCGCTTTATGTGTGCGAGGACTTCTTCGAAGAACTCAAAATCTGGTTCCCCCTGATTCCGGCGATAGGCGGTTTGGGCGTGGGCGCCATCGCTTACTTCTACCCCCAGGTGCTGGGCACCGGCTACGCCGTAATTGCTGACCTGCTGAGCAAGCCGCACAGCGTGGGGCAGTTTCTAGGGATAGGAGTGGCCAAACTTTGCGCTTTCGCCATCGCCCTAGGTTCTGGAGCCTCAGGCGGCACCTTTGCCCCGGCGCTCATGATCGGCGGCAGCCTGGGCGCTGCTTTCGGCAAGATGGTGCACCTGGCGGTGCCCAATGCTTCCACCGTAGGTCTGTACGGAATGGTGGCCACGGCGGCGCTGTTTGGCAGCGTTTACCGGGCCACGCCCAGCGCCATCCTGTTCATGCTGGAGGTGACCGGCGCCTACAACGCATTTCTGCCGGTGTTCCTGGTTGCCATTATTTCCGACCTCGCGGTGCATTATTTTATGCGCACCACCATCAATACGGAGCGGCTGGTGCGCCGGGGTACCCTGGTGCCGGAGGCGTACACCGTTGATCCCATGAAGATGCTGCGTGTGCGTGACGTGATGACTCCGGACGTGGACACGGTGCGATCCAGCGCCAAAGTGAACGAATTTCTGACCGATGTGATGGCCCACGGCTCGGTGCCAGTGGTGGACCAGCATGACCACTTCCTGGGCATGCTGCGGCGCAGCGACTTGATTGCCGCCAGCCCGAACGCGACGGCTGAATCCTTGCTGCATAAGGACTTCCCCATGGTTTATGGGGATGACGTGGTACACGACATAGCCCTGCGGTTTGTGCAGGAGGGTATTGGCCGTTGCCCGGTGCTCGACCGGGTAAGCGGCGAACTGGTGGGAATTCTGACCGCGTTCGATCTGCTCAAAGCCAAGGACTGGGAGCAGATGCAGGAGATGCCCGAACCCGGGCGGCTGTGGGGCCTGGCCCTGGCACGCTTTGGGGTGCAAGACAAAGAGGGCAATCTGGGGCAGTAGGGTTTGACTCGCGGACAGGCGGTTCGTCCTTCGTCTTGATGGCCGTGAGGAGCAGCCGGTGCACGGAGATCACGAAACGAGTTCGGCGGCTCCCGGCCTGCCGCGCATGCAAGATCTGGGGACGCCGGCAAGCCAATTCCGCATCCTGATCCTCTCCTTGCTGTCCTCTGTAATTGGTTTGGCCGCTGGTCTTATCGCCTACCTCCTTTATCATCTGATTGGATTCTTCACCAATCTTTTCTTTTTTCAGCGCATTTCTTTCCAGTTCACCAGCGCTCGCCTGAATCCGCTGGGACCGTGGGAAATCGTCATTCCTGTGGTTGGCGGAATTATCGTGGGCGCCATGGCCAAGTACGGCTCGCCCAAAATTAAGGGCCACGGCATTCCTGAAGCCATGGAAGCGGTGTTGGTGGGCCACAGCAAGATCGAACCGCGGGTAGCGCTGCTGAAGCCGCTCTCGGCTGCCATTGCTATCGGAACAGGCGGTCCCTTCGGGGCGGAAGGACCGATTATCCAGACCGGGGGAGCCGTCGGCTCACTGGTCGGGCAGCTCTTTAACACTACTGCCGCGGAGCGCAAAGTCTTGCTGGCTTGCGGGGCAGCGGCGGGCATGTCCGCCACCTTCAATACGCCCATCGCGGGTGTGATCCTCTCCATCGAACTGCTTCTGTTCGAATTTAAGGCGCGCTCCTTCATCCCCCTGGTGATTGCCAGCACCCTGGCCACAGCCGTGCACTGGGTGCTGCTGGGCCGCGGGCCCATGTTCGCAGTGGGGGAAATTGATTTCGCCGTACCCCGCGGCCTGCCGTTTTACCTGGTGCTGGGCCTGCTGTGCGGGGTGGCGGCTGTGGGCTTCACCAAGGCGCTTTACTTTGTGGAGGAGCAGTTCGAGAAGCTGCCGGTGAACGACATGTGGTGGCCGGCGATCGGGGCAATCGCCCTGGGGGTGATCGGCTATTTCGTGCCCCGGGTGCTGGGCGTGGGGTATGACACGATCGGCGACATTCTGAACAACCACCTGGCCATGAAGATGCTGGTCCTGGTGCTGGTCTTCAAGACGCTGGCCCTGGTCGTCTCCCTGGGGTCGGGGACTTCGGGCGGGTTGCTGGCACCCATGTTTATGAGCAGCGCGGCGCTAGGCGGGGTATTTGCCGCGCTCATCAACCGGGTGTTTCCGGCGGCGCACGTGGCCGCTACCGGCTTCGCCCTGGTGGCCATGGGAGCGGTGTTCGGGGCAGCGGCGCGCGCGCCTTTTACATTCATCATTTTTGCTTTCGAAATCACGCGCAACTATGATTCGGTGCTGCCGCTGATGCTGGTCACGGTAATTGCCGATGCTGTCGCCATGCTGCTCTCCTCCAGTTCCGTCATGACGGAGAAACTGGTGCGGCGCGGACTGCACATTGACCAGGACTACGAATCGGACGTGCTGCAGGAAGTAACCGTCTCAGAGGTGATGGACCGCACCGTGGCCAGCGTCCCGCCGGAGATGACGGTACGGGAACTGGCCGACCGGGTGGCCCGCAGCGACCCGGCGGCCATTGCGCATCAAGGGCATCCTATCGTGGATCATGCGGGACGCATGGTGGGAATCATAACCCGCAGCGATGTCCTGCGGGCGCTCGACAAGGACGCTGCCGGGCGTTTAACGGTGCTGGAAGCGGGCACAAAGGATCCTCTCGTGGCCTATCCGGACGAACTGCTCTCGACCGCGGTGGCGCGCATGCTGCGGCAGGACATTGGACGCTTGCCCGTGGTTAGCCGGGAGGAGCCCAACCGCGTGATCGGATATCTGGGACGCTCTCAAGTAATGGCGGCGCGCACCCGCCGCCTGCAGCAGGAGTACGTGCGCGAGCCGGGCTGGATTCATTTTCGGTTCTTGCCCTAGGAGCCGCACTGAGCAATCAGGCATTAGGGCGGGCAATGTGGCGCGGGCGACCGCGTGTAGCGCCGGCGTGCTCAGCTGCCAACAATCAGCCGGGAACAGCATTTGGCAGTTAGTACTTAGCATTTGGCCAGCCACGTTTCCTGCTGGGTTCAGAGAGGCGGGGTGTCCACCTCTTCAAGTTCTAAGTGCCAAGTGCTAATGGCTGATTTTTTGCTCCCTGGCTAGCAGCTTCTCCTTCCGCTCCACACCCCAGCGGTAGCCGCCCATCTCGCCACTGCCCCGGACCACGCGATGGCAGGGAATGAGCACAGCCACCGGATTGGTGGCGCAGGCGCGGGCCACCGCGCGCGCCGCCTTAGGCTGGCCGATATCGGTGGCTATTTGCTGGTAGCTGCGGGTACTGCCGCTAGGAATGCGCAGCAGCGCTTCCCATACCTGGCGCTGGAAAGCGGTGCACTGCAGATCCAGGGGTACGCCGGGATGAGGCTGGCGTCCGGACACCGCTTTCACGACCTCCCGCACCCAGGCGCGCAGGTCCGAGCCGGCAGGCTTGATCTCAGCGGCGGGAAATTCCTCGTGCAGACCGCGCTGCAGCTGGCGGTCGGATTCGCCAAACTGCACCGCGCACACGCCGCGCTCGGTAGCGGCCACCAGCACCCGCCCCAGCGGGCAAGCGGCAATCGCGTAGCGAATGTTCATGCCGGTTCCACCCCGCCCGTAAGTGGCAGGCGTCATCCCCAGCCGGCCGTTGGCACTTTCGTAAATGCGGCTGCTAGAGCCATATCCTGCCTCATAGGTCGCGGCAGTCACGTTATATCCTTCGCGCAGACGAGACTTCAGGTCCTGCAGGCGGTGCCCTGCGGCGTATTCACGTGGAGAAATTCCCAGCGTCTTTTTGAACAGGCGCTGCAGGTGGAAGGCGCTATAGCCGGAGATGCGGCTCAATTCGTCCAGGGTGACGCGTCGCCCGGCATGATCTTCCAGGTAGCGGCAGAGGCGCGCCACCACATCCTGGGTGGAGGTCCCATTGCGGTCGGGATGACAGCGGTGGCAGGCGCGAAAGCCGGCCTGCTCCGCTTCCTGCGGCGCCCCAAAGAATGTGACCTGCTCGCGCCGCGGTCTGCGGGAGGGACAGGAAGGCCGGCAGTAGATGCCGGTAGAACGGACGGCATAAACAAACTGCTGGTCAAAGCGCGGGTCGCGCTGCAGCACGGCCACCCAACGATCATTACTGACTTCGAGATGGTTTGCGGTTGTCATGATGGGAGATTACGCGGCCGCCGCAGCCCATACTATCCGAAAGTTGCCTTTAAAACCGGTAGTCGGTCGCGGGCAGTTGGAACGCGCTCCATCGTGTGGAGTAGTCTTCGCTGGTCCAGGTCGAGCCCACCTGGCCCGATGTTCCGTGCTTTGGCCGGCGGACAGCCGAGGGCGGCTGCCGCCACATATTTTCATTTGCCCAGAATTTCGCGGCGGGTGATGCGGGCGGCCACGCCGAACTCATTCTCGCCGGTATTTTCGGCTCGCACCACTTTCAGGTGGTAGGTCACATGTTCCTGAGTATCGGGCTCTGTGAGCGTGATTTCCGCCAGTTGGCCCGACGCTAGTTTATAACCGGAAAAAAAGTAGACGCCTTGCGGGCTGATGTCGCGCACGTTGATCGGGTCGGGCGTGGTGTAGGAACCTGATACCAGGCTGCCCGCAACGCCCAGAGGACGGCGGTCGGTGGAGCGCTTTTCACCCTTGGCGGATTCTTCCGGAAAGAGGTCGAAGGCAGGCTCCTCTTCGGCCGGCGCAGGCTCTTCCGGCATGGGCGTGGGCTCGCTCTCTTGCGCGGGCCTGGACTCGCGGAACCAATCCAGCATCTTCCAGCCTTTGGCCATAGTGCACCTCCGTGGCGAGGCCGAGGGGGAGGAGAAATCTCAACCTACGCCCTGGGAATGGGGCAAGTCAAGGAGGGTGGCTGAAGGGTGCGGGGTAATCGTCCAGTGGTTACCATCTCTAACGCCGCGCCAGGCACGGGTCTCCACACGTCGGTAATCATCACTGCGAAAACACCTGACAGATGTTTCGGCTCGCGGCACAAAAAAAAGAGGGAGCGGTTTCCCGCTCCCAGCTTCCATGGTATGGAACCCTTTTACGGCGTATACAGCAGCACAGCCTCGTTTTCCTTGGAGTCCACCGGACGGTAGAACAGCTTGTTGTTCTCCAGGAAGACCTCGATGAAGGCCGGCCGGGTGCGGATGGTGCCCTGGATCAGCGCCTCCGAGAGCGGGTCTTCGATGTACTTCTGCAGCGCCCGGCGCAGCGGACGCGCGCCGTAGCTGCGGTCCACCAGCGTCTGCTCCAGAATCCACTTCTTGGCCTCGTCGGTCACGGTAACCGTGATGGACTTCTGCGCCAGGTTCTGGTTCAACTGGCTGACCATGAGCTCCAGAATCTGGATCAGATCGGTCTCGTTCAGCGACTGGAAGAGGATCACTTCATCCAGGCGGTTGAGGAACTCGGGGTTGAAGGTGCGCTTCACCTCGTTCTTTACCAGGTCCTCCACCTTGCTGGAGATGACTTCTTCCTTTTCCGACTGGAAGCCCAGCCCGGTGCGCTTCATCAGGTGCCGCGCGCCGATGTTGGAGGTCATGATGATGATGGTGTTCTTGAAGTCCACCGTGTTGCCCAGCCCGTCGGTGAGCTGGCCATCTTCAAACACCTGCAGCAGGATGTTGAACACATCCGGATGCGCCTTCTCGATTTCGTCGAGCAGCACCACCGAATAG
>DATEJK010000032.1:0-35334 GCA_035278025.1 Terriglobales bacterium | reverse complement strand
AGATCGCCTTCCACGCCGATGGCAATTCGTTTTCCGATCCGCCGCAATTGGCGCACTACCCGGCCTTCCACGTCGCTCAGTGGCGGCTGTGCCGTGCGCAGCAGAAAGGGACTTGCCAGTCGTATCTTCTCCATCGGCTGTCCTACGATCCGCGGTTCCAGCGCGCTGATATAGGCGGAGATATCGGGCAGTTCAGGCATATTTGCAAGCCATTCGATGCTTCAGAACGGCGCGGCATTAGTCGCGCCCTCGATCGCGCCTCATTTAATTCTGTCGTCCAGAGTAATTCTGTCATCCCGAGCGAGCGCAACCCGAGCTTGCGAGGGGAGCGTGAGTCGAGGAACCTTGTGTTTCGCGCCCCCCACCCCGTTAAGATAGTCCAATGGCCTCGCTTCGCATGGATAAGTGGCTCTGGGCCGCGCGATTTTTCAAAACCCGCAGCCTGGCAACACGCGCCTGCGAGCTCGGCAGAATCGAATATAATAAGCAGCCGGTCAAGCCGGCGCGCGATGTCCACGTCGGCGACCTTCTGCGGATCAAGACCGAGGGCGGCGATTTTGAAGTGGAAGTGCTGCTTCTTAGCGAGGTGCGCGGCCCAGCCTCGGTCGCTCAAACGCTCTACCGCGAAACCGAGTCCAGCCGCGAATTACGGAGCAAGATGATCGAGCAGCGCCGGGCAGGGAAGACTCTCAACCCGGCGCCCGTGGGCCGCCCCTCCAAACGCGACCGCAGAAAAATCATCCAGTTCCGCGCTCATGACGGCACCTAGGAACCCGGCACCTGAGACAGGACAGGCCGTTCAGATAAGAACTAACCTGCTTTCCGCCTGCCTTGCGGCTGCAGCTGTCCGGCCGTAGAAGTACTGGGTAAGGCCGCAGTCTTGGACTGAGCTTGGGCTTTAAGCCGAGCCTCATTGCGCCGCGAGTTGATTTCTATCAAGACCAAAAAGATTATGACGCCAACCGACAATAGACCGACCATTATGTGTCCGGCATCCATATTCGTCACCTCATCAGAATGGAAATGTGCGCCCCGGGGACTGAGGTCCCTGCGCGCGATTGAACTGAAACGAGCTTCTAGAGAGTGGTGACGGTGGATAGCGGGGGAGAACGGCCGGACGGGATACCTGCTGGAACCGAATCATAGCCCGGGCAGAACGCGGCCGGTTTCAGCGCGCCCTGGCTGGCAACCAAATCACTTCCATTGTCGCTTAGGGAGGCCTGCGGCGCTGGTGCTCGCCGGTTCGGGCCCGCGGCCCTCTTATTGCCCGAGGGCAAAACTACAGGCAGACCGGAACCCCAGCCGCTCTGCACTATCGAGTTTGTGTGGCTGTGCTCTGCCTCCGCAATCACGCTCCCGGCCGAAACCTGGGCTGGGAACAGAACGGCGCAGAGCAGCGCGGCGGCGCCGAGGAAAACGGCAAACGACCGGTGGCTGAGGCGGTGGTTCAATCCTTATATGTTATCAGCTTGACTGTTCCATGGGGCAACTCATCAGGCTGGCTCGCCGGGCCGCGCTCATTTTGTTTCTGGGCCCGTGGACCCATTGCCGCTGGTCAGCACCAGCGCCCGCTGATCGTAGGGCAGCACAGTCACACTCAGCGATTTGCGCTTGTTGAAGGTGTCCTGGTTAACCGGGAAGCTGACGATCACCGTGCCCTTCAACTCGCCTCCGGGCGCAATCTTCATCTCCGGCATCAGCGCCGGCAAGGCATGTTCCTTCAGCGAGGGATAGGCCTGGTAGTAGCGGTCGAAGTCCACCGCGCTGGCGGCATCGTCGTTGAACTTGCCTTTGTCGGTGTCCACGCCCGCGGTTACCTCGTGAATCCACAGTGGCCTTTGGCTGATGTTGCGCACGGTGACATTGATGACGGCCATCACGCTGTTGTGATCGGCCAGCTCCACGGAGGCCACATTGTCCAGGCTCCCGGCGGAAACCGGTTTGTAACGCGCCACATACATGACAATGGCCACCACAATCGCTACCCCGGCCAGGGCAATGGCTACGATTTGGGCCGGCGGCAGTGTCCACTTCGGACGATCAAATTCCTCGCCCAGGGTGGGAATGTCGTAGGATGTGGGCGCCGCCGGAGGGCGCGGCGTGGGCACAGCGCCCGGTTGTGCGGAAGGCCCCCGTGGCGCTGGCGGCATAGCTCCCGGCTGTGCCGAAGGTCCCGGAGGATTTTGCCCGGCAGGCGGCACTGCACCCGCCTGCGAGGAAGGCCGCGGAGAGGGTGGGGGTGTGGTTTTCTCGTCCATGACAACTCCTGAGATGCTGATTTGTTACACCGCGCTCAGACCCGTTTCATAGCCCGGGCAAATCTCTCCTCCGGAAGGGTATTAAGCACATCCGCCGGGCCTAGCCAGGCGCGCCGCGCCTGCAGCACGCCATAGCGGATCTTTTCCATGTGCGAAGTATGGTGCGAGTCGGTATTGATTACCACCTTCACCCCGCGCTCCTTGGCCATGCGCAGGTGGCGGTCGCACAGGTCCAGCCGGTCGGGATAGGCGTTCAGCTCCATGGCCACTTTGTTCTGCGCCGCCGCGTTAAGCACCGCCTCCATGTCGAAGGGGTAAGCATCACGCCGCAGCAGGATGCGCCCGGTAGGGTGGCCGATGATGGAGACGTGCGGGTTGTTGACCGCGCGCAGCAGGCGCTCCGTCATCTTCGGAGCCTCCTGGTTGAAGGCGGAGTGCACGCTGGCGATCACCACGTCCATCTCCTTCAGCACCGAATCGGAAAGGTCCAGCTCGCCGTCAGCCAGGATATCCACCTCGATGCCGGCAAAGATCCTGATGCCCTTGATCTCGTCGCCGGCTTTGCGGATTTTCTCAATGTGCTGAAGGGCGCGGGCATCGTCCAGCCCGTTGGCGAAGGCCAGGTTCTTGGAGTGGTCGGTAATGGCCATGTACTTGTAGCCGCGTGCGCGAGCGGCTTCCGCCATCTCCTCGATGGTGCAGCGGCCGTCGGTTTCCACCGTGTGCATGTGCACGTCGCCCTGCAGGTCGTCCACGGTAATCAGTCGCGGCAGGCGGTGTTCGACGGCCGCTTCAATTTCACCGCAGTTCTCGCGCAGCTCGGGAGGAATGTAATCCAGCTTGAGCTGAGCGTAGATTTCCTCCTCTGTGCCGCCGGCCACGCGCTTGCCGCCTTCGACATGGTCGTTATCAAGCCCGGTTTTCGCCCGACCGGGTGGCAGTTCCTCCAAGCCGTATTCGCTCAGGGTGTAGCCCATCTTCAAGGCGCGCTGTCGCAGGCTCACGTTGTGCGACTTGGAGCCGGTGAAGTACTGCATGGCGGCGCCGAAGGATTCCGGCGGCAGCAGGCGCACGTCCACCTGCATGCCGCTGCGCAGGCGGAAGCTCACCTTGTTCTCGCCCCGGCCGATCACGTCGCGGATGCCCGGGAAAGTGACGATTTTCTCGATCACCGCCTCCCGCTGCTCCGCGTTGCTGCAGCATTCGCCGGTCACCAGGATGTCCAAGTCGCCTACGGTCTCCCGGCCGCGGCGCAGCGAGCCTGCGGGGGTGATTTTTTCTACCCCGGGCAGGCCGGACAGGTGCTCGATGAGCTTTTCAGCAATCTTATCCGCCTCATCCAGGCAAAAGCGGCCGGCGATGCGCCGATAATCTTCGATCGCCTTCAGGATCTTCTGTTCCTGCTTTTCGCCCATGCGAGGCAGTTCGTGCAGTTTCCCTTCGCGCGCCAGCTTCTCTACCCCCACCAGGTCGGAAACCTTATAGGCGCTCCATATCAAGGAGATGGTCTTGGGCCCTAAACCCTGAATTTTCAGCAACTCCAGCATGGACGGCCGATATTTCTCCAGCAGCTGGCTATGCAGCGTCAGCTTGCCCTGCTTGCAGATCTCCTGCAGCTTTTCCGCCATGCTCTTGCCGATGGCGGGCACCGCCAGCAGCTTCTTGGGCTCGCAGATGAGTTGCTCCACCGGTTGAGGCAAGCCTTCGATGGCCTCGGCGGCGTTGCGGTAGGAGCGGATTCGGAAGGAGTCCTGGCCATCAATTTCCAGCAGGTCCGCGGTTTCATACAGCACACCGGCTATGGCTTTATTGTCCATGAGGTAACAGGCAAAGCGGCTCAGCAGAATTGTAGCCCTTCGCCGCGGCGCGAAAAACAAAACCCAGCCCTGGGGCTGGGTCTTATTCAAAGCTATATAAAGACTTCAGAGTTTGGTGACGTCGCCGGCTTGCGGGCCTTTCTGGCCTTGCACGATCTCAAACTCGACCTGGTCACCTTCCTGCAGGCTCTTATAGCCCTCGGAAGCAATGGCGCTGTAGTGAACAAAAACGTCCGGGCCGTCGTCACGACCGATGAACCCGAAGCCCTTGGCGTTGTTAAACCACTTAACTGTTCCTTTGATACGTGACACTTACGTCTTCCTCCGAACTAGGCATCTGCGCGCCCAAGCACGCTACCCCAACGCAGGGCCAGGCGCCCAGAATTTGAGAAGAGAGGAAGTCGTACTCCTGCCTGCTGAACTGGAACGTGATCCTGGTTTAAGGCTATTCCCATTTTGAAACTTTGCCTCGCCATTGTCAACTTAGTACATACGAATGCTCAGCCCCGCCGTCTGGCTTGCATCTGCTGCAGCCAGAGCACCCCGGCTACGGTTTTGCCGTCCTCAATCCGCCCGTTCATCACCATCCGCAGGGCATCGGGGAGGGGGAAGAGCCGCTTCTGGATCCGTTCATCTTCCTCAGGTTGGGCCTGACCGGGAGTAAGGCCGGTAGCCAGGTAGATGGCCATAGTCTCATTTAGGAATCCGGGGCTGGAGTAGAAAAACAACGCTCGTTTCCACCGCCGGGCGGTAAAGCCGGTTTCTTCCAGCAACTCGCGGCGGGCCGCCGCCAGGGGCTGTTCGCCGGGATCAATACGCCCGGCCGGCAGTTCCCACAGCCTCCGGCTGGCTGCATAGCGGTACTGACGTGCGAGCAATACGCGTAGCTGGGGGCGGGAATCGTCGGCGGCCAGGATGACCACCGAACCGGGATGGCGGACGATATCGCGACGAGCCACGATACCGCCCGGCTCCTTAACCCGGTCAGAAGTGACGTAGAACACCGGCCCGCGGAAAATCACCTTTGACGCCAGTACTCGCGCCTGCTCCTGTTTTCGTCTCTTGCGCGCCATGGCCACACAATATACAGGGAAGATCCGAGAAGCGGCGGCGATCCAGGGCAATCAAAAAAGGGCCGCTAAGGCGGCCCTTTTTACTAGCCAATAACTCCCAACCGTTACAGGGTGGACTCGATCTCAAAACCCCAAGCTTCCAGCAACGGCTCCGGGATGTACTTGGAGTTCTTGTTGCGGCGCGCCCACTCGCGCAGGCGGGTAGAACGCAAGTACTGGTCGGGCTGAAGCTTGTACTCCTTCACCACCTGCTCGAATTCGGTGATGGTAGGGGTAATAGGCCCAATCGGCTCGGGCTTCCCCCAGTTTGGATTTCCGCGTCGCTTAGCCATAATAAGTCCTGCCTCTTACGTAAGATTGGTTGTCTACCACACTTGGATTCGCCGGGCCGGTTGAAGGATTCAACCTACACCAAAGACTTTCCTTGCCCGAGGCCTTGGGCCCCTACAGAGGACTGTTTAGCCTGTGAACGAAACTGGATATCCTAGTCTGATAGCCCGGTTAAGTCAATGGAAAAATTGGGGTTCTCCGCAGCGCTGCCGCGCGGTCCCAACAAATACACGGCTATTTGAGGCTTTTCTCTTAGGCGAAAAGGAAGCGAATATCCGTCGAAATCCGTGGGAAGATGGACTTTATTCACTCAGTCTGCGACTCGCGAAAGGCGGTAATGGCATCGCGCTGCGCCTCGCTCAGGCTGAGGAACTCAAACCCATAGCGAGCCCCGCTGCGATTGCGTGCGACCGCCCGCACCGCCAGCCCTAGTGAAGTAGTGGGAAGAGCAAATTCCAAGCGGACGCTCTCCCCCGCCTCCAGGTCGGCCGCGAGCAAGGCGGAGATGCCGGCTTCGCTAATGCCCAGGGTGCGCCCGAAAACGGGGTGGGGGTGGCCGGCGCGAAAGACTTTGATGCGGGAATCCAGCACAAAACGACGATAGCGCCGGGGTTTTTGGGCAGGGCTGGGGCGGGTTTCCCTGCCGCTTTCGCGGGTAAAAGGGCCAGTTTTGCTCATGATTTAACGGAACTGCTGCCGGCAGGGGCAGGCTCCTTGCCGGCTTCCTGTGGTGAGGTGGTTGGCTCAACGCCGGCAAACCACTTTACAAATTGGCGTACCTGATCGCGATATTCGTTGGACATTTCCACGAACTTAATGCCCATGCCGCGGCCGGCATGAGAGCTGCAAATCACGCCATCTCCGCGCAAATTAGCTATCTTCATCAGCAATTCCAGGCTCACCTTGGTCCCAACCTTAAGCGGTTGCGCGAGTTGCACATAACAGCCGCCCTGGCTGATATCGGTGACCCGGCCCCATAGCGGCAACTGCGAACCCTGTACCCGCACCAGGGCGCTGATAAAGCACTTGAAGCGGGCGTACTGGCGGCGGTCGCCGGCGGAAGGGGGCATGTAACTATCTGACCCGGTGGGAGGCAGGTTTACATCCCACAGGGAAGCGCCCGCGGTCGCACCCCGCAATCCGAGATGGCTGGCATAAGGAGTGCCTTCCTCGCCCACCCAGACGACGCGAAACAGGGAATTGCGGCCATTGTATTTCAGGCCGACCACGTCGCCGGACCGCAGCGGCATGCAGACGCCTTTGACGTGAGCGCCCTGATCGCTCAAATTCTCCGTACAGACGACTTCCAGGAAGGGATGGCCCTGCGCGTCTGTTCCCCAAAGTTGCACGCGAAGGGCAACTTCCGTGCGCGGCTGCCGACGACGCCCCAAGACGAAAAACCTCCCCCCTGCAGTGATTACAGGCATGTTAGCTGCCTCTCGCAGGCGCACCAAGTTACGATGGTGACTGGTCAGGGGCCCTCGAATTGGCGGGCGCTCAACCGGTAAGCAGAGGATTCCCACTCACCCGAATCATAAGATCGGGATTGATTCTTGTTCGGTTCGCATATAGCGGTTTGCTTTGTGCAGGTTCTAGGCTGCGGGCTTAATCTGTGGTTCTTCTCCGCTGGCCAAGACGCCAAGTCCACTTGGCATTCCGGTTATGCGAAACCGGATTACGTCTAGAAGCCCGTCAGGCAAGAGCGTGGCCAGTGCCGCCAAGAGGGTCGCATGTTTTCCTACCCGGTACCTCGTCCGAGGCCTGGTGGCGGTGAGCGCATGATGGACTGCCCGCGCCACGACCTGTGGAGAGCTGCCATTCATCTCGCGCTCATAAGCGCGACGCGCAAAACCCCTTAAGATCTCGCCATATTGGGCCTGCCCGTTTGGAGGCAAATTACGAATCACTCCTTCCACGTCCCCAAGGGTTTTGTCCACTGCCGGGGTTTTGATTGCCCCCGGTTCTACCGCGGAAACCAGCACGCCGAACGGATGCAATTCCAAACGCAGTGTGTCAGTGAAAATTCCCAAGGCGCTCTTGCTGGCATTGATGAGACTGCCGAAGGGTATTGCAATGTGCGCGCCCACGGAACTGATGTTGACGATCCGCCCGCGCGCCTTTCGCAATAAAGGTAGGAATGCCTGGATAACCGCGATCTGACCAAATACATTGATGTCGAATATCTCAGATAGAGCCTTCTGGGTCATATATTCGACCGGAGCGACCTTACCTACTCCGGCAACGTTAACCAGGCCATCCAGTCCAAATCCATCAAGCTGCGACTCCACCTGTTCTGCCGATTTGGTCACGGAAACACGATCCGAAACGTCCATGATTACAGGTGTGACGCTTGTGCCGAAGTCAGAGCGCAGCCGATCTCCGTCTTGCGGCTTGCGGACGGTCGCAAAGACTCTCCAACCCGACTGGACCATGCGCGAAACGGAACTTAGTCCTATTCCGCTCGACGCACCCGTAATGACAACGGTCCTCTGGTCAGCGACGTTCATAGACGCACCTCCGAAAAAGCCCGCAGCAGGTCTTAGTGAGTACCATCGGCGTACATGATAGCTGGCGATGACATTCACTGGGCCGTCAGGCTCTCGCGTGACATCTGTTTTCCATGAACCCACACGATCACGATGCTGTCGGCGGCGTCCACACCAATGGTGCTTTCAAGTTTCCTTCTCCTGTTCTTCGGACCTGGGCTCAGCGCCGGATCAGCGCCTGTCTATTCCGAGGATGCTGTGCAGCAAAACGTTAGCGCCGTTGGCGCAGTCGGACCAGGGGGTGAGTTCCTTTGGCGAATGGCTGATGCCGCCCACGCTGGGCACGAAGATCATGCCCATGGGACCGAGCTTGGCCATCATCTGCGCGTCATGGCCGGCGCCGCTGGGCAGGCGCATGGTCTTCAGGCCCAGGCCGGCGGCGGCCTGCTCGATCTGAGCCTGGATTTGCGGGTTGGCCAGAGCCGGGGGATCGTTCTCAAGATGAGTGATGATGATTTCCGTGTGGGTCTCGCGGGCGATCTGCTGGGCCTGCCGCCGAATTTCCTGGCCCAGGCGGGCAATCTTCTCCGATGAGAGGTCGCGCAGTTCAAGGGAGTGCTTCACCAGGCCGGGCACAACGTTGGTGGCATTGGGATAGACCTCGATGTGGCCGACGGTGCCGACCTGGCGCCCAGGCTCGCGCGTGACTACCTGCTGCACGGATTCGATGAGCTTAGCCGCGGCCAGCAGCGCATTGCGGCGCTCGGGCATGGGGGTGGTGCCGGCGTGATTGGCGAAGCCGCGAATTTCCACCGCGTACTCGTCAATGCTGACGATGCCCTCGACCACGCCGATGGGGATGCCGGCCTTGTCCAGATTGCCGCCCTGCTCGATGTGCAGCTCGAGATAGCAGCGAATTGAGC
This sequence comes from Terriglobales bacterium, assembly GCA_035278025.1. Taxonomy (GTDB): domain Bacteria; phylum Acidobacteriota; class Terriglobia; order Terriglobales; family Acidobacteriaceae; genus JAICWP01. The sequence continues at coordinate 26,447 of DATEJK010000032.1, read as the reverse complement.
CGGGCGCGATGCGTGCTTGGGCGAGTTTGGCCGGGTCGCCGCCGATTTTGCGTATTCCGTCAGCCAGCCGGATGCCGTTGTACTGGCGGGCGAGGTCGGGAGACTCGCCGGCGGCGATGCGGCTGCCCACCAGGCCGCCTTCTTCGTTCTGCCAGATGACAACTTGCAGGGGATGGCGGGTGGTCAGGTTGTGATCCTGCAGCGTATGCATGACTTCGATGGCGGAAAGAGAGCCGAGGTCGCCATCGAAATTGCCGCCGCTGGGCACGGAATCAATGTGCGAGCCGAACAGAATGGGCTTGAGCGAGGCGTCGCTGCCTGGGCGGACTGCCGTGATATTGCCGGCGGCATTGACGTGAGGCGCGAGGCCGGCGGCGCGCATCAGGCCCATCGCGTATTTGCGGCCGGCGACGTCGGCGTCGGAGTAGGCTACGCGGCTGACGCCATCGGCGAAGGTGCCGCCGGTGGGACGGCCGTACACGCTGAGTCCTTCCAGACTCTGCCGCAGGCGGGCGGCGTTGATGCGAACAGTTGCGGTCTCCTCCGCAAACGACAGGTTGGTGAGGGAAGCGGCGGCGGTGGTAGCAATCAAGCGAGTAAGCAGTTCGCGGCGGGTGAGCGACACGCGGCGGATTATATACGAGAGAGTTCCCACATTGGCCCGCGCCCAAATTTGATGATGGTGTAACCGTTCAGCTTGTGCGAGCAAACGTGGGGCACCCGCTTGCACCCGCGGCGGCCGAGGGCAAAAGCGAAGTAGAAGAACCACAGAAAACAGCTGCCTCTCCCCATCTGACTTTGTCCCGCCAGTGTCATCCGGTATGCTGGTTCGCCTCGCCTCATTATGAGCAGGAGATGCCTGCTGCTGTGCCTTATGCTGGCTGTGGCCGGCCCGGCGCTGGCCCGCAGCCGAAGCCAGGCTGCGCCCGCGGGAAAGCGGATCGCCATGGCCGTGCGGGTAGCGGAAAGCCCGCGGCTTGACGGCACCCTCGAGGATCCGCTTTGGCGATTGGCCGCTCCCATCTCCGACTTCCGCCAGCGCGAGCCTGCGGAAGGCCAGGCCGCGACCGAGCACACGTCTGTCCGTATTCTCTATACCCGGAGGGCGGTTTACTTTGGCGTTGAGTGCGCGGATTCGCGGGCGGCCCAGATGGTGGCCACTGAACTGCGCCGCGACCTGAGCCAGGCACTGGACGACTACTTCGAAATCATCATTGATTCCACCCACGACCGGCGCAATGCCTATGTATTCGAGGTCAATGCCCTGGGCACGCAGCGCGACGGAGTCATCGCGGAAGAGCAGACGGAGGATATGTACGGCGACGAGTTCGATCCGGGGTGGGACGGAGTGTGGACCTCAGCGGCACGCATCACCGCGCAGGGCTGGACCGCGACCATCGAGATTCCCTTCACCACTCTCAACTTCACGAAATCGCGCGATGTGGTGTGGGGCATCAACTTCAAGCGCTTCATACGCCGCAAAAACGAAGAGGACTTGTGGTCAAGCTGGCAGCGCTTTTCCGGCATTAACAAAATCAGCGAAGCCGGCGACCTGCGCGGCATCTCCGAAATTAACGGCGGCCGCCTGTTCATCATCAAGCCTTACGGCTTAGCCGGCTATCAGCACCTGCCTCCGGCCGCCGCCCTGAGCGGCCTTCCTCCGGGTTCGAAGCCGCTTTACACCGGCGGGCTGGACATGAAGATCGGACTGCGCTCCAACCTGGTGGCCAACCTCACCGGCAACACCGACTTTGCGGACGCAGACGTGGACATCACGCAGTTCAACCTTACGCCCTACAAGCTGTTCTTTCCGGAAAAGCGCCAGTTCTTCCTGGAAAATTCCAGCATCTTCAATTTTCCGCTGGATGGCGAGGGCGACCTGCTCTTCTTCAGCCGCCAGATCGGCATTGACCCCGTAAGCGGCCAGGAGGTCCCCATCAACGGCGGCGCCAAGGTCACCGGCTCGCTGGGCGGCTTCGACCTGGGGGTGATGGATGTGGATACGCGCTCCAGCGGACCCAATCCCTACGCCAATTTCGGGGTGGTGCGGGTGAAGCGCTCTATCTTTGGCCAGTCTTACATCGGGGTGATGGGCGTGGACAAGCGCTCCGGTAGTCCCCTGGATCCATACAACCAGACGGGCGGCGCGGATGCCCGCATTCTGCTTACCCGGAACCTGGTGGTCACGGCGGTGGCGGCAGAAACTCGCACCCCAGGGGTGGTGGGAGACCAATCCGATGTAGGCGGGTCGGCGACTTTCCGCAGTAATTTGTTTGAATTCGTGGCCGAGGAACATAAGATTGGGCGCAATTTCAACCCCGAAGTCGGATTCCTGGAGCGCAACAACAGCATTTCGCAATACCTGGATGGCAACTTCAAGCCACGCCCCCAAATCCGCGGCGTGCGCGAGTTAAATTTTGAAAGCTTCTTCTTTCACGCTCCCGATACCAGGGGAGTTCTTCAGACCCAGGAATGGCAGGCTACCTTTCGCGCCCTGTTCAACAACGGCGCCTATACAGATGACGACATTGTGGACAATTTCGTCCAGCGCATCACTGAGCCCTTCAACCTGTATAAGAACGTTTATATTCCGGCGGGCTATTACCGCTGGAGCCGCCACCAGTTGACTTACGGCTCTCCCGAGGACCGCCGCTTGACCTGGAATGCCTATGAACGTTTTGGCAGCTATTACGATGGACGCTTGAATGAGGCGCGCCTGCGCGGCGCCTACCGCGCCAACGAGCATTTGTCTCTCAGCCTGGCCGAACAGTGGAACCGCTTTCGCCTGCCGCAGGGAAATTTCTCCATTATCTTTGGCGACCTGGGAACGGATTACGCTTTCTCCCGCTTTCTGATGTTTTCCGCGCTGGTGCAGATGAACACAGCCAACACCCAGGGCGCAAGCGCCAACATCCGGTTGCGCTGGAATTACCGACCCGACAGCGACTTCTTCATCATCTACACCGTAGGACAGCAGTTCGCCAGCCTGGCCGCGGCCAATCCCATGCAACTCACCCAGCACCGGCTGGCGGTGAAACTCACCTACTCATTTTCGCCCTGAAGCAGCAGCGGTGGACTTTGAGGTCCGGCGATTGAACGGCGGGAAACCGGAGAGCCCGGCCCGGTCGCGCCAGCGCAGAGGTTGTGCAGCGCCGGAGCGCGGCAGGATAATGACTGTGGGAGTTCCTCATAGAATGCGACAGAACCTGGTCCTGATGACCGACAGCTACAAATTTACCCACTGGCGGCAGTATCCGCCGGGCACGCAGAAGGTTTACAGCTACATCGAGTCGCGCGGCGGAATGTTTGAGGACCTGGTGTTCTTCGGACTGCAGTATTACCTGAAGCGCTACCTGGCGGGGCCGGTGTTTACCCCGGAGGATGTGGAGGAGGCCGACCAGTTCTGCCGCCGGCATTTCGGCGGGGAAGGCTATTTCAACCGCCAGGGCTGGCTGGAACTGCACCGGAATTGGGAAGGGAAGCTGCCGCTGGAAATCAAGGCGGTGCCGGAGGGCACGGTGGTTCCGGTTTCCAACGTGATGATGACGGTGGAGAACACCGACCCGAAGTTTCCCTGGCTCACCAATTACATGGAAACGCTGCTGCTGAAGGTGTGGTACCCGATTACCGTGGCCACGCTTTCGCGCGAGATCAAAAAGGTATTCCTTTCGCACCTGGAGCGCACCGGCGATCCCTCGCTTATCGGATTCAAACTGCACGACTTCGGCTACCGCGGAGTTTCCAGCGAGGAGACCGCGGCGGTTGGCGCCGCCGCCCACCTGGTGAACTTCCAGGGAACCGACACGGTGGCGGGCATACGGCTGCTGCAGCAATATTATGGGGTCAGGGACATGCCCGCCTTCAGCGTTCCTGCGGCGGAACACTCGACTATCACTGCCTGGGGACGCGAGCGCGAGCGGGATGCCTACGCCAACATGCTCGAGCAGTTTCCTCACGGAATCGTGGCCTGCGTCAGCGATTCCTATGACGTGTTCCGCGCCTGCGAGCACATCTGGGGCGAGGAACTTCACGACCAGGTGTTGAGCCGCGACGGGGTGCTGGTGATCCGCCCGGATTCCGGCGACCCCAAAACCATTGTGGTCACCGTGCTGGAGATTCTGGGGCGCAAGTTCGGTTTCGAGACGAACGCCAAGGGCTACAAGGTGCTCAATCCCAAGGTGCGCATCATCCAAGGCGACGGGGTAAACTACTGGACCATCCAGGATGTGCTCACGGCAGCCACCCGCGCCGGCTGGTCAGCCGATAACATCGCTTTCGGCATGGGCGGGGCGCTGCTGCAACAGCTCAACCGCGACACCCAGAAGTTCGCCTTCAAATGTTCCGAGGTGACCATTTCCGGTGAGGGCCATGAAGTCTACAAGGAGCCGGTGACCGACCGCGGCAAGGGACAGAAGCGTGGGCGCCTGGCGCTGGTGCGCCGCGACCATCATTTCAAGACGATTACGGTCGAGGGCGATAAGAGCGTGCCGGGAGGGCTGCTGCAACCTGTGTTTCTCAACGGCGAGGTGCGGCGGGAGCAGACCCTGGACGACATTCGCCGGCGGGCCGAAGTGCCCTTGAACGAACCAGCCAGCCGCTAGCGCAGTAGAGTCGAGCTGTGGTTATCCGTTCTGCTTAAGCAGCCATCTGCGGCACCCGGCCAGGCATCGCATAAATAGAAACCATGGCCGACCTGAGCGCAAAGAATTTTGGCATTGCCGGCATATTTATCATCCTGCTTTTGCTGGCCGGTTTGATGCTGACCGGATTCATGACCTACCTGGCCTGGCACGAGGAAAACCCCTGGCCCACATCCACGTCGCCGCGTTCCGGACGGATGTTGACCCCGCCGGTTCCGAAGCCGCCGAAAGTCGCGCCCGCCATTCTCTTCGGAGACACGCCCATTCCACAGGCCAACCGCCAGGCAAGGGAACTCTAGGGCTGGTCCCTGCCGTGCGCCGAAGAGCCCCGGCCGAACGGGCAAAGAGCTAAACCGTGCGTCTTTCTGTCGCCTCAAGGTAAATTGTCGCTGTCACCAATGCGGGGAGGGCGAGATGCCTAAAGGGCGATTGGAAGCTTTCAGTGACGGGGTGATTGCGATCATTATCACCATCATGGTGCTGGAGATGAAGGTGCCGCTTGGGGAAGATGTGCAGGCCTTGCGGCCGCTGCTGCCGATCTTTCTCAGCTACGTTCTGAGCTTTGCTTATGTAGGCATCTACTGGAACAACCACCACCACATGCTGCAGGCGTCACGCCGGGTTACCGGGGCCATGTTATGGGCGAATCTGCACCTGTTGTTCTGGCTGTCCTTGTTTCCGTTCGCGACCGGCTGGATGGGAGAAAACCATTTTGCGACGGCACCCTCGGCGCTCTATGGCGCCGTCCTGCTGATGGCTGCCCTGGCGTACTGGATTCTGCAGGGAGTGATCATTGCTTCCGAGGGCGCCGGCTCGGTGCTCAAGAAGGCGGTGGGCAGCGACTGGAAAGGCAAACTTTCGCTCGCGCTTTACCTGGTGGCGATTGTTACCAGTGTGCGGTCGTCATGGGCCGCACAGGCCATCTACGTGTCGGTGGCGCTGATCTGGCTGATTCCTGACCGCCGCATCGAGCATGCGATGCGGGAGGCGAACCGGGCGTAAGACAAGCCGGGTCGGGCTCAGTCGGCCAAAACTTTAGCCTGGGCGAACTCGCGGGCGCGTTGCAGCAGACGGCGCGCGCCTTGCTCATCTCCCCGGGTGCGCAGAATGGCGGCCAGATGGAAGAGGCTGCTCACCTCCCCCACGCCTTCTTCCTGGCTGCGCTCAAAGGCATGTTCCGCCGCGGCATAGGCGCCGCGCCGCTCGTTGATTACGCCGATGTGGTAGTGAGCCATCAGATACTCAGGAGTGAGGGTGAGCGAGCTCTCGAACTGCTGCAGCGCTTCCTCCAGGCGGCCGGCATGGAAATAGCAGACGGCGAGACGATAGTGCGCCGCATTGTAGCGGGGGTCAATCTGCAGGCAATGCTCGAAGGCGTCAATGGCCTCGGGCATGTCGCCGTGGTGATACCAGGCAACGCCCAGGTCGTAGTAGCCGCGGGCAAACCGGGGAGCGCCTGCCAAAGCCCGTTCGTAGTGACGGATCGCCTCCAGCAAAACACCTTCATGGAAGCACAGGTTGCCCAGCAGGTGATTGGCGAGCACATGCTCGGGCTCAGAGAGCAGCAGGCGCTCCAGTTCCTGGCGGGCCTCAGCGCTGTGTCCGTCGCGTTCCAGGGTGAGGGCCAGCAGGAGGCGGTGGTCCACCCAGGCGTCGCGGAGGAAGGCCCCGCACTGGGCGCAAAACTTGTCCTGGGGCTGGAAATCGTAGCCGCAACGCTGGCAACGAGAGAGTGCATGAGCTTGCCGTGGATTGGTCATGTGGGTACCTGCAGTCGTGCTGGCTTTAGTGTCGCCTCCGATTTCACCCCCCTCAGTGATGGCGGTCACGGCAAACCGTGATGCAGCCACCGCGGGGCAGCAACCTTGGTCACTTTTCCGGGGTGCCGGAGCTTGCCTAGGATGTGAGCACCGCGTTCCCAGACGCGCGCGCCGATGTGTGGCCGACATACGTCGGGATGGGGATGGGGTTAGTGCATGCGATTGCAATGCCTGCTGGTAACGCAAGAACGTGAGCTGCTGGAGTTGGTCCGGCCCGCACTGGAGCACTCCGGCATTGACGTAGAGGTGCGCGCTGAGGCAGGCAGCGCCACCGAAATTTGTGTGCGCCGCCACCTGGACGGATTTCTTATTGACTGCGATGATGTGCCGGCGGGACGGGAGCTGTTGAAGACCGTCCGCAGCAGCGGCTCCAACCGCATGTCCACCATCTTCGCCGTGGTCAATGGCTCTACCTCCATCACCACGGCCATGGAGGAGGGCGCTAATTTCGTATTGGGAAAGCCCTTGGCGCCGGAGCGCTTTGAGGCTTATCTGGAGATGGCGCGCCTATCCATGGAGCGCGAGCACCGCCGCTACTTCCGTTTCGCCGTGGACTTACCGGTTCGCGTCCGCATGGCTGAGGAGAGCATCGCCGAAGGCCGCATGATGAACATCAGCGAGGGCGGCCTGGCCTTACGCGTGGCGCTTGGCGCCAGCCTGCAGGAAATAGTGCGCTTGCAGTTTGACCTGCCCAGCCTTGAACCTTTCCCCGTAGAGGCCAAAGGCGAGGTAGTGTGGGGAGACACCGGGGGCCTGGTGGGAATCCGTTTCCTTTACATGGGTGAGGAATCGCGCCAGCACCTGCAGGAATGGCTGAGCCAGTTGTACGCGCAAATGGAGTTACACGAAGAGCGCAAGGAAGTTTGAAAGTTCCAGCGCTACTACATCTCTGACATAAGCGTAATGCCTGCTCCGCGCTCGAACCTCAACGCTGGAAGGTCTGTGAAATTACTCTAGACTTTCGCCGCCATGGCCTGGTTATTTTCCAGAGGCAGCTGCTCGCACTTCTTAATGGCGGCAGCGACGCCGAAGCGCTGGCCACTGGGCTGGGGTTCCACCCGCACCACGCTGGCGTGATAGCGGACGCGGCGCCTGCCGTAGATGCTGAGCTCCGCCGGGAGCACCATTTCCACCTGGATCATGGTTCCGTGAGCCAACAAGGTGCTGCAGAATACGAACAGGCCTCGTTCGTTCAAGTTGGTTACCTCGGTCTGTTCCGAACTGGCAGCGATGCCATAGCTCAGGACCGCCGGAATGCAAATGCGATGCCGGCTAAGCACCCGTTTTTCGTCGCCGGTATTCGCAATCTCGGGAAACGTAGCGTTGAAAATCGCGTCGTTACTATTTTCAACCATGGGATCCTGGCCAGTCAGGTACTGCGAAAAGGAGAGCAGGCGGCGGGCAAGTTTCTTCCACCCCTTAGGCTCTCGTGCCGTCGGATTTGTCATAAAAGCTCCTCGATCGTCCTAGCGGGAGACGGAAAGAAATCCAGAAATGGCATCGCCTCTGGTGTCCTGCAGGAGCCCCAGGAAGGAGGCTACCAGCACGAACAAGACTCCCAATACCAGCGGATAGCGGACTACCCGGGTTTCGTTCTCCTGCCACAAATTGAGCAGCGTAGCCTTCATAAACCTTCCGCAAGAGGGCATAAGGCGCATCTCAGGTTGCGTCATGAGGAAGGAATCCGGCAACATCACTAAAGTAATATTTACCTGTAACCAGCAGGGAACTACCTTGGTACTTGCAAAACTTCGCACCGCCAAAGAAACTGGCGGGGCTTGGGGAGAAGAACTGACACATGGATAGCGCAGCGATTCTGATGGTGTTGTTTGGCTCCGTGATTTCGGTGACCACCGCGCTCACCTTCATGGAAGTGCGGCGGATGCGGAAAGCGGGCACGAAGTAGTCGGCCAGTTCAGCCCTCGGACCGAGCTAAGAACTGGAACGGGTGCGCAGTATCTCAGCGGCTGCCCGATAGCCGCTGGCCATGGCGCCATGGACGGTGGCGTGATGGCCGTGAAAGTCCGTGGCTTCACCCGCAAAAAAGAGCGTTCCCGCAATCGGCGCAGCCAGCTGACGCTGTGCCTGCTCCGCGCCTCCTGCCAGAACATAACTGTAAGCTCCGCGAGAAAATAAATCGGCCTGCCAGTCGTGAACATAAGCGGCCTGAAGAAGGCCGTTAACTCGCTGTGCGCTCATTCCCAGAATTGCCGCCAGAGCTTGCACTGCTTTCCCCGCAATAACCGATTGTGGCTGGCCGCAGTATTGCTGCGCCCGCGGCCCTGCACACCAGGCGGTCAAAAGCGGCTCGTCCGCAGGCAGCTTGCTCCACCAGGTGGGAAACCAGGGGTTATCGGAAAAGAGAAAGAGGAAGCGTCCCAACCCGCCGGCGGTTCCGGTGAGCGCCGGGTCCCTCCAGAAGGGTTCGCGAAATTGCAGCGTGAGGTGGACCGCCGACCCCATGGCCAATTGCCCAAGTGCCGCTTGTTTCATGTCCAATGCGGGAAGAAATTGGACAGCTCCCGGCGATTGGGGTGGCAACTGGAGAATACCCAGGGGAAGAGTGATGAGGACGCAGGGAGCGCGAAAGAGAGGCAGTGCGTCTTCTGCCGCGGAGCAGGTTTCCACCTTCACCTCGCCCGGATCCCAGCGGATGCTGCGGACCACGTGGTTCAACCGCCACTGGCAAAGTGCGGGGACGATGGCTCGGCGCAAAGCTTCCACCAAACTGCCGTAACCATGGACCAGGCGGAACTGCCGGTCGCCTTCAATTTCTTCCTCCGCCTTTTCGCCTTCCATGATGGAGCGCAGGCTGATCAGTTCGGCATTGGCAGCGTGAAAGCCCTCGATGTAGGCGAGCGCCCAAAGTTTTTCCTGGGCGGGCAGGTCGGCGCAATATTCGTCGAGAAAGCGGCGGAAGGAGATATCGGGGCCGCGGTGGTTGTGCATACGCTGGAAGACCGCGCTGCGCTCTGAGGGAAAGTCATCCTGGCATAATTTGCCATTTTGTGCGTACCAGAATTCGCCGCGCAATTCCTGGAGTGCCACGCCGGCCTGATTTGCCAAACGAAAAATCTCTGGCGGGCGGCCGTGGACGAACTCCGCCCCCAATTCAATGGGCATCCCGGGAGTGCTGGCGGGGTGGGTGAAGATGCGGCCCCCAATGCGGTCGCGCGCCTCCAGGATGGTGACAAGCCGGCCGGCCGCGGTGAGCGCCTGCGCCGCAGCCAGTCCGGCTGCGCCCGCGCCCACAATCAGCACATCAGAAGAAGAGATCACAACCAGTAGATGGCAGCTGGAAACAAGCAGTTGGTAGCTGGCAGTTGGTAGTTACAATCCGCACGGCAGCCGGAACGGCGTGTTTTGGACAAAATTATCAGCAGCAGCCGCGGCTACGCCGGGCGGGAGCACGCCCGGCACGTCCCGCGCCACAAAGGATTATCAGCGGCCGGCGGCAGCTGCGGCCGCGGCGCCACCGCCGGCGTACTTCTGCAGCCACTTGAGCTCTTCCCGCACCTTGATTTTGCCGTGCCAGGGATTGTTGCCCAAACCGTGACCTTCGCCGGGGAAGAGCAGCAAAGTGCAGGGCACGCCCAGGGAACGCAGCGCGTGCTCGAGCAGGTATTGCTCCAGGATGCTGACGCGAATGTCCTGGGAGCCGCCGACGATGTGGGTGGGCGTGGTCACCTTGTTGATCTGCCAGAGCGCGGCCTCCTGGTTGTACATGGATTCGGCTTCCCAGGGGCGCCCGCCAAGATAGAAGGCGTCATCGTAGGTGAGGTCGTCGTTGCCCCAGTTGGCGGCGTGCTCCACGGCGCCGGCGCCGGTCATGGCGGCTTTGAAGCGGGTAGTCTGGGTGATCAGCCAGTTGGTCATGTAACCGCCGTAGCTGTAGCCGGCAACCGCGAGCTGGTTGGGGTCGGCTACACCATCTTTGACCAGAGCGTCAATGCCCTCCAGGATGTCCTTGCCGGGGCGGGAAACCAGATGGGGCACAATCTGGCTCATGAATTTGTCGCCGTATCCGCTGGAGCCGCGGTAGTTGGGTTCGAACACCAGCCAGCCATTGGTAGCGGCCAGACCGGCCCATTGGTACCAGTCGGCTTCAAAGTGGTCGCCATCGGCGTCGGCGGGGCCGCCGTGAATCAGGGTGAGCATGCGCAGATGCTTCTCGCCAAAGTGCCCGGGAGGGTAGAGGAGCATGCCTTCCACCGGCGAGCCGTCGTCGGCGGTCCATCTGTAGGGCTTGCCCTCCGGCAGAGCGCGCTCGGTGAAGAGCTTATTGAAGGCGGTGATCTGGCGAGCCTCGGCAAGTTTATCCGTGCTGTCGGCGAGATAAACCTCGGTGGGCCGCTGCAGCGAGGAGTAGACGACGGCAACGCGCGGAGAATGGTCGGCAATGGCGATGCTGTCATAGGTGCCGGGCCAGCCCGCTTTCTTCTCAAACGGTGCAGCGGCAGCGCGCTGCTCATAAACCTGCACCTGGGTGCCGAGACGCGCCGGAGCGAGCAGCGCGCCCGCTGCGGTGATTTCAAACGGGCTGAGTGGACCGCCGAAAGTGGCTGCCCAGCGCGTGGTCTGGCCGCTGGCCACATCCAACGAGTACACGCGCGACTGCAGGTCCTGATACTTGCCCTCGACCGAACCCATATCCACGCGGAAGAAAAGATGACGGCTGTCTGGCGCCCAACGCACATGCTCTTCGAGGGCATTGTTATGGGTGAGCTGGCGGGCGGCTTGAGACGAGGCGCCGCCCAGATCCAGCGCGTATATCTCATACGGCTTCACGCCTTCCACGCGTTCCGAGATGGAGCCGGTAGAGAAAGCGAGAGTGCGGCCATCGGGCGAAGGCTCCACTTCGGCAACGCGATAGGCGGAGGTGGTGAGAAGGCGCGCGCCGGGGGTGGCAGGCGGCTGCTTCTCCTTCTTTTCATGATCCTCACTGGACTTGGTGCCTTCGGCGGCATGGCGGGCGAGAGCGTCGTCCAAACTCAAGCCGTAAACAGTGTCGCCCCGTTCTTCTTCACGGTACTGAACCACGTCCTTCCACTCTTTCTTGTAGGCCTCCTCCTGGTCGGGTGACCAGGGGATGCGGGTGGCGAAGTAGAGCGTGCGGGAATCGGGCGACCAGGCGAAGGTATGTACCGATTCCGCGCCGGAGGTTACGGGGAAGGCTTCGCCGCCCGCCGGGGAGATGAGATAGATCTGCGTGATGTGCTTCTTCTCCGCGCCCTTCCCGGGCGAATTCTGTTCCTCGTTCTCGGAGGAGAGCTCGCGGTCGGAGACAAATGCGATCCAGCGCCCGTCGGGCGACCAGCGCGGATCATAATCGTGCCCGCTCTCGGTCAATTGCGTCAGCGAGCCGCCGCCCTGGCCGTTGTCATGATAGAGCCACAGGTCTTTGCGGAATATCTGCTGCTTCCAGTCGGCACGCTGGGTGGCGATGACGACCGAGCGGCCGTCGGGCGAGAGCCTCACCGCGCTAATGTCCACAGAGTTGAAGAAATCATCGAGCGTCAGAGGAGGCTTTTGCGCGGCGGAGGCTGCCAAACACAAAGTTAGAAACAGGGCAATAAGCGGAAGGCAGATTCTTTTGATCATGTTGAGTTCCCGGGAAGGGAAGTAGGTATATACACCCCAGGGCCATGCAGACGCAATGCGGGGGAGCCCGCGGCGGACACATGTCCGGCGTGCAAGCGTCACAGTGGCGGGTGACGCGAATTACGGAAAATCCACAGGGGCCTTCGTAGGCTGGACTCACGGCCAGTGAATTGACGGCGCGGCGTTCTGGCAATGCGGCCAGCGCCTTATCCCCGCCGCTCGCCGGCCCGGAGGAAGAGAATGTCGCAGAGAAAAACAGCGGTACTGCTAATGCTGATGATGGTGGTGAGCCTGGGCGCCGCGGCGCAGAAAATCAAGAAGGTGCCGGCGCGCTACACCTCACCGGTATCGGGAAAAGAAATGTACACGAACCAATGCGCCGCCTGCCACGGAGCCGACGCGAAGGGAAGCGGGCCGGCGGCAACGGCGCTTAAGACGGCGCCCACGGACTTGACCCAGCTGGCCAAGAGCAACAACGGCAAGTTCCCGGCCAACCACGTGTACAGCTCGATTGTGGGCGACCTGAACGTCCCCGCACATGGCACCGCAGAAATGCCGATGTGGGGCAATGTGTACCGCTCCATGAGCCGGGGCCACGACGCGGAAGTGCAGCAGCGCATCAGTAACCTGACGCATTACATCGAGTCGCTGCAGGAATAATTGCAGTTGGGCAGAACCAAGGAGGCAGGCGCGCTCCAGCGACCGGGCGCGCCTCCACTCGCCCGTGACGGCACTCCAAGTGGCCTCGGGAAAGGGTGTGGGTAGTCCAGGCTGCCAACTCCGGAACCCAACGAACTCCCGTATAATAGTGGGCACTGTGCCCAAGTATTCGATTGTGGTTCCCCTTCACGACGAAGAGGATAACGTCACCGAACTCTATGACCGCCTCAAGGCGGTGATGGAGACCACCGGGGATACCTTCGAGCTGGTGCTGGTGGACGACGGCAGCCGCGACAATACATTTCCCCTGCTGCGCGAAATCGCCGCCGTGGACAGCCGTGTGGTAGTGGTCAAGCTGCGGCGCAATTTCGGCCAGACTTCGGCCCTGGCCGCCGGCTTTGACCACGCCCGTGGGCGCTACATCATCGCCATGGATGGCGACCTGCAGCACGATCCCGCCGACATTCCCATGTTCCTGGAGAGGCTGGCAGAGGGCTATGACATCGTGAGCGGCTGGCGCAAGCGGCGCATTGATAACCTGTGGCTGCGGCGCATTCCTTCCCGTTGCGCCAACTGGCTGATGGCCAAGCTGAGCGGAGTCAATATCCACGACTTCGGCACCACCTTCAAAGCCTACCGACGCGAGGTCCTGGAGGGCATTCCGCTATACGGTGAGCTGCATCGTTTTATTCCGGCGCTGGCTTCGTGGCAGGGCGCTTCCATCTGCGAAGTGCCCATCCGCAATGTAAACCGCGAGCATGGCAACTCCCATTACGGGCTGTCGCGCACTTTCCGGGTCTTTTTCGATCTGATCACCATCCGCTTCCTGCTGCGCTACCTTTCGCGGCCGCTCCATTTTTTCGGCAGCCTGGGTATGAGCAGCATTCTGGCCGGCGCGGTGGTGTCGTTCTGGCTGCTGGGGGAGAAATTGCTGCGGGGCACGCACATGATGAGCGAGCACGGTCCGCTCATGATATTTGCCGCGGTACTCATCCTGGCCGGGGTGCAACTGCTTGCCCTGGGACTGCTGGGAGAAATGCAGGTGCGCCACTTCCATGAACCCGCACACCGCGCTCCCTATGCGGTGGACTGCGTGCTACGCGCGCAAAACGAAGAGCGCACCATGTCTGATAATTGAGGGCTGTGGACTGAAACCCATGAGTTCACCCTCCCCCTCCCGGCCTTAGGCAGTCCTCCCAATTTCACTTCCATGGAAAATCGAGCAATTCGACCAGCAACACGCATCCATTCTGCCGTCTTAAGCATCTTTGCCTCCGGGACCCTATCTCTATGCGCTTGACAGTTCTGTGCTTCACTCTTGCCGGCACCCTTGTCCTGCTGGGATGCGGAAACAGCAATCAAGTTAAACCGGTCAACCTAAGCGGTAATTGGACTGCCACGCTGCAAAAGACCAGTGGAGGGACGGCGTTCTCCTTTTCCGCATCGCTCACGGAAGTGGGGGGCACTGTTCTGAATGTTTCCAACCTGACATTTAATCCGGCCAGTTCGTGTTTCCAGTCGCAGACCACTGCATCCGGAGTGGTCCAGTTTTCCGGCGGCGGGGGGTACGGGTATTACACGGGTGGCGGCGGCACGACAGCCATGTCGCTTACTGTCAAAGGGTTATCATCGGGCGGTGGATCCAATACTTTAAATCTGCAAGGCACCGTCAATCCTGACCGGTCCATATCCGGGACCTGGACCCTGAACGGAGTATCGGTGAACTGCTCGGGCTCCGGCGGATTCACCATGATCCGGAGCTAGGCGCCCGCCTCAACCCCCAGCGACATTGACCGACTCGACTAGGTTTTTGTTTTCTAGCCGCCAGCGGGTTTTACTTAGCTGCAAAACCATTCTTCTGCGGGCGTTTTCCCTTTACAATCAGCGTTCTCCTATGCGCAAGAAACACCTGGGCCGCGGACACGCCAGTCGCCAGCAGAAGAACTATTGCTTCGCGTGCGGCAAAAACAATCCTGAAGGGATGCACCTGAGGTTCTCCTACGATGAGGAGACGAAACGGTTTGTCAGCCGGTTTCGGCTGGGGCGGCGCTACACCGGCCCGCCCGGGCACGCCCATGGCGGGGTTATTGCCACCATCCTCGATGAAGCCATGGGCAAGGTAAACAAGATCCACAACGTAGTGGCCCTGACTTCTGAGATCAGCGTGCAGTACCTGAAGCCGGTGCCTTTGAACAAGCCGCTGCGGGTGGAGGCGCGCGGAGTGAGCGTGCGCGGGCGGCGGCACATCAACGCAGCCGAGATCCTCAACCAGCGCGGCGAGATGCTGGCCTCCAGCCGGGGAACGTTTATCGCCATTGACCCGCACAGAATGTTCGCCAAGTTCGTGGACCGCTAGTCAGCCTGCTCCAGCGCCCGCGCCAGGCGGTCCACGCCGCTTTGCAGTTCGGGCACATCCACAGCGGCGAAGCCCAGCAACAATCCCTTGGTCTTGGGGGCGCGGGAATAGCGGCTCAGGGGCACGACTTCCACGTCGTGTTTGCGGGCGGCAGCGGCGGCCTGCTCTGCGGTGAGCTTGCCTTGGAGCCAGCCCACGGTCTGCAGGCCGGCTTCTACGGGGGGGATTTCCAGCAGTCCCGCAAGGCGGCTATGGGCGGCCTGGAGGAAAGCCGCCAGGCGCTCGGCATAAAGCTCGCGCATGCGCCGGATGTGGCGGGCGAAGTGGCCTTCGTTGATGAAATCCGAAAGGATGGCCTGCTCCAGGGGCGGGGGATGGTGGGTGCTGGAGGATTCGGCGGCGGCAAAGGCGTCCACCAGATCCGGGGGAATGACTACGTAGCCCAGGCGCAGGGCGGGAAACAGGACATCGCTGAAGCTGCCGGAAAAAATAACTACGCCGCTGCGGTCCAGGCCCTGCATGGCGGGGATGGGGCGGCCGGCATAGCGGTACTCGCTGTCGTAGTCATCTTCGAAAATCAAGGCGCCGGATTCGCGGGCCCACTCCAGCAGTTCCAGGCGGCGGCGCAGGCTCATGGTCACACCCAGGGGAAATTGATGGGCCGGGGTGACGTAAACCAGTTTGGCTCGCCGCCAGCGCCGCTTTCCATATTGCAGGTCGAAGCCTTCGCCATCCACCGGGGTAGGGCAGATGCGGGCGCCCACGGCGCGAAACACAATGGCCGCGCGGGGGTAGCCGGGCTCCTCCATCCACACCGGGTCGCCGGGATCGAGCAGGAGATGAGCAGCACGGTCCAAAGCCTCCTGCACCCCGGAGACGATGAGCACCTGCTCGGGCGAGCACTTCACCCCGCGCGAGGTGTTGAGATATCCGGCTACGGCCTGACGCAGGGGTAAATAGCCGAGCGGATCGCCTCCCGCCAGCAGGCGCCAGGAGACGCGGCGCAGGCGGCGGGCGGCCACCTGCGCCCAGAGCGCGGTGGGGAAGGCATCCAGGGCGGGCAGATTGGCGCGGAAGGCGCGCGCCGGGCCGCGGTCAACGGCAGGCATGGGCTGCAGGCGGCGGGCATAAAGCGACAGCTGTGGACGGCGGCGGCTGCTGCCGCCTTGCGCCCGCACCCGGCCCACCTGCAGGAGCTCTTCCGGCAGCACCTGGCTGACGTAGGTGCCGGAACCGGTTTTGCCCTCCACGTAGCCTTCCGAGCCCAGCTGCTCGAAGGCAGCCACAATGGTGCCGCGGGAAAGTCCGTATTCCCGCGCCAGGTCGCGGGTGGCGGGCAGGCGGGCTCCCGGCTGCAAGCGTCCGGCCAGGATGGCGGCGCGCAACTCCTCGTAAAACCAGCGGAAGCGCGGGGCGTGCTGGGGCGGATGGGGCAGCGGCAGGGGCAGGGTAGTGGCCTTCTTGGGCACTCTTAAATGGTACAGCAAAAATCAACTAAATGGACCTTTTCTGAGGACCAATCTGAGAGTTATCCTGACTTGAGGAGCCAGAAGATCATGTCAGAAAAAAATGGCAGTAGCAGCCTGCGGCTGAAAACCGGGCTAGCGGAGATG
Source organism: Terriglobales bacterium (assembly GCA_035278025.1). GTDB lineage: Bacteria > Acidobacteriota > Terriglobia > Terriglobales > Acidobacteriaceae > JAICWP01. Next base: position 9,757 of record DATEJK010000032.1, on the reverse strand, counting down.
CTGAAGGGCGGCGTCATCATGGACGTGACCAACGCCGAGCAGGCGGAAATCGCCGAGCGCGCGGGCGCGGTGGCGGTAATGGCGCTGGAACGGGTACCGGCGCAGATTCGCGCTGAAGGCGGCGTGGCCCGCATGGCTTCGCCCAAGAAGATCCGCGAAATCATGCAGACGGTGGACATTCCGGTGATGGCCAAGTGCCGCATCGGCCACTTCGCCGAGGCGCAGATCCTGCAAGAATTGGGCGTGGACTACATTGACGAATCGGAAGTGCTTACCCCGGCCGATGAGGCTCACCACGTGGACAAGCACGCTTTTACCGTGCCCTTTGTGTGCGGGGCGCGCAATCTGGGCGAAGCACTGCGCCGCATTGCCGAGGGCGCGGCCATGATCCGCACCAAGGGTGAGGCCGGCACCGGCGACGTCGTGCACGCGGTGAAGCACATGCGCCAGATCATGCAGGAGATGCGCGAGTTGACCGTGTTGCGCGACGAAGAACTTTATGCCCGGGCCAAGGACCTGCAGGCGCCTTACGAACTGGTGCGCATGGTGGCCAGGGAAGGGAAGCTGCCTGTGCCCAACTTCTCGGCCGGAGGCATTGCCACGCCCGCAGACGCGTCGCTGGTGATGCAGTTGGGAGCGGAGTCGGTTTTCGTGGGTTCGGGCATCTTCATGAAGGATTCCACCAGCTTTGCTCCGGCTGAGGAAGCGGAGCGCCGCGCCCGGGCCATTGTTCGCGCCACCACGCACTACAGCGATCCTAAAGTGTTGCTGGAAGTCTCCGAGGACCTGGCGGGTGCCATGAAAGGACTGGCGGTGGCGGCCATCGCGGAATCAGAGATGCTGCAAAAGCGCGGATGGTAATTGCCCCGCGTGCACTTAGCATTTGGCAATTAGCACTTAGCAGTCGGCTTTGTTGCTGATTCCCGAGTGGCAGTTCAGGGGCTAAATGCTAAGTGCCAATTGCTAAGTGCTATCACAAACATGACCACATCTCATACCGAACCTTTGCTCACGCCGCGCACCACCCTTGGCCGCCATCCCGAGCGCGGCACGCACGAACGCGAAACCGTTAACCAGATTCTCGACGTGGGATTTGTCTGCCACGTAGGTTTTGTCAGCGACGGCCAGCCCTACGTTATTCCCACGGGCTACGCCCGCGTGGGTGACCATATCTACATCCACGGTTCGGCGGCCAGCCGCATGCTGCGCAATCTGGAGAAGGGAATTGAGATGTGCGTCACGGTCACCTTGCTGGATGGGCTGGTGATGGCGCGCGCCGCCTTCAGCCATTCCATGAACTATCGCTCGGTAGTGGTGTTGGGAAAGGCATCTGTGGTCGAAGGGCAAGAGGAAAAAATGGCCGCGCTGCAGGCCATCACCGAGCACATTGTGCCCGGGCGCTGGGCGGAAGCGCGATGGCCTACGCCGCAGGAACTCAAGGCCACAACCGTGCTCAAGCTGCCTTTGACCGAGGCTTCGGCTAAGATTCGCACCGGCGGCCCGAAGGACAAGGAGGAGGATCTGGCTTATCCGGTTTGGGCGGGGGTTCTGCCGCTGAGTTTGGTTCCGGGAAAGCCGGTGGAGCACGAGGCCAGCGCAGTGCATGAGGTGCCGGAGTACGTGGCGAAGTATTCGCGCGCGAAGCCGGGGCAGTAGCAAGTAGCTGGCACTTGGCATTTAGCAATTAGCACTTACCCCCTGAACTGTGTTTGTGGATGTTAGGAAAGAAGTTTACCGGCTAAATGCTAACTGCCAATTGCCAATGGCTGCTTTTATGAAGATCGGAGTGTTAGCCCTGCAAGGTGATTTCGACGCGCACCACAAGCGTCTGGAGGAACTGGGCGCGGAGGTGGTGCTGGTGCGCAAGCCGGAGCAACTGGACGAAGTAGAAGCGCTGGTGATTCCGGGCGGTGAGTCCAGCACCTTCCTCAAGCTGCTGGGCGAGGAAGGCCTGGAAAAACTGAAGCAATTTGTGCGCGCCAAGCCGACCTTCGGCACTTGCGCGGGGGCCATCCTGCTGGCCAACCAGGTGGAAAATCCGCATCAGCCTGGACTGGGAGCTCTCGACATTACCATCCGGCGAAATGCCTACGGGCGGCAGATTGACAGTTCCATCCGTGAGGGACAGATGACTCCCGGCGGTGATCCGCTGGAGATGGTGTTCATTCGCGCCCCCAGGATCGAGCGCGTCGGCAAGGACGTTGAGGTGCTGGCGCGCGAGAGCGACGATCCCGTGCTGGTGCGCCAGGGAAAGACCATGGCCGCGACCTTCCATCCTGAGCTCAGCGAAGACAAGCGGGTGCATGCGGCGTTCCTGGAGCTGGTCCGCAGCGTTTCCCGTTAAATTCTTCACCACAAAGGTCACGAAGGAGACCAAGGATCTTTGATTTTCCCCTGGTGTTCCTTCGTGTCCTTTGTGGTGAAAGGCCTTAGCTCACCTGCGCTATACTTTCTCTAATGGCGCAGCCCCCGGAAAAGACCTTTTACATTGAAACTTTCGGCTGCCAGATGAACGTCCATGACTCGGAAAAGGTCATCGGCACGCTCCTGGCCGAGGGGTACCGCCAGGTCCAGAGTGTGCAGGAAGCCGGCCTGATCCTCTACAACACCTGCTCCATCCGCGACAAAGCCGAACAGAAGGTTTTCCACCGCCTGGCTGACTTCAAGAAAATGGCCGCGCAGGGCAAAAAGTTCGGCGTGCTGGGCTGCGTGGCCCAGCAACAGGGGGAAAAGATATTCGAGCGCGCGCCGCACGTGTCCTTGGTGTGCGGCTCGGCTTCGTACCGCAACTTGGCGGAGATGCTGGTGCAGATCGAGGCAGGGAAGCAGCGCGTGACCGGCCTCGACGACCGCCAGACCGACGATTGCTTCGAAACCGAGTTCACTTCGCGCTCCAATCCCTACCGCGGCTACATCACCATCATTGAGGGCTGCGATAAATTCTGCGCCTTCTGCGTGGTGCCCTACACTCGGGGCAAGGAACGCAGCCGGACCGCCAGCTCAGTTCTCGAGGAAGCGCGGCGGATGGCCGACGCCGGCTACACGGAAATCCAGCTGCTCGGGCAAAACGTTAACTCCTACCTTGATCCTTCAGGAAAGAAGAGCTTTGCCGAGCTGCTGGCGGCGGTGGGAGAAGTTCCGGGCATTCGCCGGGTGCGGTTTACCACTTCGCACCCGCGCGATTTCGGCCGCGACATCGTGGAAGCCCTGGACGCAGTGCCGGCGCTTTGCGACCAGGTCCACTTGCCGGTGCAGAGCGGCTCCACCCGGGTGCTTGGCCTGATGCAGCGCTTGTACACGCGCGAGCAATACCTGGAGCGCATTGGCTGGATGAAGGCGGCGCGGCGGCCGATCAGCATCAGCACCGACATCATCGTGGGCTTCCCCGGCGAGAATGAAGAGGACTTCCAGCAGACGCTCTCCCTGATGGACGAGGTGGGTTACGACAGCGTGTTTTCCTTCAAATATTCGCCGCGGCCCAACACCCCGGCCCTGAAGTTTATGGACCACATCCCGGATCAGGAAAAGTCCCGCCGCTTGGCGGTGCTGCAGGAGAAGCAGAAGCAGATCCAGAACGGCCGTAACCAGAAACAGGTTGGGGAAGTGCTGGAGGTCATGATCGAAGGGCGTAACCCCGCCCGTGGCCAATGGATTGGACGCACTTCGCAAAATAAAGTGCTAAACTTCACCGCCTGCGGGGAGCAGAATTTGGCCAGCGGCAGCTACGTGCCGGTTCGGGTGACGCAGGCGTTCCCTAACAGCCTGGTGGGAGAACTAGCGTTTTCCGGCAAGGAATCGGCCGTAAGCGAGTTTTTAAACAGCCAATCGCAGGAATTAGCGTTCTAATGTAGCAGGCACCATGGAAGGCGGGAGCTGTGATGGGCAGGGAGGGCACGATGGAAGTGGAAATGAAAATTCGCGGGCTGATGATGGACCCGGTGACCAACATGCCCATCGTGATCCTCAAAGACGTGGCAGGAGACTCGGTGCTACCCATCTGGGTGGGAATTTACGAGGCCAACGCCATCGCCCTGGAAATCGAAAAAGTCACCACCCCGCGGCCCATGACTCATGACCTGCTCAAGAACGTGCTCACCGGCCTGGATACGCTGGTGCACAAAGTAGTTGTAACGGAGTTGCGGGAAGACACCTTCTTTGCCGTGATCTGGCTGGAACGCGACGGGCGCATCATCAGCGTTGATTCGCGGCCTTCGGACGCGCTGGCCCTGGCGCTGCGCGTGGATTGTCCCATCTTCGTGGAAGATGATGTGCTCAAGTCATCCAAGCTGGCCAGCTCGGTTTCCGACCGCGTCTCCAGCGAAGAGCTGCGCAAGTGGCTGGAGAACCTGAACGACGAAGACCTGGGGCGGTACAAGATGTGACGCCGCTTTGCGGGCGTCAGAGCCCGCGGGCGCCATCCTGATCGCCTTCAGGCGTGAAGGTACTCCCCCTTGACGAGTGCGCTCCTCGGCGAAATCGTCAATCGTAAGTCTTCAATCGTCAATTTCTCATGCCCGATCCCGCCGAACAATTGCAGCGCATCTATCTGGCCGGATTCCAGCTAGAAACCTTTGAGCGTTTTCCCAAAGCCATTGGCGCCGTGCGCGAGAACGTGATCGCGCTGCTGGAGGCCACGCCCGACGGTCTGCGCATAATTGGCACGCCCGGCTGGCGCATGGGGGAAGCCATGGGCGTGCTCATCGAGATGGGCGGCCGGCAAGTCTTTCAGTACAAATCAGAGGTGGTGGAAGCTACGCCCGAGCGCCTGGAGACGACGCGCCGGGTGCGGGAAGAGCTGGAAGGCTTACTGTCGGGCAGGATTAATGATTGAAGACTTACCCTAACGTTTAAAAATCGTGCCGCGATTGTCTCCACTGGCTCGGGCCAGTTTCCAATCGTCAATCAATCACGGATAGCCGCACTGGCCGCAGGCAAACACCAGGGCTCGGGGATTGGTACCGGCAGGGAACGGAAAGGCCTGCACGACGGTCAGAGTGCCGTTGGCTCCGATGGTGAATCCACTCAGGTTGTTGGAACCGGCGTTGGCCACGTATAGGAACTGTTGCTGGGTCAGGTTATTGGCCGGCGGGGATAGGCTGATCATGGCCATGGGATTGGCGCCGACCAGAACTGGGGACCCGGTCACGGGTATGAGCCTGCCGGTATTTAGCGTAACCGTAAAGGCGGATACATCATTGGAAGCGGAATTGGCGACATAGAGCGTGGGGCTGAGGTATACCAGGCCGCTGGGCGAAGCGCCGGCGGAGGCAGGCGAGCCCGCCACCTGGGTCAGGAACCCGCCTCCCGAGCCGACGCTACGGTTGATGGTGTAGACGGAGATGTTATTCGATCCCGAATTGCCGGCAAAGAGAAAGCCATCGCCCGTGGCCAGCGCCACCGGCGCGCTGCCGGCGGCGAATGGCGACCCAGGAACGGGAGTCAGGAGTCCGCTGCTGGAATTTACCGAGAACACGGAAATATTGTTCGAACCCTTGTTGGCGATAAACACAAAATTGCACGCCGCATCCGTCAGCACGGCGGCGGGCTGGCTTCCGGCGCCAAAGGGTGAGCCCGGGACGGAAGTAAGCTGACCGGTGCTGGTGATGTTGTACCCCAGAACCGAGGAACTGGTCACCGCGTATAGGAAGCGGGGAGCTGTGGGTTGGCGGTTGCCTGGACAGAGGGCAAGCTGACTCACGCCTGCGGCGGCGGAATAGGGCGAACCGGGCAAGGTGTGCAAAGCTCCGGTAGTGGCATCAAAGCTGAAACCGCTGATGGTTCCAGAGCCGGAGTTGGCGACGTAAAGCAATCTGCCGGTGGCCACCAGGCCTATCGGGGCGCTTCCGCCTGGATCCGGCAGGCTGATGCCAATCTGTGCTGGCTTGCCGCCGGCAACGTTAATGCCGGTCAGTTTATTGGCGCTAGTGTTGCTTATGTAAACGAAGGCGGGAGGAAGGACGGAAGGTGGAGGGGGCTGCGTGCCGGAGCTCATTCCGCCTCCGCAGGCGGCCAGCACCAGGGCTAAGGCCAGCAGGAGTGGGGTTGCCGCAAATCTGTTCATCGGCTACATCCTTGCATGCAGGTCCAGCTTAGGCCGGAGATAGCGCGGCAGCAAGACGTCGGGCGGGAACGTGGACTTTACATAATACCTGTTATCGGACGTTGCATATACCCAGGCCAGCAGCCCGCGCGTGCTCATCGGCGATTTAGAGATTCCGGCTTGCGGTGGTTTGCGGTTCGACAGCCAGCACGATCTTGGGATGGAATAGAGTTCCCGCGACCCGGGTGGCAATGGCGACCAGCTCGCTCTGCCCTTGAAAGACCTTGACCAGGCGGGCCCGCGACAGCTCAGGCAGGTTTACCGCGCGCCCTGCCCGAATGCGGGCCACGTTTTCTTCATTAGCATTAACGCTGGGCATTTCCGGCAGCAGCTTGCGGGGATGGACGAACAGGTCCTGGGCGCATCCCTGCTGGGCGGCTGCCTCCAGCTGCTCCAGAGTGTGGGCGTCGGCAATGACGAACTCGCCTAGCGCGGTACGGCGCAAGGCTGCCAAGTGAGCGCCACAGCCCAGGATTTGCCCCATTTCGTGGGCTACCGACCGCATGTAGGTGCCGGAGGCTACGCGGGCGAGGAAGCGGGCCTGCTCGCCCTCCCACTCCAGCAGCTCAAAGTCCTTGATTTCAACCTCCACGGGCTGGAGTTCCACCTGGCGATGCTTGCGGGCCAGCTTGTAAGCGGGCACGCCATGGATCTTCTTGGCGGAGAACGGGGGCGGCATCTGCCGGATGCGCCCGGTAAAGCGCTGAGCGATTTTCTGTAATTGTTCAAGTGTTGCATTAACGATTTGCGGTGGCGCCAGGGGCTCGCCTTCAGCGTCGTAGGTATCGGTGGCGAAGCCAAAGCGGATCGCGCCTTCGTAGGTCTTCTCGGAAGCGGTGTAGAACTGGGCCAGGCGGGTCATGCGCCCGGCCACCAGGGGCAAGACCCCGGTGGCGAGGGGGTCGAGGGTGCCCAGGTGACCCACCGAGCGCTCCTGCAGGATGCGGCGCACGCGGTTAACCACGTCGTGCGAGGTAAACCCCGCCGGCTTGTCAATAACCAGGACTCCGTCCATAAAGGTCTGTCTGCTATCGTGAAGGCGGCTGACCCTTTCGGTCAACCGGGATCGGAATTCCCTGCCGCCGGCATGGCAAGTGGCCGGCATATGCATCAGCGATGATTCCCATCAAGGACGACACGCCGCGGTTCAGCACGCCCTACATCACCTATTTCCTGATCGCGCTCAACACCGTGATCTTTCTGTACGAGATGCTGGGCTTCGGGCCGCACGCGCGCAACCAGTTGATGTTCCAGTTCGGCATGGTGCCGGCGCGCATAACCGGCCTGGCCAGCGGCGCGCACCATGTTTCCGCCGGGACCGCCCTGCTGCCCGTTCTGACTTCCATGTTCCTGCACGCCTCCTGGCTGCACCTTATTGGCAACATGTGGGTGCTGTGGATCTTTGGCGACAACATTGAGGACTACCTGGGGCACTTCGTGTTTATCGTGTTCTATCTCCTGAGCGGGCTGTCGGCTGCGGTCGCACATACCCTGCTGAACGCCGCCTCGGTCGTGCCCAGCGTGGGCGCCAGTGGCGCCATCGCGGGAGTAATGGGCGCGTACCTGGTCCTCTATCCTCGGGCCAAGGTGCTGACCCTGGTGCCGCTGATCGTGATTTTTACCTTCTGGTGGCTGCCGGCCTGGATTGTGCTGGGCTACTGGTTTGTGATCCAGTTCTTCAGTGGAACGGTAACGGCGGTGGCGGTTTCCAGCCAGACCGCCGGGGGAATCGCTTTCTGGGCGCATGTCGGCGGATTTATCGCGGGAATTATTCTGATCAAGGTCTTCCCTGCCCGGGTGCGGCGCGTGAGGTATGGAACGTGGTAAGGAGCAGTTGGCTGTTAGCTCTTAGCCCTTAGCTCTTAGCCCTCGACCCTTCTCCCCGGAACTGCCGAAGGGTTGAGGCTAAATGCCAAGTGCCAATTGCTAATTGCTAACTGCTAAGTGCGGCTTTTCAGAGCGCGCCTTTCGTCGGCATCAGCGTGATTTCCTCCACCGTACTGTCGGGCGGAAGTAGCAGCGCGTCCACCACCGCCCGAGCGACGGTTTCCGGCCGAAGCATGCGCTGGCGCGGTGCCTGGGGCCAGAACTGGTTCCAGATGTCAGTAGAAGTGGCGCCGGGGAGTAATGCGATTACGCGAATGCCGCGCGGGCGCAGTTCCTCGCGCAGAGTGCGCGTGAGCCCCAGGGCGCCGTGCTTGGCGGCGCAATAGGCGCTCTGCCCGGCAAAGACACGTGTCGCCGCCAGGGACAGATTGTTCACTATCGTCGCGCCACGCCGCATCAGCGGCAGCGCCGCCTGGGTCACCAGAAACATTCCCGTCAGATCGGTATCAATGACTTCACGCCAGGTAGCAAGCGGGAGCCGTTCCACTTCCGCCATGGCATGGGAAATGCCGGCGTTGTTGATGAGGATGTCGAGGCGGCGAAACTTCTTCTTAATCGCGGCCAACAATGTCTTTACGGATTTTGCATCACGAAGGTCGCAGATTTCACTGAGCAGTTGTGGCGCGGGCGCCCCTTCGGCTCGCTCAGGGCAGGCTTCCTCCGGCGTTGCCCGGCTAAGCCTCCGCTCCGCCGCCAGCAGTGCTTTTTTATCGCGCCCGGTAATAGCCAGGTTGCAGCCTTCGCGCGCCAGCGCCTGCGCGATGGCCAGCCCGATGCCGCGGCTGGCGCCGGTGATGAGGGCGACTCGTCCGTGGAGGGTTGGTGGTTGGGCCATCCTTGGAATTTAACCACATGGGAGTCGGTAGTCGGGAGTCAGGAGTCGGCAAGCCAGGCAGTGGGCGGGTGGCTCAGATTCGTATCAGGGCATGTCTTCAGACATGCCGGCACGAAGCCTTAGCTGAAACCGGCTTTAGCCGCTGTGCGGTGCCGCCCCTGCGGGGCTCGTTTTTACTTGTCGGGACATATGCCAGGACTTCCGTCCTGGCAGCTCACGCCTCCGCCGCTGAGGATACTTGTAATCTCCCACCCTTGGCGAGAACCCGCCAAGGGTGGGGCACCCCGTTTCGTTTATGGGATATACTGCGGGATGAATGGGAAAGGATGGGCCACCCGCCGATGAATGGGAAAGGGTGGGCCACCCGCCCTGTCCCCAGGCTGCCCCTGAGTGGGACAAAAGCCGGGGAACGTCCCGTCTGTCCCCAGGTTCCCCCCAGAGGGCATTACAGGCGCTATTTCCGGGGGCTACCGCAAGCGTGGGCGATTCCATCGGGGAGGTTGGCGGGCATTGGAATTTCAAAGTGCAGTTGCAGTTCTCGTCGCATGATGCGGTAATGACCTTCTACAATGAATATTGGGGACGGGGCGGACCAGCACTCAACGGTCTCAAGCCACCAGCGCGGTTCTTTCAAGGGCCTGCGGTGCATCTGGAAAATCTCTCGTCGACCAACACGTGGCTTGATAGTAATCGAACATATACTGTCAGCGGAACGGCCCATATCGACTTGTACAATCCGAACGATACTTCCGTAGGAGGAAGCGGATGGGGTGGCCTTGCCGGGCACGTTGGAATCGATGGGGTCCTCGGGCATCTCGTTCAGGCCCTTGGATCGAATATAGACCCGGCAAACTGTCCTTGGTAGCCAGTCTTTGCATAACCTGGGTGGGCTAAGGAGATATACATGGGAGCGATCTTGCGGCACTCGGTTTGTG
>DATEJK010000031.1:0-48698 GCA_035278025.1 Terriglobales bacterium | reverse complement strand
CCCTGCCGTTGCTCTCCTTCCCCTGCCTCAGAAAAACGCTCCCGGATGTAATAATGAATACAGGAGAAAGATATTCGTGAGTTGCGTTCTTTGTGAGACCCGGAAAGAGAAGCGGTTTTGCCCCGCCCTGCACGACCGTATCTGCGCCCAGTGCTGCGGCGAGGCCCGCGAGGTTACCGTTGATTGTCCCAGCGACTGCGTTTACCTGCAGCAGGCGCGGGAGCACGAAAAGCCACGCTCAGGCGAGGAACTTGACCCCGCCGCGCTCTTTCCCCAAGTCGAGGTTCCCAGGCAGTTCGTTTACGAAAACGAGCACCTGCTGGTGGGCCTGAGCTTCGCTCTCGCCAAGAGCGCCCGCGCCGACCGCAGCCTTAAGGACCAGGACCTGATTACCGCCCTCACGGCTGCGGCCAGGACCTATGAAACTCTGGCCAACTCCGGCCTGCACTACCAGGTCTCTCCCGGCGGCCTGGGACAGCAAGCCATCCTCGCCGAAGTAGAGAAAACTCTCAAGGAATACCGCGAAGTCGAGCAGAAGCACCGCGGCTTTAGCAGCCTGCGCGATTCCGACGTGCTGCGCGCCCTGGTATTCCTGGTGCGCATGGCCCACGCCCGCACCTCCGGCCGGCCCAGGTCGCGCGCCCTGATTGATTCGTTGTTCGCGCAATTTCCGGAAAAGGAATCCTTGATTGAAACCCCGGAAAGCGCCCCCAGCCGCATCATTGTGCCCTAGAAGCTGTCAGCCGTCAGCTCTCTGCCGTCAGCTCTCTGCTAACACCTTTCTGAATGTCATCCTGAGCGAGCGCGAGTTGAGCGCAGCGAGAGGAGCGCGAGTCGAAGGACCTTGTGTTTCCCCCTTGCCACCTCTGCCTTGAAGGCTTATTCCGTGCGCAGCGCCTGTATCACATCAATTCGCGCGGCTCGCGCTGCGGGTATCACTGACGCAATTACCGCCGCCAGCAGCAGCACAATCGCCGCTCCCGCCACCGGCAGCACTCCCGGCGTTTTCATGTCCGCCAGCAGACTGCCCGCCAGCTTCGCCAGTCCAAGCCCGCAGGCAAACCCCACAGCCAGTCCGGCCATGCACATCGCCGCGCCTTCTGTGAGCACCCGCATCAGCAGTTGTCGCGGCTGGGAGCCAACCGCCAGCCGTATGCCAAACTCCCGCGTGCGTGCGCTTACCGAGAAGGCCAGCACGCCCGTTACTCCCACCACCGCAATCAGCAGCGCAACCGCCGCGAAAGCGCCGAACACCATCACGTTGAGCCGGTCCGGCGAGAGCACCTCCGTGCGGACATCCTCCAGGGTCGCGGCGTGTTCCACCGGCTGGTCTGCCGACATACTGTGCAGGATGCCCGTGATCGGAGTTACCAGGGCATAAGCATTCGAGCGCGCGTGCACGAACAGCCGCCCTCCTCCCGCCACTGCCTCCTGATCGAAGGGACGGTAGATGGTCATCGTCGCCCGGGGCACGAGGTTGCTGTCATCTACGTCGGGCACCACGCCCACAATGCGCAACGGCTCGGAACTCAGCAGGGGGACGGCTTTCAGGATGGGGTCGGTCCACATCACATGATGGTTCAGCGCATCGCCCTTGAATATTTTTTGCGCCAGGCTCTGGCTGATAATGGCTACCCGCTCGCCGCCGTCGCGATCGGCATCCGTGAAATCACGTCCTTCCAGAACCGGCAGGCCCAGGGTGGCGAAGAATCCCGGCGTGACCACCCGCAGCAGCGCACTCGGATGTTCATCGCTCGGCCCCGGCACGTGCCCGTCCACCCCAAACTGCAGCGAGAAATTTCCCGCATCACGCCAGGGAACCACCGTGCCAATGGATACGTTCTCAACCCCGGGGAGTTCACGAATTCTGCGTGTCGCCTCCCGGTAGAAGTCCACCGTTTGAGCGGGTGTTCTTCCCAGATGGATCACGGGCACATTCATGGCCAGCACATTGCGCGTATCGAAGCCCGCCCGCGCGGCTTCCAGTGAAAGCAGCGTCTTGATGGTTGCGCCGGCCGAAGCCACCAGCACGAACGAGGCGGCAATCTGAATAACCGCGAACACCCTCAGTTTGCGATTCGCGGCCCCACTGAACCGTGTGCTGCCGCTGGCCAGCCCCATGCCCTGCGCGCCTCCCGCCGAGGGCAAGCGCGGAATGTATGCCAGCAGTCCTGCCGCCACCACCGCCAGTCCCGCTCCCACCCACAGCATGGTCGCATCAACGTGCAGGTCGAGCGCTCGCAGGGAATATCGGGACATGTACCGCGCCAGAACCGCTACCATCGGGCTGGCGAGCAGCAGGCCAATACCTGCCCCCGCCACGCACAGCAGCAGACTCTCGCTCAGCAGCGTGCGGCGTAGAGCCCCGGTGCTGGCGCCCAGGGCAGCCCGCACGCTCAGTTCGGCTTGCCGCCGCACCGTCCGCGCCAGAATCAGGTTGGCTACGTTGGAGCAGGCGATGATGAACACGAGTATGGACGCCGCCATCAGCACCAGCAGGATGGTTCGCGCTCCCGACGTGAGCTCGTCGCGCAGGCTCACCGCATCAATGTGGAAGTCAGCCCTTGCCGGATAGGCTTCGGGGTACTCCTGCTTCATCGCCGCATACGCCGTGCGCAGCTCCGCCCGCGCCATTTGCACCGTCGCCCCGGGTGCCAGCCTGCCGTACAGGTCGGTCATCCGGTGGATCCGGCTGGTTACCATCTCCGCCGAAAGATGGTGCGGGCTGGTTACCACGTTGGCGATGATTTCCGTGTCGTCGGGATAGGGCAGGCATGGCTCCAGCACGCCCACCACCGTAGCGTTCCGCGAACCCAGGAATGAATCCAGCCGGAGGGTTTTACCGATGACCCCAGGATCGCCCTTCAGCGTGGTCGTCCAAAAACGGTAGGTCAACACCACGGCGCCCGCTGCATTCGGACCGTCATCACGCCTGTCCAGCAGCCGCCCCAGCACCGGCCGCAGGCCCATCACCTGGAAGTAGTCTCCGTCCACCACACCGGCATTAACCACGCGCGGTTCTCTCAGCCCGATCATGGTGAAGCTCAGGGTGGAGAATTCGCCGAAGGAACTCAGGGCTTTTACGCCGGCGCGCAAGTCCTTGATTTCCGGCATGGAGAAGGTGGCATTGTCGTCCCCCACCCCAGGCGCGCTCTGCTTGATGAATATGAGCTGGTTCTCGTCGCGATTCACCAGGGGCCGTAGCAGCACACCTCGGACCAGGCTGAACATCACCGCGTTGGCCCCGATTCCCAGGGCCAGGGTGAGCACCACCGATGCCGTCAGGCCCTTTTCCCGGGACAGCGACCGGGCGGCAACTCTCAGTTCTCGCAGGAAAGACGCAATCTGCTCCAGCATGGCGGGCACTCCTGTTGGAGTTGCTCATGCAACTGGATTGCCCCAGCTATGAAGCTGAAAATAAATATACTTAGGCTCTCCGGTCGAACTGGCCGGTGTCCACTTCCGAATTCGACTGTTCGAAACCGGACAAACGCTCCTTCAGATAATGTCATCTTGAGCGAGGCGCGGGCACACCAATCCGCGCCCGAGTCGAAAGATCCCGCGTTCGCCAGCGCTCCCGATGACGGCTTCGGGGAGTTCGGCTCAAACGCAAGATCCCCTGGTGGGACATCTTCCATTAGGTCTATGCCGTGCTGCTCACCCGCAATACCGCTAGCATACGCCGCCAACCTCAAGCGCGAGCTGCCCCGCATCCCCTTTGTGGGCGTGAACGGAATCGTCCTCCCAGATAACGTCATCTTGAGCGAGGCGCGGGTGAACCAACCCCGCGCCGAGCTGAAAGACCCCGCGTTCGCTAGCGCTCCCGATGACGCTCGGGGGAGTTCTGCTGACAAAGCGCAAGGTCCCTCGACTCGCCCTCCTTCGCTGCGCTCAGGCGGGCTCGCTCGGGATGACAGATTTAGGAGAGATCTGGTCATCCTGAGAGAGCGCGAGCCGAGTGGGATGCGAAGCGAGCGCGACCGAAGGACCTATGCATTTCTTAATCTCCGCCCTTATCCGCGTTGATCCGCGGCGAAGCCAGTTTGCGCACCGCCGGCGGCCCCGCGGGTAAGGCGTCGCGCAATTCGCGGATAGTGCGCTTGAACACCGGATGGCGCTGCTCGGGCGCGATCTCCGCCAGGGGCTCCAGCACGAACCGCCGCTGGTGCAGCGCGGGATGCGGAATGCTCAGTCCGCCCGTCTCCACAATGGAGTTGCCGAAGAGCAGGATGTCCAGGTCAATTACCCGCGGGCCCTTGGGCTGGGTGCGCTGCCTCCCCATCGCTTTTTCAATCCCCTTCAGGGCGGCAAGCAATTGCTTGGGCATCTTTTCCGTGGCCAGGGCTAAGGCGCAGTTCAGAAACCAGGGCTGGCGCGCGAACTCCACCGGCTCGGTTTCATAGAATGAGGAAACCGCCGTCACCTCGCCCAGCGCGGCCAGGCGCTCAATCGCCGCTCGCAAATTGCCTTCCCGGTCCCCCAGATTGGAGCCCAGCGAAAGGTAAACCAGTTTGCGCACGCCAGCATCCTTGCAAACTTCCGCCCGCGAGTTCAAGCCGGTTGCGCCAAAGTAACCTCCAACTGGAGGCTGGCGGCCCCCGACCTTCGTCACTTTCTGCCTTCCCTCCGCCTCTCTAATATCCTTCTATGACCCTGGAAGCGCTCGTCGTTTCCCGTGACCCCGATAGCCTCCGCGTTCTCCGCTCCGCCCTGGGCAAACTGGATGTCAGGGTGGAAGTGTGCACCGGAGTGGAAGCGGCCGGCGAAATACTGGCGGCCAAGAAGTTCGACGCCATTCTTATTGATTGTGACGACATGAATGGCGGCATCGAACTCCTGCAGCAGGTGCGCAAGGAGCGCAGCAACAAGACCAGCGTCACTTTCGCCGTCCTTAACGGAGTCACTGATGTGCGCACTGTCTTCCAGATGGGCGCCGGCTTCGTCCTGCAAAAACCCATTACCCTCAACCATGCGCTGCGTTCGTTCCACGCCGCTTATGGCCTGATGCACCGCGAGCGCCGCCGCTACTTCCGCCTGCCGGTGGAGATTCCGGTGACGCTGACCTTTGGCCGCTCCCAAGAGATGAAAGTTGCGGCCTGCAATCTGAGCGAAGGTGGCATGGCCATTCAGGCCGCCGCCGGCTTGCCCAGCGAAGTGGTCCGGGTGCAGTTTGCTTTGCCCGGCACCGACGTCACACTTTCGCCCAAAGCGGAACTGGCGTGGAGCGACGCCGCCGGCAGGGGCGGCATCCGCTTTCTGGAGCTGACTGCGACCGCACGTGAGCAGTTGGAGAATTGGCTTCTGCGGAAAATGGAGCAGCGCGAGCCTGGTCTGCACCCGTCCCTTCGCGGCTAAAACAACAACACCACCACAGAGGAGACAGAGAGCACAGAGGAGTCGTAATGCTGCAACTTGTACTGGCCGCTTTGTGGAGAGTGCAGCTTCTTGTTTAGCGAAGGTTAAAACGCCACTGGATTCCGAAACTGCAAATTGGAAATTAGTAAATTAAAAATCCTCGGTGCTCTCTGTGTCCTCTGTGGTGAGTGGTTCTCAGTCCGCGGCGGCGGTATAGGCGCCGGCGGTTTCTGAGGCCTGCGCGCCTGTCTCCCCGCCGGTCGTTTCCTCCCAGAGGGTGGGGTCTTTCAGCAGGCGCGAAACCAGGGCCGTGTGCATGGCGTGCCCGGCGCGGTCGGCTACCACCGAGCCCAGGATCTGTTTACCCAGCAGGGCCAGGTCGCCGATCAGGTCCAGCACCTTGTGGCGCACAAACTCGTCAGCAAAACGCAAAGGGGGGTTCTCTATGCTCTCCCGGGTGAGCACAATGCAATTTTCCAGCGATGCCCCGCGGATCAGTCCCTGGTTGCGCATCGCCTCCTCTTCCTGCCGAGAGCCAAAGGTGCGCGCCGGGGCTATTTCGCGCACATATTGTCCATCCGATAGCTCCACCTGGAAAACCTCACGGCCCACCAGCGGGTGCGGGAAGTTGATGCTGTAGGAAACGGAATAGGCGTTGCCGGGATAGACGGCGATGAACTTGTCTCCCTCGCGCAATTCCAGCTTCCTGCGAATGCGCAGGTAGGTGCGAGGACGGCGCTGCTGACGGATGCCCGCCTCCTCGATCATCTCGACGAAGGGCCGCGCGCTGCCATCCAGGATGGGTAATTCCAGGTTGTCCAACTCCACAGTGGCGTTGTCAATTCCCATCCCGATAAAGGCGGAAAGCAGGTGCTCGGTAGTGGAAATGAGCACCCCCTTCTTCATCAGGCTGGTGGCGTAGCTTACCCGGGCCACATTGCGGCTGCCCGCCTCCACGCTGAACCCATCCAGGTCCGTGCGCCGGAACACTATCCCGCTTCCCGAAGATGCGGGCAGGAGGCGGAGGGTGACGGGGGCGCCGCTGTGCAGGCCCACGCCGCGGCACTCCACGGGCTTGCGGATTGTCTGTTCCTGGGGCAAGTGTCTTTTGATGAGTAGATTACCGCCGCGGTTGTGACTCTGTCTGTGGTAAAAGAGCCACAGTGCGTGGCCATCTGGGAGCAGGAATCAAGACGCTCACGGGGGCCAAACCTGGATAGAAAATGGGCGATATTCCTGCTTTCTAGGCTTCCTTGGGCGATTTTTTGGCGGGGTCGCTGCAAAGGCCATTTTCGATGGTAAGTTGTTGTTATGACAGGCATATCCCTTTCACTGGAAGGCCGGGTGGCGCTGATTACTGGCGGATCGCGAGGAATTGGCGCGAGCACCGTAAAGCTGTTTATTTCAGCTGGCGCGAAGGTGGTTTTCAGCTATAAAAATGCCCAAAAGGAGGCGGAAACCATAGTCCGGGAATGCGGGCGGGAGAACTGCCTGGCGGTACCCTGCAACCTGGACGGCGCCGAACCGGCAGCGAAACTGGTGGCGGCTGCGGTGCGGCAGTTCGGGCGGCTCGACATTCTGGTGGCCAACCACGGCGTGTGGGTGGCGGAAGATGTGCCGGTGGAGGGCATGAGCGACCAGCAGTGGCGGAGCACGCTGGCGATTGACCTCGACAGTGTGTTTGGCCTGGTGAAGCACGCGGTGGGGCAGATGAAAAAGCAGCCCAAGCTACACCCCGCCGCCGGAAGCATCGTGCTGGTCAGCTCCACGGCTGGGCAGCGTGGCGAGGCCTTCCACTGCGACTACGCCGCCGCCAAAGGCGCGCTCATCAGCATGGTGAAGGGCTTGTCCACGGAGCTGGCGACGTCCGGCATCTACGTGAACTGCGTGGCGCCGGGCTGGGTGGAAACGGATATGTCGGGGCCGGCGTTGCGCGACCCGGTCAGCCGGGAGGCGATATTCTCGGTAATCCCGCTGGGCCGGGTGGGCCGCCCGGAGGAGATTGCCGCTCCTATCCTCTTCCTGTGCACCGAGCATGCGGGCTTCATTACGGGAGAGGTGTTCAATGTCAACGGGGGCGCGGTGCTGGTAGGCTAGAAGCAGGCGAAGTTGTTGGGCGCTAGCAGTTGGTAGCTGGAAATAGCGTCCAAGCCGCAGCCAGGTGCCAGTGCGCACCAGTAGCAACTGGAAAGGTCATAAGCAGTTCATGAGAGCATTGCTCGTAATTCTTCTTCTCAGCCTTGCAAGTCTCGCACAGGCAGCACCATCCTCCCAAGCAAGCACTACAGCGACGCCATCAAGCCAGGCGGCGCCCCAGGACGAAAACGCGCAAAAGGCCAAGGGGCTGCTCAACAAGATGATCCAGGCGCTGGGCGGGCAGGCCTGGCTCAATATGCAGGACATGCGGGAGCAGGGCCGCACCTGGAGCATCTACCACGACCAGCCCACGGGGACGGCACAGTTCTGGCTGTTCTGGAAATATCCGGACAAAGAGCGCATCGAACTGACCAAGAAGCGCGACTGGATCATCATCTACAACGGCGACCAGGGATACGAGGTAACGTTCCGCGGCACCGCTCCCCAGGACCACAAGGCGATGGAGGATTATCTGCGCCGCCGCAGATACTCGCTGCCGTGGGTGCTGCGGCAATGGCTGAACCAGCCCGGGGTGGCACTCTTCTACGACGGCCAGGTAGTGGCCGCGCAACAGCAGGCGGAGCAAGTGACCATCATGAACGCGCAGAATGAGGCAGTGACCATTGACATGGACTACAACTCCCATCTGCCCATCAAGAAGTCATTCACCTGGCGGGATGCGGACCGCTACCGCAATGAGGAAGTGGAGATTTACGGGAACTACAAGGTGATCCAGGGAATCGCCACGCCGCTGACCATTACCCGGTACCACAACGGCGACATGACCAACCAGCGATTCATCAGCGACGCCTCCTATAACCAAAACCTGTCTAACGCGATGTTTCAGGCCAACGTGACCTGGAACCCGCACGACATGCCGCCGGCAAAGAAGAAATAATAGTGAGGGCTCCCGGCTTTCGGAAAGAGTCCCATCAGACAGTTCGATAGCAGGTTGCAGTAACCCACTCAAGCCAAAAGCGGGCTTGAGTGGGCCACCCACGGGCTACAAAGGAGGAGTGGGCCACCTGCCGACGGGCCCACAGGGCTAAAGCCCGAAAGTCGAACCGACGATATTCCCACGGCTGAAGCCGTGGGCTTCCACAATTCCGCAGATGGTCGCGATGGCGACGAGGCGAAGAAAACTTTACTAAGCTTTGCCGGCGCCGGCAGTCTTGGTGAACTGGTCGGCTGTGATAGTTGGGGCGACCTTTTTCAGCTTTCCCAAAATGCGGCTGCGATCCGATTCCGAAGTTGCCGTGGCGTAGCGCTTGTGCAACAAACTGACCTTTTCCTTGCGGGCGCGGCGGCGGCGCAGTTCGCTTCTCCTGCTGGGTGCGCTCATGACGTAGTGCTCCTGATTATGAATTCGGGATGCAAAACCTGCTGCTATAACTAGTTATATAACGGAAAGCACAAGCGGAAAAGAACATCTGGCGCGGCGGGAGCGAGAGGTTCACAGATTGAGCATAATGCTGACGGACTTGCTGCCTCGGTTGATGAACACCAGGTCAGCCTTGCCATTGTGGTTAAGGTCGGCCAGTCCGATGGTGGCGGGAGTTTGGGCGAGCGGCAAGATAGCCTGAGTGAATACTCCGGGCTGAATAGCTACCAGGAAGACAATGGAATTGTGCTCGGGGTCGGCAAAGGCCAGGTCCTGCAGGCCATTGCCGTCAATATCGCCGGAGGTGAGATTTACCGGGTTGTGGTTGGTATCTTTGGCCGCATGCCCGCCGGTTTTCACCAGATAAAACCTGCCCTGGGCGCCGGCTCTCAGCCAGGCGGAGTTCTGTGCTTCAGCCTGGCCCAACAGCATATCGGGCACACCATCGCCATTCACATCGGCTAACTCAGCCTGGACCGGATTGGCAGAGGAACTTGCCGTGGCGGCCAGGGCCAGGGCGCAGGACTGCTGAGGGCCGGCGCGGCATGGCGGCGGTTTGAGCTTTGCGCCGGCGATGCGCCGAGCGATGAATTCCCTGAGGATGCGGCGAGTTTGAAAGGCCTGGCGAAATCCGCCTTTGCCGTCTCCCAGAAGAATGGCAAACTCTCCGGGCTTTCTGCCGCTTACCATAATGTCGGTGTCACCATTGTTGTTGAAGTCGGCAAGAGTCACCCGGGCAGGTTCAAAATCCAGCTGGTAGTTGGAGCGCCCGACGGCGCTCTGCGGCGGGTTGCCGGGCGAGGCCGGATCAGCGCCCGCCGCGTTTGACGCCAGTTCGCGCTGAAAGCGAGAGGTGAGCTCCTGACCGATCACAGTGCCGGCCAAGTTGAGTTGTTCGGGTTCGTCAGTGCAGCAAGGGAACAGCTGGTCGCCGAACTTCCCTCCGCTGATGTAGTGCCAATGGGCGGTGGTGATGGAAGCCATGGGTCCGTAGTAGTCGGGGAAACTGGGATTCCAATTCAACTGCGCCAGTTCGGAAATCGGATTGGTCATGGCCAGCTGGGCACCGGCACCGTTCCAGAAGCGAGCCAGCGAAGGTTCAGGAAAATGAGGATGGGAGCTCTCGCCCACTTCTTCCAGCAAGGTGGCGGGAAGTGAGGTAAGGCTAACGGGCGCGTCAATTCTCCTGCCTGCGGGGATCCTTCCGGGCGCCCAGAAAATTAAAGGAACGTGGATGAGTTCGCGATAGAGAGCATTGCCGTGGGTCATGAGCCCATGCTCGCCGAAGCTCTCTCCGTGGTCGGAGGTGATGACCACGATTGTGTTGCGATCCAGGCCGCGCTTGCGAAGCTGCTCGATGAGCTGCTGGATGTGGTCGTCCACGTAATTGATGGCGCCGTCGTAAGCATCTACCGCGCCCTGGCGCTGCTGTGGAGTGAGGTGCTCGAACCAGTCCCAGTGTTCGGAAGCCCGGCTGCCCGGGTTCTTCAGTTTGGTATAGCGGTGCAGATAGGGCTCGGGCGGGCGATAGGGGTCGTGCACGTCCATATAGTTCAAGAAGACGAAGAAGGGCCTGTGGCCGCTGTCAATCCAGCGCAGGGCATGACGGTTGATCTGTTGGGCGCTGCGCCGGCCGAACAGGTCACGCTTCAGCTCCAGGTGGAAGAGCAAATGCTTAATGAGGTCGCCATAGAAGGTCTGGGCGAAACTGCTGCCGAAAGACTGAAAGTCATCCTCGAAATGGATAAATCCACGGCCGAAGCCGCGGCGCCGGCTGAACAACAGGGTGTTGGCGGAGAAGGCAGCGGTGCGGTAGCCGCGGGCCATGAATTCATCACCCAGAACGGGATAATCCCAGCCCAGCAGCGAGCCATCGCTATCGACGTGGTGCTGATCGGGGTAAAGCCCGGTGAGCAAAGAGGCGTGCACCGGCAAGGTCCATGAGGAAGGAGCAATGGCGTTATCGAAGAGCGTGCCCTGGGAGGCCAGTTGGGTCAGGCGCGGGCTTGTAGGCCGCTCGTATCCGTAGGTGGAAAGATGGTCGGCGCGCAGTGTGTCCACCACGACGACCAGCACGTTGGGAGCGCCGGCAGAGGCACTGGGAAGTTTTTCCAGGGCGCGCCGCTCGTGAATGCGCTGTTTGATGGGAAATCCGACGATGCACCAGAGCGCCAGAAGCAGGAGCACAGGCAGGGTGCGCTTCTGCCAGCGCACGAGAAAAGGTCCGCGCAGCAGCCACAAGAACGCAAACAGCGAAGCAACGGTGATCGTGGTCAGAAGCTCTATGACGACTGGAGATGCGAAGGCGGAACGGCTCAGGCATGCAAAGAGCGTCAGTCCAGAGAACAGGAACGTGGCCTGGGTGAGGTCGAGTTGGTTCAGGGTGCGGCGCCGTTTGAAGGCAATGAGGAGCAGGGCCGCGCCCAGGAACAACAAAGGCTCAATCTCCACGCCGGCGCGCATCAGGTCGCGCCAGATGTAAGTGGTGGGGAAATAGCCCTCGCCCAGTCCGGTCAGCAGCCCCCACCACAAGGAGATGAGCAGGAAATCGGGAATGGAAAACAGCGGCGAACTTGCTTCCGGGGCAGAAACCATCGGGGCGTGGAGGAAAGGTTACAATCGTGGGTTCTCGATTGCAACTGCAGGAGGCGGGCGATGGCCTACTGTACCAAATGTGGCGCGAACGTTCCCGAGAGCGCACGCTTCTGCCAGGTGTGTGGACAGCCGCAGGCGGGGGGCACGGGAGCGAACCCGGCTCCGGCGGCGCAGCCGCAGCCAGGACTGTCGGAGAATACGGCGGCATTGCTCAGCTATGTGCTGGGTTGGCTGACGGGGATTATCTTCTACCTGATTGACAGGCGGCCTTACGTGCGCTACCACGCAGCGCAGTCCATTGTGACTTTCGGCGGGCTGCACATTTTACGCGCGGTGATAGCCATCCTGTTCGGCGTTGGCTGGTGGTGGGGAGGGGGAATTGGAATACGCATGGGCGGCGGACTGTTTCTTCTCTGGGGCTTAAGCCTGCTGACGCTCGTGCTCTGGATTTACTGCATGATTAAGGCGTACCAAGGCGAGCGATTCAAGCTGCCCATCGCCGGGGATATTGCAGAGGGTCTGGTCCGCTGAATCCCGAATTTCAGCAAAAGAAAACCGGCGCGGCGCCGCGCCGGGTCCATTTACAAGCGAAGTTCAAGCACCCCGGTTGCTCAGTGGGGTTGAGCCATATTGCAGAAGGAGCCGACCTTGGTGACATCGCTGACCTGGAGTTTCGACCCAGTGCTGGCCGCCGACGCTGCTGGCTGAGTGGTCGGCGAACTGGCTGTCGAGCCGGTGTTGGCGCCAGGCTGACCAGGTGTGGTGTTGCTTTGGCCTGGCATGGAGCCGTTTTGCGACTGAGAGGCCGCACCGGGCTGCGAGTTGGTGGTGCCGGTGGAACCATAAGGGGTTCCGCCGCTGGCGGCGCCGCCGGGCGCTGCCGGATTTGCGGCCGATCCAGGCGTGCTGTTGCTGCCATTAGTTTGTGAGCCGGTGATTTTCACTTCCTGGCCCACGTGGTCGCCCAGCAGCGAACCGTCGCCTGCCAGGGCATAGACCCGGCCCGATTTGGTGATCAGGCTGTACTGGCCAGGGGTGCCGCTCAGACAGCCCTCGACTGAGGTCTGGGGGCCGGTTGCCGCCTGCGGGTTAGTTCCTGGCTGTGTTCCGGCAGCGCCCGGCTGACCCGCAGCGCCACTGGACGGAGTTGAGGGAGTGGTTTGCGGGTTGGGCGTGGCCGAGGTTGTGCCGGCGGGATTGGTTCCCGTCTGCGGCTGAGGATTCTGTGCCGTCCCGCTACTCTGGGGCATGGAACTGTTTTGCGAGGGTGATTGTGCCGGCGTGCCTGCCGGGGCAGTACCCGCGGTCTGTGCGACTAGCCAGACAGCGGAGAGCAGCAGGACAGCCATTAAGAAAACCGCTTTACGCATGAGCACCTCCGAGCATGGGGCTGCGTTGCAGCCCACATGATTAGAGCGAGAAAGAGGCTGGAATGTTTTCTCGCGTCCTCAGGCACCCGGGAGGGGACATACTCGAAAATTGGGTCGCGCCGCTCTACGTTCTACGTAAGTTGCAAGCTGATGAAGATCCCTAATCCTGTTGGGTGTGGCAGTTGGGGGCACCTACGAAGGCTTGCGAGCGAAGAAGCGGAAGCGGGATTTGGCGCACTCGACCTTCACGTCAGCGAAACCGGCTGTTCGCAGGCGTGCTGCCATGCTCTCCGGCGGCACGAGCACCATGGTATCGAACATATGCACGATCGGCATCATCAGCCGCCAGCGGCTATCGGTACCGGCAAAAACGCCGCCGGGCCGCAGCACGCGCCACACTTCTGCCAGAATCCGATCCTGCAACTTCGGGGAAGGGACGTGGTGAAGCATGGTGAAGGCTACGGCTCCGCTGAACGAGCTATCGGGAAAGGGCAAGGCGGTGGCATCGCCGTTCACCACCTGGACGTTGCTATGGCTGAACTTCCGACGGAGTCCGTCCGCCAGTTTGGCATCAATCTCCACGCATGTGAGCAATTGGTGCGACTGCCGAAGAACGTCCGTGGTGACGCCCGGCCCGGGCCCAAGTTCGAGGACGTTGTCCCCGAGTTCTACACCGGCGAGTCCCCAGGGAACGATTTCATCCCGCACGGTGCGTTTCCAGCCACTGGAATTCAGTATCCAATGATGCAACCGATTCATGGCGCGCTCTCGCCTTCAACTATACGACTCTCCGCCGAAGCCGCGGCCTTGCGCCAGCGGTAGAAGAAAGGAACGCCGGCCAGGATAACTGCCAAGCCCAGCGAGGAGCGCACGGGACGCACCAGCCAGAGGTTTACGGTGAGAGCGACAGCCGCGACCAGAAAGATGAGCGTGGTCCAAGGATAACCCCAGGTGCGGTAAGGCCGGGACAATTCCGGCTCGCGACGACGCAGGCGAATGAGGGCCAATGCGACCAGGGCAAAAAAGATCCAGACAGCAAAGATGAACAGCGAGTACAGTTCCTCGAAAGTGCCGGTGAGGGCGAGCAGCGCGGCCACGCTGCCTTCCAGCAGCAGCGCGCCACTGGGGGTGTGAAACCGCGGCTGCAAACGCTGGGCGAAGCGGAAGAAGGCGCGGTCGCGAGCCATGGCGTAAGGGATGCGGGCGCCCGTCAGTTCCACCACATGCAGCGCACCCAAGGCGGAGATAGCCATGGCCAGGGTGAGCCAAACGGCGCCCTGGCGGCCGGCGAAGGACTGCACCACGTCAGAAGCGACATGCTGAGATTGCGCCACCTGGGCGAAGGGGAGCACGTGGAAGTACACAACATTGGCCAGCAGGTAGAGGCCGCCCACCGTAAGCAGGCCGAGAATGATGGCGCGGGGAATATTCTTGTGCGGCTCCAGGATTTCTTCGCCCAGGTCGCCGAGATCATTGAAACCGTTATAAGCCCACATGGCGGGCACCAGCGCGGTGAGAAATGCGCCTAGCGTGCCCAAGGCTACAGGCGTGATTACCGGCGAGGCGCTGGCGGTTACATGCTTTTCCAGAGTGACACCGAGCACCACAATCAGAACAATTGTGCCCACCTTTAATGAGGTGAGCAGGACCTGGATAGCGCCGCCCATGCGCACGCTGAGGTAGTTGATGGCCGTAATCGCGACGATCACGGCTGCCGCCAGAGGCTGGGCCAGGGTGAAAGTGAAGGCGTAGCTGCCTGCGTGTCCGATTGCCAGCGGGAGGGCGACAGCAGGCTGCAAAAAGCCAATGAATCGCAGGCAGCCGGCCGCCAGCGTGGCCATGGCCACCGGCCGCTCCAGGAAGGAGCTCATCCAGCCGAAAAGAAATCCCCAAAGCGGGCCCAACCCGCGTTCCAGGTAAACGTAGGCGCCTCCAGCCTTGGGGAAGGCGGCCCCGAGTTCCGCATAACAAAAGGCGCCAAAGAGGACGATGAGGCCGCCGGCGATCCAAGCGGCGAAAACCAGCGCAGTGGAGCCGACAGCGCGCGCCATGTCGCTCGAGACCAGGAAGACGCCGGTGCCGATAGTGTCGCCGACGACGATGGCAGTGGCCGACCACAGGCCCAGCCCGCGCATCAGGCCCGGCGTAGCTGTCCTGGTGGAAAGGTTGGAGCCGGTGGAGGACATGGAAAGGTGCTGAGAGCGTACTCTCGCGGTAAGAGCGGGTCAAACAGCCCAATTTCAGGGAAATTGACGATTTTCGATTGACGATTGACGATTGACGATTGAAAGACGCTAGCGTGGGGCAGTCGTCAATCTTCAATAGAACTTGCTGTGTGGTAGATTTTGGGCCGGGGCGCTATCATCAACAGCGCATGGCGCAGAAGGCAATGATCACGGAATTTCCCTGGTCAGAGGATTACCGCGTCTCCGGGCTGGAAGATGTGCTGACGCCGGCGCTGTTGATTTATCCGGAGATAGTTGTTTCCAACGTGGAACGAACGCTGGCACTGCTGGAGGGAGACGCAAGCCGCTGGCGCGTGCACATCAAGACCGCCAAGCTGGCATACACCCTGCGACTGCTGGTGGAGCGCGGCATCAGCAACTTCAAATGCGCGACCACGCTGGAATTGCTGACGGCGTGCGAGGCTGGCGCTAAAGACGTGCTGTTTGCCTATCCTTCGATGGGCGCGAATGCCCGGCGGGTGCGGGAGTTGGCGGAGCAGTTTCCGGGAGTGCGTGTTTCCGTGCTGGCTGAAAATGAAGAACAGGCAGGGCAGTGGCGGGATAGCCGGGTGGGAATTTTCCTGGACATCAATCCGGGGATGAACCGCACCGGAATGGAGCAGAACTCGAGGGATGCAATCGCTGCGCTGGCGCGCGGGGTGCGCGCCGCCGGGCAGGAATTTCGTGGGCTGCACTATTACGACGGACAACTGGGCGGCCTGGATTTCGAGGAACGCACGAAGGCAGCGCACCGCGGTTACGGCCAGCTACTGGAAATCGCCGCTACGCTTGAACGCGATGGCACGCCGATTCGGGAAGTCATCACGGCGGGCACGCCGACTTTTCCCTGCTCGCTTTCATATAAAGAGCTTCGCGGGCAGCATTTTGTGCACCGGGTATCGCCGGGAACCGTAGTTTACTGCGATGCCAGCAGCCTGGCGCAACTTCCGGCGGAGTACGGCTACAGCCCGGGGGCGCTGGTGGCGGCGCGGGTGGTGAGCCGGCCACGCGCCGGTATTGTGACCTGCGATGGGGGGCACAAAACAGTTTCCGCCGATGCCGGCGTGCCCACCTGCGTGGCGCTGGGGCATCCGGAACTGACGCCGCTTGCTCCCAGCGAGGAGCATTTGCCGCTGGCCGTTGCTGAGGGAGCGAGCGCCCCGCGCCTGGGAGAAATTCTCTACCTGCTGCCGCGGCACGTTTGTCCGACGGTGAACAATTTTGATGCCGCACTGCTGGTGCGTCGCGGCGAAATTGAAGCGGTAGAGAAAGTCACAGCGCGCGGGCGGGAAGCGCCGCTGCTGCGAGTGCCCGAAAACGCCGCCCCGCTTCACTTATGACTTGATGGGACCCCATCCCGCGCGAAGAATCACTCTGAAAAAATGCATAGATTCTTTGTCGCGCTCGCCTCACAAGCTCGGCTCGCACTTCATCAGAATGACAGGATGGGAGATATATCCCCGACTGAAGTCCACGGCTTCCACGCAAGTGCAAGCCGTTGGCTCGCTTCAGGGCCTCACGGCGAATCTGTGCGCACCTGTCAACAAAACGTCCCTGCTAGAGCGAGGCAAAAGGCGGTCGCGGGCGAGGGCGCCCGCACCACAAGCGCATGACGCGGTGCGAATCATTTGCCCGGCTTGCGACCGCGGGAGCGACGGCGCGGCGCCGATTTCCGCAGCTGGGGAGCAGAAGCTCGGCGCGACTGTGGCTTAGAGGCGCGGCGCGGCTGCGGCTTGTAGGCGATGCAATCAATCTCGATCAACATTCCGGGCGCGGCGCTGAGATCGCTGCCCACGGTGGTGCGGACGGGATAAGGCTTGGCAAAACGGCGTGCGTACACCTCGTTATAGCGGGGGAAGAGGCTGGGGTCCTTGAGGTGGACGCTGACCTTGACGACATCGGCGAGGGTGGCGCTGTCGGCTTCGAGGATGGCGGCCAGGTTGGTGATGGTCAGGTCGGTCTGCTGCTCGATGGTCTCGCCCACAATCTTTCCGGTCGCGGGGTCAACGGGGCCGCTTCCGGTGACGAAAATGAAGTCGCCGGCCCGCCATCCCTGGGAGTAGGCGCCGAGCGGCGGCGCGCCGCGCTTGCTCTGAATCACGTATTTGCTCATGGCTTCCTTCCTCTCAGGAATTGGCGTGCCCGGCTGAGAAATCGCCCTGCAAAATACTTGACTGCACCTTTTCACTCAGCATGCCGGCGGAAAATTGGTCCAGGTACAAAGTGGTATTGGCATGGGTGCGCAGAATGGAGCCGGGAAGCATGGGAGTAATCTCGCCCTCCAGGCACGCCTTTACGGCGGCGGCCTTGCGCGCTTCGGGAGCGACGACAATAATCTCCCTGGCCTTTAGAATTTGCCGTACGGACATGGAAAGGGCCTGCTTGGGCACCGCCGCCAAATCGCCGAACCAGCCCTCACCGACCTGCTGGCGGCGGCAAGCTTCGTCCAGATTGACAATGATGTAGGGCTGTTCGGTTTGGAAATCGGCAGGGGGGTCATTGAAGGCGAGATGCCCGTTTTCGCCGATGCCCACGAAGGCCACGTCCACGGGCGCGGCGTTTAGTTCGTTGCCCACACGGAGAGCCACTGCCGCCGGGTCGGGGGCATCGCCATCGAGAGGATGAAAGTTCTTGATTCCGGTTTTCCCGACCAGGCGTTCCAGGAGAAATTTGCGAAAGCTGGCGGGATGGGTGATGGGCAATCCAATGTACTCATCCAGGTGGAAGAGTTCGATTTTGCCCCAATCAATGCCGTCGGCCTGGGTGAGCGCTTCGAGGAAATCAAATTGCGATACCCCGGTAGCAGCCACGACGCGGGCCAAACTGCGTTCATCAATGGCATGGCGAATGGCGGCGGCAGCCTGATCGGCGGCCACCCTGGCCAGGGAAGGTTTGTCTTTAAAGATCTGCACTCGCATTCGGATCGTTGCCCAGTAGTTTGGATTAGCGCGCCAGGTAGGGCACAAAGCCGCGCGTTTTTGTGCGCAACCTGTACACCGAAGTGGTGGCTGTAATGTAAAGCGTGCCGTAGTCTTTATCGCCCCAGGTCATATTGGCGGGCTGTTCGGGAAGCACAACGGTTCCCAGGTGGTGGCCTTGCGCATCCCAGACCCAAATGCCCTTGGGGCCGGTAACGAACAGGTTACCGCGCCGGTCGAAGCGCATACCATCAGGAACGCCGTCGTCCGGGCCGCCGCGCTCTTCGCCGAAAACACGCCCGTTGCTGAGGGCGCCGTCGCGGCCGACGTCATACACCCGGATGTTTCTCTTGTCGCTGTCATCCACGAAAAAGCGCTTGCCGTCGGGAGCGAAGGCGAGCCCGTTGGGCTGGGACAGGTCCTTGGTCAGCAGTTGCACGTTGCCCTTGCTGTCCAGGCGGTAGACGCCCTGGAAGGGGATCTCCTGCTTCTGGCCTTTGGGCAGGTCGAGCGTGGGATCGGTGAAGTAGATGGCGCCGTCGGGCCCGAGCACCACGTCATTGGGACTGTTGAAGCGCTTGCCCTGGTAGCGGTCAGCGAGCACCACGTACTGACCGTGGGGAGTGACGCGGATGATGGCGCGCAGCACGCTGGCGCAGTCCAGCAGTCGCTGCTGGCGGTCGAAGGTGTTGCCGTCGGGGTCGCCCAGCAAAATAAAGCTTTCTTTGCGCCCGTCGAGATAAACGCGGAAGATCTTGTTGAGAGTTTCGTCGCTTACGTAGAGAAATCCAGCCGGGTTCCATACCGGCCCCTCGGTGAAGCCGAAGCCGCCGGCAACTTTGGTCAGCTTGGCGTTATGGTCGAGCAGGCGCCAGAACTGTGGCGAACTGGCCTGCAGTTCAAATTTGCGGGGGGCGGTTTGCGCGCCGAGAGACGCCGTCAGGCAGCAGAGCAGGAGCAATACGATGGCAGAGTTTCTCATAGAGGCGGACATAACTGTATATCATGCCCGGCCGGGTCGTTTTCTGATGCGCCCCGCTCGCCTTGTAGAGTAGGAGGCCCGCTGCTTATACTGGCAGCCGTCGCGAAGTGCGACGCCGCACGCCCATTCCACGCGCCAACAATTTACCAACCCAAGCCGCCGGCCGGGAATCTATGCAAATGTTGAGGTGATCAGGCCGGCACAGCAGGGCGGCTGATGACTGCCTGCGAGGCAACGTGACACTCTGGGCATTGGGCGTCTATTTCCTGGTTCTGCTTTTCGTGATCGGGGTGATCCTGGTGATCTCCTGGCTGCTGGGCCCGCGCCACCGCGAGCCGGCCACGGGTTCGCCGTTTGAGGGGGGCATCCTCTCGACAGGCTCGGCGCGGGTGCGGCTCTCCGCCAGATTCTATCTGGTGGCGATGTTTTTTGTAGTGTTCGATCTGGAAGCAGTCTTCATTTATTCCTGGGCGGTGGCGGCGCAGGAACTGGGATGGGCGGGTTACTGGGAGATTGTGATTTTCATAGGCGTTCTGGCGGCGGCGCTGGTCTATCTGTGGAAGCTGGGAGCGCTGGAGTGGAACCCGCCGCCTGTGCGGCCGCGGCGAGGCCTGCAGCGAGGAATGTGATGCATTGGTCACTCACCAGACCGGGAGCGACGGAGAGTCTGACGCGAACGCAAAACGAGCCCATGGCGGAGACGGTGCGGCGCAGCCTGGTGATGTCGCGCCTGCAAGACCTGCTGGCATGGGGCCGGAAGAATTCCATCTGGCCGTTCAACTTTGGCCTTTCCTGCTGCTACGTGGAGATGGCCACCAGCCTGACCAGCAAGTATGACGTAGCACGCTTTGGGGCAGAGGTGATCCGGGGCACGCCGCGCGAGGCCGACTTGATGGTGATTGCAGGCACGGTGTTCATCAAGATGGCGCCGGTTATCCAACGCCTTTACGAGCAGATGATGGAGCCGCGCTGGGTGATTTCCATGGGCTCGTGCGCCAATTCCGGCGGGATGTATGACATCTACAGCGTGGTTCAGGGGGTGGACAAATTCCTTCCCGTGGACGTGTACGTGCCCGGCTGCCCGCCGCGGCCGGACGCGTTCATGGAAGGGCTGGTGCTATTGCAGAAAGCAGTGGGCAGCGAGCGACGTCCGCTGAGCTGGGCTATTGGGGCGCAAGGAGTCGAGCGGCCGCCGCTTCCCGCCTTGCGCGACCTGAAAATGGAGCAGAGAAGGAAGGTCACAAACCTGAAAACCACCGACGAAATCTGAAAGATGCCCCTGGTTGCCAGCACGACCGTAGTCGAGGAACTGCAGGAGAAGTTTGGACCGGCGGCGGTCACCCCGCAAGCAACCCGCGATTCCATTCCCACCTTCTGGACGACAAGAGAGAACATTCGCGAAGTAGCCGGCTTCCTGAAGAACGAAATTCACCCGCCGTACAAAATGTTGTACGACCTTACCGCAATTGACGAGCGGGTACGCACGCATCGCGAGGGGCAGCCGGAGAGCAGTTACACGGTGGTTTACCATCTGTTCTCTTTCGAGCGTAACGCCTACATTCGGGTCAAAGTTCCGCTGACGGCGGAGCATCCTTCTTTGCCCAGCATTACCGGCGTTTTCCCCTCAGCCAACTGGTACGAGCGCGAGGCCTGGGACATGTTTGGGGTGAGCTTCGAAGGTCATCCCCACCTAACGCGCATCCTCATGCCGCCGACCTGGAAGGGGCACCCACTGCGAAAGGACCATCCCGCGCGGGCCACCGAAATGGGTCCCTACCAGTTGAACGAAAAGAAGGAAGAGCGGGAACAGGAGGCGCTGCAGTTCAGGCCGGAAGAATGGGGCATGAAGCGGAGCCATGCCGGGACCGACTTCATGTTTCTGAACGTGGGTCCGCAGCATCCCGGCACCCACGGCATCATGCGCGTGGTGTTGCAACTGGACGGCGAGTTCATTGTGGATGCGGTGCCCGACATCGGTTACCACCACCGGGGCGCGGAAAAAATGGGCGAGCGCCAGAGCTGGCACACCTTCATCCCCTACACCGACCGCGTGGATTACCTGAGCGGGGTGATGAACAACTTCGCCTATCTGACCGCGCTGGAGCGGCTGGCCGGCATCCAGGCGCCGCCGCGCGCGCAGGTGATCCGGGTGATGATGGCGGAGCTGTTCCGCATCATCAGCCACCTGGTGTGGTACGGCACTTTCGCCCAGGACGTGGGGCAGCTCTCGCCTGTGTTCTACACCTTCAACGATCGCGAGCGGGCCTTTGGGATGGTGGAAGCGGTGTGCGGGGCGCGCATGCATCCCAACTGGTTCCGCATGGGAGGCGTGGCCCAGGACCTGCCGCGGGGCTGGGAGAATATGTTCCGCGAGTTCATCGCCTACCTGCCGCCCAGGCTGCGGGAATACGACCGCGAAATCATGGCCAACCGCATCTTCAAGGGGCGCACGGTAGGGGTGGGCACAATGACCAGGGAAGAAGCCATCGAGTGGGGCGTGACCGGACCGAACCTGCGCGCCACCGGTTTGGAGTGGGACTTCCGCAAGAAGCAGCCCTACTCGGTTTACGACCAGTTTGAGTTTGACATTCCAACCGCCACCGCCGGTGATTGTTACGCCCGCGCCCAGGTGAGGGTGGAAGAAATGCGGCAGAGCCTGCGCATTATCGAACAGTGCGTCAACAACATGCCGGAAGGGCCGTATAAGTCCGACGATGTGC
The DNA here is from genome assembly GCA_035278025.1 of Terriglobales bacterium. Lineage (GTDB taxonomy): Bacteria > Acidobacteriota > Terriglobia > Terriglobales > Acidobacteriaceae > JAICWP01. The sequence continues at coordinate 27,016 of DATEJK010000031.1, read as the reverse complement.
TGGCCACACCACCCATAAAAGAACGCACCATGCACGACATCGAAACCCTGATTACGCATTTCTTGAGCGTCAGCTGGGGGCCGGTGGTTCCGCCGGGGGAAGCACTGGGTGCGATTGAGGCCACCAAGGGCAACAACGGTTATTACCTGGTGAGCGACGGGAGCACGGTTTCGTACCGCACTCGCATTCGAACACCGTCGTTTCCGCACCTGCAGGTGCTGCCGCTGCTGTGCCGGGGACTGATCGTTTCCGATCTGCTGGCCATTCTGGGCAGCCTGGATTATGTGCTAGCCGACGTGGACCGGTGAAGGAGGATGAAGAGTTGCCGCTGAGCGCCGAAGAGAGACGGGAGATTGAGGCCGAGTTTGCCCGCTATCCCACCAAGCGCGCCGTCTGCATTGACGCCATGAAAATCGTGCAGCGGCACCGGGGATGGGTTTCGGATGAGAGCCTGGAGGACATCGCGCAGCTGCTGGAGATGTCTCTGGACGAACTGGATAGCGTGGCCAGCTTCTACAACCTGTTGTTCCGAAAGCCGGTGGGCCGGCACGTGGTGCTGCTGTGCGACAGCGTGAGCTGCTGGATCATGGGCTACGACCAGTTGCGCGAGCGCCTGTGCAGCAAGCTTGGGGTGCGGCTGGGCGAGACCACAGAGGACGGCCGCTTCACGCTGCTGCCCATCGTCTGCCTGGGAACGTGCGATCATGCGCCCGCAATGATGGTGGACGAAGATCTGCATCGCGATCTCGACGCGGAAAAAGCGGACCAGGCGCTGGAGAGCTACAAATAGAAATGGAGAAGCCGCTCACCCAACACGTACGTCCCGATGGCCTGGCGCTTGATCTGCGCGCTTACGAGTCGGTTGGCGGCTACCAGGCGATGCGCAAGGCGCTGCGCACGGACCCGCGCGAAATTCAGCAGGCAGTGAAGGATTCCACCCTGCGGGGGCGCGGCGGCGCCGGATTTCCGACGGGAATCAAGTGGAGCTTCGTGCCCATGGGCGCGGATGCTCCCCGCCCCAAGTACCTGATCTGCAATGCCGATGAGATGGAGCCGGGCACCTTCAAGGACCGCCTGCTGATGGAGGCCACGCCGCACCAGCTCATCGAAGGCATGAGCATCGCCGCCTGGGCGATTCAGGCAGAGGTGGCGTACATCTTTTTGCGCGGCGAGTATGTGGAAGCCGCAAGGCGGCTGGAGCGAGCGCTGGCCGAGGCGTATGAGGCTCGCTATCTGGGGAAAAAAATCTTTGGTTCCGGGTATCACCTGGAAATGTACCTGCACACCAGCGCCGGCCGCTACATGTGCGGCGAAGAGACCGGCCTGCTGAACGCGCTGGAGGGGAAGCGCGCCAATCCCCGCACCAAGCCGCCGTTTCCGCAGGTTTCGGGGCTATTCGGCAAGCCCAGCATCGTGCAGAACGTGGAAACGCTGTGTTGCCTGCCGCACATCGTGAACAACGGCGCGGAGTGGTTCAGGAAGCTTGGCCTCACCTCAGACGGCGGCACCAAGCTTTATGGCGCCAGCGGCAAAGTGAAGCGGCCCGGCCTGTGGGAGCTGCCCATGGGCACGACCGTGCGTGAACTGCTGGAGGAGCACGCCGGGGGCATGCGGGAGGGCGTGCGCTTCCGCGGCCTGCTGCCGGGCGGCGCTTCCACCGATTTCCTGACCGGGGAACACCTCGACGTTCCCATGGACTTCACGGCGCTGCAGAAAGTGGGCAGCCGGATGGGCACCGGCACCATGATTGTGCTCGACGACCAGACTTGTCCCGTGGGCATGGTCTGGAATCTGGAAAAATTCTTCGCCCAGGAATCCTGCGGCTGGTGCACGCCCTGCTGGAGCGGCTTGAACTGGACGGAGCGAACGCTGCGTGCTCTAGAAGAAGGTCAGGGCGGGGAGGGCGATCTGGAAAAGCTGGGATACCAGACCTGGTTCAACGCACCGGGCCATACCTTTTGCGCGCTGGCGCCGGGCGCGGCCGAGCCGCTGCAGAGCGCGCTGAAATATTTTCGCGAAGACTTTGAGCGCCACATCCGCGAGAAACGCTGTCCCTGGAAATAGGCATGACGACTGTTCACATTGACGGCAAGCCCTACCCGGCCGACCCGGCGCAGAACATGCTGTCCACTTCGCTCCGGCTGGGCTTCAACCTGCCGTATTTCTGCTGGCACCCGGCGATGGGGTCGGTGGGCGCCTGCCGGCAGTGCGCGGTCAAGCAGTTCCGGGATGAGAACGATACCCGGGGCAAGCTGGTGATGGCCTGCATGACTCCGGCGGCCGAGGGCACGCGCATTGCCATCCATGATCCTGATGCGGTCAAGTTCCGCGCCGGCGTGATTGAAGGGCTGATGCTCAACCACCCGCACGACTGCCCGGTGTGCGACGAAGGAGGCGAGTGTCACCTGCAGGACATGACGGTGATGACCGGCCATGACTACCGACGGTATCCCTACGAGAAGCGCACCTTCCGCAATCAGTATCTGGGTCCGCTGGTGAACCAGGAGATGAACCGCTGCATCCAGTGCTACCGCTGCGTGCGCTTTTACCGCGAGTACGCGGGGGGGCGGGACTTCGATTCCTTCGTGCTGCGCAACCTGGTTTTTTTTGGCCGCCACAAGGAAGGAGTGCTGGAAAACGAGTTCAGCGGCAACCTGGTGGAAGTTTGTCCCACCGGCGTTTTTACCGACAAGACGCTGAAACAACACTACACGCGCAAGTGGGACCTGCAGTTCGCGCCCTCTATCTGCGTGCACTGCGGGGTGGGCTGCAATACCAGTCCGGGCGAGCGCTACGGGATGCTGCGGCGCATGGTGAACCGCTATAACGGCGAGGTAAACGGATATTTTCTGTGCGACCGGGGCCGTTACGGCTACGAGTTCGTCAACAGCCTGCAGCGCATTCGGCAGGCGGCAGTGCGGCGGCAGGGAATCACCCAGCCGGTCAGCCGCGAAGCGGCCTTGCAGGCGGCGCGGGAGCTGGTTGCCGGCAAGAACGTGATCGGAATCGGCTCGCCCCGGGCTTCGCTGGAAGCCAACTTTGCCTTGCGCACGCTGGCAGGGGCGGAGCATTTCTTCGCCGGCATTCCCGATGAGGAATACCGGGTGCTGCAAAAACTGATCAGCATCCTGCGAACCACGCCGGCGCGCACGCCTTCGCTGCGTGAAATCGAGCAATGCGACGCGGTGCTGTTGCTGGGAGAGGACCCGACCCACTATGCGCCGCGCCTGGCGCTGGCCCTGCGGCAGTCGGTGCGGCAGCAGCCGTTCGCGGTAACCGACAAGCTGAAGATTCCGCGCTGGCTCGATCACGCCGTGCGAGAAACGGTGCAGGAGGAGAAAGGGCCGCTATTCATCGCCTCGCCGCAGGGCACTCGTCTGGACGATATTGCCGCGCAGACATTTCGCGGGGCGCCCGCTGACATTGCCCGGCTGGGATTCGCCGTGGCCCGCGCCCTCGACCAGAGCGCGCCCGCCACCAGCATGTCGGGGGAGGCGGTGGCACTGGCAACGCAGATGGCGCAAGCGCTGCGGAAAGCGCAGCGGCCGCTGGTGGTGGCCGGCGGCGGCCTGAACAGCCAAGCCATTCTGGAGGCGGCCGCGAATGTAGCCTGGGCGCTGCATAAAGCCGGCAAAGACGCCCGGCTGAGCTTCAGCGTGGCTGAGTGCAACAGCATGGGGCTGGCGCTTATGGGCGCGGCTCCGCTCAGCGCCGCATTGGATGCGGCGAAGCACGCAGATGCGGTTCTGGTTCTGGAAAATGACCTGCAGCGCCGGGTGCCGCAGCAGCAACTGCGTGAATTTCTCGATCAGGCTTTGCATGTGATTGCTCTGGACTGCCTTTCCAATGGCACCACCGAACACGCCGAAGTGATTCTGCCCGCCGGAACATTTGCGGAATCGGACGGCACACTGGTGAGCAGCGAAGGCCGGGCCCAGCGCTTTTTCCAGGTGTTCGTGCCCGGCGGTGACGTTCAGGAGAGCTGGCGCTGGCTGCGCGATCTGGCGGGCCTGTGCGGGCGGGAAGAGATGGCGAGCTGGCAAGAACTTGACGACGTGATTGTGGCGCTCTCCAATGCCCTTCCCGACCTGGGGGGCATGGTGAACGCGGCACCGTTTTCCGGCCTGCGTCTGGCCGGCGAGAAGGTACCGCGCGAGCCTCACCGCTACAGCGGGCGCACCGCCATGCACGCCAATATCAGCGTAAGCGAACCTAAGCCCCCGGACGATCCCGATTCGGCGCTTTCCTTTTCCATGGAAGGTTATCCCGATCAGCCGCCCCCGCCGCTGATACCGTTTTTCTGGTCGCCGGGCTGGAATTCCATTCAGTCCACCAACTTTTATCAGAAGGAAATTGCCGGACCGTTGCGCGGGGGCGATCCGGGCGCCCGTCTGATTGAGCCGGCAGCTTCCGGCAGCGACGGCTACTTCACTCGTGTCCCCGAGGCATTTGCGGCGCGGGAAGCTGAGTTGCTGGTGGTGCCTGCCTATCATATTTTCGGGAGCGATGAGCAGAGCCTGCAGTCTCCGCCGGTAGCCGAGCTGGCTCCCAAGCCATACGTCGCGGTGAATCCGGATGACGCCGCACGCCAGGCCCTGCGGCCGGAATCACTGGCCGAAGTGAAGCTCGCGGATAGCAGCTATCGGGTCCAGGTCCGTATTCGACCTGATCTCCCCAGGGGGGTTGCAGCGCTGCTTGTGGGAGTGCCGCCGGTAGTGGGAGTTCGGCTGCCCGCCTGGGGCACGCTACAGCCGGCGGAGGTTCCCGAGGAAGGGCCGGAGCGCGCGGCATGATCAGTCCTTACCCAGCCGTGACTCTTGTGGTTGTGCTGTTCGGCGCGCTGACCATTGCCGGCGGGCTGGTATGGGCGGAGCGCCGCCTGCTGGCGCTGTGGCAGGACCGTTACGGCCCCAACCGGGTTGGCCCCTTCGGCCTGATGCAGACCCTGGCCGACATGATCAAGCTGTTCTTTAAAGAGGACTGGATACCCCCGTTTGCCGACAAGTGGGTGTTCATCATGGCGCCAGCTATCGTGATGTTCACGGTGCTGATGTCGTTCGTGGTGGTGCCCTTCGCCCCGGGCATGATCATCAGCGACCTGAACATAGCGGTGCTGTTCTTTCTCGCGATGTCGTCGCTGGGGGTTTACAGCACCGTATTGGCGGGCTGGGCCTCCGACAACAAATACGCGCTGCTGGGCGGGATGCGCGCCGCGGCGCAGATGCTCAGCTACGAAGTCTTCATGGGGCTGTCGCTGATGGGCACGGTGCTGCTGGCCGGCTCCTTCGACCTGGTGGACATTGTGAACGCGCAGCGGCACATGTGGTTTGTGGTTCCGCAATTTCTGGGATTCGTGCTCTTCCTCATCGCGGGCGTCGCGGAAACCCGCCGGCTGCCCTTCGACCTGCCGGAATCGGAGAGCGAACTGGTAGCCGGGTATCACTCCGAATATTCGGGCATGAAGTTCGGCTTGTTTTTTGTGGGCGAGTACATCGGGATCCTGCTGATCTCCTCCATGATTACGGTGCTGTTTTTCGGCGGTTGGCAGGGGCCGGTGCTGCCGGGAATTGTCTGGTATTTCATCAAAACATTCTTCTTTCTAGGATTTTTTATTCTGCTGCGGGCGGCGCTGCCGCGGCCACGTTTCGACCAATTGATGGGCTGGGGATGGAAGCTGATGCTGCCGCTGGCGCTGGCCAATTTGCTGGTAACCGGTGCGGTGAAGCTGGCGCTTTTTTCGTGAGCATACAAACGTGCGGGAAGGGAACCGGTAATTCATGCTGAGCATTCTTCGAGCATTGTGGGATGTATTTCTGCACGCCTTCCGCAAGCGAGTGACGATTCAGTATCCCGAGCAGAAGGCGTACCTGGCGGCGCGCTACCGCGGACGAATTATCCTTTCGCGCGATCCGGAAGGCGGTGAGCGTTGCGTGGCCTGCTACCTGTGCGCGGTGGCCTGCCCGGTTGATTGCATCGCCCTGCAGGCCACGGAAGATTCGAGCGGTCGGCGCTACCCGGAATTTTTCCGCATCAATTTTTCACGCTGCATTTTCTGCGGTTATTGCGAGGAAGCCTGCCCCACCTACGCCATCCAGCTCACGCCGGACGTGGAGATGGGGGAGTACAACCGCCAGAACATGGTTTACGAAAAGGAACACCTGCTGATTGACGGACCGGGCAAGTACCCGGACTACAACTTCTGGCGGGTGGCCGGGGTCAAGATCGGGGGCAAGGACAAAGGCGAGGCCGAGCGCGAAGCTCCGCCAACGGACCTGAGGAGCTTACTGCCTTAGCGAAGGTATGCAAATCCTGTTCTACATCGCGGGGGCGGTCGCGATTTTGGCCACGGTGATGACGGTCACCCGTCTCAACGCGGTCCATGCGCTGCTGTACTTCATAATGTCGCTGCTCTCCGTGGCCGTCATCTTCTACATCCTGGGCGCGCCCTTCATCGCCGCTCTGGAAGTGATTGTCTATGCCGGAGCCATCATGGTGCTGTTCATCTTTGTGGTCATGATGCTCAACCTGGGCGAGCGCGCGGTGGAAATGGAAAGCAAGTGGCTGTCGCCGGGCATGTGGATCGGCCCGGAAATTCTGGCCGCCATTCTGATCGCCGAGGTGGTGTACCTGCTGTCGCGGCCTCCGATTGAGGTACACGCGATCCAGTATGTGGAACCGCGGGAGGTCGGATTAGCGCTGTTTGGCCCCTATCTCATCGGCGTGGAGCTGGCTTCCATGCTTTTGCTGGGAGCTCTAGTGGGCGCCTATCACCTGGGCTACCGCAAGCCCAAGGCTCTGGAGAATCCGGATGCAGACAATACCGATGCAACACGGGCTGCTGCTGGCGGGGATCTTGTTCGCCCTGGGCACGATCGGCCTGTTGGTGCGGCGTAACCTGGTGTTCACACTGATGTCCATCGAGATCATGCTGAACGCGGCCGGGCTGGCCTTCATCGTCGCGGGGGCGCACTGGATGCAGGCGGATGGGCAGGTGATGTTTCTCTTCATCCTGGCCATGGCGGCCTCGGAGGTTTCGGTTGGCCTGGCGCTGCTTTTGCGCCTGTATCACGAGCATGGCGTGCTGGACACCGACAGCGCCAGCGAGATGAAAGGATAGCGTGCTCGAACTCACCGGCCTCATACCGGCGATTCCGTTTTTCAGCTTTCTGCTGCTGGCCATCTTTGGCCCGCGGATGGGCCGGCGGGCCGTCTCCATCATCGGCGCGGGCTCCATCGGGGCGAGCGCCATTATTTCCGGGATTGTAACCGCCGCTTTCATTTCCGCGCCTCCCGCCGGCTGGTCGTATCACGAAGTCGTCTGGCAATGGATAAGTGTCTTCGGGTTCCAAGCTGACATCGGCTTCTATCTGGACGCGCTCTCGGTGGTAATGGTGCTGGTGATCACCTTCGTCGCGTTTGTCATCCATGTTTATTCCACCGAGTACATGGAGGGCGATGAGGGCTACAGCCGGTTTTTCGCTTACATGAACCTATTCGTCGCCTCCATGGTGACGCTGGTGCTGGCGGACAACCTGCTGCTGCTCTACCTGGGTTGGGAGGGCGTGGGACTGTGCAGTTACCTGCTGATCGGATTCTGGTACACCGACCCGGTGAACGGGCGGGCGGCGCGCAAGGCGTTCATCGTGACCCGCGTAGGCGACACCTCGATGGTCATCGGGCTGTTCCTCATGTTTGACCGGCTGGGGACGCTCAACATCCAGGAACTGATGCACCGCGCCTCGCTGCAATGGCCGGTGGGAGCGGCGGCGGCGGTGGCAGCGGCGGCCCTGCTGCTGGGCGGGGCGGTGGGCAAATCGGCGCAACTGCCGCTGCAAACCTGGCTGCCCGACGCCATGGCCGGCCCTACGCCCACCAGCGCGCTGATTCACGCCGCCACTATGGTGACGGCTGGGGTGTATTTGATTGCGCGCACGCACGTGCTCTTCAGCCTGGCGCCGCCGGTGATGCTGGCGGTAGCCGTGATCGGGGCGGCGACGCTGCTGCTCGCGGGCTGCAGCGCGCTTACGCAGCGCGACATTAAGCGCGTGCTCGCTTACTCCACCATCAGCCAGATTGGGTACATGTTCCTGGCCCTGGGCGTGGGAGCCTGGTCAGCCGCGATTTTCCATTTCATGACCCACGCCTTCTTCAAGGCGCTGCTGTTTCTGGCCGCAGGCGCGGTCATCCAGGCGCAACACGAGGAGCACGACATTTTCAAGATGGGCGGGCTGCGCCGGAGGATTCCCATCACCTTCTGGGCATTTCTAATTTCCGGCTGCGCGCTCGCCGGCCTGCCACTCATCACCGCGGGCTTCTACAGCAAGGGCATGATCCTGTGGGGCGCGTGGTCATCGCCGCAGGGTGGGCCGGCACTGTGGATTGCGGGATTGGTGGGAGTGCTCCTGACGTCGCTCTATATCTTTCGCGTCATTTTTGTGGCGTTTTTTGGCGAAGCACAAATCCCGGTGGAACATGCGCCGCGGTTAGCCAAGAATTTGTCCATGATCGTGCTGAGCGTGCTCTCCATCGGAGCCGGGTGGGTGAATCTTCCGCCTTACCTGGGCAACAAGCTGTGGCTGAACAACCTGCTGTACACCGCCTTGCCCAGGGTGGCGGAAAAGCAGGCCGGGTGGATTACGGAAGACTGGTCGGAAGGCATCATCACGGCCGCGTTCGCATTGGGCTTGATCCTCGCCTACGAGCTCTACTTGCGGCGGCGCGATGCCACGGCGCCGCTCACCGAGAATGCCCTGGGCCGGGCTATTCACGCATTCTGGTATGCCGACTGGGGCTTCGATTTTGTTTACGACAAGCTGTTTGTCGCGCCAGTGGTGTGGTTCGCACAGGTGGACAAGCGCGATTTTATTGACAAGTTCTACGACGGAGTGGCCGCCCTGAGCCGCGCCAGCTATCGCGGGCTCAGCGCCACGGAAAGCGGCCGCATGCGCTGGTACGCCGCCAGCATTGTGGGCGGGACCGTGGTCTTCATCTTTATTGTGCTGGTCTTATGATTCTGATCTGGTTTGTCGGCATCCTGCTGGCGGGCGGCATCGCCTGCTGGGTAGCTGCGCGCTGGAATGCGTCCGCCTGCCGCTGCATCGCGCTGGGCGCGACGGTTGCTGATTTTGCGCTCAGCCTGGTGCTGTGGATCCGCAATTATCCGGTCAACCTGCTGCAGCAGCAGGAGTGGCTGCGGCAGGTGAACTGGAGTTGGTTCCCCGATGCCGGCATCCACTTCCATCTGGCGATTGACGGTCTCAGCCTGCTGCTGGTGGTGCTGACGTTTTTCCTCGGCATCGTTTCCGTGCTGGCCTCCTGGACCGAGATTCGCGAGGGCGTGGGCTTCTTTCACCTGAACCTGCTCTGGGTGCTGGCCGGCATCACCGGCGTGTTCCTGGCGGTGGACCTGTTCCTCTTTTACTTTGCCTGGGAGCTGATGCTCATCCCCATGTACTTCCTGATCGCCATCTGGGGGCACGAGCGGCGGGTGTACGCGGCGGTGAAATTCTTCCTGTTCACGCAGCTCAGCGGGCTGCTGATGCTGATCTCCATTCTCGCTTTGTACATGATCCATCACAGCGCCACCGGGGTTTACACCTTCGAGTACTCGGAGTTGATCGGCACCTCCGTGCCGCTGCACACAGCCATCTGGGTGATGCTGGGTTTCTTTATCGCCTTCGCGGTGAAGCTGCCCATGGTACCGTTCCATACCTGGTTGCCGGACGCGCACACCGAGGCGCCCACGGCGGGCAGCGTGATTCTGGCGGGCCTGCTGCTCAAAACCGGCGCTTACGGCCTGCTGCGCTTCGTGGTGCCGCTGTTTCCGGCGGCGGCACACTGGTTCTCTCCTATCGCCACAATTCTGGCGGCCATCGGCATCATCTATGGCGCGGTGCTGGCCTTTGCCCAGACTGACCTCAAGCGCTTGGTGGCTTATACCAGCGTGAGCCACCTGGGATTTGTTCTGCTGGCCATCTTTGTGTGGAACAAGCTGGCGCTGGAAGGCGCGCTGATCACCATCATCGCCCACGGCATCAGTACGGGGGCTCTGTTCGTGCTCGTGGGAGGTCTCCAAGAACGCATTCATACCCGCGAAATGGACCGGATGGGTGGGTTGTGGCAGGCCATGCCGCGCTTCAGTGGTGCCGCCATGTTCTTCGCCATGGCATCCATTGGTTTGCCCGGACTGGGCGATTTTGTCGGCGAATTCCTCATTCTGCTCGGCACATACAAGGTGAACGTAGGGCTGGCGGTGGCCGCCGCCATCGGAGTGCTGGCTTCCACACTGTACGGTTTGAAATTTATCCAGCGCGCGTTCCACGGGAGCAACGTTCACCAGTGGAAGCTGCACGACCTGTTTGCCCGCGAGGTGGTGATCATCGCGCCCATGATCGCTATTCTGCTCTGGCTGGGTCTTTTCCCGCAGCCGGTGCTGAACACCTTCGCGCCCGCCATGCAGAAACTGCAGGAGCATGCTGCCAGGCAATATCAGGTGTTTGAACGGGAGCGGCCATGAGCGGCTCCGGATTGATTGCGATCCTGCCCCTGCTGCTGCTCGCGGGCACGGCCGTGGGGCTGATGCTTATCATCGCCCTCCGTCGCAGCCACCGCATTGCGCTGGGCCTGACGCTGCTCGGCCTCGCCGCTGCCTTCGGGTCGCTATGGATCGCCGCCGAGGTGGTGCCGCAAAGGGTGACCTCCCTGCTGATGATTGACGAGTATGCGCTCTTCTATTTCGGAATGATTCTTGCCGCCACCGCCGCGGTGGCCGGCCTGGCCTATGGCTACCTGGAACAGCACGCGGTGGAGAAAGAAGAGTTCTATGTTCTGCTGCTGACCGCGGCCCTGGGTGCGGCGGTGCTGGCCGCCAGCAGCCATTTCGTTTCCTTCTTCCTGGGCTTGGAAGTTTTGAGCATTTCGCTGTACGCCTTGAACGCCTATATCCACCCGCGGAAGACGGCGCTGGAAGCGGGTATCAAGTACCTGGTGCTGGCAGCCGCCTCCGCCGCCTTCCTGCTGTTCGGTATGGCGCTCATTTACGCGGCGGTGGGAACCATGGAATTCGGGCGCATGGCGGAGCTGATGATAGAAACCGCCGGTCCCAACCGCACGCTGATGCTGCCCGGCCTGGCCATGATCATCACCGGCATAGCCTTCAAGCTGGCGCTGGCGCCCTTTCACATGTGGACGCCGGATGTTTACCAGGGCGCTCCGCCACCGGTGGCAGCATTTATTGCCGCGGTTTCCAAGGGCGGGATGTTCGCCCTGCTGCTGCGCTACTTCTACCGGCTGGAACTGCGCAACTATGAGCCTGTGGTGGTGGTATTCACGATTATTGCTATCGCTTCCATGCTGGGCGGCAATCTTCTGGCCCTGCTGCAATCCAACGTGAAGCGGATTCTAGCCTATTCTTCCATCGCCCACATGGGCTATGTGCTGGTGGCTTTTATCGCCAGCGGTGAACTGGCGGTGCAGGCGGTCACGTTCTATCTGGTGGCCTATTTTGTGACGATTATTGGCGCCTTCGGCGTGGTCACGGTGCTTTCCAACGGCGAAGACGATGCCGAGTCGCTGGAGGCATACCGTGGCCTGTTCTGGCGGAGGCCGGCGCTGGCCGGAGTGATGACCGGCATGCTGCTGTCGTTGACCGGCATACCTGTGACTGCCGGCTTCATCGGCAAGTTCTACGTCGTGGCCGCGGGCGCCTCTTCCTCCGCCTGGGCACTCATCATCATTTTGGTGGTCAGCAGTGTGATTGGGGCTTTCTACTATCTGCGGGTGATCTTCGCCCTGTACGCGGGTGCGCCCGAGGACAAAGGCGCCGAAGTGGCGCCTCATAATGCCTTGGGCTCGTCGGTTCTGGTTGCGCTTACGGTGCTGCTGATCTGGCTGGGCGTTTATCCCGCGCCCCTGCTGCACGTGATCCGTGGTGTTCTTCCCGGATGAGGCCCGACTATTCGGGCTGGCATAGGCGCAAGGCAGTGAAAATCCGATACTAACGACATTACAGGTTCACCGCGCCACCTTCGTGCCATTGCACGCAAAAGGTAAAGAGGGAAAAATGTCCGCCCAACGGGGGAAGTACCTAAGGACAGGAGCATCGCGGTAACCAGCCGGGAATGCTCCTCAGAAGTTGATGCCACTTCAGAGCGCGGCCGAACCCACCCGGCCGCGCATCCATTCAGGCCGAACCCGGCACCCAGGGCACCCAGAGAAAGAGAAAGGCTGATACTTTTCCGGCTGCGCATCATCAAAGGTGTAGAAACCCAACAGGTCCGGAGAGGCAAGGGTCGGAAGGCAGGAGTACCATGGCCCGCGTGATCGAATTCTACATACCGGAGAGCTACCATCCCAAGCCGAAGCCGGCGTCAGTATCTATCACCTTGGGCAAACTGATCGAGTTCCCCGCGCTGGCGCCCAAGCGATCCGCGTAGCGGTCTTCCGATTCAACAGCTCAAAAAAATCTGAAGCTTAATTCGCTCTTACGGAATCTGATGTTGTGATGCGAAAAGCCGCCGGAGATCAAAAGTGGAGCTGGTTCGACAATCCGCACAGAAACTCCGGGGCTACAGCCTGAACCTTCTGTTGGCCGCCACTCGCCTTACTCCCACCATCGTCCGGCTTCTGCGATAAACAGCGCGGCTAAAAAGGGCGGCGATAAAAGCGACTTCCCGCCGCTTCAAACGTCTTATGGGTGTTGGCCTGATAGAAGAATTTCCATCTGTACGTTCATGAAGCATCTGACCGGACTCGCTCGGATGCACGGGTAGAAGAAGCCAGAACGGAGGCAATTATGTTGCGCATCATCACAGAACACAACGCCGACACTGCCATCCTGCATTGCTTCGGGCGAATCATCGCGGGCGCCGAAGCTGAAACCTTGAAGGACGCTGTGGCCGGCGCAGCCGACAAGCGTCTGGTCATGCTCGATCTTACCGAAGTTGATGCCATTGACGCCCGCGGCCTCGGACTGCTGGTGTTTCTCCAAACATTGGGCTATGCCCTCGGCTTCGACCTGCAATTGACGAATCCAACGCCGCGCATGCGCGAGTTGCTCGACCTGACGAGACTCGACTCGGTGCTCGAAATAACTCACCCGGAAAGAGCGGAAAGAGAAGTCAGGGAGCCCGCAACGACCTTCGCGTCATAGAACCTGCACGATGGACAGCGTCTCAGAAATCCGGATCAGAATTGCTCTACCGTCGGATCGCGACGAATTGGCGCGCTTGCGCCATGTTCTATTGCCGAATGTCTCCATCGAGGAACATGGCCGGGAACTCACGGCGATTTTGAACGGCACGGCCGCTCTTACTATGCCGCTCATCACGTGGGTGGCTGAGGGGGCCAATGGCGCCCTGGTTGGTTTCCTCGAAGCCGACTTGCGCTCGCACGCGGACGGGTGCGACCCGGCGCGTCCGGTGGGCTATATCGAGGGTTGGTACGTTGCCCAACCCTACAGGCGCCGAGGCATAGGGAGGAAACTCCTGGCTGCGGCAGAAGGCTGGGCCCGCGGCAAAGGGTGCGTTGAGATGGCGTCAGATGCTCTGATCGCAAACGAGGTATCCCAACACGCGCACGAGGCGTTGGGATACGAGGTTGTTGATCGCTGCGTGCACTACCGACGGATGTTGTGATATTCCACGGTCCCAACATAAATGCCCGTCAATGCACTCGCTCAGGTCACCCCCGGGTGGCTCGGAAACCAACCAGATCGCTCATAGGTAGTTTTCCCGACGTGTTTTATTGGGCAATAACCCCATGGGTTCACCATCTTGTTACCCCCGCTGCCAACGCAGTCTAATGTCCTGTTAAGAATCGAATAAGCTTATGACTCCCCAGGAGCAGCTCGCGGACAATGAAACGGCGCAGCCGGCCCCTACCACCCCGCCGGAAACCCCGGAACATATTGCCAAGGAACTAAGCGCCCTGGATTGGCGCGACCTGCAGTTGTGGTGCATAGCCGCGGCCCTGCTGGCTGTGATGGCGGCCGGATTTCTGGCCCTGCTCATGCCGCAGCTGTTGTGGGACGTTACGGCCAGCATCTCGCACCAGGCCAATGCCCCCCAGCTGTTCTTTGGGTTGCTGGCTCTGCTCATCCTTTCCAATGTGTATCTTTTCACGCAACGGCTGCAACTGGTGCGAACCCGCCGCGAACTGGTGCACCAGTTGCAGGTGGCGGAACGGACGGCGCGCACGGACGCGCTGACGGGCGTATTCAATCGGCGCTGGCTGGATGAAACCCTGCTGCGGGAGATCGCCCGGCTGCAGCGCACCAAGGGGCGTTTCACCATCATGATGGCCGATGTGAACGACTTCAAGGACATCAACAGCCGCGTGGGACACGTGGAAGGCGACCGCATCCTGATCGAGGTAGCCCACCTGCTGCAGAGAAACTTCCGCGCTTCCGATTCCGTGGTCCGTTATGGAGGCGATGAATTTATCGCCCTCATGCCGGATACCGACCTGGCCCAGGCCCGGGTCGCGGTGGACCGGCTGCAGCGTTTCGTAGATGCCCGCAACGCGCGGCACGACAGCGAAATCACGCTCGGGCTGAGCTGCGGCCTGGGCACCTTCCTCCCGGGCATGTCCATGGACGCACTAATCCAGGCGGCGGATGAAGATATGTTCAACCAGAAACCGCGGCGTTCTGACCGTTCCGGTCCGAATCTGCGCGCCCCCTTATAAGCTGCGGCTTGGCTAGAGCGACCCCTTGCTGGACAGCGGCGCCGCTGCCGGCGGTTCAATCTGCATGGGCTTGTTCCAGTCGGAGTAAGTAGTCACCAGGCCCCCGCTGCCCATCACCACTTCGCGCGGTAAATGATTGCCGGGGTCAATGCAGAGGGTGTAATTCAAGCCGCGGCCGGTACTCCCTGGATGCTGGAAGCTGACGACCCAGCGCTGACAGAAAGCATCGCCCACCTTGGTGAGTTCACCGCGGCCCACCTGAGCGTTCATATTGGCCGCCATGGTGGCGACGACGGTGGCCAAGTCGCGGCCTTCGTTCATCATCGCCCAGGGAGCAGGGGCTCCGGGATTGTTGCCACAGGGATAAGCCTCCGGGTCTTCAGGCTGCACCTTCCATTCCCCATCGTTGCTGCGGGTCCAGGACTGGCGGCCCACGCGGATGGTTTCGTAACGGGTGGCGCCCAGGCTGGTAACGATGTGCTCGCGGTCGGGGCAGGAAACCTCGATGGTGGTTTCCAGGGCGCGGCCCGGATGCATCTTGAGCAGGGTGGAGGTGCGCCAGCTATGGGCGGCCTTTTTGGCATCCAAAGCTTTTTGCAGTTCGCTTTGGCCGCTGGAGAACCGTGCTCGCAGGGAGCCGTAGGCGCGCGCCAACGGCCCCGGCTGCGAGCCGCTGCTGCAGCCAGTGGTGACAAGAAAGGTGGCCAGCAATGCGGACAAGAAAAGGTAAGAAAAGCGCCGGTGCATAAGTTCGCCTCGTGAACTTCGAGGTGAGCTGCCAGATCCGAGACGAACCGCCGGCGGACTGCAGCTCCCGTACTGCCATCGGGGGTATGATCGGATCATAGCACCAGCGGTGTGCCGTCGAAATGCAGGGAGGAGCCATGCCGGAAAACCCGAATCCCCAGGAAAAACTGGTCAAGGTGTTCGACGCGGAGCAGGAGAGCGAGGCCCTGGTAGTGCGCGGCCTGCTGGAATCAAACGGAATTCAAGCCCTCAGCCGGCCCAATGATCTGGAACAGGACCTGTTTCCGGTGGGCGGAGTCGCCATCATGGTGCGTGAAGAAGATGCCGAAGAGGCGAAGCAGTTGATAGAGGCGTTCCGGCATGAGGGGTCGGGTTCCGAAGACGAGGAACTCAGCGAGGAAGCGGCGCCGGAGTAACCTTGGCTCCGTCAAGATAGAAGGTGACGGCGCCACTTTGATCGGTGCGATACGTGGCTACATGATGCATTTGCAGCCGGTTCAGCACCTCAGGACGGGGGTGGCGGAAGGGGTTGCGCGCTCCCACTGAAATAAACGCGAACACCGGGCGAACGGCTGCCAGCAGCGCCGGCGAGGTTGAAGACGCGCTGCCGTTGTGCGCCACCTTGAGCAGGCCGGCCTGGGGGTGCTGCGCCGCGACCGCGAGCTCCATCTTGCTTTCCGCGTCCCCTTCCAGCAGAAATGCGGTGCCGCCGTAGGCGAAGCGCAGAACCAGGGAATCGTTGTTGCGGGGCTCGGCGGCGGGCTGCCAGCCGGGCGGAGGCGAGAGCACCCGGACCTGGACTCCGCCAAAAGCAAAATCATCGTCGCCGCGCAGGCGGACCAGGGCTACATTCTGCCGCCGGGCAGTGGCCAGTACTTCCTCCAGCGCGCGGGTCCGCGGGTTGGGGCCGAGCCACAATTCGCGTGGCCGGAAATTGGCCAGCACGCTAGGCACGCCGCCCAGGTGGTCGCTGTGGCTGTGGGTGATGGCCACCGCATCCAGGCGCGCAAGTCCGCGCTGCCACAGGTAAGGGGAGACCACGTCCTCGCCGTAGTCAAATTCCGAGCGCCAGGCGCCGAAGGGGCCACCGGCATCAATGAGAAGGGTTTTGCCCTGCGGCAAAACCAGCAGCGTGGAGTCACCCTGGCCGACGTCAATGGCGGTCACCTCCATAGTGCCGGGACGCAGTCTTGGCCGGGGCGGCACGAGGGTGATCCAAAGCGCGCTGGCAAGCAGGGCAGACAGGCCGGTTGCGGCCAGCCATCGCCGCCGGCGCGCCAGCGCAAGAGCGAGCGCCAGGCTTAGTGCCGCCAGTACAGCGATTTCCAGGCTGGGCGTGGCCACGCGCAGATCTGCCAGCCGCAAGCTGCCCACGATGTGAATCGTTCCGGTAATGCCCTGCAAGGCCAGTCCGGCAATCAGGGCCGGCAACCGGGCCAGGGTCAGGGAAACGTAGGCCAGGGCGACGGCCAGGGCGGAGGCGGGCATCAGAATTTCAGTGAGCGGGATAGCCAGCGCGTTGGCGGGCAAAGCCAGCGTGGTGGCGCGGTGGAAATACCAGGCCATAGGCAGGGCGAGAGAAATCTGCATCAGGACGGAGATGAGCATGACTTCATAGACGCCCAGCAGGAAGCCCAGGCTTTCGGGAAGCATAAGGCCGGCGGCTCGCGTACCCAGAAAGCGGCCCAGGCGGCCGGCAACCATGCGCAGGTCGAGGCGAAATTGGGCCAGGCGGGGAGCGAAAGAGAGGTCATACGCAGCAGCGTCCAGCAGGCGCAAGGCCCGGCGGTAAGGTTGCGAAGTTCGGTCCAGTATTGGAACTCCGATGCCGGCAATGGCCAGCACGGAAAGGAACGTCAGCTGAAAGCTGGGCTCGAGCAGGGCGCGGGGGTCGAGGATGAGAATGCCGAGGCCAGCGCCAGCCACCGCGTTCACCGGCGCGCGGTCGCGGTAGAAGAGGCGAGTCACCAGATACAGCAGCAGCATGAGGGCGGAACGCACGATGGGCGCTCCCCAGTCGCACAAGTAGGCATAGCCAAAGCCCAGCAAGGCGGTGGCGACGCTTGCCCACAGGTCGCCGACTCGCAGCCGGCGAAGCGCCCAGAACACCACGAACGCCAGAATACCCAGGTTCATGCCGGAAACCACCAGAATGTGGTAGGTGCCGGAACGCTGGAAGTTGACCCGCGTATCACGGTCAATGAAGGCGTCCTCGCCCAGCACCATGGCGTCTATGAGGGCGGCTTGTGCCGGCGGCCACAGGGCGTGAATTTGCGCCAGCACGCTGCGCCGCAGTCGGTTGCGCCACTGGGCGCTGCGGTTGCCGCTGAAGCCGGGGAGCACCTGTACGGCGGCCTGGTTGGCGGAACCCAGGGCGGCGATGCCACGCTGGGCGAGATAACCGCGGTAATCGAAAGCGCCAGGGTTGCCGAAATTGTGCGGCGGCCTCAGCTTGGCGGTGAGCCGCAGCCGCTGGCCATAGGTGTAGAGCGGCATGGGGGCTGGCTTGGCCGTGGAGTGGCTTTCCGCCCTGGAATAGATGGTCAGGCGAACCCCGGCGCGCATATCTTCCTGGGCGGCGGCGGTTTTTACTTGCTCGCTCTCAACTTCCACCACCTGCCGCTCGCCGCCGAAGCCGCCTTCGCGTCGAAAGCCGTCGCGGGTGACACGCGCGATGAGGGTTACCTCCTCGCCATCGGCAAAACGCAGAATTTCCGTGTTCACTGCCGGCGGCCCGCTCCCCTGAATGACAAAAGCGCCCAACAGCACTAATGCGCCACACGCCAAGGCAAACGACCAGGAGGGCCGGCGGCGAATAAGGCAGCCGCTTGCGGCCAGAAAAACCACGAGAGCAACCGCCCACCACGTGGCTGGGCGCCACACTCGCGTCCCAAGTAGAATGCCCGCGGAAAAGCTCAGCGCGGCATAGAGAAGCGGCTGACGGGGATTAACCTGCGGCGGTAGCGGGACAGGTGGCGAACTGGGCGCCGAAGCCGCGGATTCGGCCGCGACTCCCTGATTGCGGTGAGGAGGAGCCTTTTCCGCTACCGCCATGCTGACTCCTGACTCCCGGCTACTGTTTTACCAGGTGCAGCACGCTCTCCAAGTGGAAGGTTTGCGGGAACAGGTCCACCAGATGCGCCTGCTCAATGACGTATCCGGCGGCGGAAAGGACGCGCAAGTCGCGCGCCAGGGTAGCGGGATCGCAGGAGACGTAGGTGAAGCGCGGCGCCTGCAACCGCCCCAGGGCCTGCGCGACGGCTTCGCCCAGCCCGCCGCGGGGCGGGTCCACCACCACCAGGTCGGGAGTATTGATAGATCTCTGCAGGTACTGCTCGGTGGTGGCGTGCACCGCCTTCACGTTTTCCGGAGAATTGTACTGCAAGTCGGAATGGGAAATCTGTGACGACTCCACCGCCACCACGCGCTCAAAGCTGCGCGCCAGGGGCACGGCAAACAGCCCCACGCCGGCGTAGAGGTCGAGCGCGGTGCGGCCCTTATGGTCATCAGTGACGATCCTGACCAACTCCTCCGTCAAATAGCGATTGACCTGGAAGAAGGCACCCGCGCTGACCCGGTAATCATGGTCTGCTGTGTGGTACGTGAGCTCACCGGCCCCATGGCTGAGTTGCGGAAGGGAGCCCGGGCGGGGCGCGCCAGCGGCGGATTCGGCCCGAAAGCAGGTGAGGCCGGCCGTTTCAGGCAGCGCATTGTTGAGAGCAGCATAGAACTGCTGCAGCGCGGCAGGAGCTAAGGCATCCATGATCTGCAGGAGAAGCCGGGTGTCTTCCGCGTCGGCAAAAAATTCGATCTCGGCGATTTCGTCAGAAACCTTGCCCGTACGGCCCAGTTGCCACAAAGCGGCGATGCCCCGGTTAATAAGAGGCGAGCTGATGGGGCACTCTTCCACCGGCAGCAGCGAGTGCGAGCCGAAGCGATAGTAGCCCAGCGCGAAGGGCTCACGTCGCAGGCGCAACTGGGTGCGGTTGCGGTAATTCCAGGGCGGTGAAGGGTGGACCCGTAACTCAGTTTCAAGCTGCAGCTTGGCGATTCGCTCCAGAGTTTCCTTCAGGATGGCCGCCTTGATCTCCACCTGGTGCTCGTAGGAGGCGTGCTGGTAATGGCATCCGCCACACCGCAGAAAATAGGGGCAGGGCGGCTCTACCCGGGCGGGCGAGGGAGTAAGCACGCGGCGCGCCCGGGCGCGGGCAAACCCCGATTTCTGCTGTACCAGCGAAGCTTCCACCTGCTCGCCCTCGAGCACGAAGGGCACAAAAACAGTTTTGCGGCGCCCGCGTTCATCGGCGGGCAGTCGCGCCAGGCCGTCGCCGCCATACACCAGCTTTTCAATCGTGAGGTCCAAGTGATGATTGTAATTCGCCTCTCTCGGGCGGGGGGCCACTACAAAAGATACAGTGCCGCCTTATGATTGCTGGTTGTTCTTAATTGACCATTGAAGACTTACGAAAGGTGTTCTCTCGAGCGCACTTCATTTTCGTTTCGATTTCGGCCCGAAACTCCCTTGTGCTGCTGCTTCTCCCCATCATTCATAGGATGTTTCGACTCGGGCATAAGCCCTCGCTCAACATGACAGGCGTGAAGATCTGGCGTACTTCGAGTCTGTGTCCGAGTAGACGAAGCCTGGATTCCTTACATGTAGAACAGGCTCAGGCGCGGCAGGCCGTACTCCTCCATCAGCCGCTTACGGACGAACTGTTGGTGCAGTTGCTCGATCTGCGCGGCCGGCATCTTGCGGCGGTACGGCGCTAGCTCACGGTCGGCCTGAGCGCGCACGACCACAAGCTCATCATCGGGCGTGGCCGCCAGCAGCACGGCAAAAAGCTTTTCCTCCATAACCGTGAGCCGGCGCTCCAGGTCTTCCAGCGGCGGGCGGGCGTTGGCGATGTTCTCCGCCAATTCGCGCAGAGTACGGGCAGCGTCGTTCACTACGTTAGACGCCGAAACGGGTAATTCATTGGCAGGGCCGGAGCCTCGCGGACGGGAGGCCCGCCCAAGCTCTTCCAGAATGCCCGCGTTTCTCGCCAGGAATGCGCCGATTTCCGCCGCATCCAGCCCGGCGGATTCTCCCGGCTCGCGGCCGGCGCCCACGGCTGCCTCTTTCATCTCTTCCGCGGCCGCCAGCACCTCCTGCGAACAGTAGGCCAGACCGTTGATTTTGCGCGGGCGCGTGGGGCGGCTTTCGTAGCGATCGAAGGTGGCATCAATGCCGCGCAGCACCGCTTCCAGGGGAATGCCGGCATCCTTCCAGGTCTCGATCAGGGCCCAGTCCAAAGTGGAGAGCAGGAGAGTCGAACCGCGGCGGCGGTGAAAGTGCTCTTCGATCTCAGTGAAATAGTTGAAGTAGTTTTCCACCAGACGTCTTCCGTGGATAGTTAGCGACGAGATTTGCCGGAGGCGCCGGCGGCCGACTTGCCCGGTGCCGGCTTGCGGGCGGCGGTGTTGCGTTCCCAGATGATGCGCAGGCCGTCCAGCGTGAGCAGGTCATCCACTTTGCTGATGTACTTGGACCCGGTGCCGAACAGGCCAGCCAAGCCGCCGGTGGCCACCACCTTAGTCTCGCTGCCCAGTTCTTTGAGCAGCAGTTCGATGATTCCGTCCACCAGCGCGAGATAGCCGTAGTACAGGCCGGATTGGATGCTGCCTACGGTGTTGGTGCCGATCACGCGTTCCGGCTTGCGAATATCAATGCGCGGCAGGCGGGCGGTGCGGGAAAATAGCGCCTCCGCTGAAATGCCGATGCCCGGGCAAATTACGCCGCCCAGGTACTCGCCCTTGGCGGAAACCGCGTCGAAAGTTGTGGCGGTGCCGAAATCCACCACCACGCAAGGGCGGCCGTACTTCTCCAGCGCGGCCACGCCGTTGGCAATGCGGTCGGCGCCCACCTCGGCGGGATTTTCATATTGCACCGGCATGCCGGTGCGGATGCCCGGCTCCAAAAACAGCGGTTTGGTGCGGAAGTAGCGTTCGCAAACCTCGCGCAGCGTGCTGTCCATGGAGGGCACCACGGAGGCGATCACAATGCCCTGGATGGCTTTGGGCTCGATATCAGCGGCGGCAAACAGGTTGCGGAAGAGTACGCCGTATTCGTCCACCGTCTGCGTCCAGTTGGTGGCTACGCGCCAGTGAGCGACCAGGCGCTCGTACTTCGGGGCCTCGCCGTTGGCGCCGTCGCCGCGGGCGAAAACTCCGAGCACCGTGTTGGTGTTGCCGACATCAAGTACGAACAGCATCGAAATTACTCAATCGCGCGCACGCCGCCGGAAATCACGGTGCGCAGCCCTTTAGCCGTTTCCACCTGCAAGAAGCCACGCGCGTCCAGCCCCGCGGTGACGCCTTCATAGCCGCCATCTTCGTCCACGCGCACGCGGCGGCCAGTAGCATAGGACGAGCGCTCCTGAAAGCGCCGCAGCACCGACTCGCGCCCGCCCGGCCCGGGTTTCAGCAGGGCGTGATATTCGCGGTCGAGCGATTTTAGCAAAGCCGCAGCCAGTTCCACCCGCGACCAGCAATTACCTGTCTCCAGGCGCAGGGAAGTGGCTACATCCCGTATTTCGCCGGGGAAGCTGGCCTGATTCACATTGATGCCGATGCCCGCCACCAGGTAGCGTACGCGCGTGGCCTCCGCGGTCAGTTCAACCAAAATGCCGGTGAATTTTTTTCCGTTCAGCAGCGGATCATTGGGCCAGCGCAGATCAAGTTGCGGGGCCGCTTCCTGATCGCCTGGATGGTGTCCCAGTAACTGCTCCACCGCTGAGCAGACAGCCAGGCCCGCCGCCAGCGTGAGGATGAGCACGTCAGCAGGCGCCAACGCCGGGCGCAGCACCACCGAGCAGTAAATCCCCTGCGAGCGCGCCGAAAGCCAGCCGTGGCTGCCGCGTCCGCGGCCCGCAACCTGCTCCTCGGCCAGGAAGACGCTGCCTTGGGGAGCGCCGGCCGCCGCGGCTGCCATGGCGGCCACGTTGGTGGAACCGATCTTGAAGTAATGGTGAATGTGGCCGCCGAAAATAGTGCCGCGCAGCAGAGGAGCCAGGTTTTCCGCCAGCAGCAGGTCGGGAACTTTGCGCAGGCGGTAACCGCTGGCGGAGTGCCCGGCGATGTCCACGCCCAGGCCGCGCAGCTGCTGCACCAGGCGCCAGACCTCGGAGCGCGTGGTGCCGATCTCCTGCGCGATTTTGGTGCCGCTCACCACCACCGTGGCATGGTCCATGAGCAGGCGCACAATGCGGCCCAGGCGCGCATCCGTGGGCGCGTGAATCGCCGCGCTACCTCGGTTTTGTCTGGCTGAAGCTATGGGACAATTATGAAGCAGCAGGCAAGGAAATCAAAACACAAGTGTTCGCGGGCGAGTCTCGCGTGGGCGCAGGCGCCCCCGCCTGCGGGGGGCGCAGCTGGCCTGAAATCCTCAGCTGGCTTCGCCCGGCGGACAGGCGAGGGCGGCTGTGGTACGCGATCTACGCCGGCACCACGCGCAGGCTCATATCTACGGCGGATGCGGAGTGGGTGAGCTGGCCCACAGAAATGTAATCCACGCCGGTTTCGGCGTAGGCGCGAACATTCTCCAGGTTAATGCCGCCGGAACATTCCAGGCTCATGCGGCGGGTATGCCGGCCCACGCGCTCCACCGCCTTGCGCACGTCCTCCACCGCCATGTTATCGAGAAGAATGGCTTCGGCCCCGTGCTGCAGCGCCTGTTCGAGTTCGTCGAGCGAGCGCACTTCGATCTCCACCGGTTGCTCGCCGCGGCGGTTATGCAACGCATGCTCCAGCGCGGGAGCGATGCCCCCGGCCAGCGCGATGTGGTTGTTCTTGATAAGCACTCCGTCGGAAAGGTCCAAGCGGTGGTTCATCCCGCCACCGCAGCGCACCGCGTACTTGTCCAGCGCGCGCAGGCCGGGAATGGTCTTGCGCGTATCCAGAATGCGCGCCTTGGTGCCCGCCACCGCATCCACAAACTTGCGGGTAAGAGTGGCGATGCCGCTCAGCCGCTGCATGAAGTTCAGGATTACACGCTCGCAGGAAAGGACCACGCGGGCATTGTGGCGGATGACCGCGATGGCCTGCCCGCGGTGCAGGCGCACGCCGTCGAAGATTTCCGGGTGGCTGGTGACCTCGGGATGGGAGGTGACGGTGCCGTCGAGGTCGGCGAAGAGTTCAAGAATTCTTCCCGCGCAGCCCAACCCGGCCAGCACGCAGTCCTGCTTGGCCAGAATGGTGGCCGCGGCACGCTGTTGCGGAGCGATGCAGGCATAGGTGGTGGTATCGCGCGTAGCCCGGTCTTCGAGCAGCGCGTTCTGAATAACGGCGGTAATGCGTCGGCTAGTCCAGTCCAAGGCAGTTGCCAGTTGTCAGCAAAACCAAACCATTCACCGCAGAGGCGCAGAGATCGCAGAGAAATAATAAATGAAATGGAATCCTCAGCCTTCTCGGCGTCTCGGCGGTGAGAAATAAATCAGCCCAGATGATCTAAAGAGCTCCGAATCTTCTCCTGCAGCGATTCCAGTTCCGACAGGCGCTTGCGCAGGCCGTCCACCACGTGCGGCGGCGCCTTCTGCCGGAACGCGCCGTTCCCCAGCTGGCGGCGCTTATTCTCCAGTTCGCGCTCCAGGCCTTCCAGTTCCTTCTGCAGACGCGCGCGCTCGGCCGCAACGTCAATCTTCTTTTCGTAGACCACGCGCACTTCAAAGCGCGAGGTGGTTCGTGCCCCGCCCGCCTTGGCCAGCGAAGCTTGCACGAATTCCACTCTTTCCACCGTGGCCAGGCGCTCCACCGCTTCCCGGTTGTGCTCGATCATCTGGCGCACACCATCCACCGCGTGCACCTCAATGGGCACGCGCTGGCGCGTCTCCACCTTCAGCTCCGCCCGCAGGTTGCGCACGCTTACGATCAGGTCCTGCAGGATAGCCATCTCGGTTTCCGCCTGCAGGTCGCGCTGGGCGGGATCGGCGGATGGGAACTCCGCGAGTGCAATGGATTTGGCCGGCGGCTTGCCATCGTAAATGGCATGCCAGATCTCTTCCGTGATGAAGGGCATGAAGGGATGCAGCAGCCGCAGCGCGCCCTCAAACACAGCCACGATGTTGCCGAAGGCGGCACGCGCGGCAGCCTGGTCGCCGTTCTCAGCCGCCAAACGAGGCTTCATCAGCTCCACATACCAGTCGCAAAACTCGGCCCAGAAAAAGTCGTACACGCGGCTGGCGGCCTCGTCGAAGCGGTAAGTCTCGAGCGCGCTGTTCATCTCCTCAGTCACGGCGCTGAAGCGCGAGAGAATCCAGCGGTCTTCCAGGGCGGAGGCCTGGAAGCCGGAAATACCTTTTGTGGCGCGGGCGCCCTGGCCCGCGGCTTTTTGAACCTCCCGGAGCGACCACACGCCCGCCTGCTGCGCCCGGTCCACGTTCATAAAGATGAAGCGGGCGGCGTTCCAGATCTTGTTGGCAAACGCGCGATAGCCCTCGGTGCGCTTGGGATTGAAGGCAATGTCGGTGCCCGGCGAAGCCATGGCCGCCAGGGTGAACCGGGTGGCGTCGGTCCCGTACTGCTCGATCACCTGAATCGGGTCGAGCACGTTGCCCTTGGTCTTCGACATCTTCTGCCGCTCGGCGTCGCGCACCAGGGCATGGATGTAGACTTCGCGAAAAGGCACGCTATCGTCTTTGCGGTCGCTCCACCCGCTCGCCTGTTTTAGCACGCGGTCCTGCCGGTGCCCGTGCATGAAGTGGCAGCCGAACATGATCATGCGGGCCACCCAGAAGAAGAGGATGTCGCCGCCGGTGATCATCAGCGAGGTGGGATAGAAGACCTCCTGGTCGCGCGTTTTTTCCGGCCAGCCCAGGGTGGTGAACGGCAGCAGGCCGGAGGAAAACCAGGTGTCGAGCACGTCGGTATCCTGCTCCATACGACCGCCGCACTTGGAGCACCTGGCCGGGGCCTCGCGGGCTACCACCATCTCGCGGCACTTGGGAGCCGTGCAGTGCCAAGCCGGAATGCGGTGCCCCCACCACAGCTGGCGCGAGATGCACCAGTCGTAGATGTTTTCCATCCACTGCAGGAAGATGCGCGAATTGTTTTCCGGCGTGAAGCGAATTTCGCCCGTCTTCACCGCCTCGCTCGCCCGCGCGGCCAGGCTGGGCGAGCCATCGCGCCCCGCCTTGGTCATGGCCATGAACCACTGGGTAGAGAGCCGCGGCTCCACAATGGTGCCGCAGCGGTCGCACTTGCCGAGGGGCACCACGTAGTCTTTTTCCCCCGCCAGCAGTCCCTGGGTGCGCAAATCGCGCAGCACCGCCTCGCGCGCCTCAAAGCGCTCCAGCCCGGCATAGGCGCCGGCGTTGTCGTTCATGTAGCCACGCTCATCCATTACGTCAATTTGCGGCAACTGGTGGCGCAGCCCCGCCTGGAAGTCGTTGGCATCATGCGCCGGCGTGACCTTCACCGCGCCCGTGCCAAATTCAGGATTGGCCAGCTCGTCCAGAATGATGGGAATCTCGCGGTCCATCAGCGGCAGCAGCACCCTCTTGCCATGCAGGTGCTTGTAGCGCTCGTCGGCCGCATTCACCGCGACCGCCGTATCGCCCAGCATGGTCTCCGGGCGCGTGGTGGCCACGGTGATGAATTCCTTCTTCGCGCCCACCACCGGGTAGCGGATTTCGTAGAGCTTGCCCGGAGTCTCCTCGTGCTTCACCTCCAGGTCGGAGATGGCGGTGCCGCAGCGCGGACACCAGTTCACGATGTACTTGCCGCGATAGATCAGGCCCTCGTCGTAGAGGCGGACGAACACCTCGCGCACCGCCCGCGAAAGGTTTTCGTCCATGGTGAAGTACTCGCGGCTCCAGTCCACCGAGGCGCCCAGGCGCTTCATCTGGTCGAGGATGGCGCCGCCGTACTCCCGCCGCCATTCCCACACGCGCTCCACGAAGCCTTCGCGGCCCAGGCTGTGGCGGTTCTTGCCCTCCTTGGCCAGCTGGCGCTCCACCATCATTTGCGTGGCGATGCCGGCGTGGTCGGTGCCCGGCAGCCACAGGGTAAGAAAGCCGCGCATGCGATGCCAGCGCACGATGATGTCCATCTGCGTCTGGTTGAGCATGTGCCCCATGTGCAGACGCCCGGTCACGTTGGGCGGGGGAAGGAGCAGCGTGAAGACCGGCTTCTGCGTTGCGGGCGAACCGGCCTGCGGCGTGGGGACGTGGAACAGCTTTTCCCGCACCCAGTACTCGGCCCAGCGCGCCTCGATCGCGCTCGGCTCGTACGCCTTGGGCAATTCGTGTGGCATTGCGATTCAGGGGGCATGGCGGCAGACCGATGCACCGCAGCCGCAGCCCTGTCAGAGATAAGTTTTGAGTTTACAGGCGGGGTGAAAATGCGGTCAAACCCGGGCCGGGGTTGGCTACGGGCAGGGGAAAAGTGCTACACCCCCTGGGGGTACTTACTGTGAAAAGAGCTAGGCGGCCCGGCGAGCCTAGTTCTTGGGGATTTAGCACAACAACTGCGGTAAAAATTGGAGCAGTCTGAAATAGCACGTGGGCCAAAAGATCCTCGTCACCTAAACAAACTGCGACTCCGCTGGTGT
>DATEJK010000030.1:0-4467 GCA_035278025.1 Terriglobales bacterium | reverse complement strand
CGCTAGCCCTCTAAATATCGTCTTTCCATCATGTTCCACCTGGCTGGTCTTGCCGTGCATAAGCTTGCCCGCGCGCACCACCCGGCCCCCAAAAGCTGCTCCAATCGCCTGGTGCCCCAGACAGACTCCCAGCAAGGGCGCTTTGCCGGCGAAATGGCGAATCAGATCAATGCTGATGCCTGCCTCCTGCGGTGTACAGGGACCAGGGGAGAGCAGGATGCGCTCCGGTTGCAGCGCCTCCACCTCTTCCACCGTAACCTGGTCGTTGCGGCGCACTTCCACCTCCGCTCCCAGTTCGCCCAGGTATTGCACCAGGTTGTAGGTAAAGGAATCGTAATTGTCGAGGACGAAAACCATAAGAACAGCCTTTGGCATTTAGCCTTTAGCACTTAGCCCTTAAAAAGGGTACTGCAGACTGGCCTTTCGAGATTTCCGCCCTCCGTGAGCGGAACAAATCTATGCCGCAGCTTTGTTTTGCGAGTCTCAGAGTGCTGGGTTGGATAACGGCTACTGAGCACTGGATACTCGGAATTGGCAAACCGGTTCCCGACCAAGCAGGAAACCGTCAAGGGCTAAATGCTAAATGCTTCTACTGCGCCATTCCGCCACCCGCCATCGGTGGCGCCTGCGCACCCTCCGAGCCCGTATTCACCAGGTCCTTTAACTCTTTGCTGGGCTTGAAGAAAGGTATCTTTTTGGCGGGCACTTCCACGCGGTCGCCGGTCTTGGGATTGCGTCCCACACGGGGCTTGCGCTGGCGGGTGCGGAAGCTGCCAAAACCGCGAATTTCGATCTTGTCGCCCACGCGCAGCGAGCGCACGATGCTGTCAAAAATGGTTTCGACGATTACCTCGCTATCCTTGCGCGTAAGTTCCGCCAGGCGCGATACCTCGTCGATCAAATCGGCTTTGGTCATGTGTTTTTCCGCTCCCTTTCACGCGGCTGCTCTACCGCTTTAATCTCAAGAACCGGCTGATGGCTCGATCAGCCTAAACCCAAATTTTCCCGCGCGCCAGTTTCCAAGATTCTGCCTCGCAGGGTGGGCCGCCTGTCAACTCAATAATTTACAGCCAATCGGGAATTTATAGCCAATCAGGGCAGCTGCACATCCAGCGCGTATATCTCCTGGGTGCTCTGATCACGCATGAGCAGAGGAGCGTCATCCGGCCCCAATCCCAGCCAGGAAGCCCATGGGTCAGAGCCGCGAGGCACATCTTTCACGCTTTGCATCACTTGCAGCGGGCCGCCATGCACGCTCACCCGGACAATGTCGTCTCCCCGGCTGTAATCTTCCAGGTAAACATAGCGGCTATCGTGCGACCAGTTGTTGTAGGCGAAGGTGGCCTGGGCCAGAGGCGACCACTGGCGAGTGGCGAACTCATACAGCATCAATTTCTTGGAGTCGGCGGTCAATGCGGCCACATAGCGTCCGTCGGGAGAAACCCGTGGGCTGAACAGGCCTTCGGAGCCGGGCAGGGCAGAGATCTTGCCTGTCAGCAAGTTCAGCAACTCAATGCCTGATTCGGAAGCGTTGGCGTATTGCAGCCAGGGCATGTGGCCGAAAACCAGTGATTTGCCGTCCGGCATCCAGGTGAGGTCGCTCTCGTTTACCCCTTCTTTGGTCAAAGCCCGGGGCGTGCCCCCCTGGGAGGAGATGAGGTACAGCTTCCAGGGCTGGCCCGGCTGTGAAGCCATGAACGCGATCTGCGCGCCATCCGGGGACCAGTGAGGCAGATGGGCCTGCAGGGGAGGGTAAGTGAGTTGGGTGCGCTCGCTCCCGTCCAGTTTGCTGCGCCAAAGGGTGTGGTCGGGATAATTGACAAAGGTAAGCCACTTACCGTCGCGGGAGAAGTCCAGTTCGCCGCCCGAAATGCCGTTCAGATAGGGTAGAAAGTGGCGGACGCTTTGATCGTAGCGTTGCAATTCGAAGCGTAATTGCTGTCCCACCACAAACAGTTTTTTGCCGTCGTTGCCGGGAATGGGAAAAAGAAACGCCAGCGGCCCGGCGGTGAGCTGCTGTGGAGCCTGGTCCCTCCGGCCCAGGACCGGGTCCGAACCCGCCAAGGCCCAGATGTTGTGGCTGTTGCCGCGCGAGCTCTCGAAAAAGTAATACTTGCCGTCGCGCGTCCAGCTCCCGCAGCATTCCTGGGAAGGCTGATTCCACTCCTCGGGCAACACGCGGCGCAGTTTTTTGCCGGCAGGCGTCACCTCCCACAGTTCGGAGGTGTTGTTCTCCGGGTCCTGGAGCGTAAAGCGGATCCAGGCGCCATCGGGTGAGAAACGCAGGTTCATGGCGGCGCCGGGCAGAGTCAGCAGTTTATGGGATTGGCTGCCATCCGGGTGCACCTGGTAAAGATCAGAGCCGTTGCCGTAGATGATGGACTGGCCGTCAGGCGTCCAGGCGGCGGAGTGGGCGCGCACATTGCCGACGGCGCGCGGCGACCCCGCAGGAATGGGCAACTGGTACAGAGGCGTCTCGGTTTGTGTGCCGCCCGCCTCACTGGTGATGAGCAGAGCCGAGTGATCGGGCGAGATATCAAAAATATCGGCGCTGGCAAAGGGCGTCGTCAAAGGCGCGGTTTCCCCGCCCGCCGTGGAAACCTGCTGCAGCAGGAACTGACCGCCCTTTTCTTCGGAAAAATAAATGCGCGCTCCGTCGGTTACCAGGGAAGACTTGGGCAAGGCATCGCTGGTCAACTGCTCCGAGGCCACCACTCTGGCCGACGTGGATGGCGTTCGCAACCAGAGAAGAAACGCCAGAATGGTGGCTGCCACGGCGATTCCGGCGAGAATGGAAGTCCGGCCGGGAAGGCGGCGATTGCGGAAGGGCTTCACCGAGCGGGGCCAGGCTCGCAACGGCCCCGTTTCCAGGTCCCGTTTGAGCCGTTTCAGGTCGCTGCGCACTTCCGCCGCTGACTGGTAGCGCAGTTCGCGATCTTTCTCCAGGGACTTGTTGATGATTCGATCGAGGTCGGGCGGCACTTCCGGGTTTAGTTGTCCCGCGGCTTGCGGCGTGCGGTGCAGGATAGCGTCGAATGTCGCTATCGGATTCTTGTGGCTGAAGGGCAGAGTGCCTGTGCTCATCAGGTACAACACCACTCCCAGGGAGAACACGTCGCTGCGCGCGTCCAGTTCCTTTCCCAGCGCCTGTTCGGGCGACATGTAGCTGACCGTGCCCAGGGTCAAACCCCGGCTGGTGGCTTCCTGCTGCGAGACCGGCAGAGCCACGGTGGGTGCGTTGACGGTTTGCGCCAACTGGCGTTCCAGGGTCGGTTTGGCTAGCCCGAAGTCCAGCAGCTTGACCTGTCCACGGGCGACCAGAAAGATGTTCCCCGGCTTGACGTCGCGGTGGAGAATGCACTTGATGTGCGCGGCATCGAGCGCCTCCGCGATCTGGACGCCCCAATCTAATACCTCCTCCAGCGGCAGGGGCTGGCCGTGCATAATCTCGCCCAAGGTCTTGCCTTCCAGCAATTCCATGGCAATAAAGGTCTGGCCGGCGGCCTCTCCGATCTCGTAAATGGTGCAGATGTTGGGATGGTTGAGGGCGGAAGCGGCGCGCGCTTCCCAGCGAAAGCGGTCCAGCGCCTGCGGGTCGTCGGAAAGCTCATCGGGCAGGAACTTTAGCGCTACGTGCCGGCCGAGAGTAAGATCTTCGGCTTCATACACCACACCCATGCCCCCGCCGCCCAGTTTGCGCAGCAGGCGGTAATGGGAAATCGTCTGACCGACACTAACGGTTGGGGAGGACATTGCACAGGGAACACGCCGGGGGGACAGCGTTTTTCCGGTACTCGTATGGAACGATTGAGTTTACTGCCAGACGTAATAAAAGCCAACCTGCGTTTGCAGCAGCTTGACCCGATCCGGCAAGAAATTGGATAAGTCGCCGAACAGCAGGTCGAGAAGGGTTCGGCGCTCGGTCGCCGGCCTGACCAATTCGGGTTCACCCTTAATACCCACCGACCGCGCCGTATCCTTGACGGCGGCGCGGAAGTCCCCAATCTGGTCAATCAGGTGCATTGGCAGCGCCTGGTCGCCGGTCCACACCCGGCCGTCCGCGATGGCCTGCACATCCTGCACCTTCAGATGGCGGCCATCAGCTACCGCCTGGATGAATTGGCCATGCATGTTGTCTAACAAACCCTGGAAATACGCTTTCTCTTCCGCGGTCATGGGACGGGTAGGGGAACCGGCATCTTTCAGTTTGCCCGCCTTCATGGTGATGTCCTGAAGCTTAGCCCAGTCCATCAGCTTGCCGTAGTTGACCCACTCGGCGATGACGCCGATGCTGCCCACAATGCTGCCCTTGTCGGCAAAGATCTTGCTGCAGGCTGAAGCCACGAAGTAGCCGCCGCTGGCGCCCACCGTCTCCACCGAGGCGATCACCTTTTTGTGCTTTTCCTGCTCGACGCGGCGCACTTCCTGGTAAATCTCTTCGGTGGCAGCCACGCCGCCCCCGGGCGT
>DATEJK010000029.1:0-57288 GCA_035278025.1 Terriglobales bacterium | reverse complement strand
AGGTTGCCGGGGCCGGGATTCTTTCCGGTCACGCTGACCGGCATGGCGCCCAGCTTGGAGCAGGCCTGTTTCCAGCTCAGAGCCTTGCGGGGGTCGCTCTTTACCCGCACCATGCCGTCCTTGGCTTCCAGGTCGCCCGGTTGAGCACTGAGGGCAGGCGCCACCTTGGCGAACAGTTGGTCCAGCGCCATCAGTGCCGCGCGGCGGGTGGAGGAACTGACGCCACCAATGGTTGTGCTGCCACCCGAGCCGCCGTCCGGCGGGTAGAGCGTGTCGCCTATGTTCAGCGTAATCGCGTTCATGGGAACGCCCAGCGAGTCCGCCGCCACAATCAGGATGGCCGTCCGCGTCCCCGTGCCCAGGTCCTGCGAGCCCATCTTGATGTCCACCGAGCCATCGGGATGGATGGTCAGCAGGCAGTTGCTGGCGTGGCCTCGCCCGCCCCAGGTGTGCATGGAAAGCCCCACCCCGCGCTTGATGGGGCCAGCCGTCTTGTCGCCACGCGGGTGCCACTTCTCCTTCCAGCCCATCAGTTCGGCGGCAATGGGAAACTCTTCCTTGTAGATGGGCGCTCGCGGGCCCGCTATCTCCAGGTTCTTGGTGAAGAACTCCAGCGGGTCCATGTTGAGCTTGTGCGCCAGGTCATCCAGGGCGCCCATGGTGATGACCGCCGCCTGCGGGTGGTTGGGGGCCCGCCAGGCGCGCGCCGGTCCCTGGTTGGTGCGCACCGCGGTGTGCTGCTTGCGCTGGTTGGGAATTTCGAAGACGTAAGGAATCGGCGGCGAACCCGATCCTGCCGGCCCGCCCGTACCCCAGGAATCCGACTGCCAGGCCACTACCGTGCCATCGCGCTTGGCCCCTACCTTCACCCGCGCGAAAGCCGAGGGGCGCGCCCCCGCGGTCATCAGTTCGGAATCGCGCTCCAGCATGTACTTCACCGGCTTGCCGCCGGCGCTCTTCGAGAGCTGTGCCGTGGCGATGCCCCAGCGGTCGGGTGAAAACTTGCTGCCGAAGCCGCCCCCGATGTGGTCCTGATGGGCGCGGACGTTGCCGGCGGGAATTTTGAGCGCCTGCGCGTATTGGTCAGGCAGACCGGAAACGCCCTGGGTGGAGCAGTGCACCAACAGGTGGTCGGCGGCGGGCCATTCCGCCGCCGAGCCGTGCGTTTCCAGACAGCAGTGGGTAATTACCGGCGCGCCATAGATGCCTTCCGAAACCACCTCCGCGGCGGCAAAGCCTTTATCCGGATCGCCCAGCGTCTGCGCCGCCATCTTCTGATAGGGCGGGCGCTGCTGGTTGGCTGCCTCAGGGTGGTACGGGGCAGCCTTCAGGGCATTTATAACGGCATCTGGCACGCCGTAGCCTTTCAGTTCCTTGGTCATGCCATCGGTGACCTGGAAGGTCACGCCGTCTTTCTGCAATCGGCTGATGACTTGCGCCTCCGGCACCTGGTTGCTGAGCGCGTCGTCCAGGTCATCCTCGCTCATGGGGCCGGGAGGGCCTTCACCGGCTCCTGGTGGTGGTTCAGAGTCCGAAACATTGTGCGGCAGCACCTCGTACTTCACCTGGATGGCGCGGATGGCGTCTTCCGCCGTGGGTTCATCCACCGCCGCCACGGCAACAATGTCGTCGCCCTGCCAGAGAACTTCCGTCCCCGGCTTCTGCACCACCTGCACCGCCTTCACACCCGGCATTTTTTCCGCCGCGCTGGTGTCAATGCTGGTGATGCGGGCGTGGGCATGAGGGCAGCGCAGCACTTTGCCGAACAGCAGGCCCTTGGGGTTGTAATCGTAGCTGTACTTGGCGCGTCCGGAAACCTTCACCGGACCGTCCACGCGCGAAATGCGCTTGCCGATCAGTTTGCGTTCCGCCGGCGCAGGCCATTTGTATTCCGCCATGACTTACGCTCCCTTCGTCCCCGACATTTGCGCGATTACTTCGCGGATGCCCTTGTAGGTCCCGCAGCGGCACAGGTTCCCGTTCAGATGGTAGCGAATCTCCTCCGCCGTGGGATGCGGGTGTTCATCGAGGAACGCCTTGCACGCCATCACGAAGCCGGGCGTGCAGAATCCGCACTGCTGCGCATCGTGTTCTATGAACGCCGCCTGGATGGGGTGCAGCTTGCCGCCTGCGGAGAGCGACTCGATGGTGGTGATGGGCTGGTGCTGGGCTTCGATGGCCAGCACCGTGCAGGCATACACCGGCTTGTTGTTGAGCAGCACGGTGCAGGCGCCGCACTCGGCCCGGTCGCACACGCGCTTGGAGCCGGTCAGGTCGAAGGTGTCGCGCAGCGCGTCCAGCAGCGTGACCCGCGGCTCCAGTTGCGCGCTGTGCTTCTTGCCATTGATGGTGAAGCTCATCGCCACCTTGCCGGGGCCGTAGACGGGCACCTTTTCGCCCGCCGCCTCCACCACCTGCGGCGCTACCAGGGGCACCGCCGCGGCAATGCCGGAAATTTTCAGAAATTCTCTGCGGGAAACGCCGGAGGGAGTTTTCTCGTCATCATCAGCCATCTCTGGCCTCCGCTAACCCTTGCAAGTGACGGCCTTGGAGCCGCCGGGGATGAATGGTTGTGATTGGTTGCGGAATGTTAGCAGTTAGGCGACGCGCGCCGCCTGTATTCCCGTGGGCAGAGCAGTATACAACTCCATGGTGCTTCTTGTCCGGCTGGGCCTTCCCCCGGCGCTTAACTTCGCCGTACTGGCAAAGTAACTTCTTCGCGGAGATGAATTCAGATCGGGCGGGGAACAAAGATCGCTAAACTACGTGTTTGGGGCGCGGGCGCCCGCGCCCGCGAAAATGTTCATTGGGGGCGTACCTCGCGATTCCCGCGTCTAAATTGCAAATCACCAATTTACAAATCGGCCGCCTACGCCCTTCCCTTTCCCGTCCCTTTGGCGGAAAATAGATACAAGACCTCAGGGGTGAGGAGTAGCTCATGAAATCCCGTCTGCTTGCAATCCTGGTAGTTTCCCTTTTCGCGCTGGCTGGCAGCGCCCTGGCCGCCGACCAGATCAGCGGCGATTACATTGAAACCCGCAGCGCCGATGTCTGGACCGGGCCCTGCTTCGCTAACGGCGAAGTCGGCTTGAATGGCCAGGAGGCCATTTTGGCCTGGCATGTGCAGCGCGGCGGCTGGGACGGCGTCAGCCTGGCCGGCCATAGTGTGGTCGCGGTGATTCGCGCCAATGCCACCCTGGGCGATCCCTATGCCGATCCCTATCCCGCCAAGGCAATCCTGATCGTGGACGACGAAGCTACTCCGCAGCAACAGGCGGCGCTTAGCGCCTTTGCCCGCCACATGGGCGGCAAGCTGCTGGGCAGCGTGGAGCGTGTGGTGGCTGCGCCCGTGGACTTTGCCGTGTTGCGCGACCACCAGCACCATGGCGCTGCTTTCCTCCGCGCCGGCAGCTTCGTCACCGTGCAGACCCGCGGCCTTAACGATAAGGACCACTTCTGCGGCAACGAACACACCTACTACCCGCCGCTCACTGAAACCGCGCACGCCATGCCGGTGGTGGCCATGACCGATAAGTACCAGGGCAACGACCTGGGCGAGTCCTGGGAACTCCACGACAAGCGCAGCGCCTTTGTGGGCACCTTCGCTCGCTGAACTCAGCTTCAGAAATTTGCCAGCGCGGAACTCTCCTCGGTTCCGCGCTTTGCTTTTTGCGACGGGTTGAGGCGGCCAATCCTGACGGAGTATCCTGCTTGTCTCGGGAGGAGAATTTGCGCACTCGTACCGTTGCTGTTTTCGCCACGATTCTGCTGCTGGCGCCGGCTCTGTTTGCCGCTGCGGCAGGCAAAGTCGAACCCGTTGGACCGCTTACTGATTCCGCCGCCTCGGATGCGCTCAGAAAGGCCCTGGAGCCGGCCGGCTACCGCGTTCTTCTGGATGACGGCAGCGAGTGGTGCAGAATCTGGTTGCGCGCCGGCATGCCTTCCAGCGGCAAGTCCGATGTGGAAGGCGCCTTGTTTCCCCAACTATCTGAATCCACCCTGATTGGGGTCATTTCCTTCACTAAGCCGGCCACCGATTATCGCGGCCAGCAGGTTCAGCCCGGTCTCTACACCCTGCGTTACGAACTCTTGCCCAATGACGGCAATCACTTAGGCGTGGCTGATAACCGCGATTTTGCCCTGCTCGTACGAGCGGCCGATGATCCCGACCCCACCGCGAAATTCGATTTCAAGCAGCTCGTTACGCTGAGCCGCAAGGCTACTGGCAGCGCGCATCCCGGCCCCATCAACCTGGTGCAGCCACCCAGCGACACGGCCCCTGCCATCAGCAACGATGGCCAGGAGCATTGGGTGTTTGCGGACAAGTTGAAGATGCAGGCTGTCGAACCCCTGCTGATTGGGATTGTGGTGAAGGGCAAAGCCGCTGAATAGGTCTCAAGTTTCGAGTTTCTAGGTTCATGCAAGTTTCCGGAAGCGCCACCGCCGTTGTAGTTGCATTCTTCATCCCAGCCTGTTGCGAAGCGCAACATCTGGCGGCACGTTGCTAAGCTACCAATTGCACGGGCGTTAGCGCCGGAGATCGCCCAAACGCGCCAAATATGGCAGTTTCATCCGAGGTGAATCGCAACAACTCGGCGTTGCGTTTTGCCGCTCTAAAAGCGAAACACCCTCACCCATGATCGCCTAACTCCTGCTGCATGAGCGGGCTGCAAGCACCCTTGTGTCTCCTCTGCACTTCGGCACGCCGATTGCCTCTATGAAAAGTGGCGAGTGGCAAGCAAACAGAGCCGCCGCCAAAATCGGCCAGCGCCTGCGCGCTGGGGAGGTGCCACAATGACCGTCCTACTCGTAATTCTGACTTTCGCCGCTTTGCTGCTGGTGGATCACTTTTACAGCCGCAAGCGCGTCGTGGTACGACCGGAACTGGCGGTTGCTCCTCCTCAGCGCGAAGTGCTCATGCCCGCCCGTTTGCAGCCCAGTCTGGTGGGTGGCTTCCAGGTGCCGGAAAACCTGCGCTACCATCCCGGCCACACCTGGGCGCTGAAGGAGAGTCCCACTCTGGTGCGGGTAGGACTGGACGACTTCGCCTCCAAGCTGGCCGGCAAGGTTGAGCGCATCGCGTTGCCACAGCGCGGCCAGTGGATTCGCCAGGGGCAGAAGATTTGGAGCCTGCATCGCGACGGCAGCGCCGTGGATATGGTTTCGCCCGTGGAAGGCAGCGTGGCCGAAATCAATGAAGCGGTCTTGCAGGATCCGGAACTGGCTTGCCGGGATCCCTACGGCGAAGGCTGGTTCGTAACCGTGCAATCGCCGGATGCCAAAACCAATTTCCGCAATCTTCTGGGCGGCGCTCTGGCCCGCTGGTGGACGGAAGAATCCGCCAATCGCCTGCAGCACTACATGCCCACTTCGCTGGGCGCGTTGGCCCAGGATGGCGGTGTGGCCATGGGCGACCTGACCGCTCACATGCCCGAGCGGGAGTGGAGCAAGGTAGCCCGCGAGTTCTTTCTGACCTAGCCCGATAGAAGGCCACGTTTCAGCCGCGCCCGCGCGCCGCGTCCAGGAAACCTCCAGGCCAGGACACGGAACGCCAGGCGCGGCTGAACCTTTTTACGGTGCGATTCCAGGTTGCGATATGGGCATTTACCGCGACAGTTTGCCGCGTGCTGACAATTGATTTGAGCCCTTCAAAATCCGCAGGATCGCCATTATCGTGTTCCAATTCCGTGTTGTAGCCGGCACGCCATACAGCTTGTCAATCTGGCCAAGGTAGCCGATGGTCTTCATGTGACGACGGTACATTCCAAACACGAATTGTCCTTCCGACGCCATCACTCGCACCAGCCACTCCCCGTCTGACGGAAAAGTGACGGGAAGCGGCGCTCGAACGCCGCCGGCTTTCGACAGGATGCTTACGAAGCGAACAACGTCCGCGGATGAGGGCTCGCCTGCGAACGGATTCTCTCTCTCCAGGCGGATAAGATCGCGGCCGTCGCAGAGCACAACTTCCGCTTCGAATGGCAGCTTCCGGCGCAGTTCAGCGCGGAGCCTTGCTCGAGAGGGAGGTTTACGAACCACAAAGGTGCCGGCAGCACCCACGTTCACCACATCATAGTCGCTCAGTCCCTTTGCGAGGATGCTTGGGCGAAACGTCTTGTGTCCGCCAACATTGACGCCTCGCAGGAAAACGATGAGAGCCATACCGGGAGTATAAGGAAAATTCCAAACGCCACGTATTGCACTGCTCTCGGTGCAGCTTTCTAAAGTACGATAGCGCCTGTTCCCGCCAGTTATTCTGACCAACGCCGAGCGCGTTACCAGCGTGACCCGAGTCACCCCGTCTCGTGACATCTATCACCGTCTTCCGCCCCCTTTAAGCTCGAAACTGGAGTGCGGGGCTGGTGGAGGACTGTCATGTTGCTCGCGTATCGGCTGGTTCATCTCATTGAAGCCCATTCCGAGGAACTCGCCGGCACCCTCCTGGAGCGGGTTACCGGCAGCGAGAAAACCAGCGCCTATGTCACCCAGGTTCCCCCGCACGAGCTGCGCTCGCGGGTGAGGGAAGTTTACGGAAATCTGGGCGAGTGGCTGCTGGGCAAAACGGAATCGGAGGTGGAGCGCCGTTATCTGGAGATTGGCGCCCGCCGCGCCGCTCAAGGCGTGCCCCTGACCCAGTTGATTTCCTCCCTGGTCATGACCAAGGACACATTGTGGGAGTTTCTGCTGAAAGAGGCGGTCGTGGAGCGTCCGGTGGAAGTGTTTGGGGAACTGGAGCTGCTGCAGCTTCTCGATCAGTTCTTCGACCGCGCCGTTTATTACGTGTCAGTCGGCTACGAGCGTGCCGGCTCGACGCATGCCGTCCGGACGCACCACGGGGCGGCTTGAATTTGGGAGAAAACCATGGAGTGGGTCACAGACTACAAGCAGAAGTTGCGTACGGCGGAGCAAGCGGCGCAAGCGGTGCGCTCCGACATGCGCGTGTACATCCATCCCGGCTGTGCCGAACCGGAGGTGCTGGTCAAGGCCCTTATCCAGCGCGCCCCGGAGGTGCAGAACGTGGAAATCGTCCACCTCCTGACCCTGGGCGAAGCCGGCTATATCGCCCCCG
Organism: Terriglobales bacterium; assembly: GCA_035278025.1. Lineage (GTDB taxonomy): Bacteria > Acidobacteriota > Terriglobia > Terriglobales > Acidobacteriaceae > JAICWP01. The sequence continues at coordinate 50,219 of DATEJK010000029.1, read as the reverse complement.
AAATGTCCGGCCACTTCCGCCACAACGCCATGTTCATCGGCGGCAATGTGCGCGAGGCAGTGAACGATGGGCGCGCCGACTACACCCCCGTGTTCCTCAGCGAAGTGGAAAACCTCTTCGAAACGGCGCAGATGCCGGTTGATGTGGCCCTGATTCAGGTCTCGCCGCCGGACGCGCACGGCTTCTGCAGCTTCGGCGTGGGCGTGGATACCACCCTGACCGCCGCCCGTTGCGCCAGTCACGTTATCGCGCAGGTGAACGACCAGATGCCGCGCACATACGGCGACAGCTTTATTCACGTCAGCCAGATTGACGCTTTTGTCGAGGTTTCCTGCCCCCTGTGCGAACTGCCAAAACCGGTGATCACCGACATGCATCGCGCCATCGCCCGCAATGTCGCCAGTCTGATTGAAGACGGCGCCGTGCTGCAGACCGGAATCGGCGGCATTCCCGATGCGGTGCTGCCCTACCTGATGGATCGGCGCGACCTGGGCATCCACACCGAACTGGTTTCCGATAACGTGATTCCCCTGATCGAGGCGGGCGTGATCAGCGGGGAACGCAAGAGCTTCCGGCCGCGCAAAATTATTCTCGGCTTTGTCCTGGGCACGCGCGAGCTCTTTGATTTTGTGGACAACAACCCCATCTTCGAATTTCACCCCTCCGCCTACACCAACGATCCCTTCCGCATCTCGCAGAACGACAACATGGTGGCGGTGAATTCAGCGCTGCAGATTGACCTCACCGGCCAGGTCTGTTCCGATTCCATTGGCCAGTATTTCTACAGCGGCATTGGCGGGCAGGTGGATTTCCTGCGCGGGGCCTCGCGCGCCAGGAACGGCAAAGCCATCATTACCCTCTCCTCCACCGCCAAGGATGGCGCGGTGTCGCGCATTGTGCCCATGCTCAACCCGGGCGCCGGCGTAGTGACCTCGCGCGGCCTCATCCGCTACGTGGTCACCGAATACGGCACCGCCTATCTGCATGGCAAATCCATCCGCGAGCGGGCCAAGGCGCTGATCGAAATCGCTCATCCCAAGTTTCGCGGTGAACTCTATGAGTACTGCGAGCGCACCAAGTGGTTGCAACGCCCGGCCGCGATGGCGGCAATGAGGTGAACATGGCAGCGCGTGGCAAGGTCACGATTGATGTGGAGGAATGTAAAGGCTGCGGCTTGTGCGTGGAATCCTGCCCGCCCAAGTGTCTGGTGCTGGCGCCGGAACTGAGCGCCTACGGAGTGCACCCGGCGCGCTATACCGGCGAAGGCTGCACCGGCTGCGGCATTTGTTTCTACTGCTGCCCCGAACCCGGCGCCCTGACTGTGTACCGTTTACCCGCTGCCAAAAAGCCGGCCTCGCAGCCCGCAACTCAAGACGGAGGCTCGCATGCGCCAGCTCTCTAAAGGCAACGTAGCCATTGTCCAGGGCGCCATCCTGGCCGGCTGCCAGGCCTACTACGGTTATCCCATCACACCGGCGAGCGAGATTGCGGAAGCCGCCGCGCTTTACCTGCCGCAGGTGGGCGGCACCTTTCTGCAGGCGGAAAGCGAAGTCGCCGCCATCAACATGGTCTATGGTGCGGCTTCCGCCGGCCAGCGCGTGATGACCGCTTCTTCCGGTCCTGGCTTGAGCCTGATGCAGGAGGGCATTTCCTACATTGCCGGGGCCGAGCTCCCCTGCGTGATCGTGGACGTGGTGCGCGGCGGGCCTGGGCTGGGCAACATCGCTCCCGAACAGAGCGACTACTTCGCCATGGTGAAAGGCGGCGGCCACGGCAACTACCGCAACCTGGTGCTGGCGCCCGCCTCGGTGCAGGAGATGGCCGATTTTACCGTGCTGGCCTTCGAGCTGGCGGATAAGTATCGCAATCCCGCCGTGGTCCTCACCGACGGCTTCGTCGGCCAGATGATGGAGCCGCTGGAGCTCGAACTGAAGGCTGTGCAGGAGCCGGAAAAGCCCTGGGCGGTTAAAGGCACGCCAGAGACCCGTCCCAACCTGGTGACCTCGATTTACCTGGAGCCCGACGATCTGGAAGCGCACCAGCGCAAGCTGGAAGCTAAGTACAAGCGGGCGTCGCAGCTGGAGCCGCGCTACGAAACTTACATGGCCGAAGACGCGGAGGTCCTGCTGGTCGGCTACGGCATCGTCTCGCGGGTGCTGCGCACCGCTGTGGAACAATCCCGCCAGCAGGGGCTCCGCGTGGGCCTGTTCCGGCCCATCACGCTGTGGCCGTTCCCCTCCAAGGCGCTGGCCGCGGCGGCAACGCGCTGTGCGGCGCTGCTCGATGTGGAGCTGAGCAACGGCCAGATGCTGGAGGATGTGCGCCTGGCGGTGAACGGCAAGGTTCCAGTGGAGTTTTATAACCGCGTGGGCGGCAACGTGCCCGCGGCGGAAGAGATTCACGAAGAGCTGTTGTCACGGCTGGTGGCGTTGGCCTAAGAGCCGCTGATTGGCTGATGAGCTGGCTAGCCTGGACGCAGGTGAGTCAGATAGTCAGCCCTGGAGGGGCAGTTTCATGGCGGACAACGAAAAATCGGCGCTGGCGGAGCCGGAATACGAACTGCTCCATTCCCGCTCCGAAGTGTTCTACGACCGTTTCGAGCGCAAATCGGAACTGAAGCACCAGACGCATTACTGCCCGGGTTGCGGCCATGGTGTGGCGCACAAGCTGGTGGCGGAGGCGCTTTCGGATCTGGGCCTGCAGGACCAGACCATTTTCGTCAGTCCGGTAGGCTGTTCCGTTTTCGCCTACTACTATTTCGACCTGGGAAACGTGCAGGTGGCGCATGGCCGCGCGCCCGCCGCGGCCACTGGCCTGAAGCGCGCCTGTCCCGATAAAATCGTGATCGCCTACCAGGGTGACGGTGACCTGGCTGCCATCGGCACCGCGGAAATCATTCACGCCGCCAACCGCGGCGAGCACATCGCCGTCTTCTTCGTGAACAACGCCATTTACGGCATGACCGGCGGGCAGATGGCGCCTACCACGCTGGTCGGCCAGACCAGCACCACCAGCCCCTGGGGGCGACGTCCGGCCAACGAAGGCTTTCCGCTGCACATGTCGGAGCTGCTGGCCACCCTGGAAGCGCCCGCCTACATCGAGCGCGTGGCGCTTTCCGATAACAAGCACATCATGGGCGCACGCCGCGCCGTGCGCCGGGCCCTGGAGTTGCAGCGCGAGGGCGCCGGTTTCACCTTTGTCGAGATTCTTTCCCCCTGCCCTACCATCTGGAACATGCAGCCGGTGGATGCGCGCCGCTGGGTAGCGGAGAAGATGATTCCCATTTTCCCGCTCAACGTCTTTCGCGATCGCAAGCCCACCATTCCCGAGGGCAAGAATCCGCCACAACGCTCTGTGGCCGAAGTGCTGGGTTTGAGGGATGTTGGCGAAAAGGTAGCCATTGCCGCACAAGCCGGCGCCAAACCGAAACATCATCTGAAGAAGCTTTCCATTAAGGTCGCCGGTTTTGGCGGCCAGGGCGTGCTGCTGCTGGGCCAGTTGCTGGCGGAAATGGGCATGCGCGAAGGCCTGGAGGTGAGTTGGCTGCCCTCCTACGGCCCGGAGATGCGCAGCGGCAGCGCCCATTGCCACGTCTGCCTGGCGCAGGAGCGCATTGGCTCGCCACTGATTTCCCATCCCGACGTACTCATCGCCATGAACGAAATCTCGCTGCGCAAGTTCGCGCCCCAGGTGGCGGAGAACGGCCTCATCTTCTACAACCGCGAGCAGCTGCCGGAGGATTTTGTCGCCCCCCAGGCGCGCGTGCTCTGCCTGCCCGCCACCGAGATGGCCGACCATTTGGGCGCCGGCAAGGTGGCCAATGTGGTGCTGCTGGGGGCGCTGCTGCAAGAAACCGAGTGTCTCGCTCTTGAAACGGCCGTGGCGGTGCTCGAAGCCAAGGTGCGCAACCCGCAGCTGTTGGAACTCGACCGCCAGGCGCTGGCTGCCGGCCGCCAGTTCGTGGATAAAGAAGCGCACAACGAAGCGATCAGCCAGCCCGACGGCTTCGCGTACTAGAACTGAACACAAGTCCCAGCCGGACGGCACCCAGTTGGTGGCGCCACGTCAGTTTCCCCGCGTGCTCGCCTTCTCCGCTTTGAGTTGGCGAGCGAGGATGCGCACAATCATGCCATCGAACTGGGTGCCGCTCAGGGCTTCCAGTTCCGCCATGGCGGCTTCGGGGCTGCGCCCGGCGGCAAAGGGACGGTCGGTGGTCATGTTGACGTAGGCGTCAGCCACGTGCAGGATGCGCGCGCCCAGCGGAATTTCCTCCCCGCGCAGACCTCCGGGATAGCCGCTGCCATCGAAGTTTTCGTGATGGTGCTCCACCCATTCGCGCAGGCGCCGGCTGCCGGGAATGGTGGCCAGGATTTCTCCCCCTACCTTGGGGTGCATTTTCACCAGGTAATACTCGTCCTCGGTCAGCGCCCCGGGCTTGTTGAGAATTTTTTCCGGCAGAAAAATCTTGCCCACATCGTGCACCCGCCCGGCATAAACCAGGTCGGCGAGTTCATCCGCTTCCATGCCCAGCGCGCGTCCCACCATGCGGGAGTGCCTGGCTACAGATTCGCCATGGGTTGCGGCATGTACTTCGCGGGTCTCGGCGGCGCGGCACAACACCTCGATGGCTTCCTTTAGAACCTCCGGGTGGCACTCGCCTTCCGGGCCGCAGAATTTTTTCAGCGTGACCACCAGTTCCTCGGCGTATTCCGGCCCGGTGTGCTCGCGCTGCAGGAAGCCTTCAATGTAACCGGCGATGAGCTGCCGCTGCACCGCCAGAGTTTCGCCCTCGGCGTATTCCTCGGCGGTGGATACGCGGTTGCCGCCGGCGTGCTTGGAAACGTACATGCCGGCATCGGCCACGCGCAGGCAATCTTCGGCGGTGGAGCCGTGCAGGGGAAAGCTGGCCACGCCAAAGCTGCCGGTAATCTGGCGCTCGCTGAGCATGGGGTCGGTGGCAATCCACAGCCGCAGGCGCTCGGAAAGAATCTGCGCCTGCTCCACTCCGGTTTCAGGCATGAGGATGACGAACTCATCGCCGCCGTAGCGCGCCACCACGTTCGATTGCCGGCATTTCTGCTCCAGCAGCCGCCCCACCCGCGCCAGCACCAGGTCGCCTTCCAGGTGGCCCATGCTGTCGTTCACTTTCTTGAACTTATCCAGGTCCACCATGACCACGGAGAAGGGACGTCCGGAACGCGAGGCGCGCCGCCACTCCGCCGTCAGCGCCTCCCAGAAGAAGCGCCGCGTCTTGATGCCGGTAAGCCCGTCGGTAATGGACTGCTGTTGCAGTTTCTGGAACACGAAGGCGTTGTGCAGCGCCGTGGCCAGCAGGTCGGCCAGCGTGTTCATGATGAGCACGTCCTGCGGGCTGAAAACGTTTTCACGCTGGCTCTCCACGTTCAGCACGCCCAGCATGCTTTCGCCATAGGTAATGGGAAGGCAGAGCACGGAGCGCGATTCGCGCAGGATGCCCAGCAGGTGGCCTTCGTCGGTGTTCTGCACCAGCGCCATCTCGTTGGTGCGCGCCACTCGTCCCACAATGCCTACGCCCAGGGGAATGCGCTTGCCCAGCGCCTTGGCGGTGGTGCCCGCCTCCGCCTTGATCTCGATGTCCTTGGTGGCATAGTCGAGTATGCCGATACCGATGTGGTCGAACTGGAAGTTCTTCTGAATTTCGCCCACGATCTCGGCCAGCATCTGCTGCGCGTCCTCGCTGGAGATGGCGGTTTTGGAGACATTGTTCAGAAAAGACAAATGCCGGGCGCGCTCCTGCTGGTCGGCAAACAGGCGGGCATTCTCCACCGCCACCGCCACCTGCCCCGCCACCGTGCGCAGCAGGTCCAGGTCGCGCTGCTCGTAGGCGAACTCGCGCTCCACATTCATTGCCGCCATCACTCCCGCTGGTTTGCCGTTCAGCAGGATGGGCACTCCGGCAAAGCATTTGGCTGGACGGCCGGGAACAAAGCGCGCCCCGATGCGCTCCCGCGTCTTATCCATTTCCGAGCGCACCAGCAGGGGCTGCCCGCTGCGAATGATGTACTCGGTGATCCCGTTGGCCGCCTTGCGCGAACGCTTGCGCTGTAAATGTCCCTCGTTGAATTCCAGCTCAAAATGGATTTCTTCCCCTTCCTGGAAAGCGATATAAAAATAGCTGGTATCGAACAGCTGGCCCAGTTCTTTCCTCACCGTGAGCAGGATTTCATCTTTGTCCAGTCGCGAGCTGATGGCTTTGCCGATTTCGGTCAGAAGTTCGTATTCCTTGCTGCGCCGGTGGGCCTCGTGCATGACCACGTAGTTCTCCAGGGTCATGCCGATCTGCAGGGCCACGCCCAGCAGCAGCCGCGTTTGCGAGGAACTGCACAGCCGCTTGCGGGCGTGGGGAATTACGACCACGCCGAAATTGTTTTCCCGGGTTTGCAGATTCAGCGCGGTCAGGTTGCGCACGCCCTCTCGCGACAACGCCTCCCGCACCCGCGCCAGTTGTCCGCCGGCTGCCGGAGCCACCGGATCCGCGCCCTGGGGCAGGTCGTGCAGCGTGGTCACTCCGCCTCCGCGAAATGCCAGCTCGCTGAGATATTCGCCGGCCCGCAGTTCTTCCAGCTGGCGCAGGAATTCGTCGCTGAAACCTGCATGCGCGGAAGGCAACACGGCCCGCCATCGTTCGTTGATCAGCAGGCAGGCTCGCGCTGCCGGCACCAGCCGCGCCAGCCGGTTGAGAATTTTTTCCATCCCCGGGCGCAGTTCCTCCGGCGTCAGCAAGGTGCTGGTGTCCACTTCCAGCGTGGAAAAAGCGAGCGCGTTCTCCTGCACTGCCCGCCGTTCGTTTTCAAACAGCACCATGAGCATCCCGATGCCCAGCAGCATTTGCGGCACCGGGCCCAGGAAGTGCCCGAAACGTCCGAACAGCTCTTCGAAGCGGTAGTGGAACTGCCGAAAGGCCAGCAGCACCGACCACAGAATCAACGACAGTGATAGCAGGTGGTAGCCCAGCGAATCGCGCTGCCGGGCGTAGCGGTAAAACCGCACGGCGCAGAACAGCAACACCAACGCAATGCCCACCTCCAGCCGCAGGTGGGGCTGGGGCTCCAAGTCCAGCCGGAAAACCCCGAGCCTGTAGCGCGCTACCAGGCCCCAAACAGCAATGGCGACCAAACTCCCGGCCAGCGCATAGTCGGAGCGCAGCAGCCGGAACCTCTCCTCCATCAAACGGGTTGAGATGAAGATGGCCATCGCCATCCCCACCAGCAGCAGATTGGAGATGAGGTACACCACTGGAGAGGGGTGCGCTGTGTAGTAATCCAGCGCCACCAGACCGTAATAAGCGCAGTAGGCTCCCCAGCCGATTTGCCAGGCGCGGAAGTAGGCTTGCCGGCTCTGCTGGTAGAGGTAAGTGAAGACAAGGAACAGCAGCAGGGCGACCACGCCCGGGACGATGACGATGCCGGCCAGTATCCTCTCCATGCGTCTCTGGGTGGCGCCTCCAGTCGCTTACGGCAGGAGGATGCTCCTCCCAAGCTTAGCTTTTCTGCGGGTCAGGGGCAAACGGGAAATCCCGCCTGATATCAATGCGCGTATCTTGTATAACCAATGCCAAACCGCTGAACTGCAACAGGTTAGATGCCACCCTAGCCCCCCGGCAGGCGGTTACCGGAGACGTAGAACGCCGGACCGTTTTGGTAACCAGGAGCGGTTGCGGAAGAATTGTAAAGTCTCGGTTCACGCGCCCCAACTTGAGCTACAATCCGGGCGTTTCTGGCACCAATTAAGGCATTACCTTGGCTGAACAACGCGGCAGGCGAGAACCGGGGGATCGCTCTGCTTCCAAGTCCACTTCTCTTTGCTTCCTGCTCTCTTCGCCGCCCCGGGCGCTTCAGCACCGCGCCAGCCAAGCCATTGCCCGTTCCTGAACACGCCAGAGGGAGCCTTCATGCGCAACTTTCTCCGCCAACTCTCCGCCCTGCTCGGGTTGTTCGCCATGCTATCTGGCCAGAATATGGTGTGGGCGCAGCAGGCGAGCGACGCGCGGGTCCCCCCGCCCACCTTTCGCGTCACTACCCACATGGTCGTGGTGGATGTTGTGGTCACCGACAAGGAAGGTAAGCCGGTGCTGGGATTGAAGCCCGATGACTTTACCCTGGAGGAGAGCGGGAAGAAGCAGAAGATCTCGGTGTTTGTCACCCCGGAGCAAAACCAGCCGTCGGCGCCCGGTCCCGTCCTGCCGCCGGACATCTATTCCAATCGTCCGCAGTACCGCTCGCCCGGCAGTCCAATTATGGTGTTACTGCTCGATGCCTGCAACACGCAGTTCAAAGACCAGGCATACGCCCGCCTGCAGATGCTGAGGTTCGTGCGCGAGCAATACAAGCCCGGCCAGCGCATGGCGGTGCTTACTTTGACCGACTCCCTCCACCTGCTGCAGGACTTCACCACCGAGCCGCAATTGCTCTACACCGCGCTGGAAAACTATTCTCCTCAGCAACGGCCGTTCGCCAGTTCCAGCGCTGCGACGACTGCTCCGGTTGGCGCGGGCGTTTCCACCCCCAAGTCCACCGTGACCGGTCTGGACGCCAGTGCCAGGTCGGCAACCGCAATGGACGCCGGAAGCCTCGGCAATCCGCTCCACGGCGGCGCCGCCTTGAACGTGGCGCCGTTCTTTATGCGCAATGCGCTGCAGGATTTTGCTCAGGCCCAGACTGGCTATGATCTGGAGCGCAGAACGGAAATCACCTTTGAGGCGCTGGACGAACTTTCTCGTTCTCTTGGCGGCTTGCCCGGCCGCAAGGTCGTTATCTGGGTCACCGGCGATCTCCCTTTTACGCTGAATCCGGAGAACCGCACCATGACCGAGGCCCAGACTTCCGAAGAACTGCCCAGCTTCAACACCCGTCGGGTGGATCAGCATTCTGCCGGCGCTTACGCCGAAATCGCGCGCAATGCGGGAACCGCCCAGATTCGCGAGGCTGACGCCCGGCTTTCTGCCGCCCAGATTGCTATCTATCCCGTGGACGCGCGCGGACTCTCCATCAACCTCGACCAGGATTCCCAGGAGGTAATGCGGGAAATGGCCCGCGACACCGGCGGCCGCGCCTATGTCAATCAGAATGAGATCAAGCTGGGCGTGGAGCGGGCGGTCGCAGACAGTTCCGCCACTTATACCCTGGGTTACTACTCGCCTGATAAAAAGTGGGATGGCAAATACCGAAGCATCAAGGTCAAGGCGGAGCGCCAGGGGGTGGCGCTGCAATACCGCCGCGGCTACTTTGCCTTGGACCCGACCCAGGAGAAGGGCTATAAGCCGGCCCAGGAAGTGGCCGCCGCCCTCGGCGACGCGGTGTCCGCAACCCAAGTGGCCTTCAGCGCGCGCATACTGCCCTCCCCCTCCGCCAAGGGCAAGATGGGAGTGGACTTCCTGGTGGACGCCAGCACCCTTTCCGCTGCTGATGCCTCCGGCGGCAAGAAGATGGATGTGCTCTTTTACGCCACCTCCTTTTCCCACGATGGAAAGATGCTGGGCAGCCAGAGCCAGAAGGTGGACCAAACCTTTAACAGCAATGTCTATCAGCAGATTATGCAGCACGGAATGATGCTGCACATGGACTTGTCTCCGCCCGCCGGAGCCAGCCAGCTTCGCCTCGCGGTTCAGGACGGCCATACCGGCCTGGTCGGAACCATTGACGCTCCCTTGACGACGCAGTAGCGCGAAGTGCGGGCGGCAATGGTCGGCGGAGGTGCCCCGGCACCAGGCTATAACGCCGAGCCGGGATTCCCGAGGCGCTTGACGAAAACCAACTCCGGGTCTCGCTCATCCAGTTCCTCCAGCACGCCGCACAGGTGGTATTCCATTTTTGCCAGCAGCGCCTGCATGGGCGCGTTGGAAAGGTTGGTGGAGGTGAACAGCTTGCCGCCTTTGCACCTGGCTTCCACCGCCTTCATCAGGGCTGTCGCCACTCCCTGGCGGCGTGCTCGGGCCGCACACCGAGCAGAGAAATGAACTGGCGCTGGAAAAAGGTGGGAGACATTTCAGCGTGGCCGACAACTCGCGCGTCCGCCACCGCCACGAGCGTGACTGTGCGCGTCTCGCCCCCAGGTTTTGCGAGCTTAGCGAAGCACGCGGCCTCTCCTCGGTCATTCGGGTGCATTTCGCGAATTTCCGCCTTGCTCATGGCGTGCTCCTCTGGGAAAAGAGTTTGAGAACAACCGGTAGGTTTAACACCACTTCTCCGATCCGCGTTCACCCATGTGTATCCGCGGCGGAAAAGGGAAGTTACCTGCTGCGCTGCAGTTCGCGGTAAGCCTGGCTGCGAGACAGGCCCAGTTCCTTGGCGACCCGCTTCAGCGCCGCTTTCTCGTCCAGTTTTTCATGGGCAACGAGTTGTTCGAAGCGTTCGCGCACCGCGGGCGTGGCTTTGGCGGGCCGCGCGCCGGCTTCAGCCTTGCCAACCAGCAGCGTGATCTCCCCCTTCAGTTCGCGCGTCTTCAGTGTTTCCAGAACTTCTTCCGCCCGCCCGCGCAGGAATTCTTCATGCAGTTTTGTGACCTCGCGGGCGATCACCACGGTCCGGTCGGGCCCGAGCGCCGCCACCACGTCTTGCAGCGTTTCGCGAATGCGGTGCGGCGCCTCGTAGAATATCTGCGTGCGCGGCGACTCCCGGATGCTCTCCAGCATCTCCCGCCTTGGCCCCTGCCTGGCCGGCAGAAAACCGCTGAAACGAAACGAGTCGGCGGGCAAACCGCTGGCCACTATCGCCGCCAGAAATGCAGCCGGGCCCGGAATCGGAACTACAGCAATGTGGTGGCGAATGGCCAGCGCAATCAGCCGGTAGCCGGGATCGGAGATGCCGGGCATGCCGGCGTCCGTTACCAGCGCCACCTGCGCGCCTTCTTCCAGCTTCTTCACCAGTTCCGCCGAGCGTGTCATCTCATTGTGTTCGTGGTAGCTGATGGTCGGCGTGCCGATGTTGTAGTGGGTCAGCAGCTTCTGGGTTTGGCGCGTGTCTTCGCAGGCGATCAGATCCACTTCCTTGAGCGTGCGCAGGGCGCGCAAAGTAATGTCCTCGAGATTCCCGATAGGCGTGCCCACTAGGAACAGCATCCCCCTGCCCCCCTGCCTCTCCGCCGCCCTCATGGCCCGAGTCTACACCGCGGAAGGCCGCCCTGACGGCCGGGTTGCTGCGATAGAACCCGCGCCGGAATTGACGTTGCGCCAGACCATACCTAGAATCACAGGCAGAGTCTCTCTCGTTCTTCAGGAGTTGGGGTGCCAATCTACGAGTACGAATGTAAGAAGTGCGGTCATCGCTTCGAGCGCATCCAGAAATTTTCCGACAAGCCGGTGACCCGCTGCCCGGAATGCGGAGGCAAAGTGGAGCAGGTGCTGCACGCGCCCGCGGTGCAGTTCAAAGGCTCCGGCTGGTATGTCACCGACTATGCCCGCAAGTCGCCGGCGAGTTCCAGTTCCGAAGCCGGCCCAAAGTCCGAGAGTAAATCGGATAAGTCCGAGACTAAAGCGGAAGGGAAAGAAGAGAAGAAGGAAGCCAAGCCGAAAACGGACAAGAAGAAGAGCTGAGCACCTCGCCGCGTTGAAAACAGAAAGGCATCAGGCCAAGCCCGATGCCTTTTCCTTATTGACCAGTCTTCAGGCGACGCGGCGGTCGTTGATGTCGCGGTCGCGGTCGCGAATTTCCACGCTGCTGGCGCGCCTGCGGCCGCCCGCCAGCCCGAACAGGCCCAGCAGTCCGACCAGGCCCCACAAGCCCCAGCCTCCGCCGCCGTTTTGTTCACCAGCGTTGCTGGCGGTGTTGGCGCCTGCTGGCGGCACGGCCGCCTGGTTGGGATTGTTATTGGGGTTCACGGCGTTGCCGTTCTGGTCATTGCCGCTGTTGGCCGGATTAGTCGCGTTGCCGCTCTGGCTGGGCGCCGTGGCCGCCTGGTTGCCGCTGCTGGACGGATTAGTGCTCTGCGCCGGCAGCATTGCCGGAACCAGCGCCAATCCCAGGGCCAGCACACCCATGCTGGCCAGCCTCGAAAAAACAGATTGCATACAATTCTCCTTCTTAGGCGACGGGTGAGTAGCCCCTCGCGTATGGGTCTTGAAGCGTAGGATTGGCGGCTCTTTGGGCGGGATGTCTTGCACGACTTTCAGGGGGCAGGCCAGCAAGCAGCGTGAGTACAGCGCAGCGCGCACCTCGCCTAAGCTTCAGGCCGGCAACGAACCCGGCCCCTGCCGGGCTTGGATTTCGATATACACGTTGACCAGCGATACCGCCGCGGGAGTCACTCCCGGAATGCGGCTGGCCTGGCCCAGGGTGCGCGGCCGCACCCGCTGCAGCTTTTCCTGCATTTCACGCGAAAGCCCGCTCACGTTCTTGTAGTCGAACCATTCCGGAATGGCGCGCTGCTCGGCCTTCTTCAGCCGCTCGATGGAGCGCTGCTGCTGTTCCAGGTAGCCGGCGTACTTGATCTCGGTTTCCACCGACTTCAGCTCATTGCGCACCGAGGAAGGAAGTTCGCCACAGCTGGGAGCCCGCCCCGAGCTTGCCAAAGGGGCGGCTGTGCCCACACTAGTTTCGAAAAAGTTGGGCATCAGTTCACGCAGTGCCGGCGCCAGTTCCACTATGTCTACTTCCGGGCGCTTGAGCAGCTGGGCATAGGTGGCGCCGGCCACACTGCCCACCTTTTCCGCTAGTGCAACTGGCAGGCCGTTCACGCGCGCCGTTTCCAGCAGCTGCTTGAGTGCCGCCATGCGTTCCCGTTTCGCAACGTAGTCCGCCCAGGCGGCGTCGGAAATCAGCCCCACCCGGCGCCCGTGCGGGGTCAGGCGCTGGTCGGCGTTGTCAATCCGCAGGTGCAGGCGGAATTCTGCCCGTGAAGTGAACATGCGGTAGGGCTCGTTCGTGCCCTTGCTGATCAAATCGTCAATCAGGATGGCGGTGTAGCCCTCGGTCCGGTCCAGCGTCAGCGCCCGCTCCCCCTTCACCTTCAGGGCCGCGTTGATTCCCGCCATGATCCCCTGGCACGCCGCCTCCTCGTACCCGCTGGTGCCGTTGATTTGCCCGGCCAGGAACAGGCGCCCGATTTTCTTCGTCTCCAGCGTGCGCTCGAGTTCGGTGGGGTCAATGGAGTCGTATTCGATGGCGTAGCCGGGGCGCAGCATCTCCGCCGTCTCCAGTCCCGGCACCGACTTGATGATGGCCAGCTGCACTTCAATGGGCAGGGAAGTGCTCATGCCGTTGACGTAGATTTCGTGCGTCTTCAGCCCCTCCGGTTCGAGAAAAAGCTGGTGCGTTTCCTTGTCGGGAAACTTGACGATCTTGTCCTCGATGGAAGGACAGTATCGTGGCCCGATGGACTTGATCTGCCCGCTGTACATGGGCGAGCGATGCACATTCTCGCGGATGATGCGGTGCGTTTCCGCGGTGGTGTAGGCAATGAAGCACGGCACCTGCGAATCGGCATGGGGCACGCGCCGGGTGCGGAAGCTGAAGGGCGTGGGATCGGCGTCGCCCGGCTGCGCCTGGAAGCGTGACCAGTCAATGCTGCGTCCGTCGAGCCGCGGCGGGGTGCCGGTTTTGAGGCGGCAGCCGCGCAGGCCCAGTCGCTTCAGCGAGTCGCCCAGCAGCACCGAGGGCGGCTCCCCGCTGCGTCCCGCCGGATACTGCTGCTCGCCGCAATGAATCAGACCGTTGAGGAAAGTGCCGGTGGTGATGATGACCGCGGCGGCGCCCACCGTGCGGCCGTCGCGCAGGCGAATACCGCGGCAGATGAGCTGACGGCCCTCGGTTGACAGTCGCTCGTCGTTCCCGCTGTCATCCTGAGCGAGGGGCGACTGAACAGAGGAGCCCCGAGTCGAAGGATCCTGCGCCTCCGCTGGCTCCCGACTAGCGCCTCCTGACTCCTCCACAATCAGCTCCGCCACTTCCGCCTGCTTGATCTTGAGGTTGGGTTGCGACTCCAGCACCTCGCGCATCTTCAAACGGTAGGCCTGCTTGTCGCATTGAGCCCGCGGCGACCACACCGCCGGGCCGCGCGAGGTGTTCAGTAATCGGAACTGGATGCCGACCGCGTCGGTCACCTCGCCCATGATGCCGCCCAGCGCGTCCACCTCCCGCACCAGGTGCCCCTTGGCGATGCCGCCCACCGCCGGGTTACACGACATCTGCGCGATCAGGTCCACGTTGAGCGTGTAGAGCGCCGTGCGCAGGCCCAGACGTGCCGCCGCCATCGCGGCTTCGCACCCGGCATGTCCGGCGCCCACCACCACAACGTCGTATTGTTCTGTGAACTGCATTACGAAGCTTCTGGAAGCACCCCACCCGCGCTCTTATATTCTAAACGACCCGTGCCGCTTTTCTTCTGCCGTCCCGAGCGAGCGCGACCTGGCGGAGCGAGGGAGCGCAAGTCGAGAGATGACAACCGCGCCCTTACGAAAATTGGAGGGGAACGGAACCGTAACCGGCCAACTACCAACTCACCAGCTACCAACTACCAACTACTTCGACATGATAGATTTATGCCCATGAAGCCCGTTCCCTCTGGTGTTCGCGGCGAAGCCGAGCACAAGGTTGCCTTCGAGGACACGCTTACTTACCACGATCCCCAGTTGCCGCCAGTGTTTTCCACGCCGCACATGATAGGTTTGATGGAAGTAGCGGCCTTTCGCGCCCTGCAACCTTACTGCGAAGGCGACGAGATCACCGTAGGCACGGCCATCAACATTGAGCACCGCGCCGCCACCGGCGTAGGAGCCCTGGTCAAAGCGGAGGCTACTCTAGAGTCCGCCAACGGCCGCTTTTACGTATTCCGGGTGAGCGCCCGCGACCAGCATCAGGAGATCGGCTCCGGCACCGTGAGCCGCGCCGTGGTCAGCCTGGGCAAGTTGATGCAGCGGGTTGCGAAAAGCGGCGCCTAGCTTTTGCACTTGGCATTCAGCTGCCGAACTGAACCGCCGCTTCGGAAGTGCTGCGGCGGTTCAGGGGCCAAATGCTGATGGCTAAGCGCCAACTGCTCCCATGAACCCCGCTCGCCAAAAATCGTTCGCTGATGCATTCCGTAGGCTCCACCACGGCCCCGACATTCTCGTCCTTGCAAATTGCTGGGACGTCGCCAGCGCCCGCGTGCTGGAAGCGGAGCGCGCGCCCGCCATCGCCACCAGCAGCGCCGGGGTAGCCTTTTCTCTGGGCTATCCCGATGGCCAGCGCATCTCGCGCGATGACATGCTGGCGGCGGTGGCCCGCGTTGCCAAAGCCGTGAAGGTGCCAGTCACTGCCGACGTTGAATCCGGTTATGGCACGCGCGCCGAAGACGCGGCGCGCACCGCCCAGGCGGTGATCGAGGCCGGAGCCGTGGGCATGAATCTGGAGGACAGCACCGAGGACTCCGACACGGCGCTGGTGGAGGTTGCTCTCGCGGTGGAGAAAATCCGCGCCGTTCGCGAAGCCGGCAACAATGCCGGTGTGCCCCTGGTGATCAATGCACGCACCGATGTTTATCTCAACCAGGTGGGCGCGCCCGAATCGCGCTACGACCACGCGCTGCGTCGTGCCGTCGCTTTCCGCGATGCCGGCGCGGACTGCATATTCCTGCCTGGTGTTAAGGCGCCTGAACTCATCTCCCGTTTTGTGAAGGATCTGAAATTTCCCATCAACATCCTGGCCGGCCCCGGCTTTCCGGCGATTGCCGAACTCCAGCGCCTGGGCGTGGCCCGCGTCAGCCTGGGTTCCAAGCCAATGCTGGCCGGACTGGGCGTGCTGCGCCGCCTGGCTCGGGAACTGCAGCAGAAGGGCACGTACACCTCTCTGGAGGGCGCCGTGACCTATGGGGAAATGCAGAAGCTGCTTTCGTAGCAGTTAGCATTTGGCGCTTAGGATCTAGCCCTGAAACGGGACCTGTTCGGCGGGATTGCCACAACTGCTGAATGACTAAATGCCAATTGCTAAAGGCTAATGGCTCGCCATAAAATTTCCGTCATGTCCAGCTTCCGTTCCACCCGCCCGCAAGCTTCGGAATACTCTCCTTCCCACGAGACCTACATCCGCCGCGTGCCCGAGGGCGATATTGTGGACTTGCTGGAAACGCAACTCGAAGACACGCTGGCCTTCGTGCGCCCGCTTTCCGAGCCGGAGGCGACCTCCCGCCGCAAGCCCGCGGAATGGAACATCAAGGAAATCATCGGCCATTTGTCCGAGGCCGAGCGCATTCTCTCCTGCCGCGCGTTGCGCTTCGCCCGGGCTGATTACCAGCCCTTGCCGGGCTGGGATCAGGATGACTACATGCGCGAGTCGAATTTCACCGAGCGCACATTAAAGGACCTTACCCAGGAACTGGAGCACCTCCGCCGCGCCAATGTGGCCCTGTTTCGCAGCTTCACCGCGGAAGCGCTCGCCCGCCGCGGCAAAGCCGATGGCAAGGAAGTCTCGGTTCGCGCCCTCCTCTACATTCTGGCCGGGCACGAGCGCCATCATCTCGAACAAATGCGCCAGCGCCTCCCCGAACTGCGCGCTGCCGCCAGCTAGCACCAACCTTCTGCGCCACGAAAATGTTGCCGCGCGCCCGCTTCCGTCGGCGTCTGCGCCGGCCAACCGCCAAAGGCCGAAAGCCAAGTGCCGCTCCGCTACAATCTCATCAGCCACAAATGCCGTTCTCCTTCACCATTGATGCCCGCCTCGATTCCGCCCGCGCCGGCCGCCTGCTTACCCCGCACGGCGTGGTGGAAACGCCGGTCTTCATGCCCGTGGGCACCCTGGCCAACGTCAAGGGCGTGCCGCAGGACCTGCTGGAGGATCTGGGCGTCGAAATCCTGCTCAGCAACACCTACCACCTCTATCTGCGGCCGGGAGTAGAGCCGGTCCGCAAACTGGGGGGCCTGCATCGCTTCATGTCCTGGCCGCATGCCATTCTCACTGACTCCGGCGGTTACCAGGTTTTCAGCCTCAGCGACCTGCGCAAAGTGAGCGAGGAAGGCGTAACCTTCCGCTCCCATCTGGATGGCTCCTCTCACTTCCTCAGCCCAGAGACGGCGACTGCGGCGCAAATCGGTTTGGGCGCCGACATCATCATGGCCTTTGACGAGTGCACCGAACATCCCGCCGCGCGCCCGCGCGCCCGCGCGTCCATGGAGTTGACTCTGCGCTGGGCGGAGCGGAGCAAACGCTACTTCGAGGAGCATAGGGGAGAGGTGCCGTGGGCGGGGGCGGAGGGGAGATCGTCAGCCGTCGACGATTCCAACGACCAACGAGTAATGACCAACGACTCTTCCGTCGAGCGCCGATCGCCGACCGTCGACGATTTACGCCGCCAACCGTTAGCCGTCGACTCGCAGGCCCTGTTCGGCATCATCCAGGGCGGCATGTACCCTGACCTGCGCCGCGAATCGGCGCAGCGCACTGTGGAGGTCGGCTTTCCCGGCTACGCCATTGGCGGCCTGAGCGTGGGAGAACCGCGCGCTCTGACCCAGAAAATTGTCGCCGCCACCCTGCCTTTTTTGCCCGCCGACCGCCCCCGCTACCTGATGGGGGTGGGCACTCCCGAGGAAATCGTCCTCTACGCCGCCATGGGCGTTGACATGATGGATTGCGTTCTGCCTACGCGCGCCGCCCGCCATGGTTTGCTGTTCACTTCGGAAGGAAGAATTTCCATCAAGCAGGCGCGCTACGCCCAGGACGAAGGACCGCTCGACCCGCGCTGCGGCTGCCGCGTCTGCGCCCGCTACTCTCGCGCCTACCTGCGCCATCTTTATGCCGGCAACGAACTTCTGGCCCAGGTCTTGAACACGGTCCACAATCTGGCCTACTACCTTGACACTATGCGAGCCGTGCGGCATTCTATAAAACTTGGGGAGTGGGCTCTTCTTTCTGGTGTACAGTCCACACCGAAACCGTAGTCGAATCCCCTGTTCATACCTGATTCGAGGAAGTACCGGCCTGACAACAGGGGTCATGCGCTTTCCTGCAGGTAATTAGAGAGTGATCTCAAAGCTCTGGGCATCAGAGCACGTCATGCCGAAGCAAGAGGTTAGTTAGTTTTCATGGAAACATACCTGGTGGCGGCCTTCTTACAGGCCAAGGATAGCGGCGGGGCGCTGGGCTGGGGCCTGCTCCCGCTGATACTGATTTTCGCGATTTTCTATTTTCTGCTGATCATGCCCCAGCAGCGGCGGCAGAAAAAATGGCAGCACATGCTCGGGGAATTGAAAGCGGGCGACAAGGTGGTCACCAGCGGGGGCCTGCGCGGAACCATCATCTCCTTGCGCGACGATGCCCTGCAGCTGCGCGTGCCGCCCGATAATTTGCGCCTCGAGATATCGCGCTCGGCGGTCGTTTCCCTGGCTAATCCCGAGGAAGCTGGCAAGTCGTAGGCGGTTGCAGCCGGCGGAAATACCCGGTATTTTCAAGGTAGTCTCCCAGTTTTATGAAGCAAAACCTGCTCTGGAAATCAGTTTTCATCATCGCCGTCCTCCTGTTGTTCGTGTACGGCATTTTCGGTATCCCCTCCAGCTTTTCCGGACAGGGGTTGGCGGAGGCTCTCCAGCACCGCATTTCCCTCGGCCTGGACCTCAAAGGCGGCACCCACCTCATCCTGCAGGTGCAGGTGAATGATGCGGTCAATGTAGACGCCCAGCAGGCCATCGAGCGCCTGAAGGCCGCCTTGCGCAACCGCAACATTGCCTTCGCTGACATTGCCCAGTCCGACCCCGCCAACAATCCTGACCACGTCCTGGTGAAAGGCGTTTCGGCGGACCACAGTTCGGATCTGCGCGAGATCGTTTCCTCCGACCTGCCCGAGTACGACCTCAATTCCGGCGCTCAGGACACCTACACCCTGGCCATGAAGCCTTCCCAGCTCACACAGCTCAAGAACCGGGCGGTACAGCAGGCTATTGAGACCATCCGCAACCGTATTGATCAGCTCGGGGTTAGTGAGCCGGTGATTGAGGAACATGGCTTGGGGCAGTACCAGATTCTGGTTCAGCTGCCCGGCGTGAACGACCCGGCGCGCGTCAAGTCAATCATGCAGTCCACCGCCATGCTGGAAATTCGCCAGTCTTTCGGCGGCCCTTATTCCAGTGAGCAGGAAGCCCTTAGCGCCAACAATGGCGTTCTGCCCCCGGGCACGGTGCTGCTGCCCGGCAGGAGCATTGGCGACACCGGCAGCGAGCCCCATCAGGTTTGGTACCTGGTTTCGCGCTCCTCTGCGGTTACCGGCCGCGACTTGCGTGACGCCGGCTCCAGCCAGGACGAGAACGGCCGTCCCGATGTCACCTTCCAGCTCACCAACGAGGGCGGCCGCCGTTTCGCTGCCTTCACCGGCTCCCACGTGGGCGACAAGCTGGCGGTGGTGCTGGACAACAAGGTTCAGGAAGTGGCCACTATCCAGGAGCAGATTCACGATTCCGGCGTCATCAACGGCCGGTTCTCCGAGCAGGAATCCAAGGACCTGGCCATGATTCTGCGCTCCGGCGCGCTGCCCGCCAGCATTCATTATCTGGAAGACCGCACGGTCGGGCCTTCGCTCGGCGCTGATTCCATCCGTGATGGCGTGCGCGCGGCCGTTATTGGCATGCTCGCGGTGCTCATTTTCATGCTGGTGTATTACCACGGGGCCGGCATCAACGCCGACGTGGCTCTTATTCTGAACTTGATCATCTTGCTTGGGTTTCTGGGCTACAGCGGGGCCACTCTCACCCTGCCGGGCATCGCCGGAGTCATTCTCACCGTGGGCATGGGGGTGGACTCGAACGTGCTCATTTTTGAGCGCATTCGGGAAGAACTGCGCAATGGCAAAACGCCCCCTTCGGCGGTGGAGCAGGGCTTTGCCCATGCCTGGATAACGATTGTGGATACGCACGTCACCACCATCGTTTCCGCTTTTATTTTGTTTATATTCGGCACCGGGCCGGTGAAGGGTTTTGCGGTCACCCTCACTTTCGGCCTGCTGGCCAACTTGTTTACCGCGGTGTTTGTCTCGCGCGTGATTTTTGATTACGTGCTCAACCGCAAACAGCGGGGTGAAGCGCTCAGTATCGGGTAATTTCTGGTTCGATGTTGCGTTAATCGGCCGAATGCAAAGTTAACTTGAGGGCCAAAGCTAAGTGGAATTCTTTCGCAGTCCCAACATAGATTTTCTCGCCAAGAAGTGGTATTTCCTCGCCTTCTCGCTGGTGTTCAGCGTGGCCGGCGTCTGCTCCATGCTGTTCTGGCACGGCATTCCGCTGGGCGTGGATTTCCGCGGCGGCACCCTGGTGCGGGTGAAGTTTACCCACTCCCCGGATATCAATGAGATTCGTTCGCTGATGGACCGCGCCGGGCTGCATAGCGCGCGCATTCAGCGTTTCGGTACCGCCGCCAATAACGAAGTCCTGATTGGTCTGGCGGAGAAGGAGACCAGCGAGGCCGCGCTCGACCGTGGACGGTCACAGATCATCAACGCCTTGGAAACCAGGTTGCCTCCCGGTAAGCAGGATTTGAACAACGGCAGCGCCCAGACTTTCCAAGCCTACCTGCTGGCCCAGGATCCTCTGCATCTGGGGACGGACGCGGCGCAGCGGTATGAGCAAATGGCACAAGCCATCGTGCACCAGCGCGACGTTGTACAAAGCGGCGTGCTGAACTCCATGGATGACCTGAAGGGAGTTGTGCCCCCGGCAGCGGTGGATTCCCTGAAGCAGGGCTTTGCCCTCTCAGATTTTGGAGTGCGCAATGTGGACGTGGTCGGTCCTCAGGTTGGCAAGCAACTGCAGAATCAGGCCAAATGGGCCATCGTGTACTCGCTTATCGGCATGCTGGTTTATCTCTGGTTCCGTTTTGAGCTGATATACGGCGTGGCCGCGGTGGTGGCTTGCTTCCACGATACCCTCATCACGGTGGGCGCTTTCTCCTTGGCGGACAAAGAGATAAGTCTCACCGTGATTGCCGCCATCCTGACCCTGGTGGGCTACTCCATGAACGACACCATCGTCGTTTTCGACCGCATTCGCGAAAATATCAAGCTCTTGCGGCGGGAGAAGATGGCCGACATAGTCAATCGCAGCATCAATCAGACTTTGAGCCGGACGGTGCTCACCTCCGGTCTGACGTTTCTTACGGTGCTTGCCCTCTATCTGTTTGGAGGCGAAGTACTTAGAGGATTCTCTTTCGCCCTGGTGATTGGCATTCTGATCGGGACCTATTCTTCGATCGCGGTGGCGGCGCCCATGCTGGTGGCTTACCAGGACTGGCGCGCCCGGCGTGGCAGCAGCGGCCGTCAGACCCCGCCCGCGGCGCCGAGTGTAAATCGCCGCGAAAAAGTGCGGGCAAAGGCGTAGAATTCGGCCCTTCCCCCAGTGAGGGGGCGGCAACATTTCTGGGTCGGCTCACTTCCAACCGGGAGCAAAGTGCGGCCCTGTGGTGTCTAAATGGTAAGAAGACGGAGGAAGTTCCATGTTTGAGGACAGCCTTCTGGAATCAGGAGGCAGGCTGCATACCAAGCGCGGGATGACGACCACGATTTCGTTTGTTCTGCAGATATGTCTGGTCGGCATTCTGGTTTTGATCCCGCTGCTTTATACCGAAGCCCTGCCCAAGCAGCAGTTAATGACGTTTCTCGTAGCACCTCCGCCACCCCCTCCGCCGCCTCCACCGCCGGCAGCTGTGCCCCAGCGGGTGGTCAAGGTTGTGCAGACCGATATCATTAACGGCGAGTTGCGCACACCTACCAAGATTCCCAAAAAGGTGGAGATGATCAAGGAAGAGGAAGCGCCTCCGCCCGTGATGGCTTCAGCGGGCGTGGTAGGTGGTGTGCCTGGTGGCGTGCCCGGCGGACAGATGGGGGGCGTGATCGGCGGCATCATCAGCTCCACTCCCGTGGCCGTGCCCAAGGTCGCAACCCCGCAGCGGGTGCGCGTTTCCCAGGGCGTCTCCCAGGGCCTGCTTATCCATCGCGTGCAGCCTATGTATCCGCCCCTGGCGCGGCAAGCCCGCATTCAGGGAACGGTGGTGTTGCAGGCGGAGATCAGCAAGGATGGCACCATCGAGAACCTGCGCTTGATCAGCGGGCATCCTATGCTGGCCCCCTCGGCCATCGAAGCAGTGAGGCAGTGGCGCTATAAGCCCTACTTCCTGAACGGCGAGCCGGTGGCGGTGGAAACCCAGATCACGGTGAATTTCACCCTGGCTGGCGGCTAGAAAAGGCTTTTGCGGGGGCGGGCCCTCTGGGCGCGCCCCGGCACTGAATCAAGCGGTTGGCGTCCGCGTGCATTTTGGCCCCCGGGCGCGTAAACTGCAGGCCACCAACCCTGCGCGCTGGTCCTGAATCCAAATTCCAGCGCAGGCTTCGCAGAGTAGGTCCACGCTTGATCCTTTGTAATCGCTTGCAGACCAGGTTTAGAGCAGTTCGCGATACCGAGTCACGACATTCCTGAGGAGGAAAAGTCACTCATGTTCGTAGCACACGCAGCCAACGCAGCCCTTACTCATGCCTCCGTGTACGCCTCGTGGATATTCCAGGAAGGCGGCACCGTAGGATGGGACCCGATTTCGCTATGGCACCAGATGGGTATCCTGGCGAAAGCGGTCGTTATCATTCTGTTCATCATGTCCGGCTGGTCCATCGGCGTGATGATTGACCGCTGGATGGCGTTCAGCGCCGCACGCAAGCAGTCGCGGGCCTTTGCTCCCGCGGTGGCGGGCGCGCTGCGCGAAGGCAAGATTGATGAAGCCATCCGCGTAGCCGAGCGCAACAAGAAGAGCCACCTGGCCAAGGTGGTGACCGCGGGCCTGCAGGAATTCCGCGCCCACTCCGAATCCGGCGACATCCCCGGCGAGCAGATTGAAGCTTCCAAGCGGGCCCTGGAGCGCGCCGAGGCCATCGTGCACGCCGAACTTAAGCGCGGTCTGAGCGGCCTGGCCACCATCGGCTCCACCGCTCCTTTCGTCGGCCTGTTCGGCACCGTGGTCGGCATTCTGAACGCCTTCAAAGGTATTTCGGAACAGAAGGCCACTGGTCTGGGCGCCGTCGCCGGCGGTATCGCCGAAGCGCTGGTAACCACCGCCGTCGGTCTGTTCGTCGCCATCCCGGCCGTGATGATGTTCAATTATCTGACCAGCCGCGTGGAAGCCTTCGACGTGGAGATGGATAACTCGTCGAGCGAACTGATTGACTACTTCCTGAAGCGCCGGGGCGTTCGCCGGTAAGCGGGCCGGGGCCAACGGCAAGCGGGCGTATGTTCTGCGCCGGCCCGCCGTTTCCCGCAGCCAGCTGAAAGCGAATTCCGCGCGAAGGAGAGCAAGCCATGGCAATTAACAAAAGAAACGAAGGCGCCAAGGTCAACTCCAACATCAATGTGACCCCCATGGTGGACGTCATGCTGGTGCTGCTGATCATCTTCATGGTCATCACGCCCATGTTGCAGAAGGGCGTGAGCGTAGACCTGGCCAAGGTCAACAATCCCACGCCCATGGCCGACGCCGACAAGGAAGACGCCTTGCTGGTGGCCATCATGCGCGACGGCAAGATCTTCTTCGGCAACGATCAGATCACGCCTGATGCGCTGACGGAAAAAATCAAGGACCGCCTGGCCAACCGGGTGGATAAGCGGGTCTTCGTCCGCGCTGACGCGCGCGCCAAGTACGGCACCGTGGTTGAGGTGGTGGACAACGTGCGCGCCGCCGGGGTGGATGACCTGGGCCTGCTTACTGAACAGCGGAAGAGCACATCCGGAGCCACACCGCCACCGGCGGCGCCTGTCGCGCCCACGGGGCAGTAGGAGAAGCGACTATGGGAATGGCAATTGGAGGTTCCGGTGGCGGTCCTAACGCGGACATGAACGTCACCCCGCTCATTGACGTGCTGCTGGTGCTGCTGATCATCTTCATGGTCATCACGCCGCTCACGCCCAAGGGGCTGGATGCGCTGGTGCCGCAGCCACCGCCGCCCAACCAGAAGCAGCAGCCGAACCAGCCCGACCGTACCATCGTGGTGCAGGTAATTGATCGCGGTCCGGGCCAGAACCCCGGCTTGAAGATCAACCAGGAAGACGCAAACTGGGATAATCTTCAGCAGCGGCTGACCGACATCTACAAGACGCGCGCCGAGAAAGTCATGTTCGTCAAGGGCGACAACGGCATTCCATTCGCCGATGTAGCTAACGTGATTGACATCGCGCACGCCGCCGGTGTGGACAAGGTTGGGCTCATCACCGCCAAAATTGAGGCGGGCAGCTAGACACCAGGGCAGTTATCCCGGGCAGGCGGCAGCACGGCTGCCGCCTGAGCTTCGGTTCGCAGTTCAGCCGGGCTGCTCTGCCCAAAACCGGGTTCTCGCCCGCAACCAGAAACAGGGAGGCCCTTAGCTTTTTCGGCAAGGGGGACTAATAAACCAAATGAACAGAAGCGTGCGAGTTCTGATATTGTCGGCCGCCGCTCTAGCGCTGCTCTTCGCCGCCGGTTGCAACAAGCTGAAAGCGCGCGACCAGCTCAATAAAGGCGTCCAGGCCTACAAGAATGCCAAGTTTGAAGAGGCCATCAACCGGTTCCAGAATGCGGTCGCCCTGGACCCATCCCTGCTCAACGCGCGCCTTTATCTGGCCACCGCCTACGCCCAGCAGTATGTTCCCGGGGCGGACACGCCGGATAACAACCGCAATGCGGAGCAGGCCATTGACCAGTACAAGCAGGTGCTGGGCCGTAATCCCAGCCGCGAGCAGCAGATCAACAGCGTCAAGGGAATCGCCTATCTCTACCTGCAGATGAAGAAGTTCGATTTGGCCAAGGAGTATTACCGCAAGGCCTCGACTATAGATCCCAACGACCCCGAAACCTACTATTCCGTCGGTGTGATTGACTGGACCGAGTGCTACCAGCCGCGCATGGAAGAGCGCGCCAAACTGGGGCTGAAGCCGGATGACAGCCTGAAGGACAAGAAGGTCTGCCAGCACCTGAAGGACCTAAATGGGGCCAACATCCAGGACGGCATTGACGTGCTCAACAAAGCGCTGCAACTGCGTCCTGACTACGACGATGCCATGGCCTACATGAACCTGATGTACCGTGAAAAGGCAGACACCGAGTGCGACAGCCCCGATCAGCAGGTAGCCGACCTGAAAACGGCTGACGAGTGGGTGGATAAGACCATGGCCACCAAGAAAGCCAAGGCGGCCAAGGCGGCACAGAACCCGGGCGGCATCGTGGAACAGCCGGCCAGCCAGACGCAATAAAGGTTTCCCTCCCTCCTCAGGACAACGCCCCTTCCGCCCGCAGGCGGGAGGGGCGTTTTAGTTTTGGAGATGCTTGTATGCGCCAGGGCGGAGGACCGTCGCCGCACACACAGTGGCGGCGTGAATTACAATCAAAACTTTGCGCGACGAGCTGCTGGCTCCACAGGTTTTCATGTTCAAAAAGATCCTGATCGCCAACCGGGGTGAAATTGCGGTGCGCGTGATGCGCGCCTGCCGCGAGCTGGGAATTCCCTCGGTGGCGGTGTATTCCGAGGTGGACCGGGCGTCGCTGCACGTGCGCCACGCCGGTGAGGCGTACTTCATCGGCCCGGCGGCGGCCACCGAGTCCTACCTGAACATCGAAAAGATCCTCGCGGTGGCGAGGTGCAGCGGGGCTGACGCCATCCATCCCGGCTACGGCTTTCTTTCTGAAAACCCGCGCTTTGCCCGCGCCTGCCAGGAGGCGGGCATTAAGTTTATCGGCCCGACGGCTGAGGCCATGGAATTGCTGGGCTCGAAAACCCGTGCCCGTCAAGCGATGGAGCGCGCCGGCGTGCCCCTGGTGCCGGGCTCATCGCGCGGCCTGGAACTCGCCGAAGCGGTGCGGGTGGCGAAGGACGTGGGCTATCCCATCATGCTGAAAGCGGCGGCCGGCGGGGGCGGCAAGGGCATGCGCGTGGTGCGCGCGGAGGAGGAACTGCGTTCCGCCTTCGAGGCTGCACGCAGCGAGGCGGAACGCGCTTTTGGCGATGGCGAGCTGTACATCGAAAAGCTTATCGAGAACCCGCGTCACATCGAGATGCAGGTGCTGGCTGACGAGCATGGCCACACCGTCTGGCTGGGCGAGCGCGAATGCTCGGTGCAGCGCCGCCATCAGAAGGTGCTGGAGGAGGCGCCTTCGCCCATTGTGGGCGCCGAGATGCGCCGGCGCATGGGAGAAGCCGCGGTCAAGGTGGCCGAAACCGGGGGCTACACCAACGCGGGCACGGTAGAGTTCCTGGTGGACGAGCACAAGAATTTCTATTTCCTGGAAGTGAACACGCGGCTGCAGGTGGAGCATCCGGTGACCGAGATGGTCACCGGACTCGACCTGGTGCACCTGCAGATCCGCATTGCCGCCGGCGAGCCGCTGCCCTTCCGCCAGCAGGATATCCAGTTGCGCGGCCATGCCATGGAGTGCCGCATCTACGCCGAGGACCCGGACAACAACTTTTTCCCCAGCCCGGGGAGGATCACGCTGCTGCTCATTCCCGGAGGGCCGGGCATCCGCCGCGACAGCGGCATGTACGAAGGCTGGAGCGTGCCCCTGGAGTACGATCCGCTCCTGGCCAAGCTGATCGGTTATGGGGGCGACCGCCGGCAGACCATCATGCGCCTGCGCCGCGCCCTGCACGAATACTTCGTGGGCGGCATCAAGACCAACATTTCGCTGTTCCGCCGCATTCTGAAAAATCCCGAGTTCATGGCTGGCAAGCTGGACACGGGTTTTCTGGATCGCCTGCTGGCCAGCCCGGAAACCGATCCGGTCAAGAGCGAACACCCGGACATTGCCGCCATCGCGGCGGGCGTGTTTGCGGCGCTGGAGCAGGCCACGGCAACCAGGAACGGCTCTGCCGGGATGCAGCCGGCCAAAAACGGCGCCAGTGGCTGGAAGCAGGCGGGTCGGGCGGACTCGCTGCAGTGAGATTCGACTGGGAGCTGATAGCTGGAAAGCTGAAAGCTCGCAATCGGCCGTCGTGAAGGTCTTGCCAACAGTTAAAGGCCAAGAGCCAATGGCCGCTTTCTTATGATTTACGACGTCAACATTGACGGCACCGACTATCGTCTGGAACTGACGCGGGAAAAGGCGGGATGGAAGTGCCGCTTGAATGGACGTGAAGTTGCGCTGGATGCGGTGCTGACGCGGGCCAACGTGCTCTCCGTCGTTATCGCCGGCGCCGCCTATGAGGTCAAGCGCGAAGCCACGGCGCTGGATATGCATTTGTGGGTGGGGAGCGCGCGCTACGCGGCCGAGGTGCGCGACCCGCGCTCGCTGCGCAGCCGGCGGCAGCGCGCCGGTGGCGCCGATGGCGTCCGCAAGCTGGTGGCCCCCATGCCGGGAAAAGTGGTTCGGTTGTTAGTGGAGGAAAAAGCCGCGGTGCAGGCCGGACAGGGAGTGCTGGTGATTGAGGCTATGAAGATGCAAAACGAGCTGAAGTCGCCCAAGAAGGGGGTGGTGCGGAAGATTCTGGCTGCGCCGGGGGCAGCGGTTAATGCCGGCGACGTGCTGGCGATTGTGGAGTAGTGGTTCCCAGTCCCCCGTACCCAGTTGCAATTTCATGGAGGCTTTCAGAAGGCGCGGCTCCTCAGTCTGCCTATTGAGTCAGGCACCACTTCGAACCGGGTACCGGGTGCTGGCTGCTATTTCCCCGCCTGGTTCAAAATGTTTTCGGCGTAAAAGTTCTCCACTCTGGCCTGATCGCGGATTTCCTCGTAAAAAGCGGCTTTCAATAATTGTTCTCGGCGGTCGCGCAGTTGCTCGCGGATGGCCTGCTGTACCCGCGGATCGTTGAGGTCGCGCTGGCCGGCGGGCTCCTTGGCAATCAGCTTCACAATCCGGTAACCAAACAGCTGGTGCGTGGTTGGGTTGACCACGGGAATAATACTGCTGTACTGGCCGGGCTTGAGTTTGGTGATGGCGTCGCGGGTGGCGGGATCGGTGCCTTTGAGCGACGATTCCGGGGTGAAGCCCAGGTCGCCGCCGTTGCCCGCGGTTTCCGGGTCTTCGGAATAGTTCATGGCCAGGGTGGCAAAGTCTTCGCCGCTGTCCAGCCGGTTGAGCAGCGTCTGGATTTTCTTGCGCGCTTCCGCCTCGTTGCGCGCCTTGTCGTTTTTCAGGTTGTGCACCTGCGGGTTGGGGGCGGTGGTGACCAGGATATGGGCCAGGTGATACTGCGGTTCGATCAGGTTGAACTCCGCCTTGTGCGCGGTGTAGTAGCTGGTAATGTCCTGATCGGTGATGTTGATTTTGGAGGTAATCTCTTTGTTGAGCACCTTGTCCACGGTGAGGCTGCGGCGCAGGTCGCGCTTGAAATCATCGAGGGTGATTTTCTTTGCCTGCAGCCGCTTGTCAAATTCCTCCTGGGTGTAGGGAGCCTTGATCTCGTTCAGCCGGCGGTTGACCTCTTCGTCGGTGGCCAGCAGACCGAGCTTCTCGGCGCGCTGCATGAGGATTTCGTCGTCAATGAGCTGGCGCAGGATGCTCAAACGCAGGCTGGAAGCCTGTTCCCCGCTGGGCTGCTGGGGAGCGCCCGCGGTCTGGTTATCGAAATACTTCTGCACTTCGGCGCGGGTGATTTCGCGGCCGTTGATCCTGGCCATGACGTCAGGACTGGAGCCCTTCCTCTGGCAGGCGGCAAAAGCGAGCAGGGCGGCGGTCAGCAGGGCCGCGGTCAGCACCTTGCGGGCATGCGGTAAGTTGGCTGTCAAATTTCCTCCACGAATTCGGCGGACAAAGCTGAACCCGTCTCCTGGCCCGAAGACTGACGATTCGGCCCGGGTTGCTGCGGAACAAGACGGCTGGAACCCAACGGCTGGACTGCTCCTATTTCCCGGTTTTACCCGCGGGCGCTGCCGGCTTGGGGGAAGCCGCGGGAGCGGGTTGGGCCGCCGGCGCCGGCTGGGCGGGAGGCTGCACCCCCGCATCCTGCAGGGCACGGTCAATGGTGGCGCGCAATTCCTGCGGCGGCACCGCGCCATCCAGTTTCTGGCCGTTGATGAACATGGTGGGCGTGGCATTCACTCCCAGCTGGTCGCCTTCACGCATGGAGGCCCGCACCGCATCCGTGTTCTGCGCTTTCACGCACGCCTGCAGCTTGCCCTGGTCGAGATTATGCTTCTGCGCCTGCTGCAGCGCAATCTGGTCAAGATTGGCGAACTGCTGCGCCAGCGTGGTCTTGTTGTCGCCGGTGATGTCGCTGTGGTGGGCGTGGGCGTAGTCGGCGAAATCCCAGTATGCCTCGTCATTCTGCGCCGCCAGACAGTTGGCGTCCACGGCGGCATGCATGGCCCAGGGATGGATCTCGATCAGCGGATAATCCTTGTAGATGATCCGCACTTTGTCCTTGTACTGGCCGAAAACGCCGGGAAACATGGTTTCATGCATGCGGGCGCAGAAAGGGCACTCAAAGTCGTCGTAATTCACGATGGTGACCTTGGCCTCCTTGTTGCCGCGCACCGGCCGCCCGCTGACGTCAATCTTCTTCATCAGGTCGGCGTAAGGGTCCTTGGTCAAATCCAGCTTGGTAAAGCGCACCAGGGTCTTGTTGTCCTTGGAGAGCAGGAACTCGTGCGTTTGCTTGCGGCCGCCATCCGCGAAAGTAAGGGTCACCTTGTCATAGTTGGGGAATTCGCTGGCTTCGCGCTTGCCCAGGGTGATCTGCACACGGGCGGGAATGTTGTAGTAGGAGCGGACCTGGCGGTCCACTCGCCGGTTGACGTCCTGGTCCACGGACTGGGCCGTGCAGCCCAGGCACAGCAATAGCAGGGCAATGAAGCCGCGTCGCGCCAAAAGCACTAAGAACCGCCTGTACACGGGAATAATCCAGATTATCTCACGAGAGGCGGGAATAACGCATTGGCAGAGCTAACTTCGTCCCTGCGCCAATGCCTGGGGCGGCGAGGATAGGGCCGTGCCGACAAATCTTTCGACTGCTCACATTTTGCGGCGGACCTGCTCCACCGGCAGCAAGGCGTTCATGGAGCCGGAGCGGAAACCTTCCAGGTCAAGAGTTACGTAAGTAAAGCCCAGGGCCTTGAAGATGCGGGTGAATTCCTGGGCCATGTGAGCATCAAGGGCGCGAGGCAGTTCCTCGCGGGCAACTTCAATACGGACAATCTGCCCATGATGGCGCACCCGGAACTGGCGGAAGCCGAGGGCGCGCAGGGCCTCCTCTCCTTGCTCCACCGCGGCCAGGGCCTCCCGGGTCACGGGGCGGCCGTACTCGATGCGCGAGGAAAGACAGGCGGAAGCCGGCTTGTCCCACACGCGCAGGCCGGCCTGCCGCGCCAGTTCGCGAATCTCCTGCTTGCCCAGGTCCGCCTCAAGCAGGGGAGCAGCCACCTGGTGCCGCCGCGCCGCCTCCTGCCCGGGGCGGAAATCGCCCCGGTCGTCGGCATTCACGCCATAGGCAATGCACTCGAATCCGCGCTGCCGGCGAAAATCCTCCATGAAGGTGAAAAGCTCATCCTTGCAGTGAAAGCAGCGCCCGGCGTCGTTGCGTACGTACTCCTGACGCTCCAGTTCCTGGGTGGCCACAACTTCCAGGGGAATCCGCCGCTCCTGGGCGAAGGCGATGGCATCCTGCAGTTGAAAGCGGGCCAGGCTGGGAGAATCGGCAATCACCGCCAGCATGTTGCTGCCCAGTGCCTGATGGGCGGCATCGGCCAGGAAAGCGGAATCCACTCCACCGGAATAAGCCACCAGCGTGCGTCCCATCGAGCGCAGGCGCGCTTCCAGGCGTTCGCGTTTTGCCCGCAGTTCGGGGAATTCCGGGAGTTCCGGCAGGCTTGCCATCCCCATATGTTAGTACGAGACGGGCGGAACGGCGAAGTGGTACTACTCCGCAGATTGCTCGTGCTTGGCCAGGTAGTCCCTGGCCGCCTGCAGTTCCGAGCGGTCGGCGCCGGGCTCGCAGCTCTGCACCAGGGTGGCGTAGTATTCGCGCGCCTCGGCGGCATTGCCGGCCAGTTGGGCGGCGCGGGCGGCGCCGTAAAGAGAATCGAACCTGCGTGGCGAATCGTGCAAGGCGGCCTTGTAGGAGACTAGGGCATCGGCCGGCCGCTTCAGTTCCAGCAACATGTCCGCCTGCATTTCGCGCGCGGGTACGCGGTTGTAGGTGACGCCTTCTTTCTCTTCCCGCTGCACCGCCTTCTCCATGCCTGCCAGGGCTGCATCGGCCTTGCCCTCGCCGAATGTCAGCCAGGCTTCAGCTTCAATCTGGTCAATGGCCTCGCCCGGGTAGCCTGCGTAATCCATTTGCTTGTTGTGTGCCTCACGAGCAGCGATTATCTCCGTGAGCTTGTTCAAGTCCTGGCGGGCGCCGGCCATGTCGCCGCCGCGCGCCGCGCCTATGGCGCGGGCGAAGTAAGTGTCATCCTGCCAGCGGAGTTTGACTTTAGGAATGGGCAGCGCCGCCGCTTCCTTCCAACTGTGGGATTCCAGCGCATTGCGAGCCGCGAACCTGGCTTGTGCGTCGGTAATTTCCTCGGCGCCCGCGCCGGGAACGCTCTTGAGCTCCTCGACCAGCGCCCGCGCCTTGGCCTCCTGCCCGCTCTGCAGGTAGGCGTAGTCGAGAAAGTCCATGGCATGAAACTGGTAGCCGGCGTCGGCCAAGCGGGCGCGCGTAGCCTGGGCCGCGGCCGCCGCCGCTGCCAGGTTGGAATTGATGCAATCCTGCCACAGCCCCAGCCGGATGAAAATGTGCGAAGGCATATGCAAGGCATGCGAGGAGGCAGGCGCAATCCTGGCGTAGGCCCGCGCCGCTTCCAGTCCGTCCGAGGCGAGCTGCGGTGTATCGGTGGCGTGGATCAGGTAGTGGGCCATGCCGGGATTATCAGGGTGCTCGTGGAACAGCGGCTGCAGAATGGCGATGGCCTGCTTGCGGTTCTCCATTTCGTTGTCACCGTCTTCCGCCAACGCCACCAGCGAGAGGGCATAGAAGGCAGCGCCCTCATCGTCAGTGGGGAATTTCTGATGCAGTTGCGCCAGAGCCTGGGAGTAAGCGCGCCGGCGCTCCACGTGGCTCAACTTGGAATTATCCTGGTAAAAGGCCGCGGCAGCGGCAATGTAGGCGCGTTCGCGGTCGGTCTGGCCGCCAATCTTTTCCGCCTGTTGCACATCCTTCCAGCCGGCACGCAAAGTGGCCTCGCTGGGGAAATCCCACAGCTGGTGATATAAGCCCATGGCCTTGCCCCACCAGGCGATGGCGCAATGTGGGTCCTGCCCGGCGGCCTGGGTGAACGCCTGCTCCACCTGCTGGTACTGGAAGGAATGCAGAAGGGCAACGCCGCGCGCAACCGTCTTCTGCGCCTCCGGAGCGCAGGAAGAAGGGAACTCCACCCTGCCCAGAGATGTGCCCGGCGCCGACCCTGCCAGTAAATGAGCAACCCCCAGCAGGAAGGCCACTAGGAACCAACTCAAACGCCTGTTGCTCTGCATCGCCTACCTCCTCTTTCGCCGTGGCATGGCACGCGAGCAGTAATCTTAAATCTCCGCGACCTTCGGGTATAGAGGCAGGGGAGCAGGCCGCCTAGAAGAGGCGCTGCATGCGGCGCAGGGTGCCAAACGTACCTACGTTGGCCAGGGAAAAGGCGAAGCGGTACTGGTTTTCGTCGCGCACCAGTCCCAGGGCAAAGCGTTGCAGTTCGAAAGTCAGCCCGCAGCAGTTGAAGTTGTAACTGGCCTGGTAAATTGAGAACTGTAAGGCGTTGAGGTTGGCATCCACGCCCGCCATAGCGGCCACGTTAAAGCCGTGCCGGTTGCCGTTGCCGTAACGGCCAGTGATGCGCCACTGATTAAATTTCAGAGGCACGGAGAGCGGGTTGGTAGTGGGCAACTGCTGTCCTGGAGCCTGCAGGAAAGCATGCCCGCCCCCCAGACCGAATTGTCCGTGCGACCAGCCCACCATGGTGGTGCTGGCGTTGATGTGGCCCTTCTGCAGGTCATAGTCCAGGTCCCATTCCACGTCCGCCCCGCCGCCCTGAACCCGCAAGCGCGAAATTATGGGGGAATAGTTTACCGGCTGACTGAGAAATGCGATGCCGGTGAAATCCACTGTGCTGCTCAACACGTTGGATTGTCCAGGGACCAGGGCGCCGCCAAAAGTAGAATTGAAATATCGTTTTTGGGCCACCCGCCAGGTGATGACTTCGCGGGCTGGCGGCGCTTGGCACTGGTCGGTATCCGCCCCTGCAGCGGGTTTGGCAGCTGTCCCCGAAGCCAGGCCCGCGCTGGTCCCCGGCGCTGGAAGGGAGGGGTTGCCGCTCTCACCCGGGCCACCAGGCTGGCCTGCTTGAACGCCGCCGGGCTGCCCCGATTCCGGGCGGGAGGAGGAAGACTGGAGTTCGCAATCCGGATCATTGACCTGGGTTTGCTTGGCATAGAGGCGGTTGGTGATGCCGTATTCCACCTCATTGGTATCGGTAAGCACATCCGTTGCGTCGAAGCGAAGAATGTTGCTGAAATTATCCACCCCGGTGACGTAGCGGTAGGTGATCACCGGCTCGATTACATGCTTGAATTTAAGGCCGAAGAGCTTCTTCTTGAAAAGGCGGGAGAGCGAGGGGGGACGGAGTTCAAATGTCCCTTCCAAGGCCTTGCGATTGATGGCCTCACTGCTGGGAGTACCCACGCTGCCAGGGACCGGATTCAAGCTCTGAGTATAGGCGGTGTCCTGGACCGCTATTTCGGGAACAAAGTCCCAGCCATGGAATTGCAGAGGCAGCAACATGTCGGGGCGAAAGTTGAACCGGCCGACCTCGGGCGCGGTGCGGAAAAAAGTGGTAGCGCCGCTGGCGGTTGTCGTGGGCTCGTTGCGCGACAGGCCGTCAATTCCCGTGTCGAAGGACCAGTACGCCGGCCAGTGCCCCAGTTGGCGGTCAACGCTGGAAAAATTGAAGCTGGGAGTGTGCCGGATGGTGATGACGTTGTTGGCGACGGTATTTTGAAAATCCTGATAGCGCTCCACCAGCCCGTTCAGTGAGTAGCCGTTGAAAGTTTTGGAGATAAACGCATTGGATGTGACTTCGGAATTGATGGCCTGGGTAAAATTGGTGTTAAAGGCGAGGCGGTATACGTAGGAGCTGAGGTACTCGAAGTTGAGCACGGCGCGGAAGTCCGGTCCCAGACTGCTGGCCCCTTTGGCGCCAATGTCCTCGCCACCCTGCTTACAGATCGTGCCGATCTGCTGAGAGCAGGCTCCAACCTGCCCTTTCTTTAGCCGCAAACCGCGATCCGTTACTCCGGAATAAGAGGCGGCGAAATAAGTGTTCTGGTTGGGGGTGGCGCGGAAAACGCCATGCTCCGCCCAACCCCGGCTGGAAAACATCTCTGCTCCGATGGTCGCATCCATGCTGCGGTTGATGGCCCAGAAGAAAGAGTCTCCCAGGAGAATGCCTTTGATATTGGAGGTGCCGAAACTGGGCATCAGGAAACCGGAGTGGCGTCCGAGGTGATCCACCGGATGGGTGGCGTAGGGCATAAAAAAGGTGGGTATTCCCTTTACCCGGAAAGTGCTGCGGTAAATTTTGGCGTCGCCGCCCACTTCCACTACCGCGCGCGGCGCATTGAAGGTCCAGATGGGATGGGGCACTTCGCAGGAGGTAACCGTGCCGTGGTGCACAACGTAGCGGTCAGGGCCCCGTTTATCCACCACCTTGCCGGTGAAGGCGAACGGGTTGGAGGAAGTAAGGGTCACCAGTTGCCCGTGGAAGCGCATGCCTAGAGTGCCGCTTACCTGGTAGAAGGTGCCCACCTCGGTGCGCACATTGTAGGTGCCGTGGGTGGCCTCCAGGTGCTCGTCGTGCGGACCGCCATCCAGGATTACGTGGCCGTCTTCGGTGGTTTCTCCGCTTTTGGGATCGTAGGTCATGTGGTCGGCGTAGAGCAGGTAGTTGCCGTGGGTCAGCAGCACGTTGCCGTTGGCCTTGTAAACGCCGCCCGTGCGTTCCTGTTCGCAGGCCTGGATAATGGTCTCTAGAGGCTGCTCCGGAGAATGGACGTGAGTAATGGTTCCGCTGCAGGCCGCCGCCGGCGGCTGCAACTGAAGCTGCAAGGGTGGCGGCTGCAATCCCGCCACCGAAGGAAATTCCAGAGAAGCGCGTGGACGCAACTGGCTGGTAACTATGGGAACGGTGAACAGCAGATGACAAAGCCAGGCTGCCGTGATAAGGATTCGAAAGCGGAGATTCATCAGAAGCGCACGCGCCGCCTGCTGGTTTAAGTGTTGTTGAACTTCCGAAACTTAGCACGGCGCAGGGATGCAGGCAAAGCCACAGGCTGATGCTGCGCGGGCCGCCTGGCGATTCTCCGTGCTCCCGGCGATCTTCCAACGACCTATGTCCTGTACCTCAAGTGGCGGCGAGGACCGCGGCACTCATTCGCGACCGGCCCGCGTGCGACCCCGTTTCTGTCCTGCCGGAGTTTCCCCTGACGAGGCGTCTGCGGATGTGGGGCCGGGCGTGCTGCTGGAGGCCGAAAGCAGCGACCTCAGTGAGCAGCAGTTTGCCGCCAGTCTGGAGACTGCCAGTTCTCCCGCTCGGGCACGCTTTATCCCCGGTCCGCCCGGCAATCGCACAACGCTGCCCTGCGCCGATGCCAACGAGAGTGAGGCTGCCGAAAGTGCTGATGGTGATGAAGCCGCGACCGTCTGCGATTCCGAAAAGGACAACGCCGAACCGTTCACGGAAGGTGCAACGGAGGACCAGTTTCCTGCCGAAACACCGCTGTCTGCGGGCGCGGTGGAGAGGGCAACCTCGTGCTCTCAATCGGCGTTCGGGCCTTCTTCTGCGGGTGCTGAGAGCGATGGCTCGGATGATTTGTTGGCCGAGGGTCCGCAGTGGCGACAGGAAGTGGCCGCCCGCCTGAACCATTACCATTCCCGTAGAACCCGGAGGCCCCCGCGTTATCCCTCGCTGGCTTTGAAATTTGATCCTCCAGCCTATTCTTCCCTTCCGACGTGCGTGCCTGAACCGCCTCGCGCCGCTGCCTGCCCGCCGCCCAGTCGGTCGGAGGCGGCGACCGCGGCCGTAGCCCTGCCGCAGGAGGTGGAGGAACCGCATGTTCTGAACCCGGACGCCAACAACATTATTGAGTTCCCTCGTCCGCTGGTCCCGCCGCCGCCGCGTCCGGACGAACTGGCCGAGTCCATGCTGGACTTGCCGCGCATACTGGACGCGCCGGAAGCCGTACCCAAGCAGGTGCCGCTGGGAGGAATCATTCTGCAGTCCGAGGAAGCCACGGTGGCCAGCGACCTGGAACTGCCACTGCAGGTAGCTCCCCTGGGCCGGCGGATGCTGGCCGCAGGTCTGGATGGCGTGCTGGTCTCAGTGGCGGCCCTCATGTTCGCGCTGATCGCAGACAAAATTGCTTCGCTGCTGCCTTCTGTGCACGTGTTGCTGGGCCTGGGAGTGGCCCTGCCCGCGATTTTGTGGGCCGTGTTCCAGTACGTTTTTCTGGTCTATACCGCCTCGACTCCGGGCATGCGGCTGGCCGGGCTCCGCTTGAGCGAGTTCGACGGCAGCGCTCCCGGGCGCAGCACCCGCCGCTGGCGCGCGCTGGCCATGGCTCTATCCGCCGTTTCCCTGGGCTTGGGTTTCCTCTGGTGCCTGCTGGACGAGGATACGCTCTGCTGGCACGACCGCATCACCCGCACCTATCTCGATGCCGGGCCTTCACCCGCCGCCGGGGCGCGGCCAGGCCCTGTCTTCCCGCAAAGAGTATTGGCCGGCTTGCGGCGCGTGGAAGACTTTCTGCGGCGCCGGGAAGAGGAAATGAGCCAGGTGCCGCCCGACTCGCGTTAGTGTCGTATCTTGTCCGGGTGGTGAGGCTGAAACTCCCCCATTCGATGTGTTATCTTCATCGTTTGTCCGCAGACAGAGGCACTTGTGTCTTCCGGCCGTTGAAGTAAATCCCACGCGCAATGTCGAGCACGAGCATTCGTCGTCCCGCCGCCAAGGTCTTCGTCGCCACTACGGTGATGTTGACCTTCATCTCCTTTTGGCGCGCGGCGGCCATCGTTCTGTCCGATCTGGCCTCGTCGGCTTATTACGTGGGCGGCGACGCCGAGAAGGTCATCGGCAAGAGCGCTCCCTGGTTCATCCTGGCGGTGATGCTGTTCAGCTACGCGGTGCGGGCCTTGTATATCGAGTCCAGCGCCATGTTCGTCCGCGGCGGCGTGTACCGCGTGGTCAAGGAGGCCATGGGTGGCACCCTGGCCAAGATCTCGGTTTCGGCGCTGCTGTTTGATTACGTGCTGACCGGGCCCATCAGCGCCGTCTCCGCCGGACAATACCTGGCGGGGTTCGTGGACGATATCAGCCGCTACATTGGCCACCCTATCAACTTCTCTCCGGCCGGCACCAACCACTTTGCCGCTTTTTTCGCAGCGATCGTGTCCATCTACTTCTGGTGGAAGAATATACAGGGAATCCACGAGAGCAGCGACAAAGCCATGAAGATCATGAAGACCACCACGGTGATGGTGGTGATCCTGATCGTCTGGTGCGTGATCACGCTGATCAAAGTTCCAGCTCACCTTCCCCCGAACCCGCTACACGCTGGGGCTTTGAAGCTGAATCACGAGTCCCTGGGCTGGTTATATGGCACCTGGGCCTCCAAACTGACGCTGGTTATTCTGCTGGTGGGGTTCGGCCACTCCGTGCTGGCCATGTCAGGCGAGGAGACGCTGGCCCAGGTCAATCGCGAAATCGAGCACCCCAAGCTCAAGAACTTGCAGAAAACCGGGCTTGTCATTTTTATTTACAGCCTGCTCTTTACCTCACTGGTCTCCTTCTTCGGGGTCATGATCATTCCCGATAGCGTGCGGCCCAACTTCTTCGCCAACCTGATTAGCGGCATCACCATGTACCTGGTGGGACCGTACACCCTGAAGCTGCTGTTCCACGCCTTCGTCGTGATCGTGGGCGTGCTGATTCTTTCCGGGGCGCAGAACACTTCCATTGTGGGCGCCAATGGCGTGCTCAACCGCCTGGCTGAAGGCGGAGTGCTGACCGATTGGTTTCAGAAGCCGCAGAAGCGCTACGGCACCAGCTATCGCATTATCAACATGATCGTGCTCATGCAGTTGTTCACGATCATTGCCAGTCGCGGCAACGTTTACATGCTTGCGGGTTTGTACGCCTTCGGCGTGATCTGGAGCTTTGCCTTGAATGGGCTCGCGGTTTTCGTGCTGCGCTACACCGAGCCCGAGCACCGGCAATGGAAGGTGCCGGGCAACTTCTACATTGGTGGCAGGGAAATTCCGGTTGGCTTAACGGTCATTACCGCAATACTGTTCCTGACCGCGGTGGTTAATCTATTCACCAAGCAGGACGCCACTATTGCGGGCGTGAGTTTTACTGCCTTGTTTTTTGCCATCTTTACGGTTTCTGAAAAGCATACAGCCAACCAGCGCCGGGGCAAGCCAGAGAGCGTGGACCAGTTTCGCGTGTACAGCAACCAGGAACTGGGCAGCGGAGCCCTCGGCGTCCGCCCGGGTAACATCCTGGTCACGGTGCGCGATCCCCGTAATCTCTACTATCTCCGCCAACTGCTGGCCCGCACAGATACCACGAAGCAGGACGTAGTGGTGATGACGGCCCGCTTATATCACCGCGAGCACACCTTCAGTGGCAGCATGCAGATGGATGCCAATGAGGTCTTCGACCATTACGAGCAGGAGTTGTTCACTTCGGTGGTAGCAGCGGCGGAGAAGGAAGGCAAGCCGGTGTCATTGCTAGTGGTGCCTGCGACTGATGTGTTTGATGCTATTGTGGTCACGGCGCAACGGCTCGACTCCGTCCGCATCCTCTGCGGCGCTTCCAACAAACTGACCGCTGACGAACAGGGCAAGCTCACCGGCGACGCCTGGGAGCGTCTGCCCGAGCCCCGTCCCCGCCTGGAGTTGGAAGTTGCTTTTCCGGATGGCCGCTCGCGGATTTATCCCCTGGGGCCGCACACCCCGCGCTTGCGCCAGCAGGACCTGGAACTCCTGCACCGCATCTGGCTGGAGGTGACCTCCGATCCCGAATACAGCGGACTGCACCATTACCACGTTGTTTACCTGGCGCTGCAGGAACTGGAGCGCGAACTGCAGAGCGGCAAGCGTCCCGAACTTCTGGCCGAGCTGCGGCGGCAATTACTCAATGAATTGGAGCCGCCGCCCACCACTGAAATGACGCCTCAACCCGGCGACGGCAAACACTAAGACATCTTTGGGCTTTGGTTCAGCGCTGGTTTAGTGGGCGAAGACCCCCGCGCCCACCAGATCCGGATGCCGGGCCGAGCGCCGCTTTCTTGCGGGAGCCAGGTTGCGCGCTTCTGCCTGGCCACTCTCGTAGTTGAGTTCGCGCGAGGTCAGGATATGCTCGCCAAAAATGCGCACATCGGCCACCGCCCTGGTGCCGGTTTGTAGCCACATGCCTCCCACGTCGGCAAAGCTGAGCGTCAGGTGCACGCGCTTCAGCCACCAGGAGGGGTTCTTGGCCAGGTCGCCGTCAATCAGGCGGGGAAGGTAGGTTTCCGCATCAATCCAGCCCCGGCCCTCCACCAGGTCTTCGCGCTTGTGCTTGGGCTGCATCTGCAGCAGGTAACAGCGATGACCATCTACAGCAGCCATTCCCAGGAGCACAAAATTGTAGTTTTCCCGGTTCAGCACACTCGCGCCGTGGTCCTGGGCGGTGGTTTGAACCTCGTGCTCCAGAATCTTACGCACGATCTTCTCCCCCCGGGAGGCACCGTTTACCTTATCAATGGTAAAAGTTTTCCTGTTAGGAGGTACAAAGCTCACGCGAGCCACAACATGGGACTTGGCTTCGCGGTCGTTTCCGCTGAATAGCTTGTAATCGCGCACCAGGGTGTAGGACTGGTAATGCTGCCGGTTTTCCAATTGCGCCTTCTCCAGGTTGGCAACAATGCCCTGCAAATCAGTAACTTGCCGCTTCCCCGGGGGGGTGGCAGGAAGTTGCTGCTGGCGCGGAGCAGGGGCCTGGCTCCAGGCTGGAATAACGGCTATTGCCGACATCAGAACCGCGGTTACCACTTCACGATGCACGAATCACCCCTAAGTCCGACCTATTCGACCGTGCCTATCATTAGAAGCAAGTTGAGGGCCAGCGGAGGGCCGAGTAGAAAACACCAGAGCGGAATTTCTAAGTAGCTGAAATCAGGCGTCCTGAAGCAATTTGACCCGGGGCCCCCAGACCCGCCTGGGTGCTCTCGAGCCCACAGGGGACTTACCGCGGCGGCTCCTGCCGGGTGGCTGTTGCGGGTTGCTCCGCAGGCGGAGGCGGCTCTGGCCGCCAGTTCCCGCCCGTCACCTCCCGGTACCCCTGCAGAATGCGCCGCGCGCTGGTCTCCCAGGAAAAGCGGGCGCCCTGCTCATAGCCGCGCTGTTTCAGCTTGTCGCGCAGAGCCTGATCGAGCAGCACCCGGTGCAAGGCGCGCATGATCTCGAAGACGTTTTCGGGATTGACCAGCACGGCGGCGTTGCCCACCACCTCCGGCAGTGAAGTGGTGTTCGAAGTCACCACCGGGGTGCCATGCGACATGGCCTCCAGGGGTCCTAAGCCAAAGCCCTCGTAGAGCGAGGGAAAAACAAAAATTTTGGCCGTGTCGTAAAAGATGCGCAGCACTTCAATGGGCACAAAACCGAGAAAGCGGACATCATTCTGTACCGCGCTGCGCACCACCGTGCGGCGCAGTTCCGGCTGTCGGGAAAGCTCGTCGCCGATGATGATCAGCTTCAGGTCGGGGAATTTGCCTTCCTTGTCCAGTTCGGTTTTAAGCGCGGAAAAGGCCTCGATAATGCGGCCCACGTTCTTGTGCGGGCTGATGCGGCCGGCGTAAAGCAGGAATGGGTAATTGACCTGGTAGCGTTCGGCGATGAACTGGCGGTCGGCGTCGGTGGCATGGCCCAGGCGGAAGCGCTCGTCAATGGCGTTGTAAACCACCTCGATCTTGTGGGACGGAATGCGAAACAGCGCCTCCACGTCCTGCTTGGTGAAATTGGAAACGGCAAAGATGCGCGCGGCGCGCTGCAGCACGCGGCGGGTCAGATGAAAATGCGCGGCTCGGCGCACCCCGGAGTGGTCGCGCAGGCGCGACATGTGCTCCAGCACGTCATGTACGGTAATCACGTAGGGGCAGGGCAGCGACTGCGGCATCCAGGAAAGGTGCGGGATGTGCGCCAGTTGGCAGTGTTCATGCCGCAGGATCTTGCGGAAGCCCAGAAACCCGGCCAGCGAGGCTTCCGGAGCGGTGAGCGCCAAGCCTTCAAAGTTAGGCGGCAGCGGGTCAATGTCGCGGAATTTCTCCCGCGGACCAATCAGGATGTAGGTGTTCTCCTGGTCCAGGCGGCCGAGGGCGCGCAGCACGTTGCGAATGTAAGTACCCACGCCAAAATCGCCAATGCGCCGGATATCTATGGCGATCTTCACGGGGAGAGTATAGACCCAAAGCCAAGCGGCGGATGGCGTGTCGGCTAAGGTTTCAAGATTTCAATCTTCGCAAGTGGCCCATGCAAGCCTTCCTTTGGCTTGAGTGGCGAGAGAGCCCGCCGGAAATTACCCACTCAACCTAAAACCGCTTGGGTGGGCCACCGAGTTTGCCTGCGCGATCCTTTGCCTACACCCTTGCTTCGGCGTGGGCGCGGCGCTCGGCGTAGAGGGGAAACGCCTCCGCCAGCGCGAATACCTCTTTGCGAACGCGCTTCAGCACCTCAGGCTCGCTACGGTGATAAAGCGCTTCTGCGATCCAGCGCCCGATCTGGCGCATCTCCTTTTCCTTCATGCCGCGGGTGGTCAGGGCCGGAGTGCCGATGCGAACCCCGCTGGGCTTGAGCGGCGGGTTGGTGTCGAAGGGGATGGCGTTCTTGTTCACCGTAATGCCCGCCTCGCCCAGCGCCTTTTCCGCTTCGCTGCCCAGCATGCCCTTGGCGAACACGTCCACCAGCATGAGGTGGGTGTCGGTGCCGCCCGAGACCAGACGGAAACCTTCGTTGCGCAGCGCCTCGGCCAGGGTTTTGGCGTTGGCCACAATCTGGCGGGCGTAGTCCTTGAAGTCGGGCTGCAAAGCTTCGCGGAAGCACACCGCCTTGGCGGCCACAATGTGCACCAGCGGCCCGCCCTGGTCTCCAGGGAACACAGTCTTATCAACGGCGGCGGCATACTCCTGCTTGCACAGGATCATGCCGGCACGCGGGCCGCGCAGGGTTTTGTGCGTGGTGGTGGTCACGATCTGGGCATGCGGTACCGGCGAAGGATGCACCCCCCCGGCCACCAGTCCGGCAAAGTGCGCCATGTCCACCAGGTACAGGGCGCCCACCTTATCGGCGATCTGCCGCATGCGGGCGAATTCAATAATCCGCGGATAGGCGCTGCCCCCGCCGATGATCAGCTTGGGGTGCTCGCGCTCAGCCAGATTCTCCAGTTCGTCGTAGTCAATCGTCTCAGTTTCCCGGGTCACGCCATAAGGCACGATCTTGTACGTCTTGCCGGAAAAATTCAGGTGATGCCCGTGGGTGAGGTGGCCGCCGTGAGCCAGGTTCAGGCCGAGGATGGTGTCGCCAGGTTGCAGCACCGCGCTGTAAGCCTCCATGTTGGCGGAAGAACCGGAGTGGGGCTGCACGTTGGCGTGCTCAGCGCCAAAAAGCTGCTTGGCGCGGTCGCGGGCCAGGTTCTCCACCACGTCCACGAACTCACAGCCGCCGTAATAGCGCTTACCGGGATAGCCTTCCGCATACTTGTTGGTGAACACCGAGCCCATGGCTTCGAGCACGGCTTCACTGACAAAGTTCTCCGAGGCGATCAGTTCCAGGCCTTCATGCTGGCGCCGAACTTCGTTGTCAATGGCGGCGGCAACTTCCGGGTCAACTTCGTAGAGGGGGCGGGTCATGTCGTGGTTCATAAGGTGGCTCTCGGGCTGTAGCTACTAGCTGCTAGTTCTAGCTTCTAGCTGACGGCGCTCTCGGCTTCCGTAAGTTAGCTCTTGGCTTTGGCTCTTCTTATCTGCTCGCTGCCAACTACCAGCTGCTAACTATCACCACCAGCTTCTAACCAATCGTCAATCACCAATCGTAAATCGTCAATTACTCGATGGCCATGATTTTGTCCACCCGGCGCTGATGGCGGCCGCCCTCGAAGCGGGTTTCCAGGAACTTGCGCACCAGCTTTTCCGCGGTGGCGGCGTCGGTGACGCGCGCGCCCAGGCAAAGCACGTTGGCATCGTTGTGGGCGCGGGCCATTTCGGCCTCGTATTCCGTATCTGCTTTAGCGGCGCGAACGCCCGGCACCTTATTGGCGCTCATGGACATTCCGATCCCGGTGCCACACACTAGAATACCGAAATCGGCCTGCCGGCGCGCCACTCCCTCGCCGACGGCGCGGGCGTAATCGGGATAATCCACCGACTCCGAGGAGTACGTTCCGCGGTCATCAATCTGGATATCCAGGGAGGAGAGCAGGCGCTTAACCGTCTCCTTCAGTTCCCAGCCGGCGTGATCGGCACCGAGGGCAATCTTCATGCCCGCCATTCTACCCTCAGAAACCTCGAAACCTTCAACGCAGAGGCCGCAGAGGACACAACGACGGCCGCCTCACGGACATCACTGCGGGGGGATGTCCCGGGTATGAGAAAATCCCCTTTCAGGTTATGAGCAAGCAACTTAGTGAAACCGACCGCCTGCTTAAAATCGTGGAGAGCTTTCCCCAGTTCACAGTAACCGTGTTGGGGGATATGGTGGCCGACGAATTTGTATATGGCGAAATTTCCCGGGTCTCGCGGGAAGCGCCAGTGCTCATTCTCAAGCACCGCGAGCGCGACGTGGTGCCGGGGGGCGGCGCCAACGCGGTTTACAACCTGGCCGACCTGGGCTTGAATGTGCTTCCCGTGGGGGTAGTAGGCGAAGATGAGAGCGGCAAGCTGCTGCTCAAGCGCTTCCGCCAGAAACGGATTCCCACCAGCGCCTTGATCCGGGAGAGGGGCTACGCCACAGTTACCAAGACCCGCATTCTGGCGGGCATGACCCACTCCGCGCGGCAGCAGGTGGTGCGTGTGGACAGGGAACCGGAGAGCGAGCCCAGCCAGCACGTGGTGCGCGAACTTATTCTGGCCGCCAAGCAGTACGCCCATGCCTCCGACGCGCTGCTGGTTTCCGACTACGGCTACGGCGCGGCCACGCCCGAAATCCTCGATTCCATCCGCTCCGGCGGCTGGAACGGCATTCCCATTACCTTGGACTCGCGCCACCGCATGCTCGACTACGCGGGGGTGAGCGCGGCCACGCCCAACGAACCTGAGGTGGAGGAACTGCTGCGGCTCGAGATTGGCAATGACTGGGCCAAGCTGCTCTCCGCCGGCGAACAGATCATGAAGAAGATGAAGCTGCAATCGTTGGTGGTCACCCGCGGCCGCGACGGCATGGTCGTGTTCGCCCGCAAGCAGAAGGCGGTTGACGTCCCTATTTACGGCAGCGACCAGGTAACCGATGTGACCGGGGCGGGCGATACCGTGATCGCCACCTATACCGCGGCGCTGGCCGCCGGCGCCGACCCCCAGGCGGCGGCGCAACTGGCCAACTACGCCGGCGGCATCGTGGTCATGAAGCGCGGC
Source organism: Terriglobales bacterium (assembly GCA_035278025.1). Taxonomy (GTDB): domain Bacteria; phylum Acidobacteriota; class Terriglobia; order Terriglobales; family Acidobacteriaceae; genus JAICWP01. The sequence goes on along the minus strand of DATEJK010000029.1, from coordinate 5,664 downwards.
ACGGCCACCGTCACCCGGCAGGAACTGCTCGAAGCGCTGCAGCATGTTCCGCCCCTTGTCCGGCAGCATTGAGCGCAAATTTTCGATAACATTGAACGTGCCCTCCAACAAGATCCTGGACCGGCAGGCGCTGCAGCGCCGGGCGGCGGAATGGCGGCGTCAGGGCCAAACCGTGGTGCTGGCCAACGGCTGCTTTGACCTGCTGCACGTGGGCCACATTCGTTATTTAAGCGCGGCCAAGGCACTGGGCGGCCGCTTGGTGGTAGCCGTCAACTCCGATGCCAGCGCCCGCCGCCTGAAAGGCGAAGGCCGTCCCTTCATGCCGGAGTTGGAGCGCGCGGAAATCGTCGCTGCCCTGGAGGACGTGGATGCGGTGGTGATCTTCTCCGAGCCTGACGTGCGTGCGCTGGTGCGCGAGATTCGCCCCCAGGTCCAGGCCAAGGGCACTGATTACACCGCCGAGAGCGTGCCCGAGCGCGATGTGGTGGTGGAGTGCGGGGGACGGGTGGAAATCGTCGGTGACCCCAAGGACCATTCCAGCAGCCACATGCTGCGCGCCATGAAGAAGTGAAATGCAGCTGGCTACCATTGCGGAAGCGGAACAGGCTGGGTTGATGCGCCGTCACCAGGCGGAGGTGCAGGAGGTGTATCACGGCCCCGAGCGCCTGCTGATTGTCCGCCTGGGTTCGATGGGCGATGTTATCCATGCCCTGCCCGCCGCCACTCTGCTGCGCCGCGCCTTTCCCCGGGCCACCCTGGGCTGGATGATCGAAGCGCGCTGGGCGGAATTGCTGTGCGCACCGGCAGCCCCGCGCCTGGGGCCGCGCAGCCCCGCACGGTCCCTGGTGGATGCGGTCCACGCCGTGGATACGCTGGGGTGGCGCTCAGCTCCGTTCTCCAGCAATACCTGGAGAGATGTGACCCGCGCGTGGCGGGAACTCCGCGCCGCCAGGTACGAACTGGCCGTGGATTTTCAGGGCGCTGTGCGCACCTCACTGATGGCGCGCTGGACGGGAGCGGAGGCGTGCATCGGGTTCGCACATCCGCGCGAGCATGCGGCCAGTCTCTTCTACACTCATACTGTGGAAACCCAAGAACGGCATGTGATCGAGCAGAATGTCGCGCTGGCCGCCGCTGTTGCCGGGATACCGGCGGAAGTGCCCGCGGTCGAGTTTCCTGTGGACCCGGCGGCGGAAGATTCCTGCGAACGGCGGCTGCGCTTGCATGCGGTGCGGCGATTCGCGATTCTCAATCCCGGGGCGGGCTGGGAGGGCAAGCAATGGCCGCCGGAACGCTATGGCGAAGTTGCCAGGGGCCTGGCCGGAATGGGCCTGCGCTGCCTGATTAATTTCGGCCCGGGGGAAGAGCCGCTGGCTCGAGCTGCCGCGGCCGCCAGCGCGGGTGCGGCAGAGGCGGTGCCCAGCTCTCTCAGCGAACTGATCGCCTTTACCCGGCGGGCGCAGCTTTTTATCGGCGGCGATACCGGCCCCATGCACTTGGCCGCGGCTCTGGGTGTCCCCGTGGTTGCACTTTTTGGACCTACCAGTGCGGAGCGCAACGGGCCCTACGGTACCCGCAGCGTGGTATTACGGAGTGCTTTGAGTTCGGCCACGGAGAGCCCCGAGCGTGCCGCTGCGCGCTCCCGCCGCAAACGCCCGGACCCGGGCCTGCTCGCCATCACCCCGCAGGAGGTGCTGGCAGCCGCGCGGCAACTGTTGGAGAGCGGGCTTGCGTAGTTGGGGAAACATCGCCCGCCGCATTCGCGTGCCGCTGGGTTTCGCTTTCGCCATTTTTTATTGGTGGCTGGCGCGGCCTACCTGGCAATCCCTGGTGCTGGGCGCGGCCATCTGCGTGCCCGGACTGGCGCTGCGCGCGCTGGCCTCCGGACACGTCCAGAAGAACACCTGCCTTACGACTACCGGTCCCTACGCCTACACGCGCAATCCCCTGTATCTTGGCTCCCTGGTGCTGGCGGGAGGGTTCGCGGTGGCGGCGCGCAGCTTGTGGATCGCGCTGGCCATTGTGGTGCTGTTCCTGGTTGTTTACCTGCCGGTGGTTGGGGCGGAGGAGGAATTTCTGCGGCTGCGCTTTCCGGAGTTTGCCGAGTACGCGCGGCGCGTGCCGCGCTTCCTGCCGCGCTGGAGGCCGTCTGAGGCCGGGGTGGGCAGGTTTTCCCGCCAGCTATACTGGAAGCACCGCGAGTACAACGCCCTGGCCGGCGCCGGCGCCATGATGGCGGCGCTGGCAATCAAGATGGTGTGGTTCCGCTAGAGATGCGCGGCCCTATCCCATTTCCGCGAAGCAGCACCCTGGCGGCGGTGGCCCTGGTAATTGGAACCGTGGCCGGAGCTTTTGGCGGGTCGCCGCGCAAGGACGCAAGTCCGGCCACGGACCTCAAAGGGGCGCTGCAACTCTCGCCGGTGGCGCGCATCGTGCCGCCTTCCGATCACTACCGGTTTCCCGCTCACCAGACTTATTTCTACAATGCCGACTGGCACCTGCTGAACGCCGGCACCACCAAGGTGAGCATGGAGTCCTCTCCCCAAGGGCAGCATGCCGTGGTTACCGCCGACACTTCCGGTTTCGTGAACCTGCTGTTCGCCGTGCACGACCAGTTCCGCACCACCATCAATCCCCGCACCTTCTGCTCGCTGGCCGTTTCCAAGCAAACCGAGGAGGGCTCCCGCCGGCGCCAGACCGAGGTTTACTTCGACTACGCCCACGGCAAGAGCCTGCTGCAGGAAAAGGACCTGAAGACGGGCGCGGTCAAGCACGTGGAGCACCCCATTCCTCGCTGCGTAACAGACGTGATGTCGAGCTTTTATTACGTGGGCTCATTGCCCTTAGCGCCCGGGCAGAATTTCGTGTTCCCGCTTAACGATGGCGGGCCCACCGGCGAAATCACGGCCACGGTGGAGGGGCGGGAGCAGGTCAAAACTCCTGCCGGCGTCTTCCCCTCGGTGCGCGTGCGCGCCATCGCCAGCGCCGGTCCCATGAAGAACAAAGGCAGAGTATGGGTGTGGTACAGCGACGATGGACAGCGCATCCCGGTGCTGCTCAAGGCCAAAGTGAAATGGGGCACGCTGAACTTCCGCCTGGCAAAGGTGGAAATCGTAAAGCCTTAAACCACAAAGGGCATGAAGAAAAACAGGGAATTCAAGGAATCCTTGGTGGGCCTTCCTGTCCTTTGTGGTGGCTTCTTTGCGTTTACTGCAGGCGGAAGCGCTCGTTCATCAGTCGCTGCAGGCGGGGCTTATAGATGATGTCGTAGGCAAGTTCCTTGTCGGGGAACATGGCCAGGGCGGCGCGCTTGCTGTTGGCCACCAGTTCGGAAGCCTCTTCCACGGTAAGGTCGGTGTCCTGGCTTATCACCGACATCACCATGTTCATCATGATCTGCAGGCGGCGGATTTTCCGGTCTTCGTCCTCGGTGCTATTTCCCGGCTCAGCCTGTTTTTTCCCGGACTCGCGCGCCTCGTTTTCCATGTCAGCCCCCACCGAAATCACGTCCCAAAGGCGTTCTGGGTGCGGATTCTACCAGCATTTTTGATGTTTTCCAGCGCAGGCGTGTTGCGTTTTCTAGGCCCTGGGCTAAGTGGGTCAAAGGAAAAGAAATAGCGGGGAGAGCGCAGGAATTACGAAGGTGCATTAGCCCGGGTCAGTCACCGGGTTCAGCCCTGCCGCCGCTCCAAATCAATGCGCTCAATGAAGAGATAGAGCCCAATGCAGGCCGCAAAAAGCAGTCCGGAGACGATGGCTGCGGGCAAAGCAGTTTCCTTGTAGCCGGCAAGGAAGGTTTCTAGAGTCGTGGTCAGCAGCCAGATTTGCACCAGCAGCAGCACCACGATGAGCGCCATGGCGGCATCTATGGCGGTCAAGCCTTTCTTCCGCTCCGGTTCGCGCGCCTCAGCCACGTTGCGCCTCCGCCTGGACCTGCATGCCCACCGCCATCAACTGGCCGCCACGCCGCTTGAGCAGCACCCGCGGCAGCGCCCGTGGCGGAGGCCCCTGCAGAACCGAGCCATCGCGCACCGAGAACGCTCCATTGTGGCAGGGGCACTCCAGGCGGCCATGCTGGGCCGAATAGAACACCGCGCAGGAAAGATGGGTGCACTTCTGGCTGTAGGCGACGTACTCCTCCGTGCCCGTGCGCACCAGGATGCACTGGTCCTTGGGCGTGGGATACAAAAATACTTTTACTCCGCCCACCGGAATCTCATCCGTTCGGGCGATGGCGATCGCGGGGTATGCAGGCTCGCGAGTGAACCAGGAGCGCACTAGAATCCACAGGTTGCCCACGAACATGCCCAGGCTGGCCAGCACCAGGAACTTGGCGAACTGGCGGCGGCTTACGTAGCCCTCGTCGTCACTGAAAACCGAGAACTCATCCCGCCACAGGGGTTCCGCGCTCGGCCGGCGAAACGGACTCATTCCCGCCCTCCCACATGTAATCCACTACGTCAATGGAAACCGAATTCTGCTCCGGCGGCACCATCATGAACACCTTGGTGGTCACGCGCTGCGCGCCAAAATAAAAAACGTTGCTCGGCTTTTCGCGACGATGGGCAATGTCCTCCGGGCGCACGTAAGCCAGCGCCTGGCTGGGGCACACGGTGGCGCACATGGGGCGCTTGCCCACCGAAGTGCGGTCGTAGCACATGTCGCACTTCATCATCTGCTCATACTCGGGGACTTTCTTGGGAATGCCGAAGGGGCAGGCCAGCACGCAGTTCCAGCAAGCGATGCAGCGCGGCTTGAGCGAGGAGTGCACCACCCCGTCTTCACCCTTCTTGATGGCGTCGGCGGGACAGACTTCGGCGCAAGTCGGGTCGTCGCAGTGCCAGCAGACGTAAGCCGCGGTGCCGATGGTCTCCCGGCGGTCAATGAAATCGAAGTTGATCATGGACTGCCCGCGGTGGGTCTCGCACTCCTCGCAAGCTTTCATGCACGACTGGCAGCCGATGCAGCGCGCAGGATCCACGTAAAATTCGTAGCCGAACATTACGCTTGTTGCCTCCCCTCCGCCGCTTTGCCGCCGGCCGCCTTCTCCAGCCACCATTCCGGCGGCCGCTCGGCCTTCTGAATGCGGCAGGCCGACACCTTGAATTCAGGAATTTTGCTGTGCGGGTCCAGCGTGCGGTGCGTCAGCCGGTTTACGCTGCGGTCGAACGGCCAGTGGTAGGGAATGAAGACGGTGTCCGGACGGATGGTCTTCACCACCATGGCCTGCAGGGTGACCGCGCTGCGCCGGGTGGTGACCGTAACCCAGTCGCCTTCGCCAATTCCGTGCTGCTCCGCCAGCCGGGGATGGATTTCCACCCGCGGATCAGGGTATTGGTCGGTCAGTTCGCCAATGCGCCGCGTCTGCGCTCCCGACAGATATTGGCTTACTACCCGTCCGGTAGTCAGCAGGATCGGAAAGGTTTCGTCCAGAGGGTCGCCGCTGGGCCGCCACTCGGTAACCAGGAAGCGGCACTTGCCATCTGGGTGAAACGACCTGCCGCCCTCGATCAGTCGTGGCGTGCCCGGGTGCTCCAGCGTGGGGCAGGGCCAGAATACGCCTAGTTGCCGGTCTACCTTTTCATAGGTAATGCCGTAATAATCGGCCACCCCGCCGCGCGACGCCTCCCGCATCTCGTCCAGAATTTCCCGCATGGAGGTGAA
>DATEJK010000028.1:0-23660 GCA_035278025.1 Terriglobales bacterium | reverse complement strand
TGGGCAGCGGCACCGGATGTTCGGCGGCGGCCGCAGGCAAGCCCCATGCCAGAACCAGCAGGAGGAGAAACAATACGCGTTTGCCGGTGTACTTCACTTCACCCTCCAACCCCTATTCAGCACGCCTCTCGCCGCGCCGGGGGAGTGGCGGGGCAGGGCGGCGGGTTGTTTGTAAGTTGCTGAGTCGGTAGTGGATTCATGGTTGGAATGGAGGACGGGGAAAATTTGTCCGGAGGTCTTGGTTTCCCGGGTTGGGCTATCTCCCACAGCGGGACACGTGAAATGCCCCAACCCTGGTTTTGGGCAAAAAAAGACGGCCAAGAGACACCTCCAGTTGTCCCAAATCGGAACTGTTCCGGTTTGGAACCATGCTCTCCCGCCTTCCCACCCCGCCAATAGGACTCACGTCACACGCGGCTGTGACCGGCAGCATTCTTTATGCGGCTACCCACGCGGCCGCCGCTCCCAAATGCGTGAAATCCCCGCAGTTAAAGCCTGGGCTGTGTGATATGGCCCACCCCAGGCCGCCTCGCTTCCCGCCGCTAATTCGCTAAGTCGCGTCTTTACAGGCCGTTGCTCACATTCCCCGCTGTGGCTCCCCGCGTGCTCCTTTCAGGGCGGGAAGGAAGGGCATATGGCGGGACCCACTCGCTCCAGCAAACGCCGCATCTGGCAAACCCTAAGTTCCGTGCGCACCGGCATCATCCTGCTCATTCTGGTAGTGATCGCCTCCGCCGCAGGCACGTTCATCCTGCAGCGGCCGACGACCGATCCCGAGGTTCTGCAACGCGCCTACTCGCCGCAGATGCTGGCCTGGCTCGACCGCTTCGGCCTGACCGACGTGTTCCATGCCTGGTGGTTCGCCCTGCTGATGGGCCTGCTGTGCCTGACCATCGTGTCCGCTTCCATCGAGCGCTTTCCCAATGTGTGGCGCTTCTACGCGCGTCCCTATCGCCGCGCCGACTCCCACTTCCGGGCGGCTCTGCCGCTGCAGAAGCAGATTCCGGTGCGTGACCCGGAGCAGGCGCTGGCCGCGGCGCATCGCGTGTTGGAGAAGCGGCGCCTGCGCCCCCAGCACATCGTGGAAGACAACCAGGTTTCGCTTTATGCCGAGCGCAACCGCTTCTCGCTGCTGGCGGTTTACATTGTGCACGCCAGCCTTCTGCTGATTTTTCTGGGCGGCATCGTGGACGCGTTGTGGGGCTATCGCGGATTCCTGGCGCTCACCAACGGGCAGCAGGCCAACCAGATCCAGTTGCAGAACGGCTCGACTCGGACTCTTCCCTTTGCCATCCGCTGCGACGGCGCCGGCCAGGAAAATTATTCCGACGGCACCCCCAAGCGCTGGTGGTCCAATCTGGTGGTGCTAAGGAACGGGCGCGAGGCCGAGCGCAAGCAGATCGTGGTCAACGATCCGCTGGTGTTTGGCGGCATTCGCATTTACCAGTCCAGCTATGGCTCCAGCGGGCAGCTGGATAAGGTCATGCTGACGGCCACTCCCGCCAAGGGTCCGGGCGCGGCGCAGGACATTTCCCTGGGCTTGGACCAGAAGGCGCAGCTTGACCCGCAAACCTGGGTGCGCCTGGCGCGCTTCATCCCTGATTTCGTCGTTCAGGATAACCAGATTTATGCCCGCTCCAATCAGCCGGACAATCCCGCCATCCAGCTGGAAGTGACCACACAAAAGACGAAGCAGCCGGCGCTGGTCTGGATTTTTCCGCAGTTTCCCAACGTGGCGCACGACAGCAAGTCGCCCTACAGCTTCCAATTCCGCGACCTGCGCATGGGCTACTTCACCGGCCTGCAGGTTTCACACGAACCCGGGCAGTGGCTGGTGTGGGCAGGGTGCCTGGTTATGGCGCTGGGCTTGGCGACCGCGTTTTACCTGGTGCACATGCGCTTCTGGGCGATGGTGGTGCGCGATGAGCGCAACCGCCCGGCGCTGTGGATTGGAGGCTCCTGCAACAAAAATCGCCCCGCTTTCGAGCAGCGCTTCCACCGCCTGCTGGAGGAAGTGCAAACCGAATTGAAACAGGAATCACCGGCCCGCGCCTCAGCGCGCGAGGCCTCGCTGGCCAGCGTTTAAGGGAGGGAAATCATGGCTCGCACTCGCGTGGAACGGCAACCCGCAGCCTCCAGCAGTCTCCTGCTGGTGCTGGTAGGGCTGGGCATCGCCTTCCTGCTGTTCATGGCGTTTCTGAATGTGGTGAAAAGCGGAAACCTGTTCACCGAGGCCAACCTGCTCTACGCCGCGCTCATTTTTTACGGCGGCGCCGGGGCGTTGTACCTGGGCTTTGGCGTGACCGGAACCGAACGCTACGTGCGCTATGCCTCGCTGGCCACCTGGGCGGGGCTGCTGGCGAACACCGCCGCCATGGCCCACCGCTGGTACGTCGCCGGGCATCCGCCCTTCGCCAGCGTCTATGAAATGCTGCTCAGCTTTGTGTGGACCCTGGCCGCGCTTACCCTGGTGGCGGAGAAGAAGTACGGGGTGAAGGTGATCGGCACCGTGACCATGCCGGTGGCCATCGTGGGTGTGGTGCTCATGCAGTTGCTGCGCACCGAAGTTCATCCTCTGGTCCCGGCGCTGCAGTCCACCTGGTTGCACGTGCACGTCAGCCTGGCGATGCTGGCTTATGCGGCTTGCGCTCTCAGTTTTGCCCTGGCGCTCATGTTCCTGATCCAGGACAAGATGAAGACGGAAACCTTTCTCGCGGCCACCAGCCTGGCGGTGACCGCCGGCTATGTCGGCATCCTGACCCGCTTTGAACCCTGGGGCGGGCTGAGCGTGGCTGCCTGGGACGCCGCCGAGAAGCAGGACATGTTCCTCTCCCGTGGGGTGCGCCTGTTCGTCACCATCCCCGACCTGGGGTGGCTCATCGGCCTGGTGGCGGTGGCCGTGGCAACGCCATTCGTGTGCTACCTGCTGGCCGGCTGGCGCAACGATGAGCGCTTCTTCGCCATCGCCAATCGCGCCGTGTTCGTGGGCATTCTGGCTCAGATACTGGCTTTGGCCGCTTTCCTGGCCCGCGCCGGCGGCAGCTATCCCTCGCCTGACGCCGATGGTCTCTTTCCCACCAACCTGGCGGCCAGCCCCTTCATCCTTTCCGGCCTGGTGGGCGGAATCTTCGTTTCGCTCCTCTATCTGCTGCTATTGTGGCGCCGCGGGGATTTGGAGCGTCTGCTGCCCAGCGCCGAGCAACTGGACCAGATTACCTACAAAACCATTGGCATCGCTTTCCCCCTGCTCACCTTGATGATTGCCGCGGGCGCATATTGGGCCAACCGCACCTGGGGCTCGTACTGGAGCTGGGATCCGAAGGAAACCTGGGCGGCTATCACCTGGCTGGTCTATGCCGGGTATCTGCATATGCGCATTACCCGCGGATGGCGAGGCCGGCGCGCGGCTTACTTCGCCATTCTCGGCTTTGCGGTGGTGATGTTCACGTTCTTCGGGGTCACATACCTGCTGCCCGGATTGCACGCCTATGCCTGATAGGGAGAGCCACGTAGGAGAGGGCGCGGCGGAAGAAGCTGCCGCTCGCGCCCAGGAGCAGGCCGGCGACACGCCGCTCCGTTCGGTGCGCATCAGCTGGGAAATCAAGGCGGTGCTGCCGGTCGCGGTGGTGCTGCTGAACGGCCTGGTGCTGTTCCTTCTGGCGACGGTTTCCCTGCAGCAAACGGAGCGTCATGCCGTGCTTCTGGTGGCCAGTTCCGGCGCCGTCGCCATCTGCGCGGTCATGATTCTGGTGCTCGCGGTGCTGATTCACCGTCCCGTGCGGGAACTGCAGGAAAAGATCGCCCGCGTGGGCACTGGCGACCTCGGTGCCGAAGTGAAATTTGCCAGACGCAACGACGAGATCGGCGACCTGGGCCGCAATTTCAACCAAATGGTCCGCCAGCTGCGCGAGAGCCGCGATGAGATCCAGCGCCTGCACCAGACCCAGATGTCGCGCGCCGAACACCTGGCCACCATGGGCGAGCTGGCCGCCGGCCTGGCTCACGAGATCCGCAATCCGCTGGCCGGCATTGCCGGGGTCATCGAAATTATCGGACGCGACCTCCCCGCCAGCAGCCCGGCGCGAGCCGTAGTCAAGGAAGTGCGCCAGGAGGTGATGCAGATCAACCGCATCGTTTCCGACCTGCTGGAGTGCGCCCGTCCCAAACCGCCGGAAACACGGCTCTCTGACCTTAACGCCACGGTGGAGCATGCGGTCATGTTTGCCCGCCAACAGGCCCTATCCAAGTCTATTGACGTTGAGTTTCAACGCGCTCCGCTGCCCCTGGAAGTGGAGCACGACAGCAACCAGGTGAACCAGGTGCTGCTCAACCTGCTGCTCAATTCCATCCAGTCCATTGAGCACAGTGGAAAAATAATGGTCGCGGTGGAGCGGCATAACACCACCGCGGCCATCGCCATAACCGATACCGGACGCGGCATTGCGCCCGAACATCTCCCCCACATCTTTCGTCCCTTCTACACCACCAAGGGCAACGGCACTGGGCTGGGACTGTCGCTGGCGCGGCGCATCGTGGAAGAGCATGGCGGGCGGATGGAAGTGAGCAGCACCCTCGGCCACGGCAGCACCTTCACGGTGTTCCTGCCTTTGCACCGTGTCTCCGCTCACGCCGCCGATTAGAAGTTCATCAACTGCGGAACTCAGCCTGACCATCCGAAAGGTGCAGCCCGCATTCGGTCTTGGCCAACCCCGGCCACCGGCCTGCCCGCTCCTTCTCGCCCAGCAGGATGGCGCGAGTGCAGTGGGTGCAGCCGATGCTGGGATAACCGCGGTCGTGCAGTTCGTTATAAGGAACGTCGTTCTTGCGGATGTAGTCCCAGATTTCGGCGCTGGTCCAATCAGCCAAAGGATTAATCTTCACCAGGCCGAATTTTGCATCCCACTCCAGCTTGCGCGCCATCGCGCGGGCGGCGGTCTGGTCACGGCGGATGCTGGTAATCCAGCCGCCTAGTTCCGCCAGCTTGCGCCGTAAGGGTTCCACCTTGCGTATGCTGCAGCACAGGTCGGGGTTGTGTTTCCAGAGCTCTGCTCCATAAGAGCGTTCCTGCTCTTCCGGCGAAAGCGCGGGATGGACCTTTTCTATAGTCACCGCATAGCGGTCTTCCACCTCCGTCATCAGTCTCTGTGTTTCCGGAAACAGAAACGCGGTGTCAATCGTGATCAGCCGAAAACTCCGCTGGATGTGTGCCGCCATGTCAATAAGCGCCATGCCTTCAGGCCCAAATGCGGAGACGAGTGCTACCTCCCTTCCCAGCCTGTCGAAAGCCCAGCGCAGCGCCAGTTCCGCGCTCCACCTGTCCGCTGCTGACTGCACCGCTCGCACTTCATCTTTCACGACGCCAGCTCCCTTGGCCCCAGCTCGATAAGAAATTGGTCAAGGTTCCGGGCCGGCGCAACGGGCACGCTTTGCGCAGCCTGCCGAACCACGTCGCCCACGATGAGCAGCGCAGGGGCCGCCAAACGAGGGGCGGTAGGCAAATCGGCAACTGTTGTCACATACAGTTGCTGTTCTGCCGTGGAGGCGCGCGAAACGATGGCGCACGCAGTTTCGCGCCCTAAGCCGGCGGTTCGCAGCCGGAGCGCAATCGCGCCATAATTGTTGCCCGGCATATAGATCGCAAGGGTGGCGCCGGAGCGCGCAAGATCACGCCAATCGGAGTTCTCGTTGTTTGCCGCTCGATGGCCGGTAAACAATATCAGCGCGTCCGCCCCGCGCCGGTGCGTGAGCGGAATACCCGCCGCGGTCGCCGCCGCCAATGCCGCGGTAACTCCCGGAACAATCTCGTAGGGAATGTCCGCTGCCTTGAGCGCCGCAATTTCCTCTCCGGCGCGGCCGAATATCAAAGGATCGCCGCCCTTGAGCCGGACCACTCTTTCTCCCGCCGCCGCCAGCCCCACCATCAGGAAATTGATTTCCTCCTGGGTGACCTTCTTCTTGCCGCAGCGCTTGCCGACGTTGTGCAGTTGGGCGGTGGGGCGCGCGAGACGCAGAATCTCCGGCGTGACCAGTTCATCGTGCAGCACCGCATCCGCGTTCCTCAGCAGCCGGGCGGCTTTTACGGTCAGCAAATCCGGATCGCCCGGACCCGCTCCCACCAGATAGACTTTGCCTTTCATGATTGTTCCCCTTTCACAATGGGTAGCGCCTGGGTGGCGCTGAATTCCTCGCGCGTTATGAGCGCTTTCAGCAGGTCGCGTTTGCGCTCCGCAGGCAGATCGCTGCTTAGCACTTTGCGCCTCATCTTTCCTAGCCGCGCCAGCCACGCCGCGTAGGCGGGTCCAAACTGCTGTTCCAAATCCTGCCTTATCCGCTGGGCCAGCAGAGGACTCTGCCCGGCGGTGGAAATGGCAATCTGCAGGTCGCCGCGCCGCACCACCGCGGGATAGAAGAAATCGCATAGATCGGGAACGTCCACCACGTTGCACAGAATTCGCCGGCGCTGCGCCTCGCTGAAAATGAGTTCATTCAGCCGTCGCGACGACGTGGCCGCAACCACCAGAAGCGCACCTTTCAGATCGGCGGGGCGGAACCGGCGCTCTTCCAGCCGAATTTCGCCCGCCTCTGCCCAGCCGCGTACCCGCTCACTGGCCTGCGGGGCAACCACCCGGATGCGCGCCCCCGTCTCCAGCAGCGAGCCAACCTTGCTCTCGCCCACGGCGCCCGCGCCCACCACCAGAACCTCGCGGCCGGCCAGCTTTATGTACATGGGAAACAATCGCCCCACCTAGCCCTCCACCCCATGCGGCACGCGGCCCGGCGAAAGGTCGCGGGCCACCGCTTCCACCAGCCCACCCCCCAGAAATTCGCGCAGTTGGTCCTCGCTGTGCCGGGCAAAGAACTGGCGCAGGTTTTCGCCCCGGTAGCGCTCCTCCAGGTAGCGGCGCAGCAGCCGCTCCATGGCTTCCGGAACCTCGCTTGCCGGGCAGCGGTATCCCACCGGCCGGGCCACCGCCTGATTGCGGCCCACCGCGCCGCCCAGGCAGAAGTAATATGCATCCACCAGATGTCCGCCCGCCTTCATCTTCTTGCCTTCAATGCCGATGTCCGCAATCCAGTGCTGGCCGCAACTGTTAGGACAGCCGGTGACGTGCAGCTTCAGTTCCTGGTCAAACTGCGGCAGGCGTTCTTCCATCTCCTCCACCAGCCAGCGCGCGAAGCCCTTGGTCTCGGTGATGGCCAGCTTGCAGAACTCGGTTCCGCTGCAGGCAATCGCACCGCGCCAGAATGGCGAGCCGCCAACCCGCAGACCGATCGCGTTCAGTTCCCGGGCCACGGCTTCTGTGTTCGCCCGAGGCACGTTTACGATCACAAGGTTCTGCATGCCGGTGGTTCGCAGTTGACCACCGGCCAGGCGTTCGGCTAAATCGGCGGCCGCCCGCATCTGGGCGGCGCTGATGCGCCCGCGTAGAACGGCGGCCCCCACGTAGCAGTAATCCTTCTGTTTCTGAGAGTGAATTCCAGTGTGATCGCGGTACACGTCCTCGGGCGGCTCTTCCGCAACCGCGGGGTCGAGCCGGAGCCCGGTTCGCTGCTCCAGTTGCTCCAGGAAGTATTCCGGCGTCCACCCCTGCCGCAGGAACAGGAACTTCAGCCGCGCCCGTTCGCGGTGCTCCCGCAATTCCTGCGAGTCGCGAAAAATCTCGGCGATGCCTTTGATCACCGGAAGCACCTGGTTCCAGCGCACAAACGCGTTCAGGCGCGCGGCCAAATGCGGTTCGGTGGAAAGGCCCCCGCCCACGCGCAGGGAGAAGCCAACCTCCGACTGCCCGCAAAAGGCGCGGCGGGTGGCAGTCAGGCCGATGTCGTTGATCTCCGGGTAGGAGCACCACACCCGGCAGCCGGTGATGGAAATCTTGAATTTGCGCGGCAGGTTGTAGAAATCCGGGTTCCCCGCCAGCAGGCGCGTGGCTTCCAGCGCCAGCGGAGAGGCGTCGCAGATCTCGTCCGCGTCTAATCCCGCCAGCGGGCAGCCGGTGATATTGCGCGTCACATCGCCGCAGGCGCCCATCGTGTTCAAGCCGCAGCGCCAGAGCGCTTCCAGAACCTCAGGAAGAGCCTCGATCGTGATCCAGTGCAGCTGGACGTTCTGCCGCACGGTGATGTCGGCAATGCCCCGGGCATAACGTTCCGTGAGTTCGGCGATGGTGCGCAATTGAGCTGACAGCAGCAGGCCGTTGGGAATGCGGATTCGTACCATGAAAAAGGGCAGGGCCTTGCCCTCGCCCGCCTGCCCTCCAATGGCGCCTGCCCCATCTCCCTGGGTGTACACGCCCCACCAGCGGAAATATGTGCTCAGCCACTCCGGGGGAATGGACGCAAACCCTTGCCGCGCGAAGCCGCGAATCTCATCCAGGCACTCCCACGGGTTCTTTTCCCGTTTGAGCCGTTCGGCCCGCTGCGCCTTGGTTTCTTTTTGAGAATTGAGCATGAAAATAAAAAACCCACCGCCAGCTTTCTTCTGGCGGTGGGTATGAGTGCCGAATTAAAAATTGTTTAGCTCAGCATTCCTCCTGCGCCAGAAGACACGGGCGCGCAACAACAAGCGCAAGCGCACATCCGGCGGAAGTGGGAACAGAAGCCCATAAATGCAGTTCGGCGATTCTAAATTCGAGCGTCGCAGGCGTCAACCGCCGGCAACGCGCTGTTGGATGAATAATATCAATGCCAGGAAACAAAAAAATTATTGCGGCAAAGTGCGGGCTCCACAGCCGGGTTTGCAAGTTTCGCTCCCGCCTTCACAATCCGCCGGCGAAAGCTCTTGCTGGCCCGCCATTTATCAGCCTCGGATGCCCTTGTGACGGCGGTCACACCCACTTGTGTCAGCCTTCAGTACACTAATGGCTGATGGCTGGGCAGAAAGTGCTCATCGTGGATGACGAGAGGCTGGTGCGCTGGTCTCTGCGCCAGAAGTGTGAGGAGTGGGGCTACCAGGTCCTGGAAGCCGACACCGGCGACTCCGCCCTCAGCCAGGCTCGCCACGAGTCTCCGGACCTGGTGCTGCTCGACATCCGCCTGCCCGACGCCAACGGTCTGCAGGTGCTGGAAGAGCTGAAAAAATCGCAAGATGCCCGCGCCGTCATCATGATTACCGCCGACCCCCAACTCGACGATATCAAGGCCGCGCTCAAACTCGGGGCCTACGATTTTGTTGGCAAACCGCTGGATTTCGACGAGCTGCTCGTAGCTATGAAAAATGCCATGGAGGCCACCCGGCTGCGCAGCGAAGTGCAAACCTTGCGCGGCGAGGTGCGCCGCCGCACCGGCTACCACTCGGTGATCGGCACTTCGGCAAAGATGACGGAGCTGATGGGCTTTGTGCGTAAGGTCGCGGCCAGCGAAGCCACTACTATTCTTATCCAGGGCGAAAGCGGCACCGGCAAAGACCTGATCGCCAAAGCCATCCACTACGAAAGCACGCGCCAGGAAATGCCCTTTGTTGCTGTTAACTGCTCCGCCATCCCCGAAACTCTGATGGAAGCGGAACTGTTCGGCCATGAGCGCGGGGCCTTCACCGACGCCAAGGCCCTGAAGAAGGGCCTGTTCGAAATGGCCGACGGCGGAACTCTCTTCCTGGACGAAATCGGTGAGCTCTCGCCCCTGCTGCAGGCCAAGCTGCTGCGCGTGCTGGAAGACCAGGTGGTGCGCCGCATCGGCGGCGTGCGCGACATGCAGGTGGATGTGCGCGTCATCGCCGCCTCCAACCGCGACCTGGAGCGCGCCGTCCAGGATGGCCAGTTCCGCCAGGACCTCTACTACCGGCTGGCCATCATTGCCATCTTTATTCCCCCGCTGCGCGACCGCAAGGAGGATATCCTTCCCCTTATAGATTTCTTCATCGAGCGCTATAACCGCAAATTCCGCAAGTCGGTGCGCGGCATTACAGAAGAAACGCGCAAGCTGCTGCTCAACCACCACTGGCCGGGCAATGTGCGCGAACTGAAGAACACCATCGAGCGCGCCATGATTCTGGAGGAAGAGCAGTTTCTGCGGCCCGTGTACCTACCCTTTTCGGTGTCGCAGCCGCAGGCCGGGCTCACCGCCTTCGAGCGTACTTCTCCGGTGAACGGCAACCATCCCCTTCCCAACGGGCGCAGCTTGCCCCGACTGGCAATTCCCGAAGGCGGCACCTCCCTGGAAGAAATTGAACGCGTAATGGTGGAAATGGCCATGCAGCAAGCCAACGGCAACCAGACCCATGCCGCCCGCCTGCTCGACATCAGTCGCGACGCCCTGCGCTACAAGCTGAAGAAATTCGGTTTCATTCGCGCCGACGAGGAAGACGCCGCCCCCGCTTCCGAAGCTGCGGGAGGGTGACAGGCGACCTCGCCCGTCCCCCTCCGCTTACCTGCTACTGGAGACTCTTGACCACTCCCAGCAGAGGTTTGTTTCCAAAGTGTCCAACCGCATCGCCTCCCAGGCTCAGCTGCATGTTGGAGAACGGCACCAGGTCACCCCCGGTGATGTTTATCGTGATGGGAACCGACGCCGACGAAAAGGGCGGGTTGGGTGGCGTTTTCCCGTTGGCGGTGAGCGTGGCCGTGCCGCTCACCTCGAAAGAACCATTGGACAGGGGCGTCACCGTCCCGTTTATCAGTCTGATATGGTGGGTATGTGCGTTGCGCGCTGTTGCGGAGTCCAGTCCACCGTGCCCCATTGCCCCGTCATCGGAGCGGACCATGGTCAGTTGCGCGGTAAACCACGCCTTCAGTAATCGCCAGTTCACATGCAACTGCCACTCCCCCTCAACTTTCCAGGGGCCGCCTACAGTTGGCGGAGTGCTGGCCAGGGTGTAGTCGCCAATCGTTCCCCGGAACTGCACCCCGTCGGAATCTTGCGCCACCGCCGCCAGAGCCATCGCCAGCACCAATATCCCCAGTCCTGCCATCCACCGCAAAGCCTTGCTGCTCATCAAAGACCTCCCATGGATTAAATCCCGGAGTGTGCTTATGCCGCATTTCCCCCTGGGCGGCAATGCAGGTCGCATGAAGGCGAGGTAAAGTTCTGATAAACGCGTAAGTTGCTGCTGGTATTGCTTGTTAAGCCATTCTGGGGCATCATTTGGCACCTCGGGTCAGGCCTGGGGGGAGGATCTACGGCCCAGCAGTTCCATTTCGGAGAGTTCACCCTCGATCAGTCCAGCTACCGGCTGCAGCGGGGCGAGCGCCTCCTACGGGTGGAAAAGCTGCCTATGGAGTTGCTCATCCTGCTGCTCCGGCGTAGCGGGGAACTGGTGACGCGCGAGGAGATAGCCGAGCACCTGTGGGGCAAGGACGTCTTCCTGGATGTAGATCACGGCATCAATACCGCCATCCGCAAGGTTCGGGCGGTCCTGCGGGATGACCCCGACCACCCTCGCTTCCTTGAGACCGTGGTCGGCAAAGGATATCGCTTCGCCGCGTCGGTGACGTGCACCAACGGCACCACCAATCCCATGCCGCCCCTTGCCGCGCCATCCCAGGCCTCTTCCTCCCCAACCCCTTTGTCTGACAAAGACGGGGCAGCTTTCGTGCGCTTGCGGGTGCTGCTTGGGATCGTGGCTTTTCTCGTCTTGCTGGTCGCCGCCTGGATGCTGAGGCATCCGGCTCATGCGATCCGCGCCAGCGAACCGGCAATAAGGTCCCTGGCCGTACTGCCCCTGAAAAACCTCTCCGGCGATCCTTCCCAGGAATACTTTGCCGACGGTATGACCGAGGAGCTTATCGGGCGCCTCTCCAACATTCCCGGCCTGCGGGTGATCTCCCGGACTTCGGCGATGCGCTTTAAAGACACTCGCCAGTCGGTGCCCGAGATCGCCCGCACCCTGCGCGTGGACGCCATTGTTGAGGGTTCAGTTCTGCGCGAGGGCAGTCAGGTTCGCGTCAATGTGCAACTGATTCGCGCCGCCACAGACGAACACATCTGGGCGGATGAATACCAGCGGGAATATCGCAGCATCCTGGTGTTGCAGGAAGAGATTGCCCAAACCATTGCCCGTCAGATCAAGATCACCCTCTCACCACAACAACAAATGAGTCTGGCCGATACGCGAGAACTGGACCCCGAAGCCCACGAGGACTACCTGAAGGGTCGCTACTACCTCAACCAGCGCACCGAAGACGCTCTGGCGCGAAGCATCGACTACTTTCAGCACGCGGTCGCACGGGACCCGGCCTACGCTCTAGCCTATAGCGGCCTGGCTGATGCCTGTGCTTTGCTCGGTTTTCGCGGCGGCCTTCCCTCCAGGGAGGCCTTCTCCCGCGCCAAGGCTGCGGCCCTCAAAGCTGTCGCCCTGGATGACGCTCTGGCCGAACCCCACGCATCTCTCGCTTTCATCGCTGAAACTCAGGAGTGGAATTGGGCGACGGCTGAGCGGGAATACAAGCGCGCCCTCGAGCTTAATCCGGGGAATGCGCGCGCTCATCACTGGTACGCTGGCTACCTGACGTATGTAGGCCGGTTGGATGAGGGCATTGCCGAGGAGAAGCGTGCCCGGGAACTAGATCCCGTCTCTTTGCCGGTCAATAATGCCTTGGCCGGCAGACTGCTCGTGGCTGGCCGCTATCAGGAGGCCATGGAGCAAATACAAATAACTCTGCAGCTGGATCCCCATTTTGCCCCCGCCCACCAGACCCTGGGCTGGGCTTATCTTCATCAAGGAAAGCGCAAGCAAGCCATTGCAGAGTTTCAAAAGGCGGTACAACTGTCGGGAAGCCAGGACACCGATTTACTGCTGGACCTGGGATTTGCCCAAGCCGCCGCGGGAAATCGTGAGGAGGCGCGCCGCATCCTTGCCCAAATCAAGGCGCTGTACGCGCGGGGACTGGCGCCCTCTGGCGCCATTGCCATCCTCTACGGCGCTTTGGGGGAACCGAACCGGGCTTTCGCCTGGCTGAACAAAGCTTACCTGGAACGTGATCCCGAACTCACTTACATCAAGGTTCCAAACCGGAGATTTGAGCCCCTGCGTCAGGACCCGCGCTTTCAACAACTAGTGCGCCGTATGGGGCTACCCGACTAATCTCCTCAAAAGGACAATGTCGCTTACGTCCTTCTGCTCGCCACGCTCATCATAATCATCTGACGGAGAGGTACGCACCATGAACGTGACGGTACTCTGGGAATCACGTTTTCCTCCGGCCAGCGCCGAGGGCGGGCTGGAAGTCACGCGCAAGATCTGGCAGGATATGCGCCAGTGTTCCGGCTACGTGGACCACGAAATCGTGCGCGATCTGGATGACGCCGGCCACCTGCTCGTGGTCAGCCACTGGAGCAGCCGGGAGGCGGTGGAAACGGTGAAGAACCGCTATGGCCACCATCCCAATGTGGTGCTGTTGAATCAATTGGCGGCCGAACCCCGCCGCCGCTGGATAGGGATGCGGGTGGAAGATAATTCCACCGCTGGCAAAGAAGCCGCTTAGCATCGGCCAAGTGGATTCTTAGGTCTCGCTGAATGAATTTTGCCCGCGCGGCCCATAAGCAAATGCCCGCGTACGAAATGAAGGTCCGCTTTGTATCAGGGCATGGCTTCAGCCATGCCGTCATCGTCCTTTCAGAAATACGCCTTCAGGCGCTGTGAAGAGCGCTGCGGCTAGAGCGGCGGTATTAGCTTGCTCGCGCCCGGATAAGCCGGCCCAGGGCAGCAAGCGTAATCTCTATAAAGCACTCTCTGATAGGATGTTATTCTCGTCCATACTGCGCCCGCGGCAGGAAGTTCTCGGCGCTCTCTGGGTTGAGATTTATCTGCCGGCCGGCTTTGGTCCCGCTGCCCGCACTTCTTCCGGCGCCTCGAACTTTTCGAAGTTGCGGTGAAATCGCTCTGACAACTCCTGTGCCGCGCGGTCGTAAGCCCCTTTGTCTGCCCAGGCGTTGCGCGGCGCCAGCAGGTCGCGCGGAACATCGGGCACCGATTTGGGAATGGTGAGCCCGAATGCGGGTTCCACCTCGAACTCCATATCCTTCAGCCGGTCGTCCACGGCTGCCCGCACCATGGCGCGGGTGTAATTCAGATCCATGCGCCGTCCCACCCCGAACTTCCCTCCCTGCCAGCCGGTATTGATCAGCCAGCAGCTGGCTTTGTGCTCGCGCAAGCGCCGGCCCAGCATTTCGGCATAAACCTTGGGACGCAGCGGCAGAAACGGGGAAGCGAAGCAGGTGGAGAAAGTCGCCAGCGGTTCCTTGCCCAGCCCGGCCTCCGTGCCCGCTACCTTGGCGGTGTAACCGGAGAGGAAGTGATACATGGCCTGCTCCGGATTGAGGCGCGAAATTGGCGGCAGCACGCCAAAAGCATCGGCAGTGAGGAACACTACGTGCTTGGGATGGCCGCCAATGCCCGGTATCTCGGCGTTATCAATGAACTCCACCGGGTAGGCGGCGCGCGTGTTTTCGGTCACGCTCTCATCGTCGTAATTAGGGACATTCGATTCCGGCTGCAGCACCACGTTTTCCAGCACGCAGCCGAAGCGGATGGCGTTCCAGATTTGCGGCTCCTTCTGCTGCGACAGCCGAATGCACTTGGCGTAACAGCCGCCTTCGAAATTGAAGATGCCCTGCTGGCTCCAGCCATGCTCATCATCGCCGATCAGCCGCCGGTTGGAGTCGGCGGAGAGCGTGGTCTTTCCTGTGCCTGAGAGCCCGAAGAACAGCGCCGTCATTCCGTCTTTGCCGATGTTGGCCGAGCAGTGCATGGGGAAAACGTCTCGCGGCGGCATCAGAAAATTCATCACCCCGAAGATGCACTTCTTAATTTCGCCCGCGTACGCCGTGCCCCCGATCAGGATCATGCGCCGGGTAAAGTTCACCAGGATAAAAGCGCCGGAGTTGGTACCGTCGTGCAGCGGGTCGGCGTGAACCTCAGGCGCGGCAACGACCAGAAAATCGGGCTGGTGGGTTTGCAGCTCCTGGGCCGTGGGACGGATGAAGAGCTGGCGCGCGAACAGGCTTTGCCACGCATGTTCCGTTATTACCCGCACCGGCAGACGATACTGCGGGTCGGCGCCGGCAAACAGGTCCTGCACGAACAGGTCGCGGTCGCGCAGGTGTTCCACTACCTTGTCATAAAGGGAGTCAAACCTTTCCCGCTCGAAGGGCTGATTAATGGCTCCCCAGTGCACGCGGTCGGCCGTGAGTTCATCTTTAACCGTGAATTTGTCTTTTGGGGAACGCCCGGTGCGCCCGGTGTAGGCGACCAGGGCTCCGTTGCTGGCCAGCCGGGCCTCGCCCCGGCTGATGGCGATTTCCACCAGGGGCGCGGCATTGAGGTTGCGATGTACTTTTCCGTGACGCAATAACTCTGCCAGGCTGGGTTGAACGGTGATGGACATGAGTGCGGCTCCTTGCGGGTGCAGCCCGGATATTGTGCCCTAAACCGCCGCCGCTTCCAAATTTGCGGCCTGAGGAGGCGGTTCGGGTCCAGATTGTCGCTTGTTCGGCGGGCGCGCGAAAGTGTCTTTGGTCACATTAACTTGTGATCCGAAAACGCGCCGTCGGGGTTGCTTTTTTAAGCCGGCACGCCGCTGCTCACTTCCTCCAGCACGGCCTGCAGATGCTCGAGCATCTGCTCCACGGTCAAGGCGTGCAGTTCCCGCCCCCCATCTTCGCCGTTTTCGATGGCGGTCTTCAGATAATGGCCGGCGATCTGAACCGCCAGCGGATCGGTAATGGTCTTGCCGGCGCGCTGCTTGTATTCCGCCCAGCCCGGCAGCGGCAGGGCAATCCACACCGGGCGGCCATTGGCCAGGAACTTGATGTCCACGGCGTCGGCGTGGCGCGTGGAGATGGCCAGCACCAGCGCCTGGTACAAGCAGTGCACTTCCTGTTCCGACCAGCGTTCGATAGCGCGAAAGTCCTCGTACATGCGAACCTAACAATATATACGAAGTCCTTGCTTGTTGGCTCTCGGCCTTCAGTTCTGGATTATCCACCTTATACAATGAAGTGCCATGGGGACGAAGACTCGGGTCACTGCCCGGCGTGCGGAAAAATCAAAAATCAAAATTCTTAATTCAGAACTTTTCGTTCTCCCCTGGCTGGTGCACGGCTTCAGCACGCGCCTCGGCGGCTACTCAGCCCTCTACGGCGGCTCCTCGCTGAACTTGGGATTTACGAAGGATGATAGTCGCGCGGCGGTCGAGCGGAACCGGGATGAGTTTATGCGCGCTCTGGGCGCCGGTTCTGCTCACTGGCGCCTGGCCACCCAGCGCCAGGTACACTCCGACGTGATTCATTACGTCACCGCGACGGATGGCCATCCAACGGGCGACGGCCTGATCACCGACGTTCCCGGCCTGCTGCTCGGGGTGCAAACCGCCGACTGCCTTCCCGTCCTGCTGGTGGATGCCAAGCGCCGCGCAGTCGGCGCCTTTCATGCCGGCTGGCGCGGAACTTTGCGCCGCATCGTGGAAAAGGGCGTAGGCGAGATGCGCCGTCAGTTCGGCTCGGATCCCGCCGACCTGCGCGCCGCCATCGGGCCCGGCATCCACTCCTGCTGTTACCAGGTGGGAGAAGAGGTGCGGGAGAAGTTCCAATCGCAGTTCGCTTACGCCGCCGAGCTTTTTCGCGAAGCGCGCGAGTCCAACCCGGTGCACGAAAAATACCCCCTGCTGTTCCTCACCGCCCGCGCTCCCGGCCATGGTCCGGAGGAAACCCAGCTCTACCTGGACCTGGTGGCCGCCAACACCCGCCAGTTGCTCGCTGCCGGCGTTCCCGCCGGGAACATCAGCGCCTCCCCCCTCTGCACTTCTTGCCGCACGGATCTGCTGTTCTCTTATCGGAAAGAAAAAGGAGTGGTGGGCAGGCTGATGAGCGTGGCCGGCATTCGGCCTTAAGCTGATTCACCGCCAAGACGCAGAGATCACCGAGAAATCCAAGCAAGTCTGGAAAAGGGAAGAACGCCGGGAAAAACCTGGATTGGAATTGCTCTTCTTTGCGCTCTCGGCGTCTCGGCGGTGACGAATTACTCCAGCCCGCCCCGCGCCAGCTGCACTGCCCGCAGACCCGCCTGCGCCTTGTTGAGGCACTCCTGGTATTCGCGTTGCGGTTCAGAATCGGCCACAATGCCCGCGCCCGCCTGCAGGTAGGCGTGCTCGCCCTTCACCACCATGGTGCGAATGGTGATGCAGGAATCCAGGTTCCCCGCGAAGTCCGCGTACAGCACGGCCCCGCCGTACACACCGCGCCGCACCGGTTCCAGCTCTTCGATAATCTGCATGGCCCGAACCTTGGGCGCGCCGGTCAGTGTTCCAGCAGGGAAACATGCGGCCAGCGCGTCAATGGCGTCCAGTTCCGGCCGCAGCCGGCCTTCGATGGCCGACACCAGATGCATCACGTGCGAGTAGCGCTCCACGTACATCAGCTTGGGCACCGAAACCGACCCATATTCGCTCACCCGGCCGATGTCGTTGCGCCCCAGGTCCACCAGCATGACGTGTTCCGCGCGCTCCTTCTCGTCCTCGCGCATCTGTTTTTCCAGGCCCTGGTCCTCGGCCTCATCGCGGCCCCGGGGATGGGTTCCGGCAATGGGCCGGTATTCCAGACGCCGCCCGCTCACCCGCACCAGCATCTCCGGCGACGAGCCCAGGATCTGCAGCATCTCGCCCTTTTTCCGCCCGCCCGCCGTTCCCAATTCACGCATGCGCAAAAAATACATGTAAGGCGACGGATTCACGGTGCGCAGGGCGCGGTAAAGGTCGAAGGGCGCGGCGCCGGGCTCGAACTCCAGCCGCTGCGACAGCACCGCCTGAAAAATATCTCCCGCCGCGATGTATTCCTTCATGCGCTCCACCCCGCGCATGTAGTCGGCGCGGCTGGTGCGGTGCCGAACCTTCAAAGCTCCGGGGAAGCGCCGGACCTCGCCCGGGCTCAGCCGCCGAAATCCCGCGGCCAGCTTCTTCTCGATGCCGGCAATGTCGGTGAGCGCCCGCGCATAGGCTTCTCGCGGGCTCTCTCGAGTCACATCGGCGGCGGCAATGATGTGGATCTGGTGCCGCAGGTGGTCGAAGGCCAGCAGGCGGTCGAAGAACATCAGAGTGCAGTCGGGGACGCGCAGATCGTCCTTGCTGTTTTCCCCGATCCTCTCCAGTTGGCGAACCACGTCATAGGCGAAGTAGCCTACGGCGCCCGCGGTGAAGGGCGGCAGCTCGGGCACAGCCGCCACGCGATGCTGGCGCAAAATCCTTTGCACCATCTGGAAAATGTTGCCGCTGGACCGTTCTACCCGGCCGCGGCGCTCCACCGTGAGCTCCGCGCCCCGCGACTGCACCTGCATGTAAGGCCGCGCGCCCAGGAAGGTGTAGCGTCCGATTCTTTCCCCGGCTTCCACCGACTCCAGCAAAAATGCTCCCGGATCTGTGCCGGCCAGGGCCAGGAAAGCGGAAACCGGCGTCAGAAGGTCAGCGGTAATGGACTTGGCCACCGGCACCAGCGTGGCTTCTCGCGCCAGACGCGCGAATTCGGTGTAATCAGGACGCAGCATCTCTTAGGGACGAAAGTGCACATTATATGGGCACGGAGTTGCCAGTACCCAGTTCCAATACGCACTACATGGTTTCTGCATGTTTTGACGACCGAGTCAGGCGGTTGGATACAGATGAAGGCCTTTAACAAGAGCAATCAAGGTGGTTCCGAGCGCTGGGCAGGCAGTGGGAACCAGGTACTGGGGATTGGCAACTGACAGCTGGGAACTGGCAACTGGGTTACCGAACGCCCTTGCACTATCGGGCATTGACGTCGGCACCTCCGGGCGGCAAGATGGGCTAACATCCAACACCCGGCAGGGGGCTATGCTAGTCAGATTTTGGGGAGTGCGGGGGTCTACCCCTACTCCGCAGCCGGAAAACATGCGTTACGGAGGTAACACCTCCTGCGTCGAGGTGCGGGTCGGCGACGGCCTCTACATCTTTGACTGCGGCACCGGCCTGCGCAATCTAGGCAAAGCCTTGAGCCACCACCCCGGGGGAATCTCCGCCCACATCTTCATCTCGCACTTCCACTGGGACCACATTCAGGGCATCCCCTTCTTCACCCCGCTCTACGACAACGCCGAGAACCGCTTTTTCTTTCACTCCTCCAGCCGCACCCGCAGCCTGCAGCGCGTGCTGGAAGAACAGATGAACGAACCCTACTTCCCTGTGGATATGGGACAGATGGCGGCCCACCGCCATTTCCATGACATCGGCGAAGGCCAGGTCAACATGGAGAACTGTGTGCTGCGCACCATGGCTCTGAACCATCCCCAGGGCTGCCTCGGCTTCCGCATGGAGACGCGCGACGGCGTTCTGGTTTACGCCACCGACAACGAGCCCGGCCAGCCCGTGTTCGATAAGCAGGTGCGCAAGCTGGCGGAAGGCGCCGACGTGCTCATCTACGACGCCCAGTAC
Organism: Terriglobales bacterium; assembly: GCA_035278025.1. Lineage (GTDB taxonomy): Bacteria > Acidobacteriota > Terriglobia > Terriglobales > Acidobacteriaceae > JAICWP01. The sequence continues at coordinate 4,287 of DATEJK010000028.1, read as the reverse complement.
CTGCCCGAAGAATACGAGGTTTGCCGCCGCGGCTGGGGCCACAGCCACTGGCGCGAAGCGGTCAGCGTGGTCATGGAGAGCGGTGCCAAGGAACTGGTGCTCTTCCACCACGATCCCGACCACGACGACGCCTGCCTCGAGCGCATCGTGCGCGAGGCCGGCAACTACTATCCCCGGGTGCGCGCCGCCGCCGAAGGCATGGAAATCGAAATCGGCGCCCCCGCCCGCGCCCGCGCCGCCGCCACCCGCAAATAGCCTGCCTGTTGACTGCCCCGGAACCTGTCGCTTCCATTTCCAGAAAACGCAGCCCCGACCACTTATAATCGCTTTTACCCTCCTAATCGCTTTTACCCTCCGAGGGCGAAAGGGGGAGTTTCGCCATATAATTCCCGCAGTCTTGGATAATATTCGGGAGCTATTTCCTCCATGGTCCTAGCCGGGTCCTCGTCGTTGGCAATTCAATTCCGGCTCACCCCCGAAGAATTTATTGACGGACAGCGTCTGTACATACGCGCGATCGCGCCGATGTCGCAACGACTCTGCCACCAGGCAAAGGTGCCGCTTGGCGCCGTGCTGATCCTCCTAAGTTGCTACGGAGTTGCGGTTGGACAAACGGAAGTCATCGTCCTTCCAGTCTTGGCGCTTGGTGTGTATCTGATCCTGTTGCGGTACGGGCTATTCACACACAAACTGCGGAAAGCTTACGCCAAATATCCAAACCTTCAAAAAGAACAGCGCTACGAGTTTTCCGAAGAGCACATCTTCTCCCGCGCCCAGTATTCGGATGGCAACATTCGCTGGGAACTGGTCACGAAGTACGCTGAATCGGCAACTCTGTTTACTGTTCAGCTTTCTCCGCGGATGTTCTTCATCATTCCGAAGAGAGCGTTTAGCGATACTGCACAACTGCAAGCCTTCCGGGATCTGTTAGCTAGGAAGGCCTCAGCCGCTAAGGCGCCCTGACACCACATCCAAGCCGCCCACGAGGGACCAGAAACCCGGCATTGGCGATCCCGGGTAGCGCCTTTGGTACCGCCGTCACACCTTGACGTACACCTGCGGCTTGCCCCCTCCCCCCACCCTTCATATACTGTTGGTTTCGCCGGAATCGAAAATTCAGATACCACGCATTCAAAATTCCGGACTCACCGGAGAGTTTCTTATGAAAACCATCGCCCTGGAACAGGAAATCAACCCCTGGGAGGCACAAGCCGCGCGCTTCGATCTGGCCGCCCAGAAGCTCAAGCTCGATGAAGGTCTGTGGAAGGTGCTGCGCTATCCCAACCGCGAAATCATCGTGCACATTCCTGTTGCCATGGACAACGGCCACCTGGAAGTGTTTACCGGCTTCCGCGTGCAGCACTCCATCGCCCGCGGCCCAGCCAAGGGCGGCGTCCGCTATTCCCCTGATGTCACCCTCGACGAAGTCCGCGCCCTGGCCAGCTGGATGACCTGGAAGTGCGCCGTGGTCAACATCCCCTTCGGCGGGGCCAAGGGCGGCATCATCTGCGACCCCCACAAGATGTCCATGGGCGAACTGGAGCGCATGACCCGCCGCTACACCGCCGAACTGTTCGAATTCATCGGCCCGGAAAAAGACGTCCCCGCCCCCGACATGAATACCAACGAACAGATCATGGCCTGGATGATGGACACCTATTCCATGCACATGCGCCAGACCGTGACCGCCGTGGTTACCGGCAAGCCCCTGAACATGGGCGGCTCGCGGGGGCGCCGCGAAGCCACCGGCCGCGGCCTCATGATCATCTGCGACGAGGCCATGAAGAAGCTCAACCTCAACCGCGACCGTACCCGGGTCATCATCCAGGGCTTCGGCAATGTGGGCTCCAATGCCGCCCGCCTCATGCATGAGCGCGGCTACAAGATCATCGGCATCGTGGAAGTTGGCGGCGGCCTCTATAACCGCGAGGGCATTGATATAGAAGCGCTATGGGAATACCGCCAGCACAACGGCGTCATCCACGGCTTCTCGGGGGCGGAAAAATACGACCCCGCCGAACTGATGCTGGCCGACTGCGACGTGCTGATTCCAGCCGCCACCGAGAACCAGATCACCAGCCGCAACGCCGACCGGGTCAAGGCCCGCGTCCTGATTGAGGGCGCCAACGGGCCCACCACCGCCGCCGCTGACGATATCCTCTCCGACAAGCACGTCTTCATCGTCCCCGACATTCTGGCCAATGCCGGCGGCGTTACCGCCTCCTACTTCGAGTGGGTGCAGGACCGCCAGGGCTACTTCTGGAAGGAATCGGTGGTCAATGAGCAACTGGAACACATCATGCGCGAATCCTTCCAGGCGGTGGTGGAGTACGCCGAAACCCATAATGTCAACAATCGTATAGCCGCCTATATGCTGGCCATTGACCGCGTTGCCTATACCATCCGCCAGCGCGGCATTTATGCCTAGCCCCAATTGACGTCAACCGTAATGGTCGGCAGTCGTCAATTTTGTCCCACTACTCCGTTGCAATTCGCAACAGCTTGTACTAACCTCTGCGTTAGCCGGGGTGCTGCATGGCGCACATACTTTCGGTTTCCTACGACGAATCCCTTCTCAAGACTCGCCACCTGATGCTGGAACAGGTCGGCTATGAGGTTACCTCGGCTTTGGGTTTTACGGACGCTCTGCGGGAGTGCAAGTCGGGAGGTCCTTTCGACCTCTTCGTCCTCGGTCATTCCATCCCCCTTCACGATAAACAAGCCCTCGTAGAGGCTTTTCGCAGCCGCAGCCGGGCGGTCATAGTGGCCCTCAAGCGCACCGGAGAAGACCTGGCCGCCACCGGCGCTGATTTCCAGGCTGATCCCGGCGACCCCGCCGGAATGCTGCAACTTGTTTCCAAGATCATTCAGGCGCGGGCCACCGCGGCTTAGCTCCAGAAGCTCCCTGGGACTGCCTCCTAGCCGCCCTCGAGTTGCGTTGCCTTCCCCTCCCGCGTGGAGGATAATTTAACCTCACGACACCGGCTCAGCGGTCGGCGGTCGTCAAGCGCTCCGCTGTGAACCTGCCCAACTACATCACGCTGACCCGCATCTTCAGTGTCCCGGTGCTCATCTGGGTTCTGTCCAGCAGCCGCTTCAGCAGCGCCCATGGGGAAAAGGAACTGCTGGCTTCAGCCTTGTTCATTGCCGCCTCGCTCACTGATATGGCCGATGGCTACCTCGCCCGCCATCGCGACCAGATCACCACGTTGGGCATGCTGCTGGATCCCCTGGCTGACAAACTGCTCGTCGCCGCTGCTTTCGTTACCCTGGTGCAGTTCAATCCCCGGGTTGTGCCCGCCTGGATGGCGGTGGTGATTATCGGGCGCGAGTTCCTGGTGAGCGGTCTGCGCTCTATTGCCGCCACCGAAGGCTTCACCATTGCCGCCAGCGACCTGGGCAAATTCAAGATGGTGGTGCAGATCGTGGCCGTGGTGGCCGCCATCCTCGACCACCACTGGATGGAGTGGCCGCTCTACATTGGCGGCTGGGTTCTGCCCATCCACGTGATCGCCTTCGTGGCCATCTGGTTCATGGTGGCGCTGTCCTTGGTTTCCGCCATTGATTACTTCGCCGCGTTCTGGTCCAAGATTGACCGCCGCGTAGTCAGGAGGAGGCGGCGCGCTTTCGTGCTCAGCCGCCGCCGCAAGCGCGATGTCCCCGCTACCCAATAGCTCGCCAGGCGAAACCTCCGCGACGCCGCAACCTTCGTCTTCCGTCGCCGGCGAGTATTCTTCCCAGGAACGCGAATTGCTCCTCCACCTCGCTCACCAGGCCATAGACACAGCCCTGGAGGAATGCGAACTCGCGCTGCCCTTTATCTCCGAACACCTGCAACAGCAACGTGGCGCTTTTACCACCCTTCACCTTGACCGCGAGGTGCGTGGCTGTGTCGGGTACGTCTTTCCCGTCTCCCCGCTCTTTCAGACGATTATTGAAACCGCTCGCGCCGCTGCCTTCCAGGACATGCGCTTTCTTCCGGTAACCCGCGAAGAGGCTGCGCGGCTGCAGATATCCATCAGTATCCTTTCCCTGCTTTCTCCCATCAAGGCGGAGGAGGTCGAAGTGGGCAAACACGGGCTGCTCATCACCCAGGGAAACCGCCGTGGCCTGCTGCTGCCCCAGGTGCCCACCGAGCACGGCTGGGACCTCAACACCTTCCTGGAGCAGACCTGCCGCAAAGCTGGCCTTCCGGCAGACGCCTGGCAGCACGAAGCCACGCTGGAAGCTTTCACTGCCGAAATCTTCGGCGAGGGTGTGCTGTAAACAGCCGGAAGTTGATGTGCA
>DATEJK010000027.1:0-26079 GCA_035278025.1 Terriglobales bacterium | reverse complement strand
TGGAACCAGACCGAGGCCGCCGAACGCTTCCGCGTGCCCCTTTCCACCCTCAATCAGAAGATCAAGCGCCTGAACATCGAGATTAAGAAGCGCATGCGGGAGTAAACCCACCCTGTCATCCTGAGGGAGCGCGACCGAGCTCACGAGGAAGCGCGAGCGAAGGACCCATGCATTCTTCTGTCCGCGGGTGAATTATATAGGTCCTTCGTCTCGCTCACCGCGCCAGCGCGGCTCGCGATTCCTCAGGATGACAGGGGAGCAGTGAGGTCGGGTGTGCATTCACGCTGCCTGGTCAGGCTCAAACCGGTGTCTCCTGTACCACCCCTCGCTCAGGTCCTTCCACGTCGGATTCTGCGAAATGATCAGCGCTATCTTTTTCAGCCGCGTGTACCCCTTAATCCGCTTTTCACGGGCAATTGCGCTGTGAATGCTGGAATAGCGTTCAAAATAGACAAGTCGGTCAATCTTGTAACTGGCGGTGAACCCAGGAAACACGTGCTGCTTGTGCTGCCACACCCTCTGCTCCAGTTTGCTGGTCACTCCGGTGTAAAGGGTCTTCGAGCGGTTGGTCAGGATGTACACGTAGTAGGTTTTCTGCTGTGCGCAATGCATAGGTCCTTCACTCGGACGGGGAATGGTTCGCCCCGTCCTCGTTCAGGATGACATTCGCCGAGAATATTGACGGTGCGCGCCAGCACCCGCTTGCGTGACATTCCTTCCGGTACTGTCATCCTGAGGAAGCGCGAGCCGCGCTTGCGGTGAGCGCGACCGAAGGACCTATGCACTCTGTTGTGAGCTTACTGGTTGACATTTTCGCGAACGGCAGATACACACGGTAAAGCCCATTTACGGTGAGGGGGACCCACATGGCAGAACGCGTTGCCGAACTGCAAGTCAATCCTTCTCACGAAACCATCCGGCTGGGACCGCTGGCGGTGCGCTTCCTGATCACGGCAGAGAACTCGAGCGGCAGCATCGCGGCCTTCGAACTGATGGTTCCGGGCGCGCAGCGCCTGGCGGCCCCGGCGCACAGCCATGACCACTATGAAGAGACCATTTACGGCATTGATGGAACGCTGACCTGGACGGTGGATGGCCAGCAAATTGAGGTCGGGCCGGGACAGGCGCTATGCATTCCCCGCGGCGCTGTTCACCGCTTCGATAATCCTGGAAATCAGGAGGCGAAGGCGCTTTGCATGATCACACCCGCCGCCATAGGCCCGCAGTATTTCCGCGAGTCGGCGGAGGTGATCAATGCGGCGGCCGGCGGTCCTCCGGACCGGGCCAGGCTGGCGGAGATTATGCGCCGCCACGGGCTCACGCCGGCTCCGCCTCCAGCCCTGGGATAGCAACTACCGGGCGTCCGATTCAAGCCCTCTGTTGGCTTGAGTGGGAGGACCCATCATTCAGCCACAGGTTCCAGATGGGGGTCCGACTCCCGCATTTACGCGCATTTTCCTGCCTTTCACCCGCTACCAGCTTACCAACTACCAGCTACCCGCCTCTGCTGCTATATTTCTGATAACGCTCAAGATGGAACTGATTTCCCCAACCGACTACGCCAAGGACCTGGTGCTGGCGATCCAGGAGTGGACCTACCTGGCGGCGCGCTCCGTCGGCAACGTCTTCCGCCAGCCGCGCTACGTGGCAGACACGCTGCAGCAGGCTGACCTCATCGGCGTAGGCTCGCTGCCCATCGTGGTGCTCACCGGCTTCTTCACCGGCGGTGTGCTGGCCCTGAATGCCGCCCGTACCCTGGAGCAGTACGGTTCGCTCAGCCTGACCGGGCAGCTGGTATCCATCTCCATGGTGCGCGAACTGGGCCCCACTCTCGCGGGCCTGATGGTGGCGGGACGCAACGCTTCCGGCATGGCCAGCGAGTTGGGCTCCATGAAGGTGACCGAGCAGATTGACGCCATGCGCGCCCTGGGCACTGACCCTTCCAAGAAGCTGGTGACGCCGCGGGTGGTGGCCACCATCATCATGCTGTTTTTCCTCACCATTATTTGCGACTTCTTCGGGCTGACCGGCGGCTTTGCCGTCTCGGCGCTGGGGCTGCACCTGGACGCGCACCAGTACTGGAGCAACGCCTATCAGAGCCTCGAATTCGGCGACGTAATAATTGGCCTGGTCAAGCCGCTGCTGTTCGGCTTCCTGGTGGCCACCATCGGCTGCTATTACGGGCTCACCTCGCGCGGCGGCACCCAGGGAGTGGGCCGCGCCACCACCCAGGCGGTGGTGGCCGCATCCATCATGATTCTGGCGGTAAACTACTTCGCATCGCAGCTGCTGCTTTATCTGCTCAAGTGAGATGCCCGCCCCTGTCCTCCCCGCCGAATCGCCCGCGTCTCTGACCGGCGCGCAGCCGCAACCAGTCATTGTCTTCCAGGAAGTCTCCATTAGCTTTGAGGGCAACACGGTTCTGGATGGAATTTCCTTTTTTCTGGAACGCGGCGAAACCAAGGCGCTGCTGGGCGTGGCGGGCTCGGGCAAAAGCACCATCCTGAAGCTCACCATGGGGCTGGTGAAACCTGAGCGCGGCCAGATCTGGGTGCTGGGCCAGGAAGTTAGCGCCATGAAGGAGGAAGACCTGTTCGAGCTGCGGCGCAAAATAGGCATGGTCTTCCAGGAGAGCGCCTTGTTCGACTCGCTCACGGTGCGCGACAACGTGGCCTACCGGCTGATCGAGGAGGGCGTGCCGGAGGAGAAGATCCAGAAGCGGGTGGAAGAGGCGCTGCGCTTCGTGGAGCTGGAACACACGCTCAACATGCTGCCCAGCGAGCTTTCCGGGGGCATGCGGCGGCGGGTGGCCATTGCCCGCGCCATTGTGGACCAGCCGGAGATCGTGCTTTACGATTCGCCCACCGGAGGTCTGGACCCGGTGACCTCCACCACCATCATTGAGCTCATCGTCAAGCAGCGCGATGTGTACCACAACAGCTCGCTACTGGTGAGCCATCGCCTGCAGGACGCCTTTACCATGGCCACCCACTACTTCGACCGTGGGCAGAACCGCATGGTGCCCTTGAACGGCGCCCCCGTGGACACGCGCACCAGCTTCCTGGTGCTGCGCGATGGCAAAGTGATTTTCGACGGCAGCGCCCACGAGCTGGCCAGCAGCCGCGACGAGTACATCCGGGAATACATTTCCTGAAACCAGATTCCACCGCCGAGACGCAGAGAGCGCAGAGAAGATTCTTGAGAACATTCCCGCGGCGCGCTCGGCGGTGAAACCGATCAGTCGGCGGCTTTGGCCTTGGATAAACGTTCGACGAAGCGTGCCAGGCGCTCCTGCAACATCTTCAGGCGCTGCCGGCCTTCGGGCGTGCTTTCGACGAACTTCTCGATATTGGCAAACGCTTCCGGAACGCCCATCTTCTGCCGATACTCCTTTAGGAACGGCTTTACCTTGGCGTAAACGAACCACATCTCACCCAGGGTATCGAAGGCCAGCCCGGGATGAATCGCCCCGCGCAAGGCCAGGCAGGCAGCCATGTCCCAGTAAGTGAACACCTGCCGCATCCAGGCATTTTCCTGGCTTCCGAAAGACATAGCCAGATTGACGATGTCATCCGCGCTCTTGGGCCAGAAATTGGCAACGAAGTTCCGCGCCTTGCGCATTTCGGCCTCACGGCGGAAGTCGTAGAGCTGGAGAACAGTTTGCGCGTCGGCGCTGGTGGCCTTGGTCTGCTTGGGCATGAGTAGTTCCTCCTTTGGAAGTGACGGCTGGAAAGTTGGAGTGAAATCCCGGGGTGACGATGCAGGATTTTAACCCAACGGCTCGTCAGGGGCAAAATGCCGGCGGCGCGGCGGGATTCCGGGCAGCGCACGCCAGGGGTTCGGGATAATGCCTTCCCTGGGGAAGGCGAACACGATGGTTGAGCGCCCTAAGTAGCCGGCTTCTCTGCTGCCTCGGCCACCCCTACCGCCGCCGGCTCGGGCGCGGCGCGCTCGTAGTCGCACTCCTTGTTGGGGCAGGAGATGACAGGGCCGGCCTTTAAGGTCTTTTCCACCAGGTACTCGCCGCCGCACTTGGGGCACTTCTCCGCGATGGGCCGGCTGGCGGAGGTGAACTTGCACTTGGGGTAGTTGGAGCAGCCGTAGAAAGTGTTGCCCTTGCGGCGAGCGCGCTTTTCCACGATTTCGCCGGTCTTGCACTCGGGGCACTTCACGCCGATGAAGTTCTGCTTCACATACTTACACTCGGGATATCCGCTGCAGGATGTGAACTCGCCATAGCGGCCGTGTCGCAGGACGAGGTTGCGCCCGCATTGAGGACAGGTTTCGTCCAGCGGAATATCCGGCACCTTGCGGCCCTGGTCGAGGCGCCGAGTGGTCTTGCACTCGGGATAGCCGGTACAGGCCATGAACTGCCCGAAACGCCCGCGCTTCAGCACCATGGTGCGGCCGCAGTTCTCGCAGTATTCCTCCTGCGAAGTTTCCTGCATATCGGCCGAATCCAGGTCGGGCAGGTCAATGGGATTTTCCTTGGTGAAGGTGCAGGTGTTGGGATCGTCCTTATCGTAGGTGCTGCAGGCGTAGAAGGAACCGTGGCGGCCCCACTTGATGACCAGGGGCGCGCCACAGCGCTCGCACTTCTCTTCCGTGGGCTTCTCCATACGCTTGATGTTTTCCATGTGCTTCTCAGCGTATTTGAGATCCTTCTGGAATTTTTTGTAGAAGTCGCGCAGGGCGTCGGTCCACTTCTCCTGGCCTTCTTCGATCTCGTCCAGTTCCTCTTCCAGGCGGGCGGTGTACTGGGGGTCGAAGATATCCTTGAAATTCTCCACCAGCAGGTCGGTGACGACCATGCCGATTTCAGTGGGCACGAACTTGCCGCCGGTTTTCTGCACATACTGCCGCTCCTGGATGGTGCCCAGGATGGCGGCGTAGGTAGAGGGACGGCCGATGCCGCGCTCCTCCAGTTCCTTGACCAGCGAGGCTTCGTTGTAGCGCGGCGGCGGTTCGGTGAAGTGCTGCTCGGGTTTGAGCTCGCGCAGGGTGAGAGCCTGGCCCGCCTCCAGCGGCGGCAGCTTGTGCTTGAGGGCCTCGTCCTCCTCGTCCTTGCCTTCCTTGGATTCCTCGTACACCTTGAGGAAACCGTCGAACTTGAGCACCGAACCGGTTACGCGGAACCAGTACTTCTCCTGGCCGCTGGCGGCGTCAATGTCCACCGTGGTCTGGTCGAAGACGGCGGGGTTCATCTGCGATGCGATAAAGCGCTGCCAGATGAGCTTGTAAACCTTGAATTCGTCTTCCTGCAGGTACTGTTTGATGGAATCGGGATGGCGCGCCGGCGAAGTGGGACGAATGGCCTCGTGGGCTTCCTGCGCCGCTTTTTTCGATTTGTAAGTATTGGGCGCTTCGGGCAGATATTCGTTGCCGTATTGCGACCCGATAAGCTCACGTACCTCCGTAATTGCGTCCTGGGAGACGCGCACGGAGTCGGTACGCATGTAGGTGATGAGTCCGACCAGGCCTTCCTCGCCCAGTTCCACGCCTTCATAGAGACGCTGGGCAAGCATCATGGCGCGCTTTACGCTGAAGCGCAGCTTGCGCGAGGCGTCCTGCTGGAATTTACTGGTGGTAAAGGGCGGGGCGGCGTTACGGCGGCGCTCCTTTTTGTCCACCGAGCGCACCGACCACGTAGCCTGCTCGAGCAGGGCACGCAGCTTTTCGGCTTCCTCGCCATTGGGGACATCAATCTTCTCCTCCCCCTTGCCCAGGAAACGCGCATCGAAAGCGGGCCCCTTATTGGCCGCGAGGTGGGCATCAATAGTCCAGTACTCCACCTTCTGGAAGGCTTTGATTTCGCGCTCGCGCTCCACGATGAGGCGCAGGGCCACGGTTTGCACGCGGCCGGCGGAGAGGCCGCGACGGACCTTATCCCACAGCAGGGGCGAAACCTGGTAGCCCACCAGGCGATCGAGCACGCGGCGGGCCTGCTGCGCGTCCACCAGTTTCCAGTCAATCTCGCGGGGCTGGGCAAAGCCTTCCTTCACGCCGCGCTGGGTGATCTCATTAAAGGTGACGCGGTGCACGGGCACGCCGTTCTTTTTCTTTTTGCGGGCGCCGTCGCCCAGTTCTTCGGCCAGGTGGGCGGCGATGGCTTCGCCCTCGCGGTCCGGGTCAGGGGCCAGGTAGATGGCATCCGCGTCCTTGGCCAGCTTCTTGAGCTTGGTAAGGACCTTCTCCTTGCCGGGGATGACGATGTAATCGGTTTCGAAGTCGTTCTGAATGTCCACGCCTAACTTGCTCTTAGGCAGGTCCTTGACGTGGCCGAGCGAGGCTTCGACCTCGTAGCCGCGGCCAAGATATTTCTTAATGGTTTTCGCCTTGGCCGGCGATTCGACGATGACTAATCCTTTTGCCAAAAGACCCCTCGGGGGTGGTAGTTGTATTGAAGCTAGCACGAAATGGCGGCTCTTAGCTATTGGCTCTTGGCTCTTAGCTCTTGGCCGTCGCTACTGGAAATTAGCCGCGGCACCAGCAAAAATCGCTGGAAACTTGCAGGTCACGTTCGTGCAGTTGAACGAGGCTGCGGCAGCTTAGTCAACAGCGAGGATAGCATCCTCATTAGCGTGCACAATCTGCCATCTAGTCGGCTGTAGTCAGCAGACCCGAGAAAATTTACATCTCGCGCGACGAGCAGTTCGTATGACAACTCGGCGCCTGAACCCATCGCAACGCGCACGAATCTCGCGAACTCAGCCTCAGAACGCCTGCCGCACCCCTCCGCCAAGTTCGCGCCGATGGAAACAGATGCGCGGCGAATCTGTGAAGTCAGGCCGTACTTCTCCTCGACCGGAAAGGTCCTCGTGGTCGCATACACATCCAGTCTCAGCTCGTGCGCGTTGTGCCAGACTTGCAGGTCACGATAATTTCTCATAACACGATCACTTTTCAGGGCCAATAGCCAACAGCTAAGAGCCAATAGCTAGAAGCTTTTTACAAAATTCTTCCCCGGCAGCTGGCGAACTTTGCCGGCCAGCTCCAGTTCGAAAAGCGCGGCAAAAATCTCCGAGGAAGAAAGTTCAGTCTCCAGGCGTTCCACCAGTTCGTCAATGTGGGTGGACTCGTCGCGTCGAAGGAGACTGAGGATGCGCCGTTCGTGAGGAGTGAGCGTGTCTTCCTCAAACAAAGATGCGGTAGAGGGGTCGGAGGATTCAGCCTCGGGAGGGGCGAGCTGCAGGCGGATTTGGGCAGGTAGTTCTTCCCAGACGTCCTCCCAGGTGGCCACGAGCTTGGCCCCCTGTTTTATCAAGGTGTTAGGGCCCCAGGCCTGGCGGTTGGTAACATTGCCGGGAACAGCGAATATTTCCCGGTTCTGCTCCAGGGCGCAGCGTGCGGTGATGCGGGTGCCGCTATATTCGCCCGCCTCGATGACCAGGACACCCAGGGCCAAGCCGCTGATGATGCGGTTGCGAATAGGAAAGTTCTGAGGCGCGGCGAAGGTGGCCATGGGGAACTCGGAGCACAAGGCGCCGCCCGTGGCCAGAATCTGGTCGGCCAAACGCTGGTTTTCGCGGGGATAGATCACATCCACGCCGGTGCCGAAAATGGCGACGGTCTTGCCCCGGCCGGCGAGGGCGCCACGGTGGCCGGCGGCGTCAATGCCGCGAGCCAGGCCGCTGATAATCACCAGGTGTCGGGCGGCCAGATCGCAGGAAAGACGTTCGGCCATGCCCAGGCCGTAGGGCGTAGGGTGGCGGGTGCCCACAATCGCGATGGAGGGTTGGGAAAGCAGGTCGGGATTGCCACGCACGTATAGAGCCAAGGGCGGGTCGTAGATCTGGCGCAGTTGGGCGGGGTAGGCGGGGTCGTCCAGTGTGACTATGTTGGCCCCGGCGACGCGAGCGCGCACCAGTTCTTCATTGGCGAGTTCAAAGGATTTGCCTGTGGCCAGCGATTGCGCTGCCACGGCGGGAATTCCGGCGGCTTCCAGACTGGTGAGGGAGGACTGGAAGACTTGGTCAACGGAGCCAAAATACTCCGCCAGGTGGCGGGCGCGCGTGGGTCCCAGACCGGATGTTAGGGATAGAGCAACCCAGTGCAGCGCCCGGGTGTCTTCGATTCGCGCAGTGGAGGGCTCACTGCTCATATTTGGAGACGTCGCGAGCAACGTCTCTTACTGAAGCTCGATTTGGGGCCTAAGCGGACTACAACACCCAGAGCGCCGCGATGTCAAGGAAGGGCGGCACATGGCAAATGTGAGCAGGCGTGGGCTGGGACTTTGTCGCGCGCAGAGGCAGAACTTGGCGCGTTGACGAAGCAAACATCCTTAGACTAATAAGCGTTAAACTAAATTCACAATCGCGAAATGCATAGGTCCTTCGGTCGCCCCTCGCTCGCTGCGCTCGTTCGGGTTCTCTCAGGATGACAGGGATTGAGGTGCTAGAATTGCCAGTTCTTCTCCAGCATGCGCCGGCTCCGCATCTCCGCCATCTCTTATCTCAATACCGCGCCCCTGATGTGGGACTTCGACCACGGTGGAGCGGCCAAGGATTTCGACATCTTCTATAGCGTACCGTCGTCCTGTGCGGCGGCTCTGCGCGAGGGGACGGGAGATATCGGGATCATTCCCGCCATCGCCTACAACAGCATTCCAGGGCTGGCGATCATTCCAGAGGTGGCCATTGCCGCTCGCGGCGCGGTGCGGTCCATTCTGCTGATCAGCAAGGTGCCGCTCGATAAGATAAGGACCGTGGCCACCGACAACTCGTCCATGACCTCGGTGGCGCTCACCAGGGTACTGTTTGAGAAGTGGTGGGGAGGAGGGCGGGACTTCCGCTCCCTGGAGCCGGCGCTCCCGTTTATGCTGCGGGAATGCGATGCTGCGCTCATCATTGGCGATCCGGCACTTAAGGTGGACCGCTCCCGGTACGAGGTGCTGGACCTGGCGGAAGAGTGGAAACGTCTCTCGGGCAAGTCATTCGTTTTTGCTTTCTGGGCGGTCCGCGAAGCCGCCCTGACGGAGATGCAGCCGGGATTGGACCTGACAGCGATTTTCCAGGCGTCCCGAAACCATGGGCTGGAGCCAGCGGCATTGGAGCAGACTGCCACGGAATGGTCGAAGCGACTCCACATCACTCCCGCAGAAGTGAAGGACTACCTGACCAGAAACATCTATTATCAGCTCGACCCAGACTGCCTGGAAGGCATGGAGCTGTTCTTCCGCTATGCCGCAGAGTGTGGGTCGGTCGAGCGGCTGCGGCCTATACACTTCCTGCAGCCGGTAGCCGCCCAGAGCGGCGCCCAGTTGGGCTGAGCGGCCAGACTGCAGCGAGTCTGAGTATCTCCCCTGTTGCAAAATGCTTCTAAACTGGGTGCCACTGTTAGCTTCTAGCTGCTAGCTTCTAGCTAACCCCTTTATCACAAGCGACAGCTTCAGGCGCTACATGCGAAATCTCGTGATAAGCCTTCTCCTGGTGAACCCGGTATGGACATGGCTGCACCGGCTGGGCGGTCCAGGGCTGATCCTGCTGGGTCTGGCCGACAACTCGCTGATACCTCTGCCGGGCAGTGTGGACGTGTTTGTGATTCTGCTTTCAGCACACCAGCGGGCCTGGTGGCCGTATTACGCCTTTATGGCAACGGTGGGCGCAGTGCTGGGCGGGTATGTCACTTACCGGCTGGCCGAAAAAGGCGGCGAGGAGACGCTGGAGAAGAAAGTTGGCAAGCAGCGGGTCGAAAAGGTGTACAAGCGGTTTGAGAAACGCGGCTTTATCACGGTGTTTATCGGCTGTATCCTGCCGCCGCCTTTTCCCATCGTTCCCTTTCTAATGGCCGCAGGGGTGCTGCAATATCCACGCAAAAAGTTCCTGTCGGCCCTGAGCGCCGGCCGCGGCGTACGATATTTCGCAGTGGCCTGGGTCGGACATGTATATGGCAAAGCGATCATCAGCGGCCTCTCGCAATACTACGAGCCGGTGCTCTACGGATTGATCTCCCTGGCCGTGGTGGGCGCGGTCGCCGCCCTCCTGTACTTCAAGTGGTATCGGCCCAAGGTGCAGCGGCAGGAAAAGCAGCGAGGGGAGAAGGTGGAGGAGTTCCCGGTGCCGGGAAAACGACGGGGGAAACGGTCGGGACGGCAGAGGGCGTGAAAGCAGCATCTGGCAATTAGCATTTAGCCAGTGAACATTGTGGAGGGTTCGGGAACTGCCAAGGGCGTTGCTGGCCAAGTGCTAATTACTAGGTGCTAAATGCTCAGTTGACTTAGAACCGACTGCAGTTTGCATTAGAATGGATCGTTGATCAGTTTGCTTATGTCCCTGACCAAAGCGCAAGCGCTGGAGATGTTCAACTCGCCTGACCTGATCGGCATCGGCATGGAAGCCGATGCGGTGCGGCGCAAATTGCACCCAGAAGGCGTGGTTACCTACATCATTGACCGCAACATCAACTACACCAACTTCTGCACCGAGTACTGCACCTTCTGCGCGTTTTACCGGCCACTGAAGGGACCCAAGGCTAAAGAGGGCTACATCCTGGAGTTGGACACCATCTACGAAAAAATCCGGGAAACGGTGGAGTTGGGGGGGACGGGTGTGCTGATGCAGGGCGGGCTGCATCCCGACCTGAAAATTGACTGGCATGAAAAGATGCTGCGCGGCATCAAGCAGCGCTTTCCGCAGGTGCACCTGCACTGCTACTCAGCTTCAGAGGTGATCGCGATTGCCGAATACAGCGGGCTGAGCATTCGCGACACCATCCTGCGTCTGCGCGAGGCGGGGCTGGATTCCATACCCGGCGGGGGCGCGGAGATTCTGGACGACGAAGTGCGCTATAAGATTGCTCGCCTGAAGTGCCTGACCGAGGACTGGCTGAACGTGCATCGCACAGCGCACCGATTGGGCATGCGTACTACTGCCACCATGATGTTCGGGTGCGGGGAGAAATACGAGCACCGGGTGAACCACCTGCAGCGGCTTTACGAATTGCAGGAGGAGACGGGAGGCTTTACGGCGTTCATTCCCTGGAGCTTTCAGCCGGCCAACACGGCGCTGGGCGGGAGGCACTGGGACGAGGCTACCTCGGTGGAGTACCTGAAGACGCTGGCGATTTCGCGGCAGTACCTTTCCAACTTCCTCAACGTGCAGTCTAGCTGGGTGACGCAGGGTTTGAAGGTGTGCCAGCTGGGGCTACGCTTCGGCGGCAACGACGTAGGCTCGGTCATGCTGGAGGAAAACGTGGTGAAGGCGGCGGGAGTGAACAACTGCACCACGGAAGAGGAGCTGCGGCGCATTATCCGGGATGCGGGGTTCCGACCGGCCCAGCGCGATACGCTCTACCGCACATACTTCCTGAACTAAAGGCCTTAGCCCGGGTTCGCCCAGCCGACAGCCGAGGACGGCTGTCGCCACATAGACTTGGCTCGGCGAGGGGTGGCGCAGGACGGCCACCGTGCCGGCAAAACTCGGATACAATGAATGGTTTGCGCCCTGCGCGTTCTAGTCGGGGAGGTTGTGGTTGGTGGCTGAGTTTATGTACGGGCTGGTCCTGTTCGCCCCTCACGGGCTGACGAATTACCTCCGCACCCACTTTCTGGACACCACCTTTAAGGGCCTCTACCAGGCCAACGCCTTTGATCTGGCGCTGCTGATCCCCTACTTCATTGTCCTGATCTGGCTGGCATCTTACGGCATTCACCGCTATACCCTGGTCTATCTTTATTACAAGCACCGCAAAGACCGGCCGGAAGGGCCGCCCGGACATTTTGCCGAGCTGCCCCGGGTAACTGTGCAGCTGCCCATCTTCAACGAGCAGTTCGTAGTGGAGCGGCTGGTGGACACGGTCTGCCGGCTGGACTACCCCAAAGACAAGCTGGATATCCAGCTTCTGGACGACTCGACGGACGAGACCAGGGGCGTGGCCCGGCGCCTGGTGGAGAGCTATGCGGCCGAGGGCTATCCGATCAGCTATCATCACCGCACCAACCGCGAAGGCTATAAAGCGGGCGCGCTGCGGGAGGGCCTGAAGACGGCCCAGGGCGAATTTGTGGCGATTTTTGATGCCGACTTTGTTCCCCCCGCGGACTTCCTGATGCGGGTGATTCACTACTTCACCGAAGCTAAGGTGGGGATGGTGCAGGGCCGGTGGTCGCACATCAACCGCAATTATTCCTTCCTGACGAATGTGGAAGCCATTCTGCTCGATGGGCACTTCATCCTCGAGCATGGGGCGCGCTCGCGTTCGAACGTGTTCTTTAATTTCAATGGCACGGCGGGGATGTGGCGGCGGCAGGCCATTGAAGAAGCTGGCGGATGGCAGCACGATACGCTCACGGAAGATACCGACCTTTCCTACCGCGCCCAGCTCAAGGGCTGGAAATTCGTGTACCTGGAGGACGTGGAGTGCCCGGCCGAGCTGCCGGTGGAGATGACGGCGTTCAAGACGCAGCAGGCGCGTTGGGCCAAGGGGCTGATTCAGACGGCTAAGAAAATTTTGCCCCAGGTGGTGAAGAGCGATGTCTCCTGGCGGGTGAAGCTGGAAGCCTGGTACCACCTGACCGCCAACATCAGCTATCCGCTGATGATCGCGCTTTCGGTGCTGCTGCTGCCGGCCATGATCATCCGCTTCTACCAGGGCTGGTTTCAGATGCTCTACATTGACCTGCCGCTGTTCCTGGCCTCGAGCTTCTCAATTTCCAGCTTTTACCTGGTTTCGCAGAAGGTGCTCTATCCCAAGAACTGGTACCGGTGCCTGCTGTATCTGCCGTTTTTGATGGCGCTGGGCATCGGGCTGACGATTACCAATTCGCGGGCGGTGCTGGAAGCGCTGTTTGGAAAACAGTCAGCATTTGCGCGCACCCCCAAGTACCGCATCGAATCGAAAGCCGACAGGGCGCGCTCCCGCACCTACCGCCGCCGCCTGGGCTGGGTGCCGTGGATTGAGCTGCTCATCGGAACCTACTTCGTCCTCACCGTGTTCTACGCGGTGGAGAACGAAAACTTCGTGACTGTGCCCTTCCTGCTGCTGTTCGTGATCGGGTATTGGTATACGGGGCTGATGTCGCTGTTCCAGGGAATCTTCTACCGGCTGACGTTCAGCGGCGAGCCCCAGCAGGCCAAGCCATATCCGGTGGGCGTCTAGCGTTTGCCTTCTCAGCGTTGCTTCGATCCGCGCGCAGGCGAAAGCAGGTCCTTCGCTGCGCTCAGGATGACAATCATGAAAAGTTTGCTGCTACGGCGCGGGTGAAGCCGCGCTCTTCCGCCTCCCCCGCAGATCTCTCCTTGACATTCTAGGAGAAGAGGCTTACCTTCCTAGGCAGTCTAGGAAGCCCACCATGAGCAAGCAACTGGAGCTTCTCCAGGGCACGCTCGACCTGCTGATCCTGAAGGCGGTATCGCTGGGGCCGCTGCACGGCTACGGCATTCTGCTGCGCATCCAGCAGATTTCCAAGGACCGGCTGGAGATCCAGCAAGGCTCGCTCTACCCCGCCCTATACCGTCTGGAAGACCAGGGATGGATAGCCAGCGAGTGGGGCGAGTCGGAAAACAAACGCAAAGCCAAATACTACCGGCTGACGGCGGCGGGTCGGCGGCAACTGCAAGCCGAAGCCGAACAGTGGAACCGCATGGCGGAGATCATCGCCGGCATTCTGCAGACCAAGCCGGAGGAAATATGAGGGCAGCGTTTCGCATCCGTTCCTGGGCAGGCGCGCTCCTCAGACGGCGGCGCATGGAGCGGGAGATGGACGCCGAACTGCGCTTTCATATCGAGAGCTACGCTGAGGACCTGACCCGCGGCGGCGTGCCACGCGAGGAAGCGCTGCGGCGGGCGCGGGTGGAATTTGGCGGTCTGGAGCAAACCAAGGAGCAGTGCCGCGACGCCCGGGGCATTACCCTGGTCAATTCCCTGCTGCAGGATGCGCGCTATGGGCTGCGCATGCTGGGCAAATCGCCGGGACTGACAGCTATCGTGGTAATTACGCTGGGATTGGGGATCGGAGTCAACAGCAGCATCTTCAGCGTGGTGAATGCCTGGCTGTTGCGGCCATTACCTATTCCACATCCGGAGCAGATTGTGGATGTGGCCAGTGCCACGGGCAACTCTCGGCTTTCCTATCTGGACATGCTCGATTTAAAGGCCCAGGCGGACGTGTTCTCCGACGTGTTTGGCTATGACACCGGTTCCGGCGGGCTCAGCGCCGACGGCAAGCCGGGCCAATTCGCCTACAGCGCGGTCACGGGCAATTATTTCAGCGCGCTGAGAGTGAAACCGCTGCTGGGGCGGCTTTTTGTGCCTGGCGAAGGGGAACAACGGGGTAGCCCGCTGAATCTGGTTCTGGGATATGCCTTCTGGCAGAAGCGGTTCGCTGGCGATCCGGCGGTGATCGGCAAACACATAGCGATTAATGGAAGGCCGGCGACCATCATCGGCGTGACGCCGCGCGATTTCCACGGCCTGCTCTTTGCCTTTGACATGGACGGCTATCTGCCGCTGAGCATAACTGCGCTGGGCGAGGATGGAAATAGCGTCTGGGCCGACCGAGGCGACCGCTCCCTGATGCTGTTCGCGCGCATGAAGCCGGGCACGAGACTGGCCCAGGCGCAGGGTTCGGTGGAGGTAGTGGCCAGGCGGCTGGCAGCCCAATACCCGGCCACCGACAAGGGACTCGGGCTTCTGGTGATTCCAGAGCGGCGGGCGCGGCCGGCGCCGCGGGTCTCCAGTTTTGTTCCCGTGATTGCCGCTCTGTTCCTGATGCTACCAGGGCTGGTGCTGCTGCTGGCGTGCATGAACGTGGCCAACATCCTGCTGGCGCGGGCGGCGGCGCGGGAGCGGGAGATGGCGATTCGTGCCGCGATTGGGGCGGGCCGGCGGCGCCTGATACGGCAAATGCTGACTGAGGGCCTGCTGGTGGCGCTGCTCGGAGGCGCGGCCGGAGTGGTGCTGGGAGAACTGGCCATTGCCGCCGCCGGCGCTCTGCTTCGTCCCGTGACCACCAGTTCGGCCGGTTACGCTTTCCGGATAGATTGCCGGTTTGACTGGAAGGTGTTTGCCTACACGCTGCTCGCGGCGGTTCTCACCGGAACTTTCGTGGGCTTGTGGCCGGCGTTGCGGGCGGGGCGCGCCGACCTGAACGCGGTACTGCACGAAAGTGGGCGCGGCGAACCGGGCAACCGGCACCGGCTGCGCAGTTCGCTGGTTGTGGCCCAGGTTGCGGGTTCGCTCATGCTGCTGGTCGTGGCCGGACTTCTAATGCGCAGTTTGAGCCATGCCGAACACATGTTCCTGGGCTTTGACCCCGAGCACGTGCTGAGCGTAATGCTCGACCCACACCAGGTAGGGTACAACCAGGCGCGCGCCAAGAATTTCTATCGCGAACTGGAGCGCCGGGTCAGCGCTCTGCCGGGGGTGGAGTCGGCGAGCCTGGCCCGCACCGTGCCCATGGCGTATCCCAGCCAGGGCAGCTCAATTTTCGTAAAAGGGCGGCAGTTGCCCCCTGACCAGAAGCCTCCCGAGATTTCCTACAA
The DNA here is from genome assembly GCA_035278025.1 of Terriglobales bacterium. GTDB lineage: Bacteria > Acidobacteriota > Terriglobia > Terriglobales > Acidobacteriaceae > JAICWP01. Next base: position 10,603 of record DATEJK010000027.1, on the reverse strand, counting down.
CGGGGTTGATCCGGGATATTTCCCGACCATGCAGGTACCGCTATTGCGGGGCCGTTCCTTCACCGATTCCGACAGTGAAACGGCGCCTAGGGTGGCAATTGTGAACCAGACCATGGCCGGGCGGCTGTGGCCGAATGAGGACGTCCTGGGCAAGCGCTTCAGCCTGAAGAGCGCCAGCGGTCCGTGGATTGAGGTAGTGGGGGTGGCCGCGGACGGGCAGTACTGGTTCATTTCCTCCGACCCACAGCCGTACTTCTACGTGCCTCTGGCGCAGGATTACGGGTCGCTGGCATCGGTGCAGGCACGGACCAACGGACCACCGGAAGCGATGCTTCGCGTGGTGCAGCGCGAAATCCAGCGCCTGGCGCCGGACATGCCGATCATCCAGGCGGCCACCATGCAGGAAACGGTGCATGGACTGGCGGGATTATTCATCTTTCAACTGGCGGCCTCCCTGGCGGGAACTCTGGGAGCGATGGGGCTGCTGCTGGCCGTGGTGGGCACCTACGGCGTGGTTTCCTTTGCCGCGGCGCAGCGTACGCATGAAATCGGGGTGCGCATGGCGCTGGGGGCCACACGCAGCGACATTCTGAAGCTGATTTCCCGCCAAGGGCTAATGCTGGTTGCCGGCGGCCTGCTGGCAGGTCTGCTGGCCGCGCTCGGACTGACGCGCGCCATGAGCAAGCTGCTGATGGGGGTGAGCCCAAGCGATCCCTTCACCTATGTGGCGGTAGTGGTTCTGCTCGCGGCCGTCAGCTTCGCGGCCTGCTGGATTCCAGCGCGCCGCTCAACCCGCGTGGACCCTACGGTCGCGCTGCGGTATGAATAATCCATTGTTCGCGTAAATCCCCACATCTGGCCTGCAAATATTCTTCTGGAAACAGCGGGCGTGGGTGGAGACGACCAGATGTGGGGCACTCGATACCGACTCCTGGCGCCTTCTTCTGGTATCCTGTGCCGTTACACAGGTGGCATATGAGCTCGCAGATTATTCTCCGCACTCTTCCCTCCCGCTCTCATGCTCTGGCGCGCAATTTGGCTCTAGTGGTGGGAGCCAGCCTATTTGTGGCGCTCTGCGCGCACATCACTCTTCCGCTGCCCTTCACTCCAGTGCCGCTGACGCTGCAGAACTTTGCCGTGCTGCTGGTGGGCCTGGTGCTGGGCAGCCGCCGTGGATTCGCGGCGCTGGCGTTATACCTGGCGGAGGGGGCGATAGGTTTGCCGTTCTTTAATCCCGCCGGCCCGGGAGGAATCGCGCAACTGCTGGGGCCGACGGGAGGATATTTGATCGCCTATCCGGTAGTGGCGTTTGTTGCCGGATGGCTCTGGGAACGCGGCAGCAGGAGCTTCTCCCTCGCTCTGGTGGCTTCGGTGGCGGCGGAGATTGTGCTGTTCGCGAGCGGCGTTTCCTGGCTGATGCTGATCGCCCACGCGCGGTTCGCCCAGGCGGCGGCTTTCGGGCTTTATCCCTTTGTGTTTGCCGAAATCATCAAGGTCATGGCCGCGTCGGGGGCCGCCAGCCGCTTTCGCCGCAGTTACCGGGTGAACTCGTGAATCCCGCCAACCCATCGCACATAGCCGAAGCGGAAAGCGATACGGGCGTCCGCGAAATAACGGTGGCCCACAGCCCCGACTCCGACGACGCTTTCATGTTCTACGCACTGGCCACCAACAAGGTGCGGGTCCCCGGGCTGCGGTTCACGCATACTCTTTGCGATATTGAAACCCTGAACCGCAAGGCGCACGATGCGGTGTACGACCTGACCGCCATCTCTTTCGCCGCCTACCCTTACATCCAGGAGAACTACGCCCTGCTTTCCTCGGGCGGGAGCGTGGGCGAGGGCTACGGGCCGATGATTGTGGCCACGCGGCCGTTTTCGCAGAGCGAGGTCAAGAACATCAAGGTGGCGGTGCCGGGCACACTGACCACGGCTTACCTGACCTTGCGGCTGTTCGCGCCCGGCATTGAGACCGCGGTGGTTCCCTTCGACCAGATCATCCCCCAGGTTGTGGAGGGCAAGTACGAGGCCGGGCTGATCATCCACGAAGGCCAGCTGACGTATTCCAAGAGCGGGCTGCAGAAAGTTGTGGATTTGGGCCAGTGGTGGCTGAAGATGACCGGCCTGCCGCTGCCCTTGGGCGGCAACGCCATCCGGCGCAGCCTGGGCGGGGAGACCATTGCCGGGGTGGCTAAAGCGCTGCGCGGCAGCATCCAGTACGCGCTTGATCACCGCGAGGAAGCGCTGGAGTATGCCAAGCAGTTCGGACGCGACCTGGACGCGCAGCTGGCCGACAAGTTCGTGGGCATGTACGTGAACGAGCGCACGCTCGACTACGGCGAGGACGGACGCGAGGCCGTCCGCCGCCTGCTCGACATGGGACACCATGCCGGAGTAATTCCGCATCCCGCCAAGGTGGAGTTCGCGGCTTAACGGGCGCCTTAATGGAAAAACGGGTCCTTCGCTACGCTCAGGATGACAACAATTAGTAGGGTTTCTTCGCGGGCGTGGCGCCCGCGCCACAAAATGCAGGCCGCGAGACCCCGGTGCCGACCGTGAAAGCACTCTTCTAGTTCAGCGCGCCCATCCCGTGCATGTGACCGTCAATCTTGCACAGTGACGCCTTCTCCGTATTGTCAACGCGGTGATGAGCCGGCGGGATGGTGCGTAAGTAGGCGAAGATTGCCTTCAAATCCTGATCGGTTAACCCGTTGAAGGCCCAGGTAGGCATCATCACGTCGAGCTTGCGTCCCTTGACCTCACCGGTGCGGATCATCTGCACAAAGGTAGCTTCGTCATAGTAGGAAATTCCGGAGGGATCGGGAGTGATGTTGGCGCTGGCCACCGGGTGGCCGCTCTCGTCGAAGATGTTGCCGCCGGCCATGTACATGCCGGCGATGGGCTGGCCGTGGTTGTCGCGTGGGGTGTGACAGCCGTCGCAAATCCCCACCGCAGTTACCAGATATTTGCCATAAGCGACCGGATTCGCGGGATCGGGGGCAGAAATGGCAGTCGTGACCGGCTGCGGGACATTATTGATCAGCCGCGACACGGGAAAAGGCACTTGCGTTGGAGGGAGCTGGTTATGGGCCGGCGGCTGCGCGCGCAGGTAGACGATCACCGAGGCCAGATCTTCGTCCGACATGTGGCGGAAATTCTGGTAAGGCATCATGGGGAACAGCGTCCGGCCATCGCGCCCAATGCCCTCGCGGATGGCGCGCGCTAGTTCGTCATCGGTCCAGTTGCCGATGCCGGTCTCAGGGTCAGGCGTAATGTTGCCGGCCACCACGTGGAAGCCGCTCTCGTCCGTAAGGGCCCGGCCCGCGCCTTTGGCCTCCAGCAACTGGGGAGTGTCCTTGCCTTTGGCATCGAAGCTGGTGTGGCAGCCGTAACACAGGGATACGTGTTCCACCAGGTATTCGCCGCGCTTGAGGCGCTGGGGCGTGGCTTCAAAATGACGGTTGGTCAGGGCACGCTTACGGGGACCAATGATCGGGCGCCAGCCCACGGTGAAAGTAATCCCAACTGCCAACAGCAGCAACAGAAGAACACAGAAGTATCCCGCAAAACGGACGAAGGGCCGCGCCGACATGAGTCCTATCCTCTCTCTACAAAGAAATTCAGGTTAGCTGACTATATTTTGCCGCAAACGCAACAAGCCTTGTACTCGATTCTAAAGGTGGGGTCAATGCCCAGAGCGCCGAGCGGAATAAGCCATAGCAAGCGCGTGTGGCACAGCACCCCAAATGCTCGCTCTGGTGGTTATTTGACCTGGTCGGGAAAGGAGAACACCGGGTCAATGTCCACGGGCACAGCGGCGGCCCTCTGCAAGGAGGCTTTCAGCTCTTCCGGCATGAGGTCGTATTTCTTGAACCAGGCCTCGGCGCGGGCCCGGTCGCCGGTGGCCTCCTGCTCCAGCAATTCCTTGGCGAGAGTTTCCACGGCGGCCGGCATTTGGGTGTAATCAATGGAGTAGCGGCCGGTAGCGGAATCGCGGACGATTGCTTTCTGCTCCGTCAGATAATTGAATTCCATCATTTCGGCGCGGCCGTGGGCCTCGCCAGTGCCAAAGCGCACGGTGCGGAAGAGGCCGCCGACGTAGGAAGCGTAGTACTCCTGCAGGCGGGATTTGGGGAGGGCGCCATGGTCCACCAGCCATTTCAGGCCGAACATGCCGACGGCATCCGCCTTGGCTTCCTCCAGTTCGCTGTAGGTAGGGCCGATGGCCTCGCGAATATCGGCTTTGCCGGCGGAAGTGCGGGCGAACGCCGGGCCCAGGCCGTGAGAGATTTCGTGCAGCAGGGTGCCCGCGAGATAGCCTTCGCCGGTCACCTTAGCGGCCTGGTCCGGGCGCATGACGCGCTTGGCTACAGGAAGAATCACGTAATTCACGCGCGCGTCCATGAAGTTTTTGAAGAAGATTTTCTTGGTGCCCTTGGCCTCGTGAATGCGGGCATCGTTGGGTAAATTGTCGGCGACTGCCTGGTAGCCGTGGCGCAGGTCGCCGCCGCGGAAGGGCGCGTCCATCACCTCCATGGGGGTGGCCAGGCCGCGCTTTGAGGGCCGGTCTTCCGGCGCCAGGGGCAGCGCATCCTGGATCTCGGGGACATATTTCCGGTAGAGAGCCAGCTTGCGGCTTTCCGCCTGGTCACGGATAAGGACGGCCGCACCATAGGAGGTCTTCACGCCCAGCAGGCCATCGAGGTAGGTCTCGTAAGGCGCGAAGATGACGTCGAACTTGGGGTCCTTCAGGTCGAGCCAGGCGAGGTCACTCTGGTAGTAGTCGTCGGTAAGGAGGGCGTCAGCCCGCAGGCTTAAGAATTTGGCGAACGCGGGATCATCGCTGAGCGCGGCCGCTTCCCGCAGATCCCGTGCCGCGGGGCCCAGTAGCGCACGATAGGCCACGTGGTAGGGAACGCCCGCCAGTTCCTTGCCGCGCCAGCGTACAACGGTGTAGGGGCTGTATATTTCCGCCTTGCTCTCCGGGTGCTGCTGCACGTATTGCTCGATCTGGGCGCGAGTCAAGTCCGGAGGATAGAAGCCGCGTCCGGGGGGCATGGGCTGCAGGCCCACGAAGGGCGCGTTGTTGCGCAACAGGTCGAAGCGCGAGCCGTTGATCATCAGCATGCGGCGCACGTTGGCATCAATGCGGTTGCTGTTGCCCTCCAGTTCATGAAACAAAGTAAGGCCATCGGGGTCGCTTTGCCGCCAGTAGATGTCATCCAGGTAGCGGCTGGCGTCCACCAGTTTCTGCACCATGCGGCGCTGGCGAGGGGTAAGTCCGGCGGAGCGGAAGGGCATGCGCACCACCCGCCACTTGGCTAGTTGCTGAGGCAGGCCGGTGGCCAGACCGAGACGGACGGAAACCGGTTTGTCGCCGGCGCTGCGGTAAGAACGCAGGGCTTTCTTTTTTTGCGCTGCGACGCTCATGGACGATAGAACCAATATGAGGAGAGCCAGCCAGGGGAGAATTCTCATCAGGAGAATTCTAACAAGGGCAAACCTTTAACGCAGAGAGCGCAAAGAAATCCGGAGGAGGGGCAAGGAAAAATTGAAACCGTGTTCTTGGGCTGAAGCTGCCGGCGCGCTCTTCGTTTCTTGATTTTCTGGACGATGGGCACAAAAACATCCGACACCGGATATCATAAAGAACAATGGCGAATGGGGTGAACATCAATGGCGGGCAGGCGCTGCTGATTGACGCGGACGATACGCTGTGGGAGAACAACATCTACTTCGAGCGCGCCATCGCCCGCTTCATCTCTTTTCTTGATCATCAGAGCTACACAGCGGAAGAGGTGCGCGCAATTCTGAATGAGGTGGAGCGCGAGTGCATTCTCAAGCACGGCTATGGCATGCACAGCTTCGCCCACGCCCTGGTGGACACCTTCGAGCGCATCTCCCTGGAGCCCATCACCCCGGAACTGCACCAGAAGGTTGTGGGTTTTGCCCACAGTATCGCGGACCATCCGGTGGAAATCCTGCCCGGCGTTCCAGAGACGTTGCAGTATCTCTCTCGGCGGCACCATCTTATCCTGCTGACCAAGGGAGCGGTTCCGGAGCAATCGGGCAAAGTGGAGCGATCGGGGCTGAAAAACTATTTCGCCGCTGTAGAGATTGTGGCCGAAAAAGACAGCCGCACCTACCGCGAGGTGGTCTCGAAGTATGGCCTGGGCCACGGTACCACCTGGATGGTAGGCAACAGCCCGAAGTCCGACATCAACCCGGCGCTGGCAGCCGGGCTGAACGCCGTGTTCGTGCCTCACGGCAACACCTGGATACTGGAGCACGAGGAACTGGCGCCGGCGGAACTGCCCTCACGCCTGCTGCTAGTGGAGCGCTTCGCTGATCTGGAGGAGCATTTCTAGAGCAATGATTGCTGAATGAGCGCTGGTTCTTCCGCACCAAACTAACCACTAACCACGCTCTCCCTGCCACAGAAGTGCGCATGGTAACCTGAGATTGCTCTGCGTTCTCGCCGCGCCCGCGTGGCGGTGACCAAGAACAACTTCCGACGGTTGCTGTTGACGGTGGAGGCGCTCTCCGACCTGGGTCCGCAGATGACCTCGGAGCGCGACTTTGTCCAGGTAGCCAGCAGCGCGCTCGCCGCCGTGCTGGAAGCGAGCGGCGCCCGCGAAGGCGCGCTTTTTACCTTCACCGACAAACCCGCCCTCATCACCACCATTGCCGCGCAGGGCTTTACGCTTTTGCCAGAGCCGGCGTTCATTCCGCTGCTGCCCCGGCACGTGCACGCCCTCACCACTACGCGGGGACCGCGCCGGCTGCTGGCGGCCAGTTCCGATACCTTTCTTAGCTCCAATGGTAATGTCGCGCCGGAGCTGTTCAAGTGCATTGCGCCGCTTACGGTGGGCGGCAAGCTGGTGGGGGTGATTGCTCTCGGACGCCGGGAAGGCGATGCCGCCTACAGCGAGGAAGACCTGGAGTCTCTGGGGCTGCTCTCCAGCTATGTGGGGCTGGCGGTGCACAACCATTCGCTGCAGCAGACGCTGGCACAGCGAGTCTCGGAAAACCTGCGCCTGCTGGCCTCCATGCACGGCTTTTATGACAACGCGCTGGAAGCCTTCGCGGCCGCCATAGATGTAAAGCACATCAATATTCACGGGCACTCGCTGCGCGTGGGCCGTTATTCCGCCGGCATCGGCGAGGCCATGGGCATGGAACCGGGAGAGGTGGCCGCCCTGCGCTCGGCCGGATACCTGCACGATATCGGCAAAGTGGCGGTGGACAAGCACCTGTTCGCCAAGCCCGCCGCCCTGGATCCGGAGGAATTCCGGCTGATGGCCGACCACACAGTGGTGGGGCACCAGATTGTAAGCGGAGTGCAATTTCCCTGGCCGCAGGTGCCGGAGGTGGTACGCTGGCACCACGAGCGGGCAGACGGCTCCGGGTATCCCGATGGCCTGCGGTTGGAAGACGTGCCCCTGCCCTCGCGGATCGTCGCCCTGGCCGACGCATTTGACGCCATGACCAGCGAGCGTCCCTACCGCCAGCCGTTGTCGCTGGGAGAAACGCTCAGCGAATTGGTGCACCTTTCACCGCAGAAATTTGACCCCGCGGCCATGCAGGGCCTGCTCATCCAATTACGGCGCGATGCCGTGGGCAGCAACCAGAGTCCGTTCGTGGATGAACGCATCGCCTGCAACCTGGCGGCAAGCGACATTGACAACCTGGCTGCCAGCCTGCAGCACAAACTGAATCATGGGAAGCTGTACCTGACCTAGCGGGTGGCTGGCAGCTGGTGTTGGTAGTTGGGGCAGCTAACCCGAAACCGCCATCTTAGTTTCCACTGCCCTGGGTTGAGTTTCGCCCTGAGGATCCTCCACCCGCTGCATCAACAGGGCAGCCAGCAGCAGAAAGACTCCTCCTGCCACCACCGCCGCCAGGCGGTCGTTATGCAGCAGATGGACCATCACCCAGCCGAAGCCCAGGGAAGCTATGATTTCGGGAATCACGATGAAGAAATTGAAGACGCCCATGTACACGCCCATCTTTTCCGCCGGCAGCGCGCCCGCCAGAATGGAATAAGGAATGGCCAGAATACTGGCCCAGGCAATGCCCACGCCGGTCATGGAGAGCAGCAGCAGGTACTTATCGTGGATCAGGAATACGGAGAGCAGGCCCAGGCTGCCACAGAACAGGCAGAGGCTATGGGCCAGCTTACGGTTCAACAGCTTAGCGAGGGGCGCCAGCACAAACGAGAAGCCGAAGCAAACGGCGGAATAGAGGGCAAAACAGATGCCGCCCCACTCCACGCCCGCGGAGTACAGGGGCGACGCCTGGTTGGGGGCGCCAAACACGTTGTGGGCCACGGCCACGGGGAAATAAAGCCACATACAGAACAGGCCCAGCCAGGTGCAGATCTGCACCCAGGCAAGCTGGCGCATGGTGCGGGGCATGGCGGCGATGGAGTTCACAATCTGGCGTGCGTTGCGCCACAGCCCAGCGTGGCCGGCCTTGGCGGCACGAAAGGCCTCCAGGTCCTGCGGCGGGTACTCGGGAGTGGTCAAAATGGTCCAGAGCACGGCGCAGAAAAATACCGCCGCTCCTATATAGAAGGAGAGCCGGACGGTGAGCGGGATAGCGTGGGTGGAACCGGTTTGGGAGCTGACGTGGAAAGCGTTGGTCATCAGCCAGGGAAGCACCGAGGCGCCCACTGCGCCCAGTCCGATAAACAGGCTCTGCATGGCGAAACCGCTGGTGCGCTGCTCCTGCGGCAGGATGTCGGCCACAAAAGCACGAAAGGGCTCCATGCTGACGTTGATGGAGGCATCCAGAATCCAGAGCAGTCCCGCGGCCATCCACAGGGCGGAGCTTCGCGGCATAAGGATTAGGGCAAATGAGCTGAGAATGGCCCCGGCAAGAAAATAAGGACGGCGGCGGCCCAGCCGCCCCCAGGTGCGGTCGCTGGCGTGGCCGATGAGAGGCTGGACGATGAGGCCGGTCAAGGGCGCCGCCAGCCAGAGGATGGGGATCTGGTCGGGGCGCGCGCCCAAATATTCATAGATGGCGCTCATATTAGCCATCTGCAGCCCCCAGCCGAACTGGATGCCGAGAAAGCCGAAACTCATATTCCAGATCTGCCAGAAGGATCGGGCGGGTTTCATGTCACAACCTCAATACAGCTCAGCGATCGTACATGGCCGTGAGTTCGCGCAGGCGGCCGCACAGGTCAGCGGTGAGGCTGCCGGGGCGGTAACGCCACTTCCAGTTGCCGCCGACGGTCCCCGGCAGGTTCATGCGGGCCTCGCTTCCTAATCCCAGCACATCCTGCAAAGGAATGACGGCCACGTCGGCGACGGAAGCCAGCACAGCGCGAATCAGCACCCAGTTGATGGGCTCATTTTCGAATCCCAGATAGGCGCGGGCGTAGGCGTGCTCGCGGCGGACATCGTCGGGAGTGCGAGTGCTGTCGGCGGCCCCGGAACTGTTCCACCAGCCGATAGTGGTGTCATTGTCGTGCCCGCCAGTATAGGCCACCAGCTCGCGCTCATAGTTGTGTGGCCGGAAGGAGGGACCCTGGGGATCGTTGCCAAAGGCGAATTGCAGCAGGCTCATGCCGGGAAAGTGGAACTGCCTGCGGATAGCCTCCACCTCGGGAGTGATGACGCCCAAGTTTTCAGCCACAATGGGAAGTTCGCCCAGTACGCTCTGAACGGCGCGGAACAACTCCGCTCCCGGCCCTTTCACCCAGCGGCCGCTAATGGCCGTTGGCTCGCCGGCCTGGATCTGCCAGTAGGCTTCGAATCCGCGAAAGTGATCAATGCGCACGATATCGAATAATCGCAGGGCGGCGCGGAAGCGTTCTATCCACCACTGGTAACCGGAGACGGCAATAACGTCCCAGCGGTAGATGGGATTGCCCCAAAGCTGGCCGGTGGCGCTGAAGTAGTCGGGCGGCACGCCGGCAACGAGGGCGGGTTTGCCCCCTCCATCCAGGTAAAAGAGCTCCCGGTGGGCCCACACATCGGCGCTGTCGTGGGCTACATAAATGGGGATGTCGCCCATAATGCGAATGCCACGCTCCCCGCAGTAGGACTTGAGCTTCTCCCACTGACAAAAGAACTCCCACTGCCAGTACTTGAAGGCGGAGATTTCCGCCGCCAGTTCCCTTCTCAGTTGCTGCAGGGCGGCCGCGTCCCGCCGCCGGACGGGAGAGTGCCAGTTGGTCCACACCGGTCCGGGCTGTGTCTGCTTGCAGGCCATAAAAACGGCATAATCGTCCAGCCAGGAGGCATGCTGTCTGCAGAAGGCTTCAAACCGGGCCCGCTCCGGGGCCGACGCCTCTGCCAGGAAAGTTTGTGCCGCACGGCGCAGCACGCCCGTCTTGAACTCGATAACCGCGGCGTAATCCACACATTCGTCGCAGAAGCGCGGCGCCTGGATCAGCTGCCTGGAATCCACAATGCCCTGCTGGCACAGGCTTTGCAGGTCAATCAGCAGCGGATTGCCGGCAAAAGCGGAAAAGCACTGATAGGGAGAGTCGGCGTAACCGGTAGGGTTAAGGGGCAGCACCTGCCAGAGCTTCTGTCCGGCGGCGGCCAGGAAATCGGCAAAATCGTAGGCGGCCGGTCCCAAGTCCCCGA
>DATEJK010000026.1:0-41131 GCA_035278025.1 Terriglobales bacterium | reverse complement strand
CGCGCAGCAACACGGAGCGCTCTTCATTCTCGACGAAGTAGTCACCGGCTTCCGTTACGCGCCCGGCGGCTGCCAGGAACTGTGGGGCCTCCAGCCCGACCTGAGCACCTTCGGAAAAGCCATGGGCGCGGGTTTCCCCGTGGGCGCAGTCACGGGCCGGCGCGAAATCCTGGAACAGATGCGCTGGGGCGAACCCATGGTGCTGCATTACGGCACTTTCAACGGCCATCGCCTGACCATGAAGGTGATTGCCGCCAGCCTTGGCCTGCTCGCTGCCGAGAAAGGCGCCGCTTTCCGCAAACTACGCAGTTTGGGCGATGCGGCCATCCGCGGGCTGCGCGACGTTTTTGCCCGACGCAAGATCAAGGCCATCGTGCAGGGCTTCGGGCCTATGTTCCAGATCTACTTCACCGGGCGAGAGGCCATCCACGATTACCGCGATTACTGTTCATACGTGGACGCCGCCCGCTACTCGCGCTTCGTGCAGTTGCTGCTGGCCGAAGGCATCTACATGACGCCCTCCAACGGGCTGCACTGGATCATCAGCACGGCGCATTCGGAAGCTGATATCAAGGCGTTGGTGCGCGCCGCCGATCGGGCCTGCGCGCGGCTCACATGAAGGCCACAGTTTTCCTTGGCGGCGGGCGCATCACCGGCGCGCTGCTTTCCGGGTTGGGCCTGGCCGGCTATAGCCAGCCCATAGTCGTGCATGACCGCCATGCTGCCAAACTGCGGCAACTGCAGCGCGAGTTTGGCGTGGAGGTGGAACGCGACCTGCGGCGGGCGGTGGCGAGAGCCGGGCTGCTGGTTATCGCGGTTCGGCCCGACACCGTGCGCGAGCTGCTGGACGACCTCGGCCGGGTGGACCGGCCGCTCCTGGCGGTGAGCCTGGCCGCGGGTGTGCCCCTCTCCAAATTGCGCCGGCGCCTGGGCCCGCCGGTGCGCTGGTCGCGGGCCATGCCCAGCCCCACATGCCGCACTGGACACGGTTTCACCGCGCTGGCGTTTTCCCGAGAAATCTCCAGCGTCGACCGCAAGCGGGTGCGCGCATTCTTCGCCCAGGTCGGAACCGTGCTGGAAGTTCCAGAAAAGAAGTTTGACGTTTTCACCGCGACTTACTCTTCCAGCCATGGCTACCACGCGCTGGCGGCGCTGTCTCGTGCCGGGCAAGAGTTGGGCCTTGACCGGCCTGCTGCTCTGGCTGCGGCCGCGCACGCGCTGGCCGGCGGCGTGATGGCGTTCACCGAAAGCAAGCTTCCACTGCAGACATTAATTCATGAGGCGGCCACGCCCGGCGGCATCGCGTCCACGGTCTTGAAGGCCATGGACGAAGCCGGCTATTACCGCGCCGTCGAGCGTGGGGTGCGGGCGGGTGTGGCGCGGGCGCGGGCTAACGCGCGCCGCGTTTAGAGCGTCCCTGCCAGGCCGCCGCCATCCACCACTAATGCCGTTCCGGTAACGAAAGAAGAGGAGTCACTGGCCAGATAGAGCGCCGCCTGGGCGATTTCCTCGGGCGTGCCCACCCGCCGCAGCGGCCGCTGCGCCGCTTCCTGAAGAAACTTGCCGGTGGCCGCTCCCAGTTGCCGCGCTTCGCCGCGCAGCATGGGAGTGTCGGTGTCGCCGGGGCAAATGCAATTGATCCGAATGTTCCGCGGGCCGTGGTCAATCGCCATGGCCTTGGTCAGCAGAACCACCGCGCCTTTCGAAGCGCAATAGGCAACCGCCTTGGGACCGCCCGCCAGCCCCCATCCTGACGCGGTATTGATAATGGAGCCGCCACCGGATTTTTGGATGACCGGGATGGCGAACTTCGACATCAGGAAAATGGATTTAACGTTCACGTCCATCACCCGGTCCCAGTCGGCCTCGCTCAACTCCAGCACCGACGCGCGGCGGATGATGCCGGCATTGTTGAACAGGATGTGAAGCGCGCCGAATTGCCCGGAGAGGGCCCGGACCACGCGCTGGCAATCGGCGGCGCGGGTCACGTCGGCGGGGGCGAAAAAAGCCTTCCCGCCCTGCTCAGTAATCGCCTTCGTGACCTCCTGGCCGGCCTTCTGATTCATGTCCACCACACCTACGGCTGCGCCTTCTTTGGCAAACAGCAGGGCGCTGGCGCGCCCGATGCCGGAAGCCGCGCCGGTTATAAGTGCCACTTTGCCTGCCAGGCGCCCGGTAGTGGCCATGCTTGCCTTTGGTTTTGTTCTCGTCATCCCATTCGGGCCTTCCTTCATTCGGAACCTTCGTTCGTGCCACCGTGGAAGCGCGGGCCTTCAGGCCCGCGATTCGGCCCGCCACTTAATCGGCTTTAGCCCCAGTGGCGCCGGGGCTGAAGCCCAGCTATTTTCCCGTTGTTGTCGCAGGGCTGGAAGCCCTGCGCTTCCACACTGCTGCAATTCTTTCCGCTTCCTAGCCGCTGGCTAGCCCGCCGGCGGTTTCGGCGCCGTCCATCACATAAACATGGCCGGTCGCGAAAGCAGCGTCGTCGGAAGCAAGGTAGGCAAACAACGCCGCGATCTCCTCCGGTTTGGCGTGGCGGCGCATAGGAATCTTGCGGTTCACTTCCTCCAGCATTTCGTCGGTATATTCGGCGCGCTGCATGGGCGTGAGCACGTATCCTGGCGCCACCGCATTCACCCGCACCTTGGGTGCCAGTTCCAGCGCCATGGATTTGGTCAGCTCGATCACGCCCGCCTTGGTGGCGTTGTAATCGGCGTAATAGGGGTATCCCATCATGCCATTGGTGGAGGCAGTCTGCAGGATCACCCCGCTTCCCTTCTCCATCATGTGCCGGGCCGCGGTCTGGGCCACAAAGAAGACGCCAGTCAGGTTCACCGCCAGAACCTTGTCCCATTCTTGGGGAGTGATCTCGAGGAAGTTGTGGCGGATGCTGATGCCGGCATTGTTGATCACCACGTCCACCGCGCCCATCACCTGAATCGCTTGCGCGAAAGCGGTCTTTACTTCATCCAGCCTGGCGACGTCGGCATTGACCACTCCCGAAAGCGCCGGCAGTTCGCGCTGTATGCGCTGCCCGGCTTTCGTATCGCGGTCGAGCACCACCACGTGCGCCCCCTCCTCCAGGAAGCGGGCGGCGGTGGCGGCCCCGATGCCGCTGGCTCCCCCGGTGATCAGGACACGCTTATCCTTCAGTCCACGCATGAATTGTTCCTGTTTAAGTTGCGAGATGCTGAGCCGTTCATGATACAGGGAGGTCTCTGTTGGCACCAAGGCGCCCGAAAAGCGACATCGCTGCTGGACATTTGAGCCGCTGTGATATGGTTTTGCGTTCTCGGCAGCATCGTAAAAGTCAACGGCCGCGGGCGGGGAGCCTGCCCTGAGCGAAGTCGAAGGCGCCTGAGCCACAAATTTCCATGTTGATGGAGCGGATAAGAGTGTCCAACACATTCCAGCGCGTTTACGTGCCGATTCTTTTTCTGGCAGTTGCTCTCCTTTCTTTTCCGCTCACCACCGTCGCACAAAAGTCGCCCGACTACAGCCGGATTTTCCGCAAGCAGGACGTAATGGTTCCCATGCGCGACGGCGCGCGCCTGCACACCGAAATTTACGTTCCTAAAAACATGCGCGGCGCGCTGCCCTTCATCCTGGAGCGCACGCCTTACGGCCTATCCGATGACAAACAAGGCTTTAGCCGGGCGCTGGCCAGCTACGACGATCTCATTCGCGAAGGCTACATCTTCGTTCTGCAGGACATTCGCGGGCGCTACAAATCCGAAGGCCAGTTTGTGATGAACCGCCCGCCCCGCGACCCCGGCGATCCCAAGGCCATTGACGAGGGCACCGACACCTACGACACCATCGCCTGGCTGCTCAAGAACGTGCCGAACAACAACGGGCGCGTCGGCATGCTGGGCATCTCCTACGGCGGCTGGCTGACCACCATGGCCATGCTCGAGCCGCACCCGGCGCTGAAGGCGGTTTCCGAGCAGGCCTCCCCGGAAGACCAGTTCCTGGGCGACGACTTCCACCACAACGGCGCCTTCCGCCTCAGCTACGGCTTCGAATACGCCGCGCTGATGGAAACCACGCACGAGAACTTCTCCTTCAAGTTCGACCGGTACGACACCTACGAGTGGTACCTCCGCCTGGGCGCTCTCTCCAACGCCAACGCCCGCTACTTCCAGGGCAAGCTGCCAACCTGGGATGACTTTGTCGAGCATCCCAACTACGACGATTTCTGGAAGAAGCTCGCCTTCTGGCCATATCTGAAAAATCCCACAGTGCCCGACCTGAACGTGGCCGGATGGTGGGACCAGGAGGATTTCTACGGGCCAGTGAAGATTTATGAATTGCTTGAAAAGAACGACCCCAAGCACCTGAATTACCTCGTGGTGGGCCCATGGAACCATGGCGGATGGGCGCGCGGCCCTGGCAGCAGGCTTGGTCCGGTTGATTTCGGCAGCAATACCGGCCAATATTTCCGTGCCAACATCCAGGCTCCCTGGTTCGCTTATTGGTTAAAGGATAAGGGCGAGCTGCCCCTGCGCGAGGCCCTTACCTTTGAGACCGGCAGTGACCAGTGGAAGCAGTACGACTCCTGGCCGCCGCGCCAGGCCACACCGCGCAACCTGTATTTCCGCGAATCCGGCAAGTTGTCATTCGAGGCGCCCACGGCAAATTACGACCTGCCCTACGACAACTACCTTTCCGATCCCGCGCATCCGGTTCCCTACCGCCACCGTCCCATTTCGCCTACCTACCCCGGTCCCGGCTGGCCCACGTGGCTGCTCGAAGATCAGCGCTTTGCGCAATCGCGGCCCGATGTGGCCACGTGGGAGACGGACACGCTCACCCAGGACATTACCGTGGCCGGGGACATCGTCGCCGACCTTTTCGCCTCCACCTCCGGCACCGACAGCGACTGGATCGTCAAGCTGATTGACGTTTACCCGGAAAACTACCTGCCCGATCCCAAGCTGGGCGGCTATCAGTTAATAATTGCCGATGAAGTCTTTCGCGGTCGCTTCCGCAATAGCTTCGAAAGGCCGGAGCCAATAGTTCCCAACCAGGTCACCCCGTACAGAATTGACCTGCATACCAGCGATCACACCTTCCAGAAGGGGCACCGGATCATGGTGCAGGTGCAGAGCACCTGGTTTCCCATCATTGACCGCAACCCACAGAAATTTGTGCCCAACATCTTCCAGGCCACCGATGCCGATTACCAGGAGGCCACGCAGCGCATTTACCGCTCGCCGCAATATCCCTCGCACATCGTGCTGCCGGTGATGGCGGGCGGAGCGAGTGGGAAGCAGTAGCTCTTGGCTCTTGGCTCTTGGCTCTCGGCTTTTAGGTGCTTTGGCCGTCCACCATGGACCGTCGACTCAGTTCCAGTGAGAACCAAGGGCCAATTTGTCCCGAGCTGAAGCCGAAGGCCGACCACGTGTAATACAATTCCTAAATTTGCTGTCGGCGAACCGTCCTGACCTGCAGCGCGACCATGAAAGCCGTCACCGAACCAGCCGCGGCCGTGCCCTCTACCGCTTCCTATCTGGCTGAGGTGCGCGCTGGCCTGCCGGTTTCGCGCGAGATGGCGGCCGCTCTCCTGCGCGTTCATGACGGTCTGCTCCCCGAGCTCCTGCACACCGCTCTCGTGCTCAAGGATCGCTTTAAGCCGCACGCCATAACTTACTCACGAAAAGTCTTTATTCCTCTTACTACTCTCTGTCGTGATTATTGCGGTTACTGCACCTTTCGCCGCGACCCCGGCCAGCCCGGCGCGCACACCATGTCCCCGGCAGAAGTGCTGGCGGTGGCCCGGGCGGGCGAAAAGCTGGGCTGTACCGAAGCGTTATTCAGCCTGGGAGACAAACCCGAACTGCTCTTCCCAGAAATGCGCCAGCGGCTGCGCGAATTGGGCTACGCCTCCACTCTGCAATATCTGGAAGCCATGTGCGAACTGGTGCTGCGCGAAACGCGCCTGTTGCCCCACGCCAACCCTGGGCTGATGAGCGCGCAATGGCTGAAGCGCCTGGGGGCTTACTCGCCCAGCCTGGGGCTGATGGTGGAAAGCACCCGCGATGCCCTGCTCCGCCCCGGCGCTGCCCATGATAACGCGCCCGACAAAGTTCCCTTCAAGCGCCTGCGGGTGCTGGAAGAAGCGGGCAGGCTGGGCATTCCCTTCACCACCGGCTTGCTGATCGGCATTGGCGAAACACTGGAAGACCGAGTTGATACCCTGGTAACCATCCGCGAATTGCACGACCGCTACGGCCACATCCAGGAAGTAATTGTTCAAAATTTCCGCGTAAAGCCCGGCATTCCCATGCACAACTGGCCCGAACCCGGCCACGGCGACATGCTGCGCACGGTGGCGGTGGCGCGCCTGCTGCTGGGCAACATGAATATCCAGGCGCCGCCCAACCTTACCGCGCCCGGTTACGATTCGCTGCTCGAGGCCGGCATCAACGATTGGGGCGGGGTTTCGCCGCTGACTCCAGATTTCATCAATCCGGAAGCCCCCTGGCCTCATCTGCAGGAGTTGGCGGAGCGCACCCGGGCCAAAGGATATGAGTTGCGGCAGCGTCTGCCGGTGTATCCCGAGTTCATTCCCGCGGCGCTGGCCGGCGGATCTTCCCTGCTACGGGAGAAGCTCGCGGCCATAGTTGACGACGATGGCTATGCACGGAGGGCTGCATGATGGTCGTTCTTACCGGCGGCACCGGCAGCGCCAAATTCGTGGACGGGCTCAAGCAACTGCTCCCCGCCCGCAAGCTCACCCTCGTCGTCAATACTGGAGATGACCTGGAATGGTGGGGACTGCACGTTTCCCCCGACCTGGATTCCATCATGTACGTGTTGGCCGGCATGCTCAGCAAGGACCGCGGCTGGGGAGTGGACCTCGACACCTTCGAGTGCGTGGAAGCCATGCGGCGCATGGGCGCGCCCGCCTGGTTTCGGGTAGGCGACCGCGACCTGGCCACCCACATGACGCGCACGCAACTGCTGGCCTCCGGGCGGACCCTGTCCGAGGCCACCGCCGAGATTGCCGCCGCACTAGGGGTGCAGTCGCGCGTCCTGCCCATGAGCGATGCGCGGGTGGAAACCCGGGTCACAACTCCGGAGGGCGAGCTCAGCTTTCAGGAATACTTTGTGCGCGAGCGCTACCGGCCGGAAGTGCTCGGCGTCCGCTTTGCAGGCGCGGAACAGGCAAGCCCCGCTCCCGGCGTGCTGGAAGCGATCAAAAGTGCGGATGCGGTGGTGCTCGCGCCGAGCAACCCCGTCACCAGCATCGGCCCTATCCTGGCTGTGCCCGGGATTCGCGATGCCCTGCGAGCAACAGCCGCGCCGGTCGCTGCCATCAGCCCCATCGTAGGCGGCGCGGCGGTTTCCGGCCCGGCGGGCGCGCTGATGGCTTCGCAGGGGCTGTTCGTCTCGATTGCCGGTGTGGCCCAGACATACTCCGATTTTCTCGACCTTCTGATTGTGGACGAGCGCGATGCCACAGCGGCCGAGGAGTTGCGCCTTTCCGGCCTGCAGGTGCATTGTGCCCAAACTATTATGAAGACGGCGAATGACAAGGCCGCGCTGGCCGCCACCGTGCTCGAACTCGTAACCCGCTCCGCAGCGCGCGCCGGGTAAGCTCATGATTCTTGTCCCCGTAAAAAATCTCGAAAACGCCAAAGAGCGGCTGTCGTCCGTGCTCAGCCGCGCGGAGCGGCGTGCTTTGGCCGAAGCCATGCTGCGGGATGTGCTCGCGGCCCTCACTGCCGTCAACCACCACACGCGCGTGGGGGTGGTGAGCAGCGATCCGCTGGCCGTCGCCCTGGCGGAACATTACGGATTTGCTAATATTCCCGACCCCGCCAATCTGGGCGAGAGCGATGCCATTGCTCACGCCACTCAGCACTGCATCGCGCACGGCGAAGACAGCACCATGGTGATTCCTGGTGACATTCCCCTGGTTCAGGCGGAGGACATCGAGCAGGTCCTGGCCGCCGCCCCGGCGCGAGGTTCGGTGCTGGTGCCGGGCTGGGATGCGCGCGGCAGCAACGCGGTATTGCGGCGCCCGGCTGGCCTGTTCCCTCTGCGTTTCGGCAACGATAGCTTTCAGCCCCACCTCCGGGCGGCGCAGGCCACCGGCATGCCCTGCGTTGTGCTGCGCCTTCCGCGTGTCGGCCTGGATGTGGATAATCCTTCCGACCTGGCCCAGTTGCTGGCGGCCGAGGGCCATAGCCGAGCGCAACAACTTTTGCGCACCTGGAATCTCGAGCCGCAGGCGCTTGCCGCGCATGACTGAAGCCAGCACGGAAATCCGCCTTTTCCCCGTTTCCGGCATCGGCCAAGTCCACGCTGGCGATGACGTTGCCGCGCTGCTGCTCGAGGCCCTGCCCCGCGCCGGCCTGCAGCTGCTGAGGGGCGACGTCCTGGTCATCAAGCACAAAATCATTTCCAAAGCTGAGGGACGGGTCGTTCGACTGGACAGCGTGCAGCCTTCTCCTCAGGCCACGGAGTGGGCGGCGCGCTATAAGCTGGATGCCCGCCTGGTCGAATTGGCGTTGCGCGAGAGCAGCCGCGTCGTGCGCCAGGAAAACGGCATCCTGATCACCCAGACCCGGCACGGCCTGGTGTGCGCCAACAGCGGCATAGACCTTTCCAACGTGGATGGCGGTCATAGTGCGGTCCTTCTGCCCGAGGACCCTGACCGCTCCGCCGCCGAGTTGCGCCGCCGCTTGCAGCAGGCCCTGCAAGTCTCGCCCGCCGTGATTATCAGCGACAGCTTCGGGCGCCCCTGGCGGGAAGGCCTATGCGAGGCGGCCATCGGCGTCGCCGGCCTGCTTCCGCTGCTCGACTACCGAGGGGGGCACGATAGTCATGGATATAAGCTGCACGCCAGCGTGGAAGCCATAGCCGATGAACTGGCTTGCGCCGCCGGCCTGGTCTGCGGCAAGCTGACTGAGACGCCCGCGTGTATCATTCGAGGGTTCCGTTTTTCGCCGGGAGAGGGACGGGCAACCCAGCTGGTCCGCCCGGCTTCACGCGACTTATTCCGGTAGGGGGGTCAAATGTCGCGAAGTCTGACCACATTCGAGCTGGAGCATTTCCGCGAACAGGAGTGGGCGGAAGTTTCGCCGCGGCTGTCGCCTGCGGTCCGCGAAGCCCTGGAACGCGTGTTCCAGGCGCGCGATGGCGGGGTGCTCAGCCGCGAACAGAGCCTGCATCTGGCCCACGCCGAAGGCGACGACCTGCTGGGGCTCCTGCTGGCCGCCGATGACCTGCGCCGCGCGCTGGTGGGTGACACCGTCACCTACGTTGTGAACCGCAACATCAATTTTACGAACGTCTGCTTCGTGGGCTGCAAGTTCTGCGCCTTCAGCCGCGGCCCGCGCGAGGCCGACGCCTACTTCCTGAGCCTGGACCAGGTGGCCGCCAAAGCCGCGGACGCCTGGACCCTGGGCGCCACCGAGGTTTGTATTCAGGGCGGCCTGCCGCACGGCCTGCCCCCGTTCTACTATCGCGACATCCTGCTGGCGGTGAAGCGCGCCGTTCCCGGCATGCACATCCACGCCTTTTCGCCCATGGAGATTGTTCACGGGGTGGAGCTCACCGGCATGCCTCTGGCCGATTATCTGGCGATGTTGCGCGATTCGGGTTTGGACACGCTGCCCGGCACGGCGGCGGAAATCCTGGACGACGATGTGCGGTTTGTGCTCTCCCGCAACAAGCTCTCCACCCGGCAATGGCGCGAGGTGATCACCACCGCTCATCGCTGCGGCATTCGCACCACTTCCACTCTCATGTACGGCCATGTGGAAGCCCCGGAACACTGGGTCAACCAGCTGCGGCTGTTCCGCCAGATCCAGGATGAGACCGGCGGCTTCACCGAGTTCGTGCCCCTGGGTTTTGTGCACTACAACACCCTGCTTTACCAGCAGGGCATTGCCCGGCCGGGACCCACTCTGGCCGAGCACTTGAAGATTCATGCCCTGGCGCGCATTCTGCTGGCCGGCTCGATTCAAAACGTACAGGTCTCCTGGGTGAAGCTGAACCGTGGCCTGTCGCAGCTCTGCCTGCAGGCCGGAGCCAATGACTACGGCGGCACTTTGATGGAGGAAAACATTTCCCGTGAAGCCGGCGCCACCGCCGGGCAGTACACCAGCCCGCGCGAGTTCCAGGAGCTTATTCGCCAGATCGGAAGAGTTCCGGCGGAGCGCAACACCACCTATACCAAAATCATGCCGCAAGCAGCCTCAGCCGTGGAGCCGTCGCAGGTCGCCTCCGCATGAGCCGCAAAATCGCGGTGCTGGGAGGAACGGGACCGGCGGGAATGGGTCTGGCGCTGCGCTGGGCTCGGGCCGGCGAAGCCGTCATCATCGGCTCGCGGGAGGGAACGCGCGCTCAGAAGACGGCGGCCGAAATCCTCGCCCGCTTGGGAGCCGGCGCCAGAGTGGAAGGCATGGAGAACGCCGCCGCTTGCGAGGCCAGCGATGTGCTGGTGCTGACTGTTCCCTTCGAGGGCCACGCCCTGCTGCTCAAAAACCTGGCGCGGCACATGCGCCCGGGCTCAGTCCTGATTGATGCCACTGTGGCGCTGGCGTCCGCGGTGGGCGGCCGTCCCACGCGCACCTTGGGAGTGTGGCAGGGCTCGTGCGCGGAGCAGGCCACCGAACTGGTGCCTGACGGAGTCACCGTGGCCGCCGCTTTTCACAATATCTCCGCCGACGCTTCCAACGGCGATGCCCCCGTTGATTCGGATGTAATTGTATGCAGCGACGACAAGCGCGCCCGCCAGCTGGCTGCCGAACTGGCGGAAAAAATCCCCGGGGTTCGCGCCGTGGACGGCGGAAAGCTGGAAAATTCCCGCGTGCTGGAGCAGATTACCGCCCTGCTCATCGGCATCAACATCCGCTACAAAGCCCACGCTACGGGAATACGTATCACCGGCCTTCCGGCAAGGAACAGTGGTCAGTAGTCAGCTGTCAGCTACCGGCTTAATCGGCGCTTCGCGGCGGCACGTCGTCGGCGGTCACGATGTGGGCTGGCTGGGGAATGGGAATGGGATAGATGCGCAGGGCGCGCGCCGCCGCCACATCCACCGTCAGCACCTGGTTGGGAGGCGTTTTCTTCAGCCAGTGCTCGGCCCGCTGCAGAGCGTGCTGAAAGGTTCCCCGGGGCAAAACTGTTAAATCCAGGTACAACCAGTCCGGCGACTCCGCCCCCAGGCGCACGCCGGCGAAGGCGTGGCCGGGCACGAGCACAATCGCCGGATCCATTCCCAGGTTCTCCACCGCCGAGGCGAAAGCCACCGAGACATCAATGCAGTTGGCGGTGTCCAGGGTCAGCGTCTCCTCCGGCAAACGTATGCGTTGTGCGTCGCCGGCGAAGTTCCCAAACGTGTAAATGCTGGTAACATAGCTGACCCCCGAGTGCCTGAGCGCCTGAAAAATGGCATTGAGCTGGGCGCGCACCTGGGGTTGAATTTCATTTTTCCGGCCGCCATATCCTGGCAGCCGGCCGTTGCGAATGTAGCGCCGGGCGTCCGCCACCAGGCGCAGCACCGCCGGATCGTGCGGCGTTACCCAGCGGGCGATGAACTGCGCGTTGCTGAAACTCCTTCCCCAGTAGAGGTCGTAAGCGGAGTGCAGGAAGACCGCGCGGCGCTGGGAGTATTGCTCCGGGTCCTGCGGGCTGCTGACGTGCACCTCCAGGGTCGCCCTCCGGAATTCCTGATTGGCGAAGGCGCGGGGCAGAAGCTCGGGGCTGATCCGCAGGTCCTGAGTGCTGTGCGGCCCCACAATCAGGCTGTGTTGCGCGCGCCCGCTCCATCCCGCTATTTGCGCGGAGACGGTCTGCGCCACCGGGCGATCGCCGGCATTGCTGATGGTGAGGATGGCGACCGGCCAGTAATCCGCCGGACGCCCCGCGGTCAGGGCGGGAAAGATTTCGCCGCGTCCGGGGAGATCCAGCCGGTAATTCACCTGCAGCGGCGAAACCGTGCCCGCCACCGGGCGCAATGTCTGCAGAAGCGGAGGAGGCGGAGGGGTGCCCTCCCGGCTCACGTAGCTATATACGTACAACCAACTGCCCGCCAGGGCCGCTGCCAGCAGAAACGTGGTAAGAGCGAACAAGCCCGCCAGCAGGCGCGCGGTTCGCGGAGAAACAGAGCGGAACAGCATTGCTTCCATGATACAACGGGCTGCCTCGGCCCGTGTTCCCCGGCAGGTGAATAGCTGCTGCGCGCTTGCGCCAACGCCTCTCCGGCTGCGAGAATCGCCCGGACGCGGGCAGCGGCCCGCTTTTTAATTCATGCCGGCGGATGCACACCCCGATGTGGCCGTGGAGTTCCGCCACGTCTCTTTCCGCCTCGACCACGGCGGCACCCTTCTTCACGCCCTTAACCTGGAGGTGCGGCGCGGCGAATTGCTGGTGCTGCTGGGTCGCAGCGGCTCGGGCAAGACCACAACCTTAAAGCTGGTCAACCGCCTGCTTGACCCCACTTCCGGCCAGGTTCTTGTGGAAGACCGCGCTTCCACGCAGTGGGACCCCATTCAACTGCGGCGCCACATTGGCTACGCCATTCAGGAGGTCGGGTTGTTCCCTCACTTCACGGTGGAGCGCAACATCGGCCTGGTGCCCTCGCTGGAAGGATGGCCGCAGGAGCGCATTCAGCAGCGGGTGCGCGAACTTCTGCGGTTGGTGGGCCTGGAGCCGCAGATTGCCGCTCGCCGCCCGCGCCAGCTTTCCGGCGGCCAGCGGCAGCGCGTGGGCGTGGCCCGGGCGCTGGCGGCGGATCCGCCCATTCTGCTTATGGACGAGCCCTTCGGCGCGCTCGACGCGCTTACCCGCGCCGAATTGCAGCGTGAGTTTCTCAGCCTGCAGCAGCGCTTGGGCAAGACCACGATCTTCGTCACCCATGACCTGCGCGAAGCCATGCTGCTGGGCTCGCGCATTGCCCTGCTCGAAGCCGGGCGCCTGCTGGCAACCTACACCCCGGATGAATTTCTGCGCGCCAGGGAACCCCTGGCGGCGGCCTACGTGGCCGCGTTCCGTACCGAACACCAGCAAGGAGGAGCATGAGCCTCTGGCAATTTCTCTCTCAGAACCGCGCTGAAGTGTGGCAGCTCACGCTGGAGCATTTGTGGATGGTGGGCATCTCCATGGCGATCGCGGTGGCAATCGGGGTGCCCGTGGGCATCTGGCTCACCCGCCGCCAGGTGCTGGAGAAGCCTGTGCTGGGCATGGCCAATGTCATTCAGACGATTCCCAGCCTGGCCCTATTCGGATTCCTGCTGCCCGCGCCCTGGATTGGCGCTCGCGCCGAGCGCATTGCCATTCTGGCGCTGGTTCTTTACGCCCTGCTGCCCGTAATTCGCAACACTTACGTCGGCATCATGGGAGTTGACCGCGCCGTGGTGGAAGCGGGGCGGGGCATGGGAATGACCAGCCGTCAACTGCTGTTGCAGGTGGAGTTGCCGCTGGCGCTGAGCGTGATTATCGCCGGCGTGCGCGTGGCCACCGTTATTTCGGTCGGCCTGGCTACCATCGCCGCCGCCATTGGCGCCGGCGGCCTGGGCGAATTCATCTTTCGCGGCCTGGCCATGGTGAACAACGTGGTGATTCTGGCCGGCGCCGTGCCCGCCGCTATTCTGGCTCTGCTCGCGGATTTCGGCCTGGGGCTTGTGGAAAAGCGCCTGCGCCCCGCATGAACCGGAGTCTCACCGCCGCCCTGGTTGCGCTGGCGCTGGCATTAGCCGGCTGTGGCCCATCGCGACAGAATGTGGTGGTGGTCGGCTCCAAAAATTTCCCTGAGCAGCTCATTTTGGGGGAGTTGATCGCGCAGCAGATCGAGGCCAGGGCTCACCTTAAAGTCGAGCGCCGCTTCTATCTCGCCGGCACCTATATCTGCCAGCAGGCCATGCTGGCGGGAAGGATTGACGTCTACCCGGAGTACACGGGCACGGCTCTGACTGCCATTCTCAAGGAACCGCCGCTGAAAGATCCGGGCGCGGTGTTTCAGAAAGTGAAAGACCAGTACGAGCAGAAGTTTCACTTCGCGGTTCTGCCCTCCTTCGGCTTCAACGATACTTTTGCCCTCCAAATTCGCGGCGCGGACGCCCGCCGCCTTCACCTGACGACCATTTCGCAGGCGGCAAAGTACACGCCGCAGTGGCGCGCCGGCTTCGGCTACGAATTCATGGAGCGCCCCGACGGCTACAAGGGCCTGGTCGCGGCCTACGGCCTAAAATTCGCCAAACCGCCCCTGATCATGGACCTGGGCCTGCTCGACCGCGCCCTGGTGAACAAGCAGATTGACCTGGCCGCCGGCAATTCCACCGACGGCCTCATTCCGGTGCTCGACCTGGCTGTCCTCGAAGACGACAAGCACTATTTTCCCCCCTACTACGCTGTGTCCATCGTGCGCGAGGAAGCGCTGGCCCGACATCCCCAACTGCGCGCCGTGCTGGCCGAACTGGCGGGCAAAGTTTCCGACCAGGACATGCGCGCACTGAACTACGCGGTGGACGGCCAGCACCGCTCGGTCACCGATGTAGTCCGCGAGTTCCGCCAGAAGAAGGGGCTTGATTAGAACTGCGGAAGAACGCAAGGTCCTTCGACTCGCGCTGCTTCGCATGCGCTCGGTCGCGCCTGCTCGGGATGGCAGAATGAGAATGGACTGCCATTCCGTGCGGCTGAAGCCGCCGCCTCCCTGGCCACTTCCCGGCACGCTGAAGCCGCCGCCAGATCCGAAGCGGAGCAGCCGGCAGCATGGCACTCAGCAAGTGAACGGCTGGCTGAATGCTTACGGCTAAGCGCTGAATGTTCGTGCTGGTTTTCCCTTGTGCCGCCCCTCACCTCCCTTCGTGACCCACATCACACCGCTCCGGGACAGGCAAATTCATAATGGCTTTTGAGTTTGAGCCGCCCGGCGCGGCGAGTGGGGGATCATGGCCAAAGGCGCGGTCAAAATCGTGGTCGAGCGCTGCAAGGCATGCGGCTTCTGCGTGGAATTTTGTCCCACCAAGGTGCTGGCGCTCTCTTCCGCTTTCAACTCCAAGGGCTATCACCCACCGCACGTGGTGGCGGCGGAAAAGTGCAGCGGCTGCGACCTGTGCGGCATGTACTGTCCTGATTTCGCTATCTTCGGCTATCGCTTGCCCCAGCCGCCCGCCGCCAAGGAGGCCGCCGATGCACGCTGACCCGGCCGGCGTCCTTACCGGCGTGCACTTCCTCGATGGTGACCACGCCTGCTGCGAGGGCGCGCTGGCCGCGGGCGCACGTTTCGCCTCCGGCTATCCCATCACCCCTTCCACGGAGGTGGTGGAGCGCTTTGCCGCGCGCGTCCCCACTCTCGGCGGCATCTTCATCCAGATGGAAGACGAACTGGCCGCCTCCATCGCCCTGCAGGGCGCCGTTTGGGGCGGGGCCAAGGCCTTCACCGTCACTTCCGGACCCGGCTTCTCCCTGATGATGGAGCACATCGGCTACGCCGCCATGACGGAAACTCCCTGCGTCTTCGTCAACGTGCAGCGCGGCGGTCCCTCCACCGGCCTGCCCACCCTGCCGGCGCAGGCGGACATGATGCAGGCCCGCTGGGGCTCGCACGGCGACTACGAAATCATCGCCCTCTGCCCCAGCTCGCCCCAGGAGTGCTTCGACCTCACCATCAAGGCCTTCAACTTCGCCGAGCAGTTCCGCGTTCCGGTCATGCTGATGATGGACGAAGTGGTCGGCCACATGACGGAAAAAGTCGTGATTCCGCCCGCCCAGCAGATCGAAATCCAGCCTCGCCGGCACACCGCCAAAGACCCTGCCGGCTACCTGCCCTACGAAACCAACGGCGACATGGTGCCGGAAATGGCCCACGCCGGCGAGGGCTACAAGTTCCACATCACCGGCCTGACCCATGACCATCGCGGTTACCCAGTGATGACCGTGGCTGCCCAGGACAAGCTGGTGCGGCGCCTGCAGCAGAAAATCCAGCACGCAACCGAAGAAATTGCTCTGTTTGAGGAAGAGAGCGTGGACGGCGCCGATGTGGTGGTGGTCTCCTACGGTATTACTTCGCGGGTGGCCCAGCGCGCCATCGAACTGGCGCGGGCGCAAGGCCGTCGCGTCGGCAAGTTCCGCCTCATCACCGCCTGGCCCTTTCCCGAGTATCGCATCCGCGCCCTGGCGCAGAAGGTCAAGGCCTTCGTCGTACCCGAACTGAACCTGGGACAGATGGTGCGGGAAGTGGAACGCGCGGCCGGCGGCAAGGCCCGCGTTCTTCCGGTTTCCCATGCCGGCGGCGGCGTGCACCGCCCGGAGGACATTCTGCAGACCATCCTGGGGGCGGCATGACCAGCCAAATTCGCAATCCCGTTGAGCCTTTCCTGCGCATGGACCGCATGCCCCACATCTGGTGCCCGGGTTGCGGCATCGGCACCACGGTCAACTGTTTTACCCGCGCCCTGATTGAATCCAAGGTGGACTTGGAGCATGTGGCTATCGTTTCCGGCATCGGCTGCACCGGCCGCGTGGCCGGTTACGTGAAGCTCGACTCCTTCCACACCACGCACGGCCGCGCTATTCCCTTTGCCACCGGGCTCAAGCTGGCCAATCCCAGGCTGAACGTGGTGGTGTACTCGGGCGATGGCGACCTCTCGGCCATCGGCGGCAATCACCTGATTCACGCCGCCCGCCGCAACATTGATCTGAAGGTGATCTGCGTCAACAACCTGATTTACGCCATGACCGGCGGGCAGACCGCTCCGACCACGCCCAATCACGCCATCACTTCCACCGCTCCCTATGGCAGCTACGAGCCGGCATTCAACCTGCCCCACCTGGTGGAGGCCGCGGGCGCGGTTTACGTGGCACGCTGGACTACTTACCACGTGCGCCAACTGGCGCGCTCCATGCAGGAGGCCTTCGCCAAAAAGGGCTTTTGCTTCATCGAAGTGCTTTCCCCCTGTCCCACCCTCTACCAGCGCCGCAACAAGCTGGGCGACGGCCTGGAGACCATGAAGTACTACAAAGAGAAGAGCAAAGTCCGCAACGGCGCGCCTACCAGCGAACTGGACCTGAGCATGCAAGGGGAAATCATAGTAGGCAAGTTCGTGGACCGCGACCGCCCCGACTATCGTGAACTGATGCGGCGTCGGCTGGCGGAAACTCTGGGCGAGCGCTATGTGGAATGCGAGGAGTTGGTATGCAGTTAACCGAAATTCGCATTGCCGGATTCGGCGGCCAGGGCGTGATTCTTTCCGCCGTCGTTATCGGCAAGGCGGCCTGCATTTATCAGGGCGCCTACGCCACCATGACCCAGAGCTTTGGGCCGGAAGCGCGCGGCGGCGCCTGCAGCGCGCAAGTGATTCTTTCCGACCAGCCCATCCTTTATCCCTACGTGACCCGGCCGGACATTCTGGTGGTGATGTCGCAGGAGGCTTACACCCGCTTCTCGCCGGAACTGAAAGACAACGGCCTGCTCATTATCGAGCGCGACCTGGTGCGGGTTTCCGAACTGCAGGAAGGAACGCGCCTGTTCAGCGTTCCCGCCACCCGCCTGGCGGAGGAATTGGGCAAGCGCATGGTGCTGAATTCGGTGATGGTGGGCTTTTTTGGCGCCGTCGCCGGGCTGCTCGACCCGGACTCCCTGCGGCGGGCGATTGCCGATTCCGTCCCCGCTGGTTTTCGCGAACTCAACCTGCGGGCCTTCGACCGGGGCTTCGATTACGGCGCCGCCGCCGTGCCGCTGGGCGGGGAAAACTCCGAGCACGAACACGAGCACGCCGCCAAATACCTCGATGGCGCGTGAAGAAAACCTTTCACCACAGAGGACACAGGGGACACGGAGAAAAAGATTTTTCAAAAACTCCTTCACCACAAAGGTCACAAAGGATCACGAAGAAATAAGAACAAAGGCCAGTTGAAAGACAGCAACACCTTCATGAGCACTGTTGGCCCGGATCAAAATAAGTCCGTAGTGGACCTTCCTGCCCTTTGCGGTGAAAGACTTTTTTGAGTTGTTCTCATCTGCGCCCACTGTGTCCTCTGTGGTTAAAAAAATGGAAGTTCAGGAGATGGAACGAGCCGTAGTCTGCTCCGCCGGTTCTCCCCCGCCGGCCGCCTGAGCAATGATCAACTGCCGCGCTTCCACCCGCAGGGCCGGCAGCCGCTGCCAGAACACCGCCGCTCCAGCCAGACAAGCCACAGCACCGATGCTCAAAGTAAGCGGCGCGCCAAGCCGGTCTGCCAGCACGCCGGCAAACAGGGCTCCCAGCGGCGCCATACCCATGAACATCATGGAATAGACCGCCATCACGCGCCCCCGCAATTCGTCCGGCACCATGGCCTGAATGAGCGTGTTGGATGAGGCCATTTGCACCATCATGGCCAAACCCACCGGCACCAGCATAAGACTGGACAGCCACAGCAACTGGGACCAGGAGAACAGAATCAGGGTAATGCCAAAGGCTGCCGTCGAAACCGCTACCCACCGTCCCAGCCCGCGAACACCTGACTTGGCGGCCAGCATAAGCGCGCCGATCAGCGCCCCTACCCCGCTCGCGCCCATCAGAATGCCCAGACCGCGCGCCCCGCTGTGCAGGATTTTGTCGGCGAAAATCGGCATCAGTACGGAGTAGGGCATGCCCACCAGGCTCACCAGCCCCAGCAGCAGCAGGAGGTCCCGGATGGGCATGGTACGGCGCACGAAGCGAAAGCCTTCAATGATGTGCTCCAAGGGCGAAGTCTCAAGCACCCGGCGCACCCGCTCCACCTGCATCAGTAAGAGCCCCACAATCACCGCGATGTAGCTCACAGCGTTGGCGAAGAAGCACCAGCCTTCGCCGATGCTGGCCACCAGCACGCCGGCGACGGCGGGGCCGATAATGCGCGCCCCGTTAAACATGGAGGAATTGAGCGCAATGGCGTTCATCAGGTCTTCTTTGCCCACCATTTCCACAATGAACGCCTGGCGGGCTGGAATGTCGAAGGCGTTCACCACGCCTAGTAACGCCGCCAGTACCATGATGTGCCACACCTGCACTACTCGGCCCAAAGTCAGCGCGGCAAGAATGAAAGCCAGCACCATGGACGCCGTCTGCGTGCCAATCACCACCCGGTGCCGGTTATGCCGGTCGGCCACGGCGCCCCCAATGGGGGCCAGGATGAACACCGGTATCTGCGAAGCAAAGCCCACTATGCCCAGCAGCAGCGACGACCCCGTCAGCCGGTAGACCAGCCAGGCTTGTGCAATGTTTTGCATCCAGGTGCCGATCAATGAAATGAGCTGCCCGCCAAAAAACAGGCGAAAGTTGCGGTGGCGCAGCGAACGAATGGCCAGACGCAGACGCGAGGCCGAGCGGACCGTCGCCCCGCCCGCAGGTTGCCCGCTGCTATCGTTTGCGTTTCCGGAAGGCATCGTATCTGCTTGTACTTGACCTATCTTAAATGCGAACCGGTGCGGCAACCCCCTCAGTCAGACAACCAACTCAGCTGAACTCGATTCGAAACACCCGCGGCGGGCGGACCCCGGCTGCCCGTAACCGTGTAGTCAATCCCCGGGTCGCTCTATTTTGTTGCTTTTCTTCTCTGGGGGATGAGGGTAAGCTGATGCTGCCTGACCACCCCAGTTGGGCTCCGTGCCAGTAAGGGAGAGTGCCGATGAGTTCTTCTCCAGTTCAGCACGAACGTCGCGCCGCGCAACGCTTTCCTTTCCAGATTCCGGTCACGCTTCGCCTCTCCGGCGAAGTGGAATGCCGGGGCGTAACCCAGGATGTGAGCGCGCGGGGGGCGTTCATTTTGAGCGACACGAAGGTGCCGGAATCGGGCTGCGTTGAGTTTACCCTGGTGCTCCCGCCGGAAATTACCCTCACCGAAAGCATGCGCGTGCGCTGCCGGGGCAAAGCCGTGCGCGTGGAAGGTCCGGGCCTGGGCGCCCATTTCGGAGTGGCTGTGGTGGTCGAGGGCTACGAATTTTTGTCTGAGCCGACTCAGCCGCGTTCGGTGGAACGCGCGGCCGTGGCCGGCGTGGACGAGTCCGAGCACGACGGCAACTACGACAGGTATCCCTGGCGGGCCTGAGCGCACACCGCGCTACGGTCTGCACCCTTCCTCCGAACACGCATGACGGTGGCGTTGGCGCCACAACCAACTCCCATTCCTCTGTCTGTTCTGCGCCAGGACTGAAGCAGGCGACGTCCAGGACTACAGGCTCAGCGAAATGCGCGTGACCAGCCCGGGCTGCTGCAGACGGGTGAAATGGGCCATGGCATCGGTCAGCCGCTCGTAGCGGTCCACCACGGCCAGGGATGAAAGCTGCAAACCAGGGAACGCGATGTTGAGGTAGAGCTTCAGCAGGACAAAAAAGGCATAAAGGCGCAGGCGAATGGCGGTGTCCACCAGCGTGCTGCCTGCGGCAGCCAACTGCGGGTCGGCGCTGCGTTGCGCCGCCTCTCCCAGTCGCAGCAACACGGCCGCATTCTGCAGCGCTTGATGAATATAGGCGGCGGCGGCCCGCATGCGTTCTTTTTGGATGCGCCGGAACTCCGACGGGGGCAGATTGTGGCGGAGGTAATCCTCTTCCTGGGGGGAAATCAGGTTGCGAAATGCGGCGATGTCAATGGCCGTGGTGCGCCCCTGCAGGTCCACCACCGTAACAATGCCGGCAGCGCCTTGGCCGCGTGCTGCGCGCGCCAGCAACAGCAATGCGACCGCCACCAATACAACCAGAATTCCAGTTACAATCATGCAAACTTCCGCACAGTAACCGCCCCCGGGCTCGCCGGCAAAAGCAAGCCCAAGGCAAGAACTGCTCCTTTACAAATCTCTGGTAACGCGGCCGGCGTGTCCCAAAAGTCCTCTTCCGCTTACCATCCGGGCATGATAATGTGCTGGCCGCCAGACAAAATCAAGAAAAATGGCCGAAAGTTCAAATTCCGGAAAACGAAACAAAAATGACTTTTCAGTCCCCTTTTGACGATTTTGTGCTTAACAGTCTGGCTGCCATCCACGGCCTGCTTGCCAAGTTGGAATACGTAGCCGGTCTGCGCCGCGGGGATGGCGGCTACGGCCACTGGGGTCTGGCTCGCGTGCATGGCGAGACGGCCGCTCACCAGGCCGCTTCCGAAGCCCACCACTTGCTCTTCTCTAAAGTTTTGAGCACGCCCTTGGCGCATCTACTGGAGGATGCGGCCCATTCCCAATGCGACGGTGGCTTGAATGAGTATCTGGAGTATCTGTCGCGACGCCTGCCCGGGCTGGCCCCTCAGGGAGCGGGAGAAGGGCCGGTTCTGCACTTCAATTCAGTGCTGCACGCGATTTCGGCTCTGGCGCGTGCTCGGAGTCATACCAGTCGGCAAGTCTCATAGCCACTCCCACCACCTGCCCGATTACTTCCGCCTCCTGGGGATGGCGCAGGATTCGCACCGCCTGGGGCGACAGCGGGTGCGGCTGCAAGGTCAGCTGGTCGCCCTTCAGACTGCACCAGCAGCAGGTATGGCCGTTCCGGGTTTCTATAAAATAAATCGGACGTTCGAATTCCGAGCGCCACATGGCGCTGGTCACCTTGTTGCGCGTTTCATCCACCTGCACGAAACTTCCCGGCAGCAGAATGGGGTACATGGTGAAGTCCTCTGTACCCACATAACCGTAGGTGTAATCGCGGCTGGCGAACTGCGCCAGATAGGCCAGGGGCACCAGGCCCCACTGCTCAATCATTCGTCCTAGATTGGCGCTGCGCCGGAGATCAAACGCTGGGTCCAGGCGCACCGGAACCCGCAGCGCACTCGCCCCCAACAGAATCTCCGCCCGGTGCGAGCGGCGCAACTCGACGGAATTCAAATCCGCGGCGGCATCGTTCAGATCTATGCCATACCACGCCAGCAGTTCGCGCAAATCGCGCCGGTAAATCACGGCCAGGGAATACAACCGGTAGATGCTGGGCACGATCCCTTTCGTTTCGATGTCAGAAAGCCGGCTGAGGGCGATCGAAAAATCATCGTTGGCATGCTTGGCCGCGATGCGTGCGCTGGCTACTTCCACATCCCGCATGGTCAGTCCCAGTCGCTCGCGCAAGCTGCGTAATTGCTGGCCCGGTGTGTGCACCTGTATCTCCCTGATACTACTGATAGGAGGGCAACCCTATCACAACTTAAAGGGCTCCAAAAGAGCTTTTCTGAGGGAGGACTTCAGCGCTTGATCGGCCGATTATTCCCGATTTGGCTCCCTTCTCCAGGCCAAGGTCGCGGTCGGACCGGGGCATTACCTTCGTCACTTGGTAACCTCGAACGTTATCCGTAAGATGTTGAAAGTCAAAGAGAAACACTTCGCCATGCGCACGTTTAGAGTCGCCCTGATCGGCAAAAACGAAGAACACCTTTCTGTTCTCAAGTCCCGGGTGGAAGCCACGCTCGCCGCGGAAGTGGTATTCCGGCGCGAAATCCTGCCCGGCCTCGCCAGCGATTCCCTTCTCCGGCAGCTACAGCAAGTGCATCCCGATGTTGTGCTGGTGGACATTTCCCCCGCTGATCCCGATTCCGGCATCGCGGCAATTGAGATCCTGGCCAAAGAACCCCAAGCCGCGGTTTTTGCGGTGGGCGCCCTGAATCAGCCCCAGGTCATTATTCGCGCCATGCGGGCGGGAGCGAGCGAGTTCCTGGACCGGGATATGGCCAGCGGCGCGCTCTTGGAAGCCTTTGCCCGCCTTCATGCCAATCTGCAGGGCCGCAAATCAGGCGGGGCGCGCGGAAAACTTATCACCATTTTGAGCGCAAAGGGCGGCTGCGGGGCCACTACCGTCGCCGTGAATACAGCCGTTGCACTACAGAAGGAGCATTCCCATGTGGCGCTCGTGGACCTGGCTCCTTTGGGACACACCTCCCTGCACTTGAATGTGCGGCCGCAGTTCGGGCTGGTGGATGCCTTGCACAACCTGCACCGCATGGATGCTTCTCTGCTGGAAGGCTTTATGACCGAGTTGGCGAGCGGACTGCGCCTCCTTGCCGGTCTCAGTGTTCCCGTTCCCCTGGAGGTCGAGAACAGCGACCTGGTGCTCCTGTTTGACCTGCTTCTGGACCACTACAAGTACGTTGTTGTGGACGGCTCCAACCGCCTGGATAAGATCAGCCACACCGTTTGCGACCTCTCGGAACTGGTGCTGCTGGTGGTGCAGGCGGATGTTTCCTCGCTGTGGAGCGCAGGAAGGGTGCGGGATTTCCTGGGCGGCGATCCGGCCAACCGCAGGGTACAACTGCTGGTGAACCGCCACCGCAAGATTGCCGGCTTCAGCGATGAAGACGCGGAGGCCGCCACTAATTGCCGCGTTTTCTGGAAAATACCCAATCAGTTCAACGCCATCGGGCCGGCCATTGATCGCGGCAACCCCGTGGCCCTGCAGAACAATTCAGAAATTGGCCGTTCCTTCAGCGAATTGGCGGCCGCACTGGCAAAATTGGCGCCCAATTACATTCCCCGGCCCGAGACATCGGAAAACCGCAGGAAGGAACAATCACAGAAGGTTCTGGACCGGCTCATCAATTTTGGTCCGGCGCCCATCCGCTAGGAAACTCTGATTAACCCGCTTTATTTGAAAAGGATGGCCTTTAGGCGGGACTCGATGCCGCGCAAACTACTGGGCCGGTATGCGGAACACGTGCAGGCTGTGATTCAGGATAGCGATCTGCGGATACCGCAAAACCCAGTGATAGGCGCCGAAGTTTTCCAGCATCTGCCCTGTCAGCTGAGTGGAGCTGATCACCACGGTTGCGCCTGAAACCCGCTGATTCTCCTTCAGTTTGTCCACTCGCAAGCCGTAGGCACCGGGGTCCACGCTGCCGAAATAAGCCAGATAGATCTTCTCCTGAGGGTGAGCAGCCTGGTAGTGGCGCAGGGCGAGCAGCCCTTGTCCCCAATCCAGGTTGCTGTCGCTGAGCAGCTTGTAGCTCTGGCTGGAAGGCACGAAGGGAGTGAAATAGGAGAGGTAATCGGGAGCGTAGCGCAGCGCATCCGCGGCGTTGAGCGCCACTGCAAGCAGGACCAGAATCAGTGCGGTGCGCGAGCGGCGGGCCAACTGCCAGACGCCCCCGGCCACAAATAGCAGCACAAAGGGATACATGGGCAAAATGTGCCGGTCGCCGATATCAATGTGGGAAAAGATGGCGAACACGAAGTACACCGCCGGAAAAGTGGCCAGGATCAGCAGGTCACGGGGCACGGTAATGCGTCGCCTCGCGGCGAAAACTAGAACGATCAAAAACAGCAGAACGACCACGGTTGGCCACTTCAGCAACATCACCGTCGGGTAGTAGAGCTTCCAGCCGCCCTTGAGAGAAGCCGTTCCCAAAAAGAATGACTGATGTCCGCGGTGATTGTGGAAGGCCACATTGCGCAAACCTTCCAGGTACTCGCCCGCGGGTATGGGAATGCTGAAATTTACCGGCGTGCGCATGTTTTTGATGATGGGCCCGCGGTGGGGGAAGGTCGCAATAAAGCGGCCGTCGCGCATGGTCAGATGCGAAACGTGGAAAAAATAACCGGCCCACAGCACCATGAAGGCGATCGCGCAAACCGCCGCCGCCGCGCGCCAGTTCCAGCGCCGTGGATGAAAGGCGATTCGTTCCGGCTTCAGCACCAGTACCCAGAGGAATGCCACCAGGAACATGGGAGGGGTATAAAACTTTGCCAGCAGCAACAGTCCCATCACCGCGCCCAGCAGCACGGTTTGGACGCGGGTGGGATTATGCCGCCAGCGCAGCAGTTGCACGGCGGTGGCGAAGATCATGAGCACGCCGATGCCGTCAGTGGTAATGAGTGAGTAGTGCGCGATTAAGGCCGGTGAGAAGGCGAAAAACCCCAGCGCCAGGTTGGCGGCGTCTTCCGAAAAGAGACGGCGGGCGCTGGTCCACAGCAGCACAGCCAGAATGATCCCCAGCACGACGCTAACGGCGCGGCCGCGGTCCGCCATTTCCTGCGGGCCGGGATGAAATCCGAGCGCCAGAAATTCCGGGAAATGTCCCTGCACATCCACCTGCCACTTTGAGCTCATGATGGGCAAAGTGCACAACAGCCGCTGGAGCGGCGGATGGTCGTTCCAATCCTGGATGCGGCCATAGCGCCACATCTCCTGCCCGGTAACAATGTGAACCGGCTCATCAAAAGTGAAGGACTGGGTGCGGATGAACCAGGCGCACTGCGCCACGTAGGCAAGCATCAGGAAGGCGGGGAGGGCGACGCGCAGCCAGGGCCGCCTCGCCGGGACAGGCGTGGCCGCGTATGTGGCAGGGCTCTGAACTGCGGGGGTGGAAGTCATCGCAGGCCGGCATCACCGGCCCGCTTACAACCTTACTTCACGCTGCGGGAAACTTCCACTTCCCCGGGTGATTCCA
This sequence comes from Terriglobales bacterium, assembly GCA_035278025.1. Taxonomy (GTDB): domain Bacteria; phylum Acidobacteriota; class Terriglobia; order Terriglobales; family Acidobacteriaceae; genus JAICWP01. The sequence goes on along the minus strand of DATEJK010000026.1, from coordinate 15,803 downwards.
CAGGCACGGCGGCGCCCACTTCCACCGTGGCCTGTAGCTCCATGTGGCTGGAAAGGGAACGCGAGATGAGGCAGGCGCGCTCAGCCTTCTCCAGCAGGCGCTGGGCCCGTTCCTGGTCGGCCGCCTCGGCAATGGTCAGCCGCGGCCGCACCACCATTTGGGTGAAGCGGAAGCCGCCCTCTTCCTTCTCCAGCAGACCCTCAGCCTCAACTTCCAGCCGAAGCACCTGCAGCTTGGAGTATTCGGCGAGGGCGCGGAAGGTGGCGAGAAAGCAGGTGGCAACCGAAGCCACCAGCAGGTGCTCCGGGGTCCAGAGCCCGGGTTCGCCCTGGAATTCCGGCGGAGCAGAAAAATTGATGGTGCGCGGCACATCTTCCGCCGAGACAATGCCCCGGCGCCGCATGGTCCAGATGGCGCTGCTGCGGTACAGGTAGGTGCTCTCCACGGTTCCCCCTTTAAGCCTATTGTTGGCGGGAGAAAACCGTGGCGCAGTGACCGGGCTCACGAAAGCGGGTGAGCGGGGGCACCTGGAGACGAAGCAGCACCCACACTCTGCCGCCCGGGCTGCGGCTGATACACGCAGTTGGGCTCTTCGGCGAACATATCGCCAGTCACCGCATAGGCGCGGGCGCGCGAGCCCCCGCACACCTCGCGAAATTCACAGATCCCGCACTTCCCTTTCAGGTTGGCACTGTCGCGCAGGGCAAGAAATAACGGCGAGCAGCGGTAAAGCTCGGCCAGGGAATTTCGGCGCACGTTGCCGGCGGAGACCGGGAGGAAGCCGCTGGGAAAGACTTCGCCCCGGTGGGAAATGAAGACAAAACCCTTGCCGTCATTGATGCCGCGCGGGGCGCGGCCGATGCCGTCGGCGCTGGTCGCGCCGAACACCTTGGCCATGGCCGCATCGGGCTGGCCGCTGCGCCGGGCGGCGGTCCTTTTCTGCAGCAGGAAGCGGCGGTAATGTTGCGCCTCGGTGCTCTTGATGTCGAACTTCACCTGGCGCGAAGTCTGGTACAGCTTCTCGAAAACCTGCTCGAATTCCTCCGCCGAGATCAGGTCGCTGCTCTGGCCGCGTCCGGTGGGCACCAGAAAAAAGACGCTCCACAACACGATGTCGAGCGTCTGCAGCAGGGCGATGATGTCATCCAGGTGGCCCAGGTTGTGGCGGGTGACGGTAGTGTTGATTTGCGCCGGCAAACCGATTTCGCGAGCCCATTGCACCGCGCGCAGTGTCCACTCGTAGGAACCGGGCACGCGGCGGAAAGCGTCGTGTATGGCAGCCGTGGGCCCGTCAAGGCTGATGGCCAGGCGGGCCAGGCCGCAAGCCTGCAGCCGCACCAGAGCTTCACGGGTCAGCAAGGGGGTCGCGCTGGGGGTGAGCGAGGTGCGCACCCCAAGGGCGGCGCCATATTTCACCAGTTCGTAAATATCCGGCCGCTTCAGGGGGTCGCCGCCGGTAAGCACGAACACGGGGGCGCGCAACTCCGCCACTTCCTCGATCAGCCGCTTCGCCTCCCCGGTGCTGAGCTCGAAAGGACTGCGGTGCGGCTGGGCGCTGGCGCGGCAGTGCACGCAGGCCAGGTCGCAAGCCTGGGTCACTTCCCAGATGACGATGAAGGGCGACTGGTTGAAGTCCAGGGCGGTCACGGGTTCCGCTCCAGCCGGATAGTCCAGCCAGGCCAGACTCGCACAGTTGTCACAAGCGGGATGTGACCTAGGTCACAGAGTGAGCCTACTCACCGGGGGCTGTGATAGAAGTCACAGCCAGTTGGTACACGCGCGCCCAGAATAGCGGGTAGGCTGGAGAACGGCTTGCCGCCGTTCGCGCTCCCGCGCCAGATCCAGCAGCGGAGGGTTGTATGGCGGAAGACGATCGCGACCTGCTGGAAGTGCTGAAGTTCGAACTCAGCTTTCTGGAACAAGGCGGCTATGGCCGCTCCGTACGCACCCCGTGGAAGCCGACGTCGGTGTTCCAAGACTCGCTCACCTGTTTGAATTTCGGGGACCCGGAGCACAGCCATCCCTGCCGAGAGTGCCTGCTCTTCCCTTTCGTTCCGGAAAATTCCCGAAATGAGAATGTACCCTGCCACCATATTGTTTTAAATCAAAAAGGCGATACCCTGGCCGGTCTGAATACGGGTTACAATCAGCTTGAGCTGGAGGAATCCGTCAAAACCTGGCTGCGCAATGCGATTCAGCGGCTGGAGCGCGGAGGGGCGCAAGCAGCAGGCCCGGCCAAACAGACTGCCTGATCCTTTGCCCACGGTTGTTCTTGCGGCTTTTTCAACCGCAACCCTTTAGCTGCCCCGGATGACGGACCGGGGACCAACATTTCCGGAGCTCGGACATGCTCGCTAAATGCGCGAACCCAACGTGTTCCGCCCCTTTCCGCTATCTGCACGAAGGCAAGTTGTTCCGCCTGGACCTGGGCGCCGGACCGCCTTCCGCCTCGGGACACGTGCCCCGTCAGCTGCAATATTTCTGGCTGTGCGAGCGCTGCTCCCGCACCATGACGTTGGAAATGCACGCCGGCAAAGTGTCGGCGCGCCCGCGTTGCTCCGCCGTGGTCAGCCCGGCGCTGTCCTCAGCAGCCTAATCATGGACCCGCGGCATAAACCGCGCGCTCCCGCGTTATTCTGTGCTCAGGAGTCCGCCACTTGAAACGCGACTTCGCTTCCCTCACCGCCCAAGAAGCGTTGCACGTGGCTATTTTCATCGAAGAACGCAACGCTGAAATCTATCACCAGTTCGCGGAGTTGTTCGCCGGCTTTCGCGACGACGAGTCGCTGGAAATCGCCAGCACGTTCTGGGACATGGCGGCGGAAGAGCGCCGGCACGGCACCGCACTGCAGCAGCGCTACTTTGACCGCTACGGCACGCGCCCCTGCGCCATTACCGATGACGATGTGCGCGACTTCATCGAGGTGCCACAACTCAACAGCGGCGACATTTTTGCCATCAGCCGGACCAGCGGCGGCCGTTCCCCGCGCGAACTGGCCCTGGAAATCGCCGTAGCCGCCGAGCAGAACGCGGTCCGCTATTACACCCGGCTGGCGGAACTGACAGAAGACGCCGAGTTGCGCGAACTATACCGCGAGTTTTCCAATTTTGAGCGCGACCACACTGATTTTCTGGAAAAGAAGATCGCCGAGGCGCGGCGCGCCGCTGGCGGCGGCAGCAGCAGCGCCTGACCTTCTCGTCATTTTCCCGGCAGAATGCTCTCGACGGCGTCGCGAACACGCTCCCCGAAGCCGGCGGTCAACGACCAGGGGCTGGGCTGGCGCACCACGTGCAGATGCCCGCGCTTCTCCAGGACCTCGTAGTCGCTGCTGCCATCCTGACGGCGGTAGAAACGCAGGCTGAGCACCGCTTCCGCCACCCGCAAATTGTGCAGCTTGATTTCCGGCAGCCAGACCGGCAGATGGGGGTCGAGCAGCAAGGCGTGCAGCGGCGCATAAGGATAAAGCCCGATTATGGCCTGCACCAGCAACAGCGCTGCCGAGGCTGACCACGCCTGCGGCCAATTGGCTTTGGGATAAAGTCCGGGAAAAGGATGCTCGGGCTCGCGCTGGTGCCCGGCAAAACATTCCGGCAGGCGGAAATAGTCAAACAGCGAAGCCGCCTCAAACTGCGCCTCGCCTAGCTGGAACATGAGCTCGTGCAAGCCATAGCGGGCAAAGCCCAGTGCGAACACCGCATTCTCCACCGGCCATACCGTGCCGCGATGATAAGCATAGGGATTAAACGCGGGATGGTCTGCTGAAAGGGTGCGGATTCCCCATCCGGTGAACATATCGCCGGCCATCAGCCGCCGCGCCATCCGCTCCACGTTGGCGATGTCCACGATCCCGCTGGCCAGCGCGTGCCCCGGATCGGAGGCGATGGACTTGATCTGCCGCTTTTTGGAGTCCAATCCCATCGCGATATATCCTTCGTCTTCCATCCAGAAAACTTCATTGAATCGCTTCTTCAGTTCGCTGGCCTCATTGAACAGCCTGGCCGCCAGCTCTTTCTGATCCAGCCACCACAGAACTTCCGAGAGATGAAGTTTGGAGACGTAGGTGAAGGACTGCATTTCGCAGGTGCCCAGGGGCGCGCGCACCTGGGAGCCATCCTCATAAACGATGGCATCGCCGGAATCCTTCCAGCCCTGATTCTTTTCGCCCTGCTGGGAGTGAGTTTGATACTCGTAGAAACCGTCTCCGTCCAAATCGCCGTAAGTGTCGGCCCATTGCAGGCCTTTGAGCGCGGGCTCGATGAACGGCTGTACCAGTTCCTTGTTGCCGGTCCAGTGCCACAACCCGGCGACTACCACGGGATAGTAAATAGCTCCGGTAACGCCGCCGTAGTAGCGGCCGTGGGGGTTGAAATTCAGCGTGGCCAGGGGATTGGTATGGAGTTCATGCAGGATGCGCCCGGGTTGCTCGTCGCGCCAGTCATCTATTTTCGTTCCCTGGGTTCGGGGCAGCTCCAGCAGCGTGCCTGCGCTCATCTCCTGGCCCAGCAGTTCAGCCTCCCAGGAAGAAGCCAGGGAGTCGCGCCCAAACAGCGCCACGTAGTCGGGCAGGCCGCCTGCAGGAACCCAGCCGCGCGCCTTGTCCAGGTCGTACAGGCGTAGGGCCGCCAAGTCGTGCTTGGATTGCTCCAGAGCACCCACCACAACCGGCGCCAGGGTGCCACTGCCCACGCTGCTGAAAGACGTGGTCTGCTGCAGAAACTCGCCGCGCTTGCGGTCCCACTCATTGACGCCGGAGAAATAGCAGGAGTGGTCCAACTTCTGCCACTCGCCTTCAATTTGCGGCACCCAGTCCAGGCAGGCGTGCCAAGTCCCGTGTGGCGGCAGGTCCACAAGGAACCCGATCCGTTTGCGCTGAAACCGGGGGCGCGAACCGGCGCGCGCGATGGTCAACTTTATGCCGCGGTGCATACGGGCCACCCCCTTGTCGCCCTGGTGCTGGTAAGCATGCTGCGCGCGGTAGTCGTACTCCAGTTCCGCCTGCCGGTTGCCCGGCGGGGTCCATCGGCGCTTGAGCTGGCCTTTCTGCCGGCGCTGGCCGCCTGCTTCGCGCGGGTCAGCAAAGTCGCTGTCCACCTCCAGTTCAAGCCGGATGGAAGTATGGATCTGGGTAAAGTTGGTGACATCCACGTCTTCATGCATGCCCGCGCCCACGTAGCGCGAGAGCCGCAACTCGACCGTCTGTTGCGCCGGGTCTGTTTGGTCCAGGCCGGTATCTTTGATATTGGGCGGCGAGGCGATGTAGTAGCCCATCCAGGTGTGCTGCTGCATGTTGGAGTTGCCGGCGCGCCGCGGCGGCTGGCCATTGATGAGCCAGCGATAACGCGAGAGCATGCGCGTTTGGTACACCCACAGGCCGTGCTCGGGGTGCTCGAAGACGAAGCCGTCGGTGCTGGTGGCCAGCACGGTTCGCCCCTGGCTGACGTAGACGGTGGTGTCGCGCGGGCGCAGACGCACCTGCCAGCTGCTGGGCGAATGCATCATGCCGGAATGCCCGTTAAGGCCATCCGGATGAGATTGGCTACGGTCTGGTCTAGGCCGCCCCGAGTTTTGTTTCCTCGATGGCATCTGAGTTTGATCGTCGTTCCGCGACCAGGCGCTTGAGTTCGAGCGCGTTCTGGGCGGCATAACCCGCCTGGTCGTTGTCGAAATAGATGTAGGCGGCGCGCAGCTTGTTCCAGGCGGCAACCCGCTCCGCCCAGTGCCGCAGCGTTTGCCGCGAATAGCAGCCCTGGTATTTGCCGCCGGGACCGTGCAGCCGCACATAGGCAAAATCCGCGGTGATCTCCAGAGGAGAAATGAAGCAGTCCAGCTCGAAGATGCAGTAGGCGGCGTTATGACGGCGTAAGGTTGCGTACACCGCTTCGGTGTTCCAACTGGGCTCGCGGAATTCGAAAGCATAGCGGTGGCGGCGCGGGAGGACCTGCAGGAATTCTTCCAGGCGCTCCACGTTCACCCGCCAGCGCGGCGGCAGCTGAAACAGAATGGGACCGAGCTTGTCTTGCAGCGCCTCCGCGCGGGGCAGAAAATTCTGCAGCGCGCTTTCAGGGTCTTTCAGCTTCTTGTTGTGGGTAAGAAAGCGGCTGGCCTTCACCGCAAAGCAGAAGCCGGGAGGAGTTGCTTGCCGCCAGTTTTCAAAACATTCCACGCTGGGCAGCTTGTAGAAGCTGTTGTTGAGCTCGACGGTATCAAACCGCGCCATATAGAACTCCAGCATTTTGCCGGCCGGCAGCTTCTGCGGATAGAAAGGCCCGCGCCAGTGGTTGTAATGCCAGCCGGAAGTGCCGATATGGACTCGACCCATGTATTCACTCACGTGAAAGAGCGCGCCGCACCATTTCCGCCGCTGTGCCGTAGACGACGTGTTCGCCCAGGGAATTGAGGTGCATCAGGGGAGAGTAACCGGAGGGCTTGGCGTTCAGGCCCATCCAGGGCATGGCCAGTTCGTCGCCCGCCAGCCAGAACAGAATGCCGAACGCCGCGCCTGAACCGGCACGCAGCGGCGCATAAACTTCGCCGGCAGCGGCGTAGCCGGCCCCCGCCAGTCCCCCCACCCCGTAGTGCACGGCGGCGGCAGCCCTGAGTTTCTCCTGGAGAGAGAGGCTGCGGCCGAGCAGAACTTTTGCCGCGACCTCCGCCGCGCCTCCCGCCGAATCCCATTCCTGCGAACTGTAAGGCGCGCCTGGCGGCGCCCAAGATGGACCGCCAAGCTCGCGCCAGGTTGAACTGAACTTCCGCATGGCCCACGCGCCCGCCACCCCGCCGGCAAAGCCCGCCAGCAGCACTATTCCCCAATGCTTCCGCCGCAAACCCGCTCCGATTCTGCCAATGCCCTACTTACAGCGATGTATCTTCCGACCCCTGCAGTTGTATTTGCCGGCATACAGGCTGTCCCGCTTACAGCAACTTCTTCAGGCAGATGAGTGCTTTAGGTGCTGGGAACCGGGCACTGAGCACTCGGAACTTCTTCCACATGGCAACCAGCGGTTTCGTGATACGGCTCCAATGGTTAGCGGGTTCCCCGGAAAACCGGAGAGCAGGAACACGCCCTGGAGGGTGCCATGGTGCGGAGAAATCATTTCTGGAAGGGCTTTGCAATGGGGGCAGCGGTGGGGGCGGGAGGCATGGTAGGCGTCCTGCTGGCACTTAATTATGTGGGGCGGGCCGGGCATCGCCGGGTGGTTCGCCTGGAGAAGAGCATCCAGATCGCCGCCCCGGTGGAGGACGTGTTTCGCGCCTGGCTGGACATGGAACGCCTGCCGCAGTTTACAGACGTCATCGAGCAGGTCCGCCGCGATGGCGACCACTCGCATTGGACGGTCAACATTGACGGCCGCCAGTTTGAATGGGATGCGCAAATCGAGCAGTTCATGCTCAATCAGGCGATTGGCTGGAAATCCGTTTCCGGGGCCAAGAACAGCGGGCGGATTACCTTCTCTCCCCTGGGGGCCGACACCATGGTGCACGTCACCATGAACTACGCGCCCTCGGTGAGCTTGCTGACGCCGTTCGTCACTTCTTTTTCGGCGCGGCTGGAAGAGTTGATTGAACGGGTGCTGCGCGACGTAAAGGCCGCTCTGGAGAGGAACGCTAAAATGTCGCATACCAAGCCGGGAGAAGCCACTGGCACCTACGGCCCGGAGGAACTCAGAGGCACGCAGCACACGCGCTTCGGCGGCGCACCCAATGCGGTGGAATTCACCCGTCCGCCGGAAGCGAAATCCTGAGCGGCCGCCCCTTTCGAGTAGGCGCTAGTCCTTGGGCGCGCCAGCGGGCGCACTCACGTCTTGAGGAAAGGATTTGAACACCACTTCCCGCGACTTGGCCACTTCCTTACGATTGGCGTCGGTGGAATGCTGGGTAAGAGTCCCTTTGAGGACGTAATAACCTTCGTCATTTACGGTTTTGCCTGGGCCCCGGTCGGCGGTGCCTTGAAACTGAAACCAGACGCCATGGACGACGTCGGTGGTAAAGCTCAGGTTACGGCCGTCAAACGCGCCCTGCTTGAAAAACTGGTCGAGGAAGGCGCCGCGGTCGCTCTCCAGGTCGCCATAGCGGGAAACAAAACCGGTCAGTTTGCCCTTGTCCTCATGCGTGATCTGCACAAATTCACCATCGCGTAAAAAAGTGTACATGCCGGAGTAATTGTCGGCGGATGTGGAATTTGCCGCAGCTTGGCCAGCGCCGGATTCATCTGCGCTCGAGGTTGTTTGGGCGATCGCTGCCCCGCCGGCGAAACATGCCAGCACAAGCATAAAAAGCAAAATTCTGCGCATAGTATGGTCCCATTAAATCACCAAAGCAGGGAGCTGAAAACACTAGTCTTATAGGACGAGTCGGCCGGCGATGGCGGACAATTCCCGTTTTGAGGAAAGCTGTGGAAGAAAAGCAGCTATAATCTCTCCGCGCCCTTGGTCTGAAGTTATGTCCCAGCCGCCAGGCCAGCCGAATTCGCCAAGGTGCAGTACCGGTGAACCCACACCGGGGCTACAGTTCCTGATTCGGTTGGAACCGCGCCTTTCCGCGCTCCTCGGCAATCTGGGTGCACTGATGCGGCCTGCGCCCGCCGAGCCGATGCTAGCGGGCGCTTCCTTCTGGCCGGACGTTTTCACCCCCACCGGCTTGCCCTGGCGCAGCCTGGCCGAATCCGCCCTCAGCCACGGCCTGATGCTGGCGGTCATTTGGGGCCTGACGCACGCCTGGCTAAGCCGGCCGCGGGTGGTCATCCGTCCCGCGTTCCAGCACAGCCAGATCGTTTACTACACCACCTCGGAGTACCTGCCCGCCATCAAGGCACCTGCCCTGCGCGCCCGGCTGCACCATAAAGCTGATCCCGCGTATGCGCCGCAAGAAATTATTTCCGTGCCCCCGGAAGCGGACAACCGCAGTCAGACCATCATCGTGCCGCCCGACGTAAAACTGGCGCAGGAAATGTCGGTGCCCAACCTGGTGGCGTGGACGCGTTCCCCCGGGCCCGTGCCTGTGCCGGGTTCGCTGGAATCCAAACTGACGCTGCCCGCGATTGCCACTCCGGTAGTTCCGCCTCCGCCTGAGCTGGCGCGAACGACTGAACACCACGCTTCCCCGCTGCCGCCACCCTCGGTGGTGCCACCTCCGCCTAACGCTGCGGAGGCAATCCAACGTGCTGCTTCGCCCCTGGCCCAGCCCTCCGTGATTGCTCCGCCGCCTGATGTTGCCGAGGCCTCAAATCGAGCTGGCCCGGGTTTGCCGCAGCCCAAGGCAGTTGCTCCGTCTCCGGAAACTACCTCCGCATTGGCTGACCTGCACGCTCCCGGTGCACCGCAGCCTTCAGTGGTTCCCCCGCCGGCGCGAACCGCAATGGTCACACATCCCATAGGCGCGCTCAATGTGGCCGAGCTGCAGCCGGGCGTGGCGGCGCCTAAGCTGCCGGTGCCCGCTCAGCAGACGGCGACCACGACCGCCTCCGGAGGAGGCGCTGGAGGGGGCGGACAGGTCGGCGCCGCTGAAGCGGGGCAGGTTGTCGCAGCGGGAATGGCGCCAGCAGGTGCGGCGCCGGATATTCACACCGTGGCTTTCGGCCGGCCTGCCGGGCAAATGGTCGCCCTTGGACTTGCGCCCAGCACAGTCAAAGGTCCAATTGAGGTGCCGATGGGCAACCGTCGCGGAGTTTTCGCTGCCGGACCGAGCGGGCATGTGGGTGCTTCGGGCGCGCCCGGCGCCATCAGCGGCGGCCTGGCTGAAGCGGGCAACGGCAGCGCCAATTCGACACGCGATAAGTTGTCCGGCATCAGCATCGCGCCCGGAGCTGTGCCGCCGGCCAATAGCGGCCTTCCTGTGGTTGCGGCTCCTCCTGCCCGCAGCCTGTGGGCCATGGCCAGCATTCCCGCCGGCCTGCGCAACCTGCCGCCGCGCGCGCGCACCGATTTGCCCGCAGCGCCTTCGGAAATAGACCGCCAGGTGTTCGGTCGCAAGAAGTTTTATTCCGTCACTCTGAACATGCCCAACTTGAATTCGCGCAGCGGCAGCTGGGTGATCCGCTTTGCCGAGCTGAATAACGATCCCGCGCAGGGCGACCTGACCGCGCCCGTGGTGGTCGAGAAGGTGGACCCGGCTTATCCCGGAATCCTGATGCGCCAGCACGTCACGGGAACGGTCACGCTCTACGCCGTGATTGCCGCCGATGGCAGCGTGGGTGACGTTCGCATCTTGCGCGGCGTAGATGACCGCCTGGATGCGGCCGCCAGCGATGCTCTGCGCCATTGCCACTTCCGCCCCGCCACCAAAAATGGCCTGGCCGTGGCGTTGGAAGCGGTCATCCGCATTCCGTTCGAGGTGCACCGGATACCGTATTGAGCAGCCGCACTCTAGCGCGAAGATTCTGTCATTCTGAGCGAGCGCGACCCACGCTTGCGAGGCGAGCGCGACGAAGAACCTATGTTTCGAACCGCACGAAATGTCCGGCATGCCACAGGAAGATAAGGTTGGAGGATCTTAAGCTAACGCCTACATTCTCCTGTCCGCATTGTCAGGCGGTCATTGGAGCTTCGGACGCTTATCAGCCCACCATGACCTGGACGGTCGCAACCATTTCGGCATTGATTCCGTATCTACTGGGAGCCAAGTTCTGGCTGATATTAGTGCTCTGGGTGCCCGGCACGGCGATCTAACCTTTCCTCTGGGCATACGCTGGGAAGAATTGGCTCCCCCTAAACTTGTGCGCTCAGTCGTCGATACTCCGACCACTTTGGGGCTTGGTCCAGGACCAGACTAAGCGACCGCTCCGCGGGAGAAAGTAGTATCCCTGGGTTCCCTCGCCGCACTTAGGTCGAGAGAAAAACGCATAGGTTCTTCGGTCGCGCTCGCCTCGCAAGCTCGGTTCGCGCTCCCTCAGAATGACAGAGGTTGATTATTTCGCGGGGCTGCATGGAAACAAGAGCAAAACAGACTAGCTTCCCGCTCCCGCTTTGGCGGCCTGGCTCTGTTCTAGAAAGCGGTACACGCCGGCATTAGTACACACTTCGTAATAGAGATCGTCGCTCCAGCCCAGGGGGGCAAAGTCGCTGGCACGGAGACGGGCGGCACGGGCCTCGCGCACCACCACGGTGTGGAACAGGCCGCCTTCAAGCGGCACCAGGCCGCTGTGCAGCCGCATCTGCTCGCTCTCCCAGATTGTGGGCATGGCCACATCTTGTGCCTGCAGCGAAATTTCCTGCTGCAGCTTATGGAAGGCGCCGGCATTCAACTGAATGCCGCTGACGTTATACACCAGGGGCGCATCCTCGAAATCATTACTGTTGCCTTCGCGCTGCAGCTGAAAGCGGTATACGTTGAAGGGCCCGCCCAGAGGCAGCAGGCGCCGCGCCTGCTTGCTGCAGGAGGAGAGGCGGTCGCTCTCGTTGAGCGCCTCCGAAATCATGATGCGCGCGTTGCCATCCATCAGGTACATGGGCGGCGAAGGCTGGTAGGTGATGCCCACACCCAGTTCCAGCCCGGGCAGTCCCGCCTTCTGCGACTCTTCGTTATAGGCGCGCACAATGTCCACCATCTCTTTGGCCAGCACGCAGGCGCGGCTCACCGCGAACCCGCGCTCGCCTTCGTATTCCAGAAGAGAGAGGATGATGGCGTCGCCTTCAATGAACACTTTGCCGGCGCCGTACTTGGGCAGCAGCTTGTTCACCGGATCGTAGAAGTTCAAGCTGAAGTAGGAAGCCGGGTTCAGGCCGCGCTCGCCCAGGGCGCGGGTCATGCGGGTGGAATCGCGCACGTCCGCCTTGATGATGACGTGGTGGACTACCTTCTCCTCGCTGGGCTTCTGCTCGTCGCGCACCAGGAACTCGTAGAGCAGGCGATTGAGCGAGGAAAGCTCGCGCAGCTTCTCGTTGCCGATCACGTTCACGCTGTCGAGCGCGGAGTTGAGCGCCTCCAGCCGCCGCAGGTCGCGGTGGTAGCGCATGAAGTCGCTGAGAAAGCGCCCGGCAATGCGGGCCTTGTCCCCGCTTTTCATTTCTCCCACCCGCCGGATGGCTGCCTGCAGGCTGGCGCCGGAAAGCCGCGGGTGCTCGGCAATGAGCGCCTCCACCCGGCTCCGTTCCTTTTTAGAAACAAGCGCGTTCTTCAGCTGCTGGGCGTTGATGGCCGGCGAGTATTCGCTCAGCAGCGGCACCACCTCGTAGGAGGCAACCACGAAATCCATCACCTTTTGCGCCTCCAGCAGCTCCTGCCATCGGTTGAGCAGGGCCTTCTGCGCTCTGCCCCGGGCCGAAGAATCGTCCGGCGCGCCACCCGCCACCAGTTCCTGCGCGTTCTCCGGGGCATTGAGCAGGCCGTCCAGCACGCGGTCCGCGTCGGAAGCCTGGTCCAGCACGTCGAGCGAAACCAGGAACGCGCCCGCCAAATCACGCATGGTGGCGAAGCGGTCGGGGTCCTGCTCGTAGTTGCCGAGCATGACGTAATGTTCGGCGTTCAGGTAGTCGTCGCGGCCATCTTCGGTGAAAGCCAGCCGGTTGAGAAACAGTTCATAGCTGTTGCCGGCGGCCTCTCCGAACAGGGACTGGCGCATGCGCACCAGGGTCTGCTTTTCGGTTTCGCGCAGAGTCTCGAAAATTTCCTGCCCGGCGCGGCGCAGCACGGCTTTCTTGGAAACCTGCAGGGCGTATACCCGGTCGCGAATCTGCGTCGCCCGCTCCGGCCGCATGCCTTCGCAGCTTTTGAGCAGGGTGCGGCAGCGTTCCACCACCACGGCGAACTGCGCGGTCAGTTCGGCGCGCAGGAACTTCACCACCGCCAGGCGGGCCAGCAGGTCCACGGCGATGTTGTTCTGCTGCTTGGCGGCTTTGAGCGCTTCCACCAGCAGATCGGAAAGCAGGCGCTTGAACTCCGCCGGCGTGCCCCGCGGGCTGGAGGCCACCGCCGCCGGGCGTTCTTCCCGCGAGCGCAGCAGCAGGTTGCTGCGCGCTTCCAGCGGACGCGGCGGTTCCAGGATCAGGTCGGCAACATTGCCGTTGCGGGCGATAAGGGCGCAGATGCAGGCACGCGCTTCCTCGGAACAACGCGGGCTGAGATAAACGTCGTAACGCACGTTATCCACGCCCCGCACCAGACCCTGCAGGCTGATGGACGGGGTATAGCTGGCAAGGTTGAGCTGGCGCGCGTGATCCGCTAGATTGCCGAAGCGAAGTATTGGGATACGCGCCATAAATTACCGCGTGTGCCGGCGGTTAAGGGTGCGCGGCCGCCCCGCTGAGGCTGGCGCGCAGCTGCGGGCCCACCAGCGCCTGCTCCAGCGTAGGATCATTCAAGGCCGCCACATCGGAGCGCAGCGCCTCCGTTTGTTCCCGGGCTCCGGTTTTGCCATAGGCCTGCCACAGCAGTTCCAGTGAGAGAGGGTTGTTCTGGTCCTCTTCCAGATGGGCAACAGCCTGCGTGTACTTGCCTTGCGCCATGGCCAACGCTCCGGCGGCGGCGTGATACGAGCGCTGCACCACCTCGCTGCGGCTGGAGGCGGCCAGGGTCTGCAGTTGCAGCACCGATTTCACGGCGGCGGTACGATCGCTGGACTGCAGCTCGCGGCGCGCGCGCGCGCCCAGTAGGAGCGCGTGTTCTTCTTCTATATCCGACTGCGAGAGAGGGTGGTCCTGCAATGCCTTCTCCGCCTGGTCCAGGCTCTTCATGGCCGCCGAAACCTGGGGCTCATAGACGGCAATGCTGCGGTAAGCCTCGGCTTCCACGCGCGCGAAGCCCTGGCGGTGGGCTTCGTCCGCCAAAGCGCGAAAGGCCTGGTCGGCCTGCACGTAACGGCGCTCGCGAACGTAGGTAGCCGCCTGCTGCAAACCATACTGCAGGCGCGCCCCTTCTCCATCGGCCACGGCGATAGCTTTCTCGTATTCGTGCCGCGCTTGGTCTTCATCTCCCATCAGGGCGTAAGTGTCGGCGATTCCCAGCTGCGAGCTGACAAAGTTGGGGTCCAGCTCCAGCGCTTTGCGGTAATGTTCCAGGGCGCCGTTAAAATTTCCCGACAAGCGCAAAATTTCCGCGTAGGAATCCTGCGGGTTGGGCTCGCTGGGCTGCAGGGCCACATACTTCTCCATCATGGCCATGGCCTTCTTGAATTCGCCATTGTAGGCGTAGGCATAACCCAGCTCATTGACCGCCGCCGGGTAATTGGGATAGAGCGCAATGGCCTGCTCCAGAAGCATCTCGCCGTGGTCGTAACGGCGCCGCTGAATCATCCAGCGGCCGGCCAGGAAGGCAATGCGGCGATCCTTGGGGTACATGGCAAGCAAGTCATTCATCGCGGCAATGGCGGGTACGTAGCGGCTCTCACGCACGCCGCTAAGCCATTCGATGAGCAGTCTTTCCCCGGGCGTGACTTTGGGCTCCAGTTGCTTGGCCTTGGCCAGCGCCGCCATCTCTTCCGCCGGGTCCTGAGTCAGATAGGCGACGAGTATCTCAGACTGGGCAAAATTCGGGTCTTTTCTCGCGGCCGCGCGCCAGCCGGCCAACGCCCACTCGGTGCGCAGGTCTTCCATATTGACCATGGCCTTCTGGAATAACATGCGGGCCGCGGGAGAACTGGTGGTGATAGGCAGTAACTGGCTGCGATGGTGGCGCGCCATGGTGGATTGCCCCGCAACGGCAAAAGCTCCGCTGCAGAGCAAGACCGCCACCAGCACGCTGCGATGCAGATGCATTCAGTTCCTCAGAAAATGGCGATAGTACTGACTCTTGGCCGGAGGGTAACATGGCCAAAGGGGGCGGCCAACGTTACAGAAGTCATGGCGCCGTAAGCAGAAAAGCCCGGCTCAAAGCCGGGCCTTCACATTTTCCCTGCGAACCGCAGGTCAGTTTTTGGAGTTTCAACCAGCGCGAAAATCAGGCACGTTCTCGCCCGCCGAAAAAATGACCGCCTGCTCCGCCCGCCCCGCCTCCGCCAGCCAGCGGTTGATCTGCTCCATGTCGGTGCGGCTCCAGCCCACGCTGCTCAATCCGATCTCGCCATCGCGCTCGATCCAGAAAAGAGTGGGCACGTTGGTCAATCCATAAGCATTCGACACGGGATAGCTGCTGGTATCGTCCAGCAGCACGGGAAGCGTAAGCTTGTATTCCCGCATAAAGGCGGCGGTGTCATTCTTGTTGTTTTGTGAAACTCCCACCACGGTGACGTTCTTGCCCGCATAGGCCTGGTACAGGCGTTCCACATAGGGAAGGGCGAACTGGCACACGGGACAGGAAATTTTGAAAAACACCGCCAGTACCGGCCCGCGACTCAGGGCCTCGCGCAGGTTGAATTTGCCGCCATCCATCTTCTCCAGTGTGAATTCTGGGGCAGCCTTTCCGGCGCTCAAAGCAGGCATCTGTTTTGTTCCTCCTTAATCAGGTAGTGCACGGATCTTCACTTAAACTTTAGATGAAATTGGCGCGGCGCAGGATTTTTTTGGTTAGGCCGGTGAGCGGCAGGTCTTCCACTTGCGCCCGTTTTACCCAGCGGCCACGTACGCCAGGTGGGGGCTCTCCCACGCTGACTTCAATCGCGAAATCCGTTACCGTAATGGAGTGCCGCAAGCGAAACGCGACCTCCGGACGCGCGCCGTTGACCGCCAGTTCCGGCAGTTCCCACATTTCCGGCATTAGCGAAGCGCCGCGCCCGCGTAGCACAAGGAAAACGGCTTCCCGGCGCCATGCCAGGCGGTAGTGGAGCTGGCGGCGTTGGCGGGCCTCCTTTGCTTTTGCCGGACCGACGCCGCGCGTCCGGCACCAGCGAACCAGGGGGCAGCGCGGGCATTGGGCCTCTGCCGGAAGACAAACC
>DATEJK010000025.1:0-26020 GCA_035278025.1 Terriglobales bacterium | reverse complement strand
GAGCAGGCCGCTTACGTGGGCGATGATGTAATTGACCTGCCGGTTATGCGTAATTGCGGCCTGGGTGTAGCCGTGGCCAATGCCCGCGCTGAGGTCAAAGAGGAAGCCCATTACATCACCGAGCACCAGGGCGGGCGGGGGGCGTTGCGCGACGCGGTGGAGTACATCCTAAAGGCACAGGGTAAGTGGGATGAGGTGGTGCGGGTTTACATTCGCGAGCGCAGTCCGGCTAAGTAGCTGATTAGCTGACTGGCTAGCCCATTAGCCCTGTCAGGCTGGCTATCTAGCCCGTTAGCCGTCTAGCTCAAAGATTATTCAGAACTTAGTTCTGCGGAGTATCCTTCAGGGGGCCATCGGGGCGGACGGCTGAATGGCGAGTGACCTATTTAATTAGACAGCTTGTCTAAACAAAAACGCCCACTGGCTGCGTGCTTGGGGCGTGCTCGGGTGTGCAGCCAGTGGGTTTACCGTTTCTCCTTACTCACCCTGTTGCTTTCAGGAGGCTTTAATCCCTTATACCCCTTTTTGAGCAAAAAGTTTCGCTCACCAGTATTTTTTTTTAAAGCAGCTAATTGGGGATGGCCGCGGGCCGGGTCTTCATCAACTCCAGAAACCTGGGGTCCTTACGCACGGCGGCGAACTCGGAATCCTTGTAAACGTCATCGATGCCTTTGTAGCCCTCCTCCATAGCCATCCTCAGATAGAGCAGAGAACGATTAGCCATCCCCATGTGGGCAAAGGTTTTGGCTAACATGTAGTGATAATGGGCGCGGTCGCTCACCGAGGAGGTTTGGGCGATTACTCCTTGCGACGAGGTGCGGTCCAGAATAGTGGGATCAAGTTGCAGGGCGCGACTGTACTCGGCCAGGGCAGGTTCGAACTTTTTCTGGGAGAAATAGGCTGTCCCCAGGTTGCTGTGGAAGGAGGCTGAATCGTCGTAAAGCTTAATCGCTTTGCGATACTGTTTGATGGCCTTCCCGTATTTTTTGCGGAAGTAATAAACCGCTCCCAGGTTGTTATAGGCTTCCGCGTAATTTTTGTCGGCTTTAATGGAGCGGTGGAAGTCCCTTTCCGCGTCCTTCAGGCGCTGCAGCATCAGCTCCACAATTCCCATCTTGTTATAAAGCAGGGAGTTCTTGGAATTTTTCGCCAGGGCCGCCTTGTAGTAGTCAACGGCGTCGAGGTACAGCTTCTGGGTGCGCAAGGAATCAGCGCGTTGCTCCAATTCCTGGGCGGACCAGTCTTTTGGCGGCGGCTCCACCACGTGCATAAGAGGTGGCGCCGCTTCGAGTTGAGCGAGGGCCGGAAGATTGAACCAGGCCAAAGCAGCAACTATCAGCAACGGGAAAAGCGAGTAGCTGGAACCGCGGATGTACGCGCGAGGCATGTTGCACCTCCTGCGACCGGTCCCCACAACCGGTCAACTGCCGCCCTCAATGAGGCTGGGCTGGCGGCGGAGACGGAGCCGAGGGCTTGTCGTCCTCTTTAAAGATACCCACAATTTTGCCAAATAAACCTTTTTTCTTTTTTTGCGGGTCGTCGGCTTGTCCCTGCGCTCCCGCGGCCTGCTGGCCGGATTGAGCGCCGGCGGGCTGTCCGGGAGGAACCGGAGGCAGGGGCTTGGGGCCGCCCAATCCCAGGATGCGGGCGAGGAACCCCCGGTGCTCGCCCATGGCCTGATCGCAGGTCTCCGTGGGTTCGGTGCCGGCGATGAAAGCGGCCACATAATCATTGGGGCAGGTGGAAGTAGCCAGGGCGTTAGTCACCTTATCCAGCTGTACGTTCACCACTCCGGTAGGCTGTTCGAAATCGCTTACGTCGCGATATTCGGGAAGGGCAACCGCCCGTTTCATGAAGTCGGTCCAAATGGGAGCCGCAATTTCAGCCCCGCTCAGGCGGATATCGCTGTAATCGTCATACCCCACCCACACGATACAGAGGAGGTCGCTGGTGTAGCCGGCGAACCAGGCATCGTGGGAGGTGCCGGTCTTACCGGCGGCGGGTGCGTTGAATCCGGCGGAGCGCACGCCAAAAGCCGTCCCGAAATTGAGCACGCCTTCCATCATGTTGGTCATGATGTAAGCCACCCGCGGGTCGAGCACCGGCTTCTGTTCCGCCTGGTAGTTGGCCAGCACGTCTCCGTTGGCCTTGCGTACGGAGTTAATCAGCACGGGACTCAATTTAACGCCATTATTGGCGAAAACCGTATAAGCCGAAGCCATCTCCAGCGGGGTAGCGTCATAAGCACCCAATGCCATGGCGGGAGTGGCTTTTACCGAGGTAATGCCGGCCGCGCGCGCCAGGTCCGCCACTCTGTCATAGCCCACCATCTGGGCCAACGCCACCGTAGCATTGTTCAAAGAGAGTGCCAGCGCGTAGCGGGCGGTCACCTGGCCGTGGTACTCGTCCTTGTAGTTGCGCGGTTCGTAGATCTGATCGCCATAGCTGAAGGTGGTGGGCTGGTCGTTGATCATGGTAACCGGCGTGACCACTACCGGAGCGGTGGGAGTTGCCAAGGGGGCGGGCGCGACAGTCGTGTCCGCGGTCTGGGGCGCAGTGTTGGCGGGAGTAACCGCATTCGCAACGGGCGCGGGGTTGACCGTGCTGTTGGCTTGGGCTGCTGCCACTTCAGCCGGAGGAATTCCCCCGGTGAGCGCGGTATTGATGGCCGCGGCGTAGACAAAAGGCTTGAAGATGGAGCCCGTGGGCCGCTTCGCCATGGCGTGATCCAACTGGCTGAAGGCGTAGTTGCGGCCTCCCACCAGGGCGAGCACGTGTCCGGTGTGCGGGTCCATTGCCACCAGCGCCACTTGCGCATCCGGACCCGGCAGCACACGGGTTTCATACTTGGCCTTGCGTCCTTTGCCAATACGGATGCGGCGAGTGCGCAATTTCAACAGCTTGGCGTCTACTATCTTCAGACCCTCGGCCACCGCCTGGGCTGCCCCGCGCTGCAAGTCGGGATCGAGCGTACTGTAAACGTGGTAATTGCCATCCCTCAGCTCCGGCTCGCTGAAGTGGTTGGTGAGGTTATCCTTCACCAGATCAACAAAGTAGGGCGCGTCACTGGCTTCCACATTCATCGGGGCGAGCTTGAGCGGGGCGGCCTTGGCGCGCTCGGCATCATCGCGCGTAATCTCGTGGTTCTCCACCATCGCGTCCAGGACGAGATTGCGCCGGTCCAGCGCCCGCTCGGGATGGCGATAGGGCGAGAGATAGCTGGGGCGCTGAATGAGGCCCGCCAGCAGCGCCGCCTCCGGCAGGGTTATGGCCTGCAAGTCCTTATTGAAGAAGGCGTGGGAGGCTTCGGCAAAGCCATGAATGGCGAAGGAGCCGCGCTGTCCCAGGTCAACCTGGTTGGCGTAGAACTCAAAAATCTGTTCCTTGCTGAAACGATTTTCCAGTTCGATGGAGATCAGCATCTCCACCAGCTTGCGGTGAAACGTCTTCTGCGGCGTCAGGAAGAACATGCGCGCCACCTGCATGGTGATGGTGGAGCCACCTTGCTCGTGGCGGCCTTCGCGCAGGTCCACCAGCGCGGCTTCGAGCAGGCGGAAGTAGTTGACGCCGCCATGCTGGAAGAAGCGGCGGTCTTCGACGGAAAGCACCGCCTCGCGCATGACCCTGGGAATATCCTGGTACTTGACCACCTGGCGCTTGGCACGCTGCTGGGTGGAGAGCGCGGTGATCAGCTGCGGCTCCAGATCGTAGCCGCCAAGTCGCTTGCCGCCGGCCAGAATGCCGGAGACTTTGCCTTTTTCGATGTTGATTTCAGCTTCGCCGGGCCCGTCATAGGACTCCGGTCCTGGAGCAATGGCGATTCCGTCCCTCCGCAACTGGTAAACACCGATGCGGGAAACCGCCTTGGCGCCTTCCTGGCTGTAGCCGGCGCGCTGCAGTTCGGCGGCAATTTCACTGCTGGTGATGCGCTCGCCCACGCGCACCGGTTCGGGCGTGCCGTAGATCTTGGCGGTGCTGTCGAAGATGGGGCCGCTCAGGCGGCGATCCACGATGCGGGCATACTTTACCCAGTAAAACGTGAATACGCCGGCCACCATCAGGGCCACAAACAGAAAAATTGCCAAGCCGGCGCGAAGCACGGCATCCTGGGGCAGAAATCTACCAACCCCCGAATCGCTGCCTCTCGGAATCCTGATTTTGATGCTCACGGAGATGGGCGAAGAACCTGCAAAATTAAGACGATGGCGGGCACGTTAGCGTTATCCAGGGCCTTGCCGGCCGGGTTCGCTCCGGTGGGCCAACACCGGGGCATCCTCACACCAGCACACCATGGCCTTATTTTAAATCATGTTGCCCCCCAGGCAGTGGTAGCAACTGAGATGCCAAGAGGGCATGGCCGAAGGGGCTGGCCTCCGGCCATAGCATAGACAACCCGCAATGAGGTGTGGCTAATCCTCGAAACTCCTGGCGCCAGCTCCGAAGCCATTCCGCGCCTGTTTCCACATCCACTTCAGGACCCGGGCATCGTTGTAGCAATATGCCAAATTGTGGTTGAGGGTGGAGAAACAATGCCGCTGGCAGGTGTTCTTCATCTTCCGCAGCTCACCGGCTTCAAACTTGGGCGTGTCAATATTTCCCCAGTTGTAGCTGGCGGCATACATGGGGAAGCAGGGAGCTACGGTGCCATCGGTGCGGATAATGACGTTGTTCTGTCCGGCGCGGCAGTTCCATTCGGTAAAGTGGACCTCTCCATTGGGCTCCTGCACGATGCCGTCCATGGAGGCCAGCAACTGGTTGACGTCGCCATTACCGTGATCGCCGTCGCCGTACCAGCCCAGCTCTTTCAGGTTGGCGCCCGAAGACATGCGCATGAAGGCCTTCATCTCCCGCAGGCGCTGCACTGAGTTCACCATCTGGTAGCCGGAGCGGTTCTTTTCGATCAGCCAGTCAATGAGCTCATCCACCTCCCGCCAGTCCTGGGGACGAATGTAGGTGGGATTCTCCTCCAGATGTTTGAAATGCTCATCCTGCTCCAGCATGGGGGTTTCATTGATGTGGTAGTCGGTGGCCACACGGTGGGCGCGGGCGTAATCGGTGAGCTGGCGCACATCTTCCAGGTTGTTGCGGCAGATGTTGATGTTGAAAAACACCATGTAGCCGTAGACGTACTGCTTGCGCAGGACATGCTCCAGATTCTGCCGCGCCGGCACCAGGGCCTTGGGCAGTCCGGGCTTGAGGTCCCAGGCATCCATGGCAAAATTGAATACCGCCACCCCGGCATCACCCAGCCGGTCCGCCACATCGGGCCGCAGCAGGCGGCCGTTAGTGCCGATATAGACCCAAAAACCCTTCTTGGCGGCGTAGTACACCACCTTGTGCGCGAATTGCGGGCGCAGCAGCGGCTCGCCGCCCATCAGGGCCAGCACCCGGCAGCCGTGATCGTGCAGCCAGTCAATGGAGCGGCGGGCCACATCCTCCGTCATCCCCTTCACACGGTTGTCGAAGGCCCAGCAGTACCAGCAATCCAGGTTGCACTTGTATTCCACAAACAGGTAAGAGGTGATGGGATGAAAGTCCCCGGGCAGCACACGCGAACGCACGTAAGGAAAGAGCCATCCCCGCATCTTGCGGTAGATGTCGCCGCGGCTCCATTGTCGCTTCTCCGGCGGGGTCTCCGGGCCTTCCTGGGCCAGCAATTCCGGATGCTGGGGAAAAACCGGTTCGGGGAGAGTCAAACCTTTGGGCTGAAGTGTTGGCGGCATCTGTTTGCCGCCGTTCATGAGCAGATCGTGGATAGCAACGTCAATGCGGAACTTGGGAGCGGTGGCCATGAGTTTTCCTCCTGGTTGGTTAAACACACCGTGGACAAGGCCGAGGGAAACGCAACAGGGTATGCGTGCCTCAAGGTTACCAGCTATGACGCAAAGATGACGGAGGAAGTGCGCCGTCGCTATTTTTTTTTACCGGCAACCGGCTTGCTCACACTTGCCACCAGGGAGGGGGGTAAGGCGCCCGTGGTCGCGGTTGAGCAGGGCAGAGAAGGCGGGACGCGCGCGCCTGCCGGCGCCCGCCATGGAGAGTCTCTAGGCTGCCGCGGAGCGGTACTCGGCGTGCTTCTTTACGTGCGCCACCGGCTTTTCATTCAGCAAAAGCTCCGTCGCCTGCACGTAGGGATTGTTGTGGAACCAGCGCCGCACTACGCCGGCATGAAGGAAATTGGCGATAGCCAGCAGACTCATACCCTGGTGATGCGCCATCCAGCAACGCACCAGTTCATGGCTGTGGCGGCGCGGATGCTGCACCGACGGGGTGTAATCGCCCGCCTCATAGAAACCGTAGGCTCCCAGCCAGCCCTGGCCGGCCATTTTGTGCAAGTTCTGCAGCGCCGAGCAAGGGTCCACGCTCAAGGCCAGCACGGTCGAGTAAGGCGAAATAACCAGAGCCTCCAGTTCGTCCTTGTGCAGAGCCAGCCGCGGCAGGCCGAAGGCGTGGTACTGGTAGTTGCCGGCCTCATCGGTCTGGAAATAAGCCGATTCGGAAATGCCCCAGGGAATATGGCGTCGCGCCGCATAGTCCTGCTGCGAGCGCACCGCCGCCAGGCGGGAGCGTTCCAGCAGCGTGTTGGGATAGGTGCGCATCCACAGCCCCGGCATCAGGTACTCGAACATGGTTCCGGTCCAGGAGATCAGCACCGGACGTCCGTAGGCGAGGGTGTGCGCGCGGCCCAGCAGGAACCACGCTTCCTGGGCGATATCCTCTTTGGCGATGGCGGCGAACACGGCCACACGCGCCTCCGTGGCCAGCAGGTCATAGCAGGCGGAGTGCAGTTCCTGAGATTCCACATCGAAGCCGACTGAAAGCAGCTTGCGGCGCTTGTTCAGCAGCAGGCGAAAATCCATTTCCTCGGCCAGGCGGGCGGCCTGGTTGGCCAGGCTCTCCAACTCGTGAATCAGTTGCAGAGCGTGGGCCCGGGCTTCCGGCAACATGGCCAGCAGTGCCTGGTAAAGCGCCCTGCGTTCCGGAGCGACGGCGCTGCCTTCCATCGCCAGTTGCAGGCGTTCCGACAGTTGCTCGATAAACAGCGGCGTGCGCTCCAGTGCCAGCTGTTTTCCCGCGAGCGCCAGCTTCAGAGCAGGGTCGGTGCGCAGGCAGGCGAACTCCGGGAGCATCCAGGGAGCGTAAAAGCGCGCCGTTTCCTTCAGATTCTTCAGGCGGCGGCCCAGTTCGCGGGCAAACCACTGCGCCTCGGAGGAGTTCTCAGCGGCCTCTTCCTGCGACAGGTGATCGAACACCGTCTCCGGCAGGGCCAGCATGCGCTCCAGCCAGTCCTCCTGATGAGCCACCGAAGCCAGTCCGGCGCCAATGCGGCGCGGCACTCCACCCGCGTCGCCCAGCACCAGCAGGTGATCGAGGAAGCCCTGCGCCAGGTTGCGCTCCAATACCGGCCTTTGCAGCCGCTCCAGGCAGCCCTGCTGCAGAGTCCAGAAGGAAGCCATCAGGTTGCCGCTGTCCACGCAGGAGACAAACATTGGCGGTAGCGGCACCAGGGTGCGCGTGTCATACCAGTTGAGCAGGTGACCGCGGTAGCGCGGCAGCCTGCGCACCGTGTCCAGCGTCCGCTGGGTGAGCCGCGCGAATTCGGGCACGGTGAGATAGCCGAACTCGCACGCCACCTGGCGCGCGTTGAACAGGAATCCCAGGTTGGTGGGGGAAATGCGCGCCGCCACGCGGGCGGGCGTTTCCTGCACGTTGTCGGGAATCAGCCAGTTGTGCTCTTCGTTGCTGAACTCGGCGAAATAACGCCAGGTGCGCAGGGCGGCCCGGCGCAGCAGCAGTTGATCCTGGGGCGTGACCTGGCAGCGGCAGGTGCGCGGGGGACGGTTCAGCCACTTGGACAGTTGCTTGCCGGAAGCCCACAAGCCGAGAATCGGAGCCGCCCCCAGCAGGGCGTGGGGACGCAGGAAAACGATGCTCACGGCCACGGCGAAGGTCAGGCCGGAAGTCCAATCCAAATAAGTATCCACGGGAGTGCGGCGTTGCCCGCCCAACTCAGCTTCGGCGGCGGTCTCCCATTCCAGAAGGCGCTTGCCCGTGACCATGCGCCGCACCAGGGCGCGAACAATGGCGTCCAGCGAGAGCAGCGTCTGGTGGGCAAGAAAAGTGAGGTTCAGGAACAGGCTGACGTTTTGCGTCACGAACCCGCTGAAGGCGTTACTCGCCATTTCCACGCTGCGGTTCTTGGCGGCGCGCACCAGGTTGAGCGCGCACTCCAGCCAGGCGGGGAAGAAGAGGATGGCGATGGCGGCCACCGTCCAATGGGCCGCGCGCCCGGGCAGCAGCAGCCAGCCCAGCAGCAGAAGCAGGAAGGTGGCCGGCTCCACCAGGCTGCGGCGGAGATTGTCCAGAATTTTCCAGCGCGAGATCAGGGAAATGGGATTGGGCACGCGGGCGCCGGTCTGGTCGGGCACGCGCGAGAACAGCCATCCCGCCACCTGCCAGTCGCCGCGCAGCCAGCGATGCTTGCGCCGGTTGTAGGCGCTGTAGTGCGAAGGATAATCGTCAATCAGTTCAATGTCGGTGGCCAATCCGGCGCGAGCGTAGGCGCCTTCGATCAGGTCATGGCTGAGCAGGGCGTTGCAGGGGAAGCGGCCATCCAGCACCTGGTGGAGGGTATCCACTTCGTAGATCCCCTTGCCGGCGAAGATGCCCTCGCCGCACAGGTCCTGGTAAACATCGGAGACGGCGTGAGTGTAGATGTCGAGGCCGGTTTGACCGGAGTAAATATGGGCCAGGCGCGAGCGGGCGGCGCTGTGCACGCTGACCCCCACGCGCGGCTGCAGGATTCCATAACCGGAAACCACAACATTGCGCCGGTTGTCTACGATGGCCCGGTTCAGAGGATGGGAGAGCGCTCCCACCATGCGCTGCGCCGTGCCCCGCGGCAGTTCCGTATCCGAATCCAGGGTGATGACGAAGCGCACCTGAGGCAGAACCGCGGTGTTGCCGACCTTTACCGGAAAGCTGTCATACTGCTGCCGCAGCAGCTTGTTCAGGTCCTGCAGCTTGCCGCGCTTGCGCTCCCAGCCCATCCACACGCCTTCGCGCTCGTCATAAACCCGGTGACGGTGGAGGAGGAGGAACGATCCCGTGCTCTGCCCGGAATATTTGTCGTTGAGCTTGGCAATCAGGTCGGCGCAGAGCGCGACCAGCGGGTCATCTTCCGGGGCCTGGTCCGCCGAATCGCGCAAATCGGTCAGCAGGGCGAAATGCAGGTTGGGATCGCGGTTGCCCAGGTAGCGGATTTCCAGGTCTTCCACCAGCTTACGTACCTGGCGTTCGTTCAGCAGGAGCGCGGGAACGGCGACCAGGGTGACGCAGTCGTCGGGAATGCCGCCCTCGGAAAAATCCAACTTGGGCAGAATCTGCGCCGGCAGCAGCACGCTGGTGAGGTAGTTCATTACCTCGACCGCCGCCTGCGAACTGGGCAAAAACAGCGCCAGCATGGCGAGCAGCACCATGGCCGGTGAGCCCACCGTGCCGATTACACCCAGCAGAACCGCGACCATGATCCCGAACGTGACCAGTTGTATGCCGGTGAGGTAGTAAGCGTCGGGATGGTGGCGCAGAAATGCCCGCGCTCTCTCCAGCAGGGATGGTTGGAAATTGCTGCGCTCTTTGAGCAGGCTGCTTCCCCGGCCCACCAGGTAGTAGCCTACGTGGGAGCGGCGGGCGGCGATTCGCGGATCGTGGTACTGGCGATGCCACGCTTCCCGCGCCAGGGACAGAGCCTCAATCGCCACATCCATTTCGGTTTGCCGGCTGTGGAGCGCGATCTTGGCTACCGCCTTGCGGTACAGATCGCGGCTGTCGTAATCCATGCGGGAGTAAGCATGCTGCGGATCTTCGCGCAGCACCCGATCGAAGAGAATCAGAGGCTCCAGCACTTCCTTCCAGGAAAGCTGCCCGACATCGTGCAGGCTGTGAACGCAGGCGCCTACGCCGCAGGAGGTTTGCCGGTCGCGCAATACGCGGGGCGCGCGCTCGGCGACCCGCTCCAGCAGGACCAGCTTGAGGCACAAGGCCAGAGCGGACAGTTCTTCCAGGTCCAGGGCCGTGGTTTCCTGAAAGGAGTCCACGTAGGCCGCGAGCGAGCGCTCATCAAAGCGGTAATCAGCTGCAGCCAGAAAACCCTCGGCCACCGCCAGAACACGCGGCATCTGGTCGCCATTGCGGCGGCGCGCCTGCGGCAGGGGCTTGAGGGTGCGGCCGGCGTCGGTCAGTTCCTGCAGTGTGCTGTAAAGCAGACGGGCATTGTCGTGCAGCCAGCGGAAATCGTCGCCGATAGCTTCTTTGGGCAGGGGAGTATCGAGCGCGCTCCACAGCGGCTTCAGGCTGTTGCGTAATGCCCGGCAACGTTGGGCGAAGAAACGGCGCGGGCGAGACCGGGGCAGGGAAGCCAGCCCGGCGGCGAATTGCGCAGCCTTGGCCCGCAAGGCGAAGAGGTCGGCGGCGGTCTCCGGCCAGTGTTCCGGCCAGCGTTCGGCCTCGGCACAAACAATCTCCAGGTGAGTGTTCTGCGGCATTTAAGGGTCCCTAGCGGTAACTGGCGGCCTGCATTTCGAACATCTCGGCGTAGCGGCCGCCCAAGCTCGCCAGCTCGTTGTGATTGCCTTCTTCGGAAATCCTGCCGTTTTCCAGGACCACAATGCGGTCGGCCATCCGCACCGTGGAGAACCGGTGAGAGATAAACAAAGCCATCTTGCCCGCGGTCAGCTCGGAGAAGCGCTGAAACACTTCACATTCGCTGCGCGCGTCCAGCGAGGCGGTGGGTTCGTCGAGAATGAGCAGTTGGGCATCGCGCAGGTACGCGCGCGCCAGCGCCAGCTTCTGCCACTCGCCGCCGGAAAGGTCCACGCCGCCTTCAAAGCGCCGGCCCAGCATCTGCTCGTAGCGCGAAGGCAGCTTCTCTACTACTTCGTGGGCCAGGCTCTTGCAAGCTGCGTTCTGCAGCAGGTGGAGGTTCCCAACCTGCTCGATTTTGCCCACCGCGATGTTCTCCCGCGCGGTGAGTTCGTAACGCATAAAGTCCTGAAAGATGACGCCGGTTTCGCGGTACAGGTCTTCCAGGTCGTACTCGCGCAGGTCCACGCCATCCAGAAGGATCTGGCCCTCGCTGGGGTCGTAGAGCCGCGTAATCAATTTGACGATGGTAGTTTTGCCCTGCCCGTTTTCGCCGATCAGGGCGACACGCTCTCCCGGACGAAGCTGGAAGTTGAGCCGGTCCAGCACCAGGCGCGAAGTGCCGGGATAGGAGAAGGAAACATTGCGGAATTCGAAGCCGCGGGTAATGGGCCGGGGCGCGGGCAGCGCATTCGGTTTCGACCGGATCGTGGGCTGCATTTCAAAGAAGGCCAGCAGGTCGGTCAGGAACAGCGCCTGGTCGGCAATGCCGGACAGGGTGGAGAAAATCTGCTGGATATTGCCGCTGACCTGCACGATGGCGCCGGTCAAGGCGGTTAACGTGCCGATGCTGATGGCGCCAATCAGGGCGCGCCAGATTACGTACACATAGGCGGAGTAATAGCCCGCCGTGCCCAGCAGCGAGAGCAGCGCACCGGCAACCAAGCGGCGGCGGGACAGGTCCACGTTCTCTTCATAAATCTGGTCCGAGAGACCGGTGAAGCGGTCGGTGAGGAAGTTCGCGAGGCCGAACAGCTTAAGTTCCTTGGCGGCTTCCTTGCTGCCGCCCAGCACGCGCAGATAATCGAGCTGGCGCCGGATCGGAGTCTGACGGAAGTTCTTGGCATAGCCCAGGAAGGCAAAATGGCTCTCGCCCAGAAATGCGGGGAAAATCCCGGCCACCAGCAGCAACAGCAGCCAGGGAGAATAGCTGATGATGTAAATCGAGAGAGATACGGCCGTCACTCCCTGCTGGATCAGGCTGCCGATCTGCTGGATCATTCCCAGCCGGTCGGTGGCTTGCACGCGCGCCCGCTCCAGGCGGTCGTAAAAGATGGGGTCTTCGTAGGCGGTCAGGTCCAGTTCGGCCGCATGCTTCATCACCCGGATGCTGACGTAGCGGGTGTACTTGTCGGCTAGCAGGGCGTCCAGAAAATCTATGGTGCGGCTCAGCAGGCTGCTGAGCACGGCTAAAGCGAATTCCGCGCCTACCAGCCACCAGAAATGCGGCTGCACCGCGTGGGTAGGGCTCTTCCCTGCGTTGACGATGGCGTCAATAATGAGCCGGGTCACAGCCAGCAACGCCAGAGGCAGCAGCGCCACCATGAGGCGCAGGATTATTCCCGCCGCCACCACCGACGGACCCGACTCCCACACGATGCGCAGAACGGGGGGAATATTGCGCATCGCCGTAAGGCGTTCTCCCCAGCCGCTCCAGAAACTCTCGTTTTGCTTCAACATCTGACCTTTGAATTAAGACTTCTACTGTGTTTTGTTTAAGTTCGACTTCAAGGTTGACGAGGGACGCGACGTGGTTGGTGCCCAACTGTGCCTTGAGTTGGCTGGCCCCTGCAGGGACAGACCTGGGAGCCGCCTGCTGGGTTTTGAACAGTTAAAAACCGTTACAACCTTCATAATTTTCCACAACGAAGTAATTTTTACTTGCTTTTGCCCCGCATCTGTCTCAATCCCCGGGTTTCGCCTTAGTTAATTGCATTCAGAGGACCATCGCGGCCAAAAGATTTCCGCAAGTATTCCGTGTAGCTGCTGGATTTTTAGAGGCTTACTTCTTCGCCCTACTTGCCTTGTTCGCAATGCCCAAACTCGCTTGATGGGGGAACAAGACTGGTAACTGCTTAGGCTAATTGACTGATAAGGAAGGTGAGTAGCTTCATGCATACTGGGCCGGCGAGAGCGTGATTTGCACCAAAGCCGAGGCAGTTCCCCAGCCCACGCTTAGGGTCGCTCCCGATGCGAACTGGCCGGGATTGCGTTGAGGCTGGTCCGCGCAAACAAAGCCGCCACTTCAATGGACTGGACCCGACGCGGATTTTTGCGGACGCTTGTCGCGGGGAGCATGGTTTTGCCCCTGGCCGGCGGCAGCGGTGTTTCCGATCTCTTGCTGGCCGAGGTGGAGGAGCCGGACAATCAAAGCTTTCTCAATGAGTTGGAGCGCGCCTGCTTCGAATTTTTCTGGCATGAGGCTGACCCGCTCACTGGGCTGGTGCGCGACCGGGCTTCCGCCGATGGGGGCGACAAGCGTCTGACCGCCAGTATTGCCGCTACCGGCTTCGGGCTGACCGCGCTGTGCATTGGCCATGAGCGCGGTTACCGCTCCC
Source organism: Terriglobales bacterium (assembly GCA_035278025.1). GTDB lineage: Bacteria > Acidobacteriota > Terriglobia > Terriglobales > Acidobacteriaceae > JAICWP01. Next base: position 12,761 of record DATEJK010000025.1, on the reverse strand, counting down.
GAGCCGAGATTGGCGAGCGCGTGCAAGCTACTCTGGATTTTCTGCTCAACCATGCTTCTCATCACGAAGGGTTCTTCCACCATTTTCTCGACATCCACGATGGACGCCGGGTAAGGTTCTCGGAAGTGTCCCCGGTGGATACCGCCATCCTGCTGTGCGGGGTTTTGACCTGCCGGGAATATTTCGAGAGTGACAGCCTGCGGTCAGTGGCGAGCCAGATTTATGACCGGGTTCGCTGGCCCTGGGCGCTGAACGGCAGCAGCACATTCGCGCTTTCCTGGCGACCGGAGTACGGCTTCAGCCCGCTGCGGTGGGACACCTACTGCGAATCCATGATGCTGTACCTGCTGGCCATGGGCTCGGGCCGCCACCCCATTCCAGCGGAATGCTGGCGCAGCATTCGCCGGCCCTGGATGGAATACGACAAGTACCGGTTCATTTCCGGAGCCAGCCCTTTGTTCATTCACCAGTTTTCGCACGCATGGTTCGACTTCCGTGGGCAACAAGATGCCTATGCCGACTACTTCGCCAATTCGGTGCTGGCCTGCGAAGCGCACCGGAGTTTCTGCCAGGAGCTGAGCCGGCAATTTCCCAGTTATGGCGGCGGGGTGTGGGGCATAACCGCATCGGATTCGCGGCGCGGGTATGTGGCCTGGGGCGGTCCACCGCTACAGGGCCCGATTGACGGCACCATCGTTCCCGCCGCTGCGGCAGGCTCGCTGCCTTTTGTGTTCTCGGATGCGGTGAGTGTGCTGCGTCTTTTGCGCAGCCGTTATGGCAGCCAGATCTGGCGGCGTTACGGCTTCGTAGACGCGTTTAATCCCCTGGTGGGCTGGTCCAGCCGCGACGTACTGGGAATAGATGTGGGCATCAGCCTGTTGATGGCCGAGAACGCCCGCAGCGAGTTCGTGTGGCAGACCTTTATGCGCAACCCGGAGGCACGCCTGGGGATGGAAAAAGCCGGGTTTTCGCCTTTGAAGCAGACACCCGCCTTATACGCCGTGAGCCAACCTGCCGCCCTCACTGCGGCCAGATCCGGAAAGCTGGTTTCCACAGCCGCCAGGCGAGCGGTAGGGAAGTCGTAACCCATTGTTTCCATGAAACTTGTCGGATAGCTGCTCAAGCTGATTTCTCGTCCTGCGAGCTGGGGGTGTAACCGCCGGTAGGGTTCATGACCTTGGTTATGTGGACTAAGCAGGTGCGGTGTCCAATACTGTCGCCGTGTCCCAAAACAGGACGTAGTCCCGATCCTGGACGAAGAGGGTTCAAACCCTCGGGACAGAGATGCCGTACCAAACCCAAGGAGAGACCATGAAGGCTCGTTTTCATCTGTTTGCCGGCCTGCTGGCAACAGCTGTGGCCGTCACCCTGCTGACCAGTCCGGCGGCAGCGGCAGGCCCTGCGAATTCCAACATCGGCAACGTGCAGTTGAACGCCACTCTGAACGAATCCTTAACCGTGACGGTGAGTGCCGGCACCACCGTAAATTTCACGCTGGCGCCCAACACCGCTTCGAATGCGGGCAGCACCACTTCCACCGTCAACACCGCCTGGGTATTGAAGCCGGGCCGGAATAACATTGCGGTTTGGGCGTACTTCACCAGCGCCACGGGCGCCCTGACCTCAACCACCGGCGGCACCGCCACCATCCCCTCTTCGGCGGTGGGGGTGCAGGTAAATGGTGCAGGAGGGTTCACGGCTTGCACTACGGTGAGCCCCTTCAATGCGGCTGCTTCCGGAATGCTGATCGGCAACACCACGATCACCGGCAACACTAACACCAACAGCAGCCGGACCGACACTCTGGCGTACAACATTGACACGACGGTGGTGCCGCAGCTTCCTGCCGACAGCTACGCGGGCGTGCTCAATATCCAGGCGCAAGCCACGCCGTAATTTCCCATAACCAGAACCGCGGTCTCCCCTGGTTTTCTTAATAAGAACGGCCCGGAGCGGCAAGCTCCGGGCTTTTTTCTTCTCCATGGTTGCGGCGAAGGCTGGGCCTCCGAGTGGTTGCAGACCTCATGTTTTCAGGGACATACTTGCAACGCCCGCCGCGTGGCAGTTCCGGGGGCAGAACAACTGCGGCAAACCAGTTGACAAATCTTAAACTGGCAGTAAGCTACGGCGGTCGGCGCCGCCTGCGCGGTGGCGAACAGGGCCGCAGTTTCTCCCCCTCGGCCCGCCCGGCAGACCTGACGAAGCCGTGCCGACAGCCACGATTTCCGCGCGCCAGCCGCGGACTTTTACGGGGAGATCAAAAAACATGGGTCAAGGAAAGGCGCTTTGCCTGTGGTTGGGGATAGGTGTCTTGTTGCCGCTGCTGAGCGCATCGCCGTCCCAAGCGGCGGAAAAATGGACTGAGATTCGTTCTCCCCATTTTGTGGTGGCCACCGACGCGGGGGAAAAGCGCGGCCGCGAGGTGGCCCAGCGCTTCGAGCAGATGCGGGCCATTTTCGGGCAGCTGATGCTGAAGGATAAAGTCAACATTCCGGTTCCGCTGCAGATTATCGCCTTCCGCAACAACAAAGAACTCAAGCAGCACGGGCCGCTTTACAACGGCAAAGCGGTGGAGGTCGCGGGATTTTTTCAGCAGGCGACCGACCGTGATTACATCCTGCTGGACACCTCGGGCGAGGACAACTGGGCCACGGTCTTCCACGAGTATGCACATCTGCTGCTGAATGGGAACTTTCCGCCTTCGGACGCATGGTTTGACGAGGGATTTGCCGAGTATTTCTCGACCATTGACGTTATGGGCGACAGTGTGGAGATCGGCAAGCAGCCGATGGGCAGCATGGAACTGCTCACCAGCAGCGGCTGGATACCGATAGCGGGCCTGCTGCGGGTGCAGCACGATTCCAAGATTTATAACGAGGGCAGCGGACGCGCGTTGTTCTACGCCGAGTCCTGGGTGCTGGTGCATTACCTGTACGACATGAACAAACTGCACCAGGCCGGCGTCTACTTCAACCTGGAACTGGACAAGCACGTGCCGGTTGAAACAGCGCTGCAACAGGCTTTTGGGATGACCCCAAAAGAGCTGCAGAAGGCGGTGGACAACTACTATCGCTCGCCCAAGGCGGTGTACCGCCGATACAAGCTGCCGCTGAACCTGGAGAAAATGAGCACCTACGCAGTGGCGCCCTTGGGCCCGCTGGAGGCGGAAGCCATCCTGGGCGACTCCGATTTGCACTTGCAGGACCGCCAGGAGCAGGGTGTCGCACTGCTGCAGGAGGTACTGAAGCAGGACGCGAACAACGCCGCCGCCCAACGCGGGCTGGGATACGCCTGCCTGTATAAAAAGCAGTACGACCAGGCGGCGCAGTACTTCAGCCGCGCCGCGGCACTCAATTCCAACGACCCCTGGGTTCACTATTACGTGGCTTTGCTGCGGGAGCGCAGCGGCGGAGTGGCGGGAGGGGACGCCGAGACCGTGGAGAAGGAACTGAAAACGGCCATCGCCCTCAATCCGCAGTTCGCGGACGCGTACAACCTGCTGGGGGTGGCTGAAATGCAGAACCACCAATTGGCGGAGTCCATGCAGCACCTGAGCACGGCCATTCGAATGAGTCCACGCAACGAGATGTACATCTCCAACCTGGCGCTTGCCTGCCTGAATGCCCATGACTGGGACCAGGCGTCCATGCTGCTGGAGCGGCTCAAGGACAGCAGTGACGCGGGAATTGCCGCGGCGGCGCGGTACAACCTGGCGCGCCTGGCGGAAATCAAGAGCGCACAACAAGCCCGCCTGGTGCAGGCGCCCCGGGTTGCCGCAGCCGCGAATGCGCAATCGCTGATGGGAGCGAGCACGCCAGCCTCGCTGCCGACAGCGACAGCAGCGCCGCACCCTGCCGCCGACGAGAGCGGGCCGATCCTGTTTTTGAAAGGCACGCTGACGGCGGTGGATTGCTCCTCCGCTCCCGCCGCCACCCTCACTATCCAGGAAGGGGCAAAGAGCTGGAGGATGCTTACGTCCGATTACCAGCACCTGATCGTGATTGGAGCGGACCAGTTCTCCTGCTCCTGGAGTAGCCGCAAGGTGGCGGTGAACTACCGGCAGACGCAGGCGGGGCAGGGGACGCTGGTGTCAGTGGAACTGGAGTAAAAGCAAAGTTTCACAAGCTTCAAGGTTTCAGGTCACCATATTTAGTGCTCGGGCTTCGCCAGAAAAAGCCTTTAGACACGGATGATCATGACCTCGGTGGCCTTGATGAGAGCGGCGGCGGTCTGGCCGGGCTTGAGGCGCATTTCGCGGGCGGAGCTGGCGGTGATGATGGAAGTAATGCGCTGCCCGCCGATGGAGATTTTCACCTCCGCCATAAGGCCGCTGATACGCACTTCCTCAATGCGGCCCACCAGTTGATTGCGGCCGCTGATGCGCCGCAGCACCTCCTGCCGAACCGCTTCATTGTGCCCGCGGGTACGGAACAAAAGGCGGTCAACTTCCGTCCGTGGAATGCGATGGTGCCCGCCGGGGGTGCGCACGCTGCGGATCTTTTTCTTGTAGATCCACTGCTTGATGGTGGGGAAGCTGATGCGCAGCTGGAGGGCGGCCTCGCGGGGGGTGAGCAGGGCGCCGTTATCGCGGGTGAGGTTTTTGGCTCGTTTCATAGCATCTAAAACGGGAAGCGCACGCTCAGAACCCGGTTGTGGTTGAAGGTGTGGAAGCGGGTGACCGCAATCTGCTCACCCGCGCCCACGGTCAGGCCCAGGCGGCGCCAGAGATGAATTTTACCCACCACCAGGCCGGGGGAGAGAAAAACCTGCTGCTGGCCGTCGTTCTTCCCATCGTGAAAGAGAACGCCATTTACCTCTAACTCCGGCCAAAGTTTCCCCAGCAGGTGGTATTGGAAGGCGGTGTTATAGGCCAAAGGTGTGCCCAGGCGGGAGATATCCCCCACGGGCACGGCAATGCCAAGCGTGCCCTGCACGTCAAAGGCGCCCCAGCCCTTACCCAGAGCGATGGTGGGAGTGACCACCGCGTTTTCAGCGCCATTGCCGTAGGAACCTGTAGGAACCGAGCCGCCCAGGAAAGCGGTGACGATATAGCTGCCGTTTTCCTCGTTTCCGGCGGCAAAGCGGTATTTGAGAAGAAAGGAGGTGTCGCCGAAACCGTCAGGCAGGGACGGATTCTGGTGGGCCAAATAAGGGGGCGGGCTGACGATAATCTCGATGTGCTCGCTGGGGATCAATTCCAAGCCCTTGCCGCCGCCATAATTGGTCATATCGCCTTTGGTCGTGTTCTGCCAGCCGATATCGTAGCGAAATTCTTCTTCCAATCGGGGAGTGGTGGTGAAGACCGGAGTAATCCAGTGGGGCTGCTCCGCCTGAGTGCGGGAGACGCGCTGGAACCATGAACCTAAGGTGGAATTATCGGGGGGAACGTTCTGGGCCATGGCGCAGCTGAGAATGCAGGGCAGAAACAAAAGGGGGAGCCAGCGAACGAGCGACAAACCATCCTCCTTGAAGCGTGTAAAAACGTATAGTTTATTATGTCGAAATAATTCATACAATACATATTGCGGCGGCATTTACGGCTTAGCCGCCGGGTCACGCCTGGCAGGTAGCCATGGCAGGGATTTAGGCGAGGATTTCGAGAAACCACGATTAGGGCGCCGGCTTTCCAATTGGCAACCGCGTGGTCGCGGCGCGCGTCTGGCTCCATAGAGGCCATCTTGGGAAGGAGATCAGATGAAGCCTGCTTTTGAGAAGCACAGGATTGACCAGGCACTGGACAAAATTGGGGATGTTCTGCAGCAACCGGGCGGCGGCTATGGGGCGCCTTCCTGGGCAGAAGCCCACGGCAAAGATTTAGTAGAGGGGCTGGAAGAACTGGAGGAGCGCATGCGGGCGCATCACGTGATGCTGCAGCGGGGTGCTTTCCCGCTGGCGATTTATGCAGCCCGCGAGCTGAGGAACTATTTAGCAGGAGCGCAAAGCGACCTTTCCAACCGGGACGCGGCGAAGGTATTTCATTATTCGCTGGTCGAACTGCTGGAGGAGTTGCGCCCGTTGGATGAGGAGCTGGCAAAGCAAGAAGCCGCGTAAAAGACGCACAGGTCACCCAAAAGGAAGTCGTGGCGGGGCGGCGGCCGGAGTTGCAGGTTCTCAGGCGCTCAAGGCTTTTACGAGGCAGCGGAAAAGGGAATCTAGCGGCATATCAGAGGTTGCTGTCTACCTTGAAGCCCCAGGCCTGCAGCAAGGCGGTAGGGACGTATTTCACGTCCTTATTTTTGCGCACCCATTCCTTGAGCACTGCCGAGCTCTCGTACTGCTCCGGGGAAAGCCCCAGTTGTTTGACCATCTGGTCAAAGGAGGTGGGAGCGGAGGAAGGCACCGCCAGTTGTTCCGGGTTATTCCAGTTCTTGTTTCCGCGAGTGGCCATCGGCACTGAGTTGATCCTCCCCGAATTATAGGCTAGGGCAGGTGTGCAAGTAAGGTGCCAAGTGGAAATTGAGGGAAATCGCTAGAAATGGCATGATTTTCCAGAGTTCGACGAGATCCGGGGTCCTTAACGGAAATGACAAAGTCTGGCATTTATGACTGAAAGAATAACAATTCTTCGCATGACGCGCGGCGAAGGGCTGAGGGAGGAACACGCCTGAGGCTGGGACGAAAGACATGGAACGAAAGGCCACACGAAAGGCTAGCCCTCTTAGAAATGGAAGGAGCATTTCAGAAAATGAAGAACACCTCATGCGCCGATAGATTTGGCTATGACCAGTTCCCCAGGTTCACGCCTCCCAGGGAAGTGCCGAAATCGGAAGCCGTAGCGCGCTTCCCGGAACGCACCTTGGCTGCGCTTTTGGCCCGGCGTTCGGCGCGGCGCGAGGCAGCCATTTCTTCGCCGCCCGACCAGGCGTCCAAGTCTTCCTGGTGGTATTCGATGAATCGGCCAACATTGTAGTACTTCGGTCCTGACCCTTTACGTCTCCACAAGCGCAGGGTGGCAGGGGAGTATCCGATGTAGGCTGCTGCGAAGCGTGTATCCATCTTCATCTCTCTTGGCCAGAGGTCAAATTTTGTTTGATAACTGCCGAACCCGGGCACTGCACGAATACCGCCGGTAAGGGGCGGCAGCTTACCACGGCACTTCCGTGCAAGGCAAATCCGCCCTTCAATAATAGCGACGGAACCTGCTGGTGCCGTGATACTTAGAGAATCTTACAGGAAGAATAAAAACGTTATTAACAAGAGATGCATTTCTCAACAGATACGGGAGCGCGGATCGCCATCCACGGACTGTGAAGCAAGCGCGATTGCGTGCCTCTGATTGAAGCACTACCATGAATTGGTTATGCCGGTAGAAATGGAAATTCATTCTGCAACATATACGCCGGTTCGCGCGCCGCGCGGCACCGGCCTCTCCTGCCTCGGCTGGCAGCAGGAAGCAGCGATGCGGATGCTGATGAACAACCTGGATGAAGAAGTGGGAGAGCGTCCGCGCGATCTGGTGATTTATGGCGGCACAGGCAAGGCGGCACGCAACTGGGAGTGCTATCACGCCATCGTCAAGGCGCTGCAGGCGCTGCAGAGCGACGAAACGCTGCTGGTGCAATCCGGCAAACCGGTGGGCGTGTTTAAGACTCACGAGTACGCGCCCCGGGTGCTGATCGCCAACGCCAACCTGGTAGGCCACTGGTCGAACTGGGAAAAGTTCAACGAACTGGAACGCGCCGGGCTCATGATGTACGGGCAGATGACGGCGGGATCGTGGATCTACATCGGCTCGCAGGGGATTATTCAGGGTACGTTTGAGACGTTCTCCGCGGCCGGTGAAGAGCACTTCGGGGGGGAGCTGGAAGGCAAGCTGATCGTGAGCGGCGGCATGGGCGGGATGGGCGGCGCGCAGCCGCTGGCAGCCACCATGACAGGGGCGGCGTTTCTGGGTGTGGAGGTGGACCCGGAACGCATCAAGAAGCGCCTGAAGACCGGTTATTGCGACTTCATGGTCAACTCGCTGGATGAGGCGCTGCGCATCCTGAAGAACGCGGTGCGCAAGAAGGAGAATATTTCCGTCGGGCTGGTGGGAAACTGTGCCGACGTGATTCCTGAGCTGGCCGAGCGTGGCGTGGTGCCGGACATTCTGACCGACCAGACCTCGGCGCATGATCCGCTGAACGGCTACATTCCGCAGGGGCTGACGGTGGAGCAAGCCGCGGAATTGCGGCAACATGACCCAAAGGGTTATGAAGAGCGCTCGCTTGATGCCATTGCGCGCCACGTGGAAGGCATGCTGCGCCTGCAGAAAATGGGCGCAGTCACCTTCGACTACGGCAACAACATTCGAACTTTTGCCTTCCAGCGTGGAGTGAAGAACGCTTACGACTTTCCCGGCTTTGTGCCGGCGTATATCCGGCCCTTATTCTGCGAGGGCCGGGGTCCGTTCCGCTGGGTGGCGCTGAGCGGCGAACCTTCCGACATCCATACCACGGACGAACTGGTGTTGGAGCTGTTTCCCAAGAACCGCATCCTGAGCCGCTGGATCAAGCTGGCGCGCGAGCGCATCAAGTTCCAGGGGCTGCCGGCACGCATCTGCTGGTTGGGCTACGGGGAGCGGGCGCAATTCGGGCTGGCCATGAACGAACTAGTGAAGAAGGGCAAGCTGAAGGCGCCCATCGTGATCGGGCGCGACCACCTGGACACGGGCTCGGTGGCTTCACCCTTCCGCGAAACCGAGAGCATGAAGGATGGCAGCGACGCTGTGGCCGACTGGCCCCTGCTCAACGCCCTGTTGAACACTGCCAGCGGGGCTTCCTGGGTGTCCATTCACAACGGCGGAGGGGTGGGAATTGGCTACTCGCAGCACGCCGGGCAGGTCACGGTGGCTGACGGCACAGAAGGCATGGCCAGGCGCATTGAGCGAGTGCTGACCAACGACCCGGGAATCGGGGTGGCGCGGCATGTGGACGCCGGTTACGAGGAGGCCAGCCGCTTCGCCAAAAACACGGGCATCGAAATTCCCATGGAGAAGTAGCAGAAGCACTCAGCCATCAGCACTCAAGCATTCAGCCGCCTTGATTCAAGTGGCCTTCGGACACCCCAACCCGGTTGCACCTGCTGGCGGAGTGCGGCATGGCTAAAGCCACGCTCCGGCGAGAGACGGGCAAATCAAGCACCTCCTCCGGCGCCACAGGCGGGGGGCACAAAACCGTTCTTCCCCTGCTTCTGATCAACATCCGCCAACTGCTCACGCTCAAGGGGGGAGCCGCGCCGCGGCGGGGGCGGGAAATGGGCGACCTCTCGATCATTGAAGACGGCGCGGTGCTGTGCGCGGCGGGCAAGATCGTGGCCGTGGGCAAAACCCGCGATGCGCTGCGCGATTCCTGGCTGAAGGGCAAGCGTAAAGATGTTCGTGAAATTGATTGCCAGGGTAAGGTGGTGCTGCCTGGCTTTGTAGATTCGCACACCCATCCGGTATTCACGGCGCCGCGGCTGGTGGATTTTGAAAAGCGAACGGCGGGAGCGAGCTATGAAGACATAGCGGCGGCGGGCGGGGGCATCCGTTCCAGCGTGGAGGGCGTACGCCGGGCGAGCAGGGAAGATCTGGCGCAGCACGTGCTGGGGGCTCTGGAGGAGATGGCGGCGCAGGGCACTACCACGGTGGAGGCTAAGTCCGGCTATGGCCTGAGCACGGAGGCGGAGTTGAAATCGCTTCTGGCCGTCCGGGAAGCGGCGGCGCGCTGGCCGGGCACGGTAGTCACGACCTTGCTGGGCGCGCATGTAGTGCCGCGCGAGCACTCTCGCGCTCCGGAAACCTACTTGCGCGAAGTGTGCGAACTCATGATCCCGCAGGCTGCGAAGCAGAAGCTGGCGGAGTTTGTAGACGTTTTCTGCGACCGGGGAGCATTTTCTCCAGAAGATGCGAAGCGGGTTCTGCAGGCGGCGGTGGAGAATGGCCTGGGCACGCGGGCTCATGTGTGCCAGCTGAGCCCTTGCTCGCTGGCCCCGTTGCTGGCCGGCAAGCCGGCTTCCTTCGATCATCTGGATTTCGTCAGCGACGAGGATGCAGAAAGGCTGGGCCGTTCCCGGACCATGGCCACCCTGGTGCCTGGGGCCAACTATTTTCTGGGTCTGGACCGTTATCCACCGGCACGGCGGCTGATTGAAAACGGAACAGCGGTGGCGCTGGCTACGGACTACAATCCCGGGACTTCACCCACTACCAGCATGCCCTTTATTCTTTCGCTGGCGTGCACACAGTTGAAGATGACGCCGGCGGAGGCCATCAGCGCCGGCACCATCAACGGCGCCTGCGCGCTGCTGCGGCAGAAGAATAAGGGCAGCATCGAGCCGGGCAAGGACGCGGACCTGGCGGTCTTTGATGTGGCTGATTACCGCGAAATTGCCTATTGGTTCGGAGTGAATCGCTGCAGGGCAGTGGTGATCGGCGGAGAAGCGCAGGGGACTGAGCAGTCAGGACCCAGGAGTCGGGAGTCAGCCAAGACCATTAACGATTGATGATTTTCGATTAACGAATGAAACCACGGCTGGGGAAGCGAGAACAGCAGGTGGCGTGATCTCCTCGAGTGATTCCGGACCCTGACTCCTGATGCCCTCATTGAGCCTTTTCCGAGCGGCTTGTTATAATCGCCTTGCTCCGCATGGATCCACAAACTTGCGGCAACCGTTTCCCTGGCCTCCCAGTTTGGCGTGCCAGGAAAATGGCTGTCACAACCCGGAGTTCACCCAGAACGAGGAAGTGCTGGGCGAACCCCGCGAGCCCCGCGGCAGTGGCCAGGTAGCTCAGGTGGTAGAGCGCAGCCCTGAAAAGGCTGGCGTCGGCGGTTCAACTCCGTCCCTGGCCACCATATCTCTCAATGGTTTAGAAAACCCACTCAAAATTTCACGCCTGTGATTTCACACCTGTGTCTATTCATTTAAAGTCATCGGCGAACAAAAAGCGAACATGATAAACTGCTTGATGTGGACGAGGGGCGCAAACGCGTTCTCAATGTGGTTGGGAATGTTCTTACACTGCTCCGAACCCACACTATGGAATCCGTCGATGCGCTCTGGAGGATTGATCGCGTGCTCGACGGTGATATTGGTCTCGATGTGGAGCCAGTGACGCTCTGCGGCAAGTCTCCGCGCCTGGGCGTTGAGGTTTCCCGCGTATCCGGGTTGCGCGTAACGAATCTCCGCTCCGAACCGTTTCGCAACCTCTAGCATCGGATGCTTGCTACCCGGCTTGCCACCAACAAACTGGACACACGGTAGGCCGCAATGTTGTGCGACTGCAGGCACCATGGCGTGCTGAGGGCTGCCTTTGACTGCGCCGGAGGTCACGCCCTTCTCACCGTTGCGCTGCTGGAACAGCCAGATGAGTTGGCGCAGCTTCCCGGCTGGGCGCCCATGAGGACGTCCAGTCGGTTCAATTGTGTTTCGAGAGAGACTGTGAGCAGGGGAAGCGTCGCCTTCGCTTGCGACAGCAAGGCTTGAGCCTGAGCGAGTTCGCGGTCGGAAGCGACGCCCGCATCCTTACGCTGCTGCACCAGCTCGACGAGATGCTTTTCAGTGACGATCTGGTCTTTGGCGAAGATTAACCGCGCCTGCGCGCCGCGTATTTGCAAATATGCGTCAGCGGCTTCTGCGGCAACCGTGATGCGGGTTCCTGTGTGGGAAGCTTCGGCTGCCTGAGCCTCGGCGGTAGCAGCCTGAGCTCCTTTCTTCAAACCCCCGAACAGATCCGTTTCCCAACTTGCGATGAATCCGAGATCGTAGTAGTTCTGAGTGCGGCTGTAGCCGGGCAAGTGCGAGGCGAGACGGCCCGTCATACTTTCAGTCGACTGGTAGAGTGTGGTCGTCGAAGCGTAAAGGTTTCCGGATGGCATGCGCCGAGCTCCTGCTCCTTGAGCAGCGGCACGCGCCTGCTGTACTCGCGTCATAGCAGCGGCCAAGTCGAGATTCTGGTCCAGCGCCCGCTTCACGATCCGCGTCAGCTCAGGATCACGGAAGCCCGTCCACCACTGGTCGAGGGGCGGTGCCGGCAGAGAAGCGGTACGAGCTTCGATGGAGGGCGCGTTGTGAAACGGCTGCAGATTCACTGTCGGGCGACGATATTTTGGCCCCACGGCACAACCCGTGAGGATTGCGGCTAATGCGAGCGCAAAGGCTATTCGCAGAGTGAACATCCGCGCCGCGGGTGAGTCTTTGTGAGATGACATTCGGCGATTCATTCGTGTGCTCCATTTCTGTGTAATCTGCGGGCGACCTGTTTCAAAATCACATTCGTAAACACGCCACAGCCTCGGCATCTGACCCCCTGCTTCATCAGTTCCAGAAGCAGGTTTTCTCCTTCTTGGCCGATCGTCGTTAAGTTCTTCAGATCGATGACGAGTTCCCGGCCGCCAAGTCCCGATCCGGCCTTTTCACAGGCGGCTTTCAGCTCATCGGACCACGGCGCCACGAGCCTGCGGTCATCGGAGATCTAAACCAGCATCGACTGCTGGGCGGAGATACCCGCCGTCGCGCCGTGCGATGATGCCAAAGTGACCGAGGGCATGAGGGGGTTGGCGAGGTCGCCCGCGGCGTAAATGCCGGGCATGCTGGTTTCGCGGCGCTCGTCGACCTTGAGGGCGATGCCGCCGGGCGTATCGACCGTGGCGAGGCCCAGTGATTCATGCAGCCTTGCGGACGGCTTGTTGCGGGGATGCGCGAACAGGATGTCGACTGCGACATTGGAGTGGGTATCGAGCTTGACGGTGGCCTTATGGCCCCCGTGATGGGCGATCTCGATGATCCGGCCATCGATGACA
>DATEJK010000024.1:0-31586 GCA_035278025.1 Terriglobales bacterium | reverse complement strand
TTGAAGGGCAGCCCCACCCACTCGCCGTGCAGCAACCCCGGCAGAGCCACAAACCCGCCGCCCACAACCCCTGCCACCCGGCCCCCGATGACGCCGATGAGAATCGTGGCCTCGAACGACATGTCGGCGGAGAGGAAATTCTTCACGCTGGCCCTTACCAGCACTCCCAGGGCAAAGGGAGCCCCGATGAACAGGGCCAGGCGGATCTTCTCCGCCGTGGTGCGCTCTTCCTTGAACAGCAGCCGCTTGAACCACACCGAGCGCACCTGGGCGCTGGCGATGGCTGCCGCCACTCCCAGCTTCACCAGCTGGTTGACCAGGATGACCCGCTGTTCCATGCAGATTAGAGATTACCTTAGAGGCAGCGCAGGGGAAAGGTTCCAAGGTTTTCCGAAGGGCACAGCTTCAGCCGCGCCGCTGCTCGTCCATTTGGTTTGTCATCCCGAGCGAGCGCGACTGATCCCGCTTTGCGGGAGAGGAAGCGCGAGTCGAGGGACCTCGCGTTTCCACAGCTCAGACCCAAGACTCGGCTCTACAGCACCCTGGCACGAACTCTTTCCAAGGCTGCATTTAGCGCCTCCACGTTCGCCACGCCGCCTTGCGCCATGTCTTTTGTTCCGCCGCCGCGGCCGCCGACGGGGGCCAACGTTTCCTTCATCAGCGCACCCATGTCAAAGGGCAGGCCGGCGGTCTGGGCAAACACCAGGGCTGGGGAGCCTTCGCCGGCCCCCAAGAGTGCAACCGCGCGCTTGCCCTCCGTGCGCACGAGTTTCTGGGCCAGCAGCTTGATAAATTCCAAGTCGCGGTCGGGAAATTTTCTCACCACCAGGTGAAAGCCGTTCGCCTCCGGCGTTTCCTGCAGAAGGCGACCAGCATGAAGCTCTGCCAACTCGTTGAGCAGCTCGGAGCGCAGCTTGCGCGCTGCCTTGGCCTCATCTTGCGCCTTGCGCACTTGCTGCGGCACCTCCCAGATATGAGCGGAAAGGGCGGCCGCTGTCTCGTTCAACGCGGCACGGTCGCGCCGCGCCGCCGCCAGTGCCCGCCCGCCGCAAACGAATTCCACGCGCACGCCCTGGCGCACCTTCTCCGTCTTGCGCGCCAGGATGGCGCCGATCTGGCCGGTGCTGCGAACGTGCGTGCCCCCGCATGCAGTCAGGTCGAAGTCGCGGATATCAATCAGGCGCAACTGCTCGCGCTCCACCAGTGGCAGCTTGCGCAGCCCCAGCCCGCGTGCCTCCTCCAGGCTGACGAAGCGAATCTCCACCGGGCGATTCTCCATCACCACCTGGTTGGCCAGGTCCTCGGCGCCTTCAACTTGCTCCGCGGTAGCCGATTTTGTGTCCAGGTCAATGGTGCAGACCTCGTCGCCCATGTGGAAGGAGACGGTAGGCATCTCGAACAGGCGGATAAATGCGGCTGAGAGCACGTGCTGCCCGGAGTGCTGCTGCATGTGGTCGCGGCGGCGCGGCAGGTCAATGGAACCGTGAACCTGGGCCCCCGCAACCAGCCCGGCGGGAACCGATTCCAGGTAATGCAGAATGCGGTCATCCTGTTCGGCCACTTCGACCACGCGCCTCCGGGTGCCATTCACCTCCAGCCAGCCGGTATCGAACACCTGACCGCCGCTGGTGGGATAGAAGGCGGTGCGGTCCAGGACCACGGCCGGGCGTGGCGCGGCCTGGATTTCGCTCACCTGGGCGTCAAATTCGCTAAGAAACGAATCGGTGTAGTAGAGGCGGTGGTTCATTGACGATTTGCGATTGTAGTGACGATTGCAACTCAAGCTTTCAGCTGTCAGCTATCATCTCAGGGTCCGTTTTTCTTTTGCTCTCTAGCCCCTGTCATACTGAGCGGAGCCGTCCGCTTCGCGAAGCGAAACGGACGGCGCAGTCGAAGCACCCCTGCCCGATCCCACCCCACTCTTGCCGCCTTAAGGAATTCTCACCGGAAACTTTCCTGAATCTATCCCGGGTTTCCTTCCTGTCCTTTGTGGTGAATGGTTTTCAGTAGGGCCCAATGATGCCACCAATATTTCTCGTCGCTGGCCGCGGCTCTTTTTCTGTGTACTGCGCGATCGCGTCCACATATTTCAGGCCGGAACCGGTGTTGTACAAGACCACCGTTTCCTCCGGCTTGAAGAAGCCCCTGGCCAGAAGTTTTCGATAGGCGACCAATGCGGCGGCTCCCTCCGGGGCGGCAAAAACACCTTCGCTGCGGGCCCAGTGCTGCAGCGCTTCCATGATTTCCTGGTCGCTGGCGGCAACTGCCGTTCCCTGGCTCTGGCGCAGTATATCCAGCATCAGGTAGTCGCCGTAAGCCTTGGGCACGCGCAGGCCGGCGGCCACAGTCGCCGCGTTGGTCCACGCTTCCGCCGTGGCCTTGTGCTCATCCCATGCTTTAACAATGGGTGCGCAACCGTTTGCCTGTACGGTCACCATCTTCGGGCGCTGCTTGCCGATCCAGCCCAGCGCTTCCATCTCTGCGAACGCCTTCCACATGCCGATCAGTCCCACCCCGCCGCCGGTGGGATAAATGATGCCGTCGGGCACCTTCCATCCCAGTTGCTCCACCGCCTCGTAGCCCATGGTCTTTTTGCCTTCCACGCGGAAGGGCTCTTTCAGGGTGCTCACGTCGAACCAGCCCTCGGCCTGCTTGCGCTCCCCCACCAGGCGGGCACAGTCACTGATAAGCCCGTCCACCAGAGTGACCTCCGCGCCATAGCTGCGGCACTCCACCAGGTTGGCCCGGGGCACATCTTTGGGCATAAAGATGTGCGCCTCCATTCCGGCCGCGGCGGAGTAGGCGGCCAGTGCGCTGGCCGCGTTGCCGGCGGAGGGAATGGCGAGCTTCTTTAGTCCGTAGGCCCTTGCCATGGTCACCGCGGCCGACAAACCGCGCGCTTTGAAGGAACCGGTGGGATTCAGTCCTTCATCCTTGATGTAGACCTTGGGATATTCCCGGCTGCGCAGCAGCGGAGTAAAGCCTTCGCCCAGAGAGACGGGCTTGGCTTCCGGCAGCACCTCGCGATAGCGCCACATGGTGGGCGCGCGGCCGGCAAGCGACTCTCGCTGGAAGCTTTTCTTTATGTTTGCCAGGTCATAACGGGCAAACAAAACGCCTCCGTCACGCGGGCAAACCGTCTGCGGCTGCTCCGGGCTGAAATGTTCGCTGCATCGGGTGCACTCCAGGAAGGTGATCTTGGCCATTGCGCGAAAGTGTAGCACCTGGCTTTGCCGTCTCGTATTCTCACCACAGAGGACACAGAGGGCACAGAGTAGGATCACTCAAAAATCTCGCACCACCAATCTTTACTTCAAAGGGATTAAGAATCCTGATGTCAATGGAATCTCTTAGAGCGGTAGCTGATGTCCGCAGCCACACAATCCACCATGACGAATATGAAATCCTTTGTGCCCTTTGTGGTGGGAGCGTTCTCAACTTCTTTCTCTGTGCCCTCTGTGTCCTCTGTGGTGAAAAAAATGGTCTTACGCGGGCAGGCGGCGCAGCAACCCGGAAGCGCGCCGGAACCAGGGGCGCTCCTGGCGCGCCTGAAAGCGGGGCATGGTTGGCTTCTTGTTGAGGATGCGCTGCGCCCATTGCCGGGCATCGGCGTGCTGCCCCTGCGACGCAAGAAAAGCGGCATAGTTGTATTGCGTCTCGGAAAGCGTGGAAACCTGCGTCACCTGCTGGAACAGCGCGTTGGCCTTTTCCGCCTGCCCGGTCAGGGCGTAAGCCTGCGCCAGCAGGCCCTGGGCGCGGTAGTAGCCGTGCTTGGGATCCAATGTCGCTACCCGCTCCAGATCGGGAATGGCGGCTGCCGGCTCTCCCTGTTCCATGCTGCAGATGGCGCGATGGTACAAAGGGTCGGGGTAATCGGTGCGAGGCGAAATCGCCTGGTTGTAGCACTCGCGCGCGCGGGCGTACTTCCCTTCTTCGCGGTAGAGGTCGGCCAGTTCTTCGTAATTGCCCGCCGACGGATTATCCAGCACGGCCGACTCCAGCTCGCGGATGCGGCTGCGTCGCGGAAAAGCCTTAAAGGACTGGCGCAGCAGCCCCAGGTCCGGCACCGCTTCCACCAACAGATAAATAATCGCTCCCAGGGCTCCACCGAAGATGATGATGAAGATCCACCAGGTATCCGGCCGGCGGCGGATGAAGTGCACAATCGCCAGCGCCTGGAGGATGATTCCCCAGGAAAAGAAGTAGAAGATCGAACCCATCGTGAACGAACTTATCCGAACTATAGCATGGCGAACCAGCGGTTCAATCTGCCGTTTGCCTGGTTACCCAGGATAAAGTCTTGGTTGACAAATGCGGGGCATGACGCGCATTCTTTTCGCCAAATGAGGGGTGTGCTATGAAGCGAAGCCTTGCTTTGCTGTACGGTGTAGTCGCCTACCTTCTGTTCTTCGCAACTTTTCTCTACGCTATCGCCTTCCTGGGCAACGTGCTGGTGCCCAAGACGGTGGACCGCGGACAACTCTCGCCGCCGGGAACAGCAATCATCATTGACCTGCTTCTGTTGAGCGCTTTCGCCCTGCAGCACAGCATCATGGCCCGCCACGGTTTCAAAAAGGTGTGGACGCGCCTGATCTCGTGGCACATTGAGCGCAGCACTTATGTGTTGGCGGCCAGTGCCGTGCTGGCACTGCTGCTCTGGCAGTGGCGTCCCATCCCGCGCGTGGTGTGGGCGGTGCACAACCCGGGAAGCCAACTGGCGCTGGATGTGCTGTTCTGGGCGGGATGGGCGACCTTGCTTGTGAGCACCTTCCTGATCAACCACTTTGAATTGTTCGGGCTGGAGCAGGTGTGGCGCTATTTCCGCGGGCAGCAATGGCAGATGCCGCCATTCCGCACTCCCGCCTTTTACCGCATGGTGCGCCACCCCATCTACCTGGGATTTGTTATCGCCTTCTGGGCGGTGCCGGTAATGACCCTGGGGCACCTGCTCTTCTCGGTGGCGGCTACTGGATACATCCTCGTAGGCATCTTTTTCGAAGAAAGGGATTTGATTCGAATTTACGGGCAGGCCTATCGGGATTACCGCAAGCGTGTGCCCATGCTGATTCCGTTCATGCCGCGCGGCCATTCCTCCGCCAAGCCGGCAAAGACAACAGCGGCCGGACAGGGATAATACGGCCGAAAGCGAGAGTGGGCCCGGGCTGCTCTGCTAGAATTTGAGCAGTGAAGCCCCCCATCCGCCTGCTGGCAATAGATATTGACGGCACCCTGCTGAATAGCCAGTTCCAGATTCCCCCTGCCAACTTACAGGCCCTGCATCACGCCCATCAGGCGGGGGTAGAGATCATCCTGGTCACCGGCCGGCGGCACACTTTTGCTCTGCCGATTGCCGAACAACTGGGCTTTGATCTGTACCTGATCAGCTCCAACGGTGCGGTTACGCGCTCCCTGAGCGGCGAACTGTTCCACCGCGACCTGCTGCCGGTGGCCACGGCACGCGAATTATGCTCCGCCATGCGCGAATATCGCGGCAACACTGTGCTCACTTTCGACACCGAAACCAAGGGTGCCCTGGTGCTGGAGCGCATGGACGAACTGAATGGCAGCATCCAGCGCTGGCTGGAAAAGAACCTGCAATTCATTGATTTCGTGGTGCCTATCGAGAAAGCCCTGGTCAGTGACCCGGTGCAGGCCATGTTCTGCGGCACCATTGAGCGCATGCGGGGAGCGCTGCAAACCCTGGCAGAATGCGGATTTGCAGATCGCTTCACGGTGCTGCGCACGGAATACCCGGTGCGCGACCTGTGCATTGTGGATGTGCTCAACCAGGGCTGTTCCAAAGGTCACGCCCTGGAGCGGTGGGCGAATTATCGCGGCATCCCCCGGGAACAGGTCATGGCCATTGGTGATAACTACAACGACATTGAGATGCTTGTCTTCGCTGGTATCCCGGTTATCATGGGAAATGCCTCGGCGGAGTTGCGCGGACGGGGCTGGATGGTGACCGGCCTGCACGATGAGGCAGGCGTGGCCCAGGCAGTGGAGCAAGTGCTAAGTGGTGCAAAAGCAGCAGTTTAGAGCTCCACTCCAAATTCGATGAAGTTTTTCTCCAAAATCGGAGTTTTGGTCATTTTAGGAGCGACCGCGTGGGCAGGCCAGGTGGCGGTGCTCAGCAACGGCTTTTCCATCCGTCACGACCACCACGCGGTTTTGAGTCAGGTCACCCGGCTTTACCTGGACCCTGGTAACGGCAGCTATGTAGATGTTCCTACCGCTGAGATCGTCCGTTTTGACAAGGACAATGCGCCGGTGCGCCGGGCGGAAACGCCTGCTGCTGGAATAGAAATAGAAGATGTGAACGCCGCGGTAAGCGCGGCCTCCACCCGCCACCAGATTGACTCCGACTTCATCACCAGTGTCATCCGCGCGGAGAGCAGCTTCAACCCACATGCGATTTCGCCCAAGGGCGCCCAGGGGCTGATGCAGTTGATGCCGGGCACAGCTTCCAAGCTGGGGGTGGAGAATCCGTTTGACCCGGCCGCGAATGTGAATGGAGGCACGCAGTACCTGCGCGAACTGCTGGATTACTATCACGGCGACATGGCCAAAACGCTGGCCGCCTACAATGCCGGTCCGGGGCGGGTAGCGCAGTACCATGGCGTGCCGCCCTATCGCGAGACCCACGCCTATGTGGCCAGGATTATTCGCGAGTTCAACCGCAAGAAACTGGCGGAGCAGCGGGCGCAGAGCGCGCGCAAGAAGGGTTCCAGCGGCAGTCGTCAGACCTTGTCCACTCCCGCCCGCGTGACCGGTCGCCCGGCCCAGAAGCAGGCGGGCACGGGCTCGTAGAGTACCTTCCCCCGCATGCAGCAGCGTTGACCTGCCCGAGCAGGTCATTTAGTTTGAAGGTTTACCCTTGGGCCCGGCGCCCGCATGACCAAAAAGCGCATCCTCACTACTTCCGTAGTCGTGGCCATCCTGGCGGCGCTGGTCTACCTGCAGGTGCAGCATTGGCGCTCTTTTGACTGGGCGCGCTTTCGCGCGGCCAGTCATGTTCACCCGCTGCAGATCGTTATCGCGGTCATCCTGATCTATTTGACCTATATCCTGCGGGCGGTGCGCTGGAAGGTGTTTCTGGAGCCGGTATGCCGGGCGCGCTCCAGGGAGTTAATTCCGCCTACATTCATCGGCTTTGCCGGCTTGGCCCTGCTGGGGCGGCCGGGCGAATTTATCCGTCCCTATCTGATTGCAACCAAGGAGAAGGTCACCGTTTCCTCGCAGATCGGGGTGTGGACGGTGGAGCGCATTTTCGACATCGGCGCCTTCACCGTTCTCATGGCCGCAGCCGTCTTCTTCTCCCCCCCGATCAAGGCCAACCCTTATGTGGGCAAGTTTCAGCTGGCGGCGATAGCCCTTTGCGGGCTGGTGGCTTTCATGAGCATAGCGGCGGTCATGATTCGCCGGCGCGGACCGCAGGTGGCCAGGTTCCTGCACCGGGTGACTTCCAAAATCTCCGCCAGCCTGGCGCATCACGTGGACCAGAAGGTACGGGCCTTCGGCGAGGGATTGAA
Source organism: Terriglobales bacterium (assembly GCA_035278025.1). Taxonomy (GTDB): domain Bacteria; phylum Acidobacteriota; class Terriglobia; order Terriglobales; family Acidobacteriaceae; genus JAICWP01. The sequence continues at coordinate 24,054 of DATEJK010000024.1, read as the reverse complement.
CACCATAGCCGGAGCCAAATCGTTTGCCAAACTGGTGGCCCTCTCTCTGGTGATCTGGTTTCTTATTGCCCTGGCCTACCGCGAGGTGGCGCATTCTTATCCGCCGGACCCGGGGGCTCAGGTTGTCGAGCCCGGCCCCCCGGCGGTGGACGTGGAGACGGCCAAGTTGGCTGGCTTGCCCGAGCTCGCCGGAGAGCCACTAGTCCCCGATACCGTGGAGGAATTGCAACCGGCTCTGCACGTTAAAGGTTATAACCTGACCGAATACAAGGGTGATTTGTGGCTGACCCGCAAAGGGAAACGGCTCAAGAAGGTTGGTGACCATCCCCACCTGAGCAACATGGATGTTCCCCATGTGCTGCTGCTGATGGGCTTCAGCATGATTGGTTCGGTGGCACAGCTCCCGGCCGTGGGCGGCGGCAGCCAGCTGGCTGTGATCAGCGCCTTGCAGGTTATCTATGGAATCCCGCCGGAAGCGGCGGTAAGTTGCGGCATCCTGCTGTGGCTGGTGACCTTCATGGCCTGCATTCCGGTGGGGCTGTTCTTCGCGCATCGCGGACACCTTTCGCTGCGCAAGCTCTCGGCGGAAAGTCACGAGGAAGGGGCACGCGAGGAGGGGCCGGCGGAGCCTTTATTCGCCGCAGCCAATCCTCATCCCCTACCCAAGGGGCCGGAGGGAGAACGGCCGCCCAGCACGCGGCACGAGCATTCTCCGGGGCGTCCACGTCAGTCCTGAACCTTCATTTCCAAGCACCTTGATACAATCAACTTATCGCTAACAGCTTAGCGCCGCCATGAAGTGTCCTTTTTGCGGGTTCGTGAACGATAAGGTGGTTGATTCGCGGGAGAGCAAGGAGGCGGAATCCATCCGCCGCCGCAGGGAATGCCTGCAATGCGGCAAGCGCTTTACCACCTACGAACGAATTGACGAGATTCCTTACATGGTAGTGAAGAAGGACGGGAGGCGGGAAAAGTTCGAGCGCCAGAAGGTGCTGAACGGGCTGCTGCGCGCCTGCGAAAAACGCCCGGTCTCCATGGGCAAGCTGGAGCAGATTGTGAACGAAGCGGAAGCCTTCGTCATTGATTCGGCGGAACGCGAGCGCAAGAGCAGCGAAATCGGCGAGCTGATTATGAACCGGCTGCGCAAGCTGGACAAGGTGGCCTACGTGCGCTTTGCCTCGGTCTATCTCGACTTCAAGGACGTGCAGGAATTCATGACCGAGCTGAAGGATCTGCTGAAGACCAAAGAAGGGGTGCCGGCGCCTCCCAAAGGGAAGACCGGAGTTCGCATCTGATTAGAAGATGGCGTACAGAATCACATTAATTCCCGGCGACGGTATCGGTCCCGAGGTTACCGATGCGGCGGTGCGCATTCTGGAAGCCACCGGGCTGAAGTTTGAATGGGAAAGGTGCAACGCCGGGCAGGACGCCTACGAAAAATACGGCGAGTACCTGCCCAAAGAGCTGCTGGATTCGATCGAGCGCACACGGGTGGCGCTAAAGGGTCCGGTGACCACGCCCATCGCAGGCGGATTTCCCAGCATCAACGTTGCGCTGCGAAAGCATTTCGAGCTCTACGCCAATTTCCGTCCCATCCGCAACCTGCCGCACATTCCTACCCGCTACCCCGATGTGGACCTGATCATCGTGCGCGAAAACACCGAGGGGCTGTATTCGGGCATAGAACATGAGGTGGTGCCCGGGGTGGTGGAGAGCCTGAAGATCATCACAGAGAAGGCCTGCCTGCGCATCGCCCGCTTCGCCTTCGAATACGCGCGCCAGAACAAGCGCAAAAAAATCCACAGCATTCACAAAGCCAACATCATGAAGCTGTCCGACGGCCTGTTTCTGCGCTGCTCGCGGGCCATTCCCAAGGAGTACCCGGAGATCACTTACGGCGAGCACATCGTGGACAACACCTGCATGCAGCTGGTGATGAATCCTTACCAGTACGACATGCTGCTGCTGGAGAATCTGTACGGCGACATCATCTCCGACCTGTGCGCCGCGTTTGTGGGCGGCCTGGGGCTGGTGCCGGGCGCCAACCTGGGCGACAACACCGCCGTCTTCGAGGCGGTACATGGGTCGGCTCCCGACATAGCGGGCAAAAATGTCGCCAATCCAACAGCGGTGTTGCGCTCGTCTCTACTCATGCTGCGCCACCTGGGCGAGCACGACGCGGCCTGGCGCATCCGCACCGCTTTAGAAAAGGTCTACCGGCAGCGCGACAAGCTCACCCGTGATGTGGGCGGCAAAGCCGGCACCTCGCAGTTCGCCGATTCTGTGATTGAAACCATGCAGTCGGAGCCGGTGGCGGAACCCGCCCGCGTCTGAGAGCTGCTACTTACCCCGCCTCCTTCTGACCTTGCCGCCGAAGCCTTGTTACAAGCCATTGTGATTGACGCTTGCTGGGTTTGGGAGTAACATCGCCCACATTTCCAGGAACCTGTAGGAGAATTCGGCTCATATTCATGGGGTGGTCTGGGTCCTGTGGGGAACTTGGTTGCAACAACACGACGCGTCGGAGTAGTGCTCTTCCAATTGGGCGGACCCGACACATTGGAAGCCATCGAGCCTTTTCTCTATAACCTTTTTTGCGATCCCGACATCATTGATTTTCCTTTTGCCCGGCTGGGACGCAAGCCGCTGGCTAAGCTGATCTCCACCACGCGGGCGCGAAAGGTGGAACATCATTACGCGGTCATCGGCGGGGGCTCGCCCATCCGCCGGTACACCGAAGCCCAGGCTCGGGCGCTGGAAACGCAACTGTCCGAGGCGGGCATGGAAGCCACCTGCGTGGTGGCCATGCGTTACTGGCATCCCTTTACCCGCGAGGCCGTCGCCAAACTGGAAGCAGCGGCGGTGGATGAAATCGTCCTTCTGCCGCTCTATCCGCAATATTCCTCCACCACCACCGGCAGCAGCCTTAACGAATGGCACCGCTGTTCCCCATGCTGGCCGGTTCCGGTGCACCACGTGCGCGAGTTTTATCGTCATCCGACCTATCTGGACGCGGTAGCGGAAAAGATAGACGCGGCCCTGAACCGCTTTCCTCGTTTCCAGGAACCGATTCTGATATTCAGCGCCCACAGCGTACCCACCAGCGTGGTGGAGGCCGGCGATCCCTACCAGAAACAAATTGAGGAGACGGTGCAGCTGGTGATGGAGCGGGGCGGATGGCGTAATCGTTACCGGCTCTGTTATCAAAGCAAGGTAGGCGCCAGCAGATGGCTGCAGCCCTCTCTGCGCTCCACGCTTCGCCAGGCGGCGGAGCAAGGAGCACGCCAGGTTTGCGTGGTTCCTATTTCCTTCGTGTCCGACCACGTAGAGACTTTGGGCGAGGTGGACCACGAAGCGCGGGGGCAGGCGGCGCGGTTGGGAATCTCGCAGTTCGAGATGTCCGCGGGCTTGAACGATTCACCTACTTTTATCGCTGCCTTGGCGGAACTGGTAACCGCAGCCATGGGGGTTCCGCAAAGCAGACAGAGCGATAGAGAGCGCCTGGTAGCGGCAGATTGAGTGGCGGGCCTGCCTTTGGGCGAGATTTATCGCAAAAAAGCGGGGTAAGAACCAATGGCAGATGGGCAATCGAAACCGGCGGGGGTGCTGGGGCATCTTCCTCCCCTGCCGCGCAAACCGCTGAACAACTCGGTAATAGCGATGGAGCAGGCTTACCGCCAGCGCAAGGGCCTCCCTGGGCTCAGTGACGCCGAGGTGGAGGCGCTGAAAGCAGGCGTGCCCATGCCCTGGGAAGCAGGCGGCGCGGGCGGGGCCGCAGCTCCGGTGGCCGCAACCGCGGCGGCCGAGGCAGCCGCACCGGCTTCGGCGGCGGTGGCGGTGGCGGAGCCCCCGAGCGGCGCTTCCGCGGGCATGACCGATACCGTCAAGGCGCTGCTCGCCTCCTATCCCAAGTGGAACAAGTCCTCGGTGGCGGCGGAGCAGGCGCGCAGAAAACGCAAAGGATTGCCCCTGCTGAGCGATGCGGAAATGGCGGCTCTGGCGGGCGAGGCGGCGGCACCGGCAGCAGTTCCGGTCGCGGCAGCCCCGGCTGCGGTGGCCGCAGCGGCGGCTCCTGCCAGACCCGCAGTTGCGGCAAGGCCAGCAGCGCCGGCGGGCCCGCCACCGGTAGCGCGCCAAGGCGCGGCGGTCAGATACGTAGGCACTCCCGCGGTGGGCACTTCCAAAGCAGCCGCCGCGGGCGGAGTGGCGACCGCCGGCCCCGAGGACACCGACATTGACCGGGTGCGCCGCCGTTTTGTGTGGAGCTGCGTGGCCGCTTTCCTGGGGGCCTGGTTCATCGCCTTCTTCCGTTTTTTTCTGCCGCGCACGCTGTTTGAACCCAGCACCGTGTTCAAGATCGGCGCACCTTCCGACTACGCCCTGGGCATTGACGAGAAATGGCTGCAGAAATACCGCATCTGGGTGGACCGCCGGCCGGATCGCCTGTTCATTATTTACGCCCGCTGCACCCACCTGGGCTGCACCCCGGACTGGAAACCGGCCGAGCACAAGTTCAAGTGCCCGTGCCACGGCAGCGGCTACGACGACGAGGGCGTCAACTTCGAAGGTCCGGCGCCGCGGCCCATGGACCGGGCGCACATCGAGATCGCGCCCGACGGGCAGATCCTGGTGGATACCTCGCACCTGTACTCCTGGCCCAAAGGCCAGCCGAGCCAGTTCAACGATCCGGGAGCGTATTTGCCGGTGTAGCAACGGCGCGGGCCAAACGCCAGCGCATGTGTGAAACACCATGTGTGAAACACAAGGTGTGAAACACAAGGTCCTTCGACTCGCGGTCGCCGAGCAAGCTCGGCTCGTGCTTCGCTCAGGATGACAAGAAACGAAGAATTTGCTTAGAGGGCAATATGGCTGATGACAACAATCAGAATGGCCAGAACGGAAACGGCAGCCGGAACGGCGGCGGAGTCAAGCTGCTGACAAAGATGCGCAGCAAGGTGCTGGCCGGAGTCAAGGAAGACGTTCAACTGCTCAAGGTGGATTTACCGGCCAAGGCCAAGGAGCAGGTGGAACTGGTGAAGGATCCGACCAAGACCCAGGTCTACACCTCCATCTTCCGCCACAAGCACGACGACACCCCACGCAACCGCGCGCTGGGCGTGCTTTCAAACGTGTTCCTGCATCTGCACCCGGCCAAGATCAACCGCGACTCGGTGCGCTACAGCTACACCTGGGGCATGGGCGGCATCACCTTCTATCTTTTTATCGTGCTCACCTTCACCGGGGTGCTGCTGATGTTCTACTACCACCCGGAGAAGGTGCAGGCGTTCCGCGACGTGCTTTACCTGGAGCACGATGTGCCCTTCGGCAAGCTGCTGCGCAACATGCACCGCTGGGCCGCGCACCTGATGGTGATTGCGGTCTGGCTGCATATGTACCGGGTGTTTCTCACCGGCTCCTATAAGAAACCACGCGAATTCAACTGGAACGTGGGCGTGATCCTGCTGGTGCTGACCCTGCTGCTCTCCTTCACCGGTTACCTGCTGCCCGACGATCAACTGGGCTTCTGGGCGGTGACGGTGGGCACCAACATGGCGCGAGCCACGCCGCTGCTGGGCAACGAAGGGCCTCTGGGCCATCAGTTGGGAATGACGCCTTACAACGACATACGCTTCGGGCTGCTGGGCGGCTCCATCGTGGATGCCAATGCCCTGCTGCGGTCCTATATCTGGCACTGCATCGGCATCCCCATTGTGGCTTCGATTTTCATGATTGTGCACTTCTGGCGGGTGAGAAAAGATGGCGGCATCTCCGGGCCGGCGCCGGTGATGCTGGAGTCGGAAGTAAAGGAACCGCGCGGGGCGAAGGCTGCCGCGCAGGCATAAGCAGTTTCGAGTTTCGAGTTTTGAGTTTGGCGAGAATGTTTGCTGAAACTTTGAAACCAGAAACTTGAAACTGGTTCTGGAGGTTCTATGGATTGGCATCAGCTGTGGGAAATCGCGTCCGCACCTGACAATGTGCCCATCGTGGCGCTGGTTCCGCTGCTCATTTTTTACACCTGGCTGGCGGTGAGGCAGGCGCGCGCCAACGACAAGCTGATCACGGAACTGGAAGCTAATCCCCAGGAAGCCAAGACGCGTTACCGCAAGACCTGGCCCTTCAAGCCCGGGTGGGCGAAAGAAGTGCACGTGTGGCCCTTCCTGCTGCGGGTGGAATTTCTGGCCGCCATTATCATCACCGCCGTCCTGATGGTGTGGTCCATCACGCTGAACGCGCCGCTGGAGGAGCCGTCGAACCCCAACGTGACCATGAACCCGGCCAAGGCGCCCTGGTACTTTCTGGGCCTGCAGGAAATGCTGGTGTACTTCGATCCCTGGATCGCGGGCGTGGTCATGCCCACGCTGATCATCGTGGGGCTGATGGTGGTTCCCTACATTGACACCAACCCGCTGGGCAACGGGTATTACACGCTGCGGCAGCGGCGTTTCTCGATTGGAACATTTGCCTTCGGCTTCCTGTTTCTGTGGGTGACCATGATTCTGATCGGCACCTTTATCCGCGGCCCCGGCTGGCAGTGGTTCTGGCCGGGGCAGACCTGGGATCATAGCCGCCTCATCTACGAGGTGAACCGCGATTTGCCTGACCTGTTCGGAATCACTTCGAACATGGGCAAGGCGGTGTTCGGGGCGGTTGTGGTGGGGGGCTATTACCTGCTGGGCGGATTCATCGTTTTCGCCCTGTTCCGGCGCTATCAGCCCCGGGACTACCGGCGCATGAGCCTGCTGCAGTACTCCATCATGGTGTTCTTCCTGCTGACCATGTTCGGCTTGCCGATCAAGATGATCATCAGACACGCCATGCACATTAAATACGTGTGGATAACGCCGTACTTCAACATCTGAGGAGGCGACGGTGCCGGAGCTACCCACGCCTGACGATGATCCGATAACCAGCAAATCGTACGCGCTGTACTACGCGGTTGCCACCGCCGTCCTCATCGCGTCCATGTTCTGGGCGCTTTGGGATGAGGCTTACGGGCAGCGGCCCTGGAAAAGCTACCAGGAAGTATTCAAGCAGCGCTACAGCGCGTTCCTGAAAACCGCGCGCAAGACGTCCAGCCAGTCGCAAAAAGAGGTAGAGTCGAACCCCGACTATCAGAAGCTGGCGGCGCAGTACAAACAGGCGTCCGAGCAGGCTGCCCCCCAGATCAAGCAACTGCACGACCGCATTGCCGATTTGAGCGCGCAGATTCTGGCGGTGCAGAACGTTTTCACCGACAAGCGTGCTTATGTCAGCGCGGTCACCTATGAAATCGAAACTGACACCGATCCTTCGTCCAAACAGAGCAAGCAACGCAACCTGCAGAAGTGGGAGCAGCAGCAGTTCACGGTGGTGTTCCCCGACGGCAGCAGAAAGAAGTACAACTTCGAGCAGTTGGAAGCGGAGTACAACGGCCTGAAAGACCAGCGCACGGACGCCAACAGCCAACTGGGCGATGTTCTGAAGCCCATCACAGCCATCAGCACGGAAATGCAGCAGTACGTGGCCGACCACATGGTGACGCTGACGCCATCGCAAGTCACGGGACTGGAGAACAAGGTTGAGGACCTTTCGCCGGCCATACACCAGATCGTGATACCCGACCCGCGCAACAGCGGCAATCCCATCATGGTGGACCGCTGCGAGTCCTGCCACCTGGGGGTTCGCGAGCCGCTGAAGCTGACGGCGGCCGAAATGGCGGCGCCGGGACAGAAGCCGGATAAGTACGCGCGCGCCTTCGTCAGCCATCCCGACCTGGACACGCTGCTGCAGACTCACGACCCGGAAAAATTCGGCTGCACCACCTGCCACCAGGGCAACGGACGCGCCACCACCAGCATGGTGAAGGCGCACGGCACTTACGAACACTGGCTGTGGCCGCTGTTCCCCAAGGAGAACGTGGAAGCCGGATGCCAGAACTGCCACTCCGCCGATATGGTGCTGATCAGCGGCAACGCCGGGCAGGTCATCAGCGAAGGCAAGTTCCTGTTCGAGCAGCGCGGCTGCATGGGCTGCCACAAGTACCAGGGCTACAACAGCGAACCGGAGGAACTGAGAGGCGCTGACCAGCAGATCAAGCAACTGGAACAGCAGAAGATTGACAATTTAAAAATGGCCGCCGAGTACACCCGCCAGGGCGACCAGGCGCCAGATAACGCCAGCGCCAACGCCCTTTACACCAAGGCGACAGCGCTGAAGGTTGACAACAGCAAGATTGACGCGCAAATTCATCAGGCGGACCTGACCTCGCGCGACCTGATGCGCGACATGAAGAAGGTCGGGCCCAATCTGAAAGAAATTCGCGCCAAGCTGAACCGCAACTGGATTCCGGTGTGGCTGCACAAGCCCACCGACTTCCGGCCCACCACCAAGATGCCGAACTTCCGGCTCAACGATGAGCAGATCCGGTCCATTGCCGCTTACCTGTGGCAAACCGCGCTCAAGGACCCGATTCCGCATGCGCCGCCAGGCGACCCGGCGCACGGCAAAGAACTGTTCGAAACCCGCGGCTGCATGGCCTGCCACTCCATCGGAGAAGGCGACCAGATGCAGGGGGGCGACTTCGCCGCCAACCTGACCCGGGTGGGAGAGAAGGTCAACTACGATTACCTGGTGCGCTGGGTGCACAACCCGCGCGAGCGTATCCGTCCCTACTGCCCGTATGAAAAGAAGGACATCGGGCCCGGGGACTACGCCAAGCATGGCCTGCCCTACCTCGTAGACCTGGACCACACCACCTGCCCCAACGACGGCCACGAACTGCAGGTGGAAAACATGACGGTGATGCCCAGCCTGCGTTTAAGCCAGCAGGACGCGCAGGACGTGGCCAGCTACCTGATCACGCTCAAGGAGAAGGATCCCAGCTCCTATCCTGACGCCTCCTACATGGACGACCCCAAGCTGAAGGCGGAGGGCGAGAAGTGGATCCGCCAGTTCGGCTGCGCCGGCTGCCACGAAATCTCCGGCTTTGAAGACGATCGCGGCATCGGCACGGAACTGACCCAGGAAGGCAGCAAGCCCATCGAGAGGCTGGATTTCGCCCTGTTCACAGACATGGCCCAGCGCGGCGAGGGAGAACCCATCACCGACCCCGTGGATCGCGCCCGCCTGCCCGAAGGGCCGGCCAAGGCTCCCTGGTACACGCTGAAAGGCTTTTTCGAGCACAAGCTGGCCGAACCCAACATTTTTGACGAGGGCATGATCAAGTCGGACACCGACAAGTTGCGCATGCCCAACCCCCACCTCACGCCGGAGCAAATTCGCGCCATTACGACGTTCCTGATGGGCAGCGAAGATACCTCCTTCATTCCTGCCAGCTTCCAGTACGCGCCGGAGGACTCACGGCGCGACATCCAGGAAGGCTGGTGGGTGGTGCGCAAGTACAACTGCATGGGGTGCCACCAGTTCTACCCCGGGCAAACGACGGTGCTGATGGGCCTGAAGCGCTATCAGGATCCCGACTGGAAGGACCAGTTGCCGCCCCAGTTGCTGACCGAAGGAGCGCGCGTCAGCCCGCAGTGGCTGGCCAAGTTCCTGGCCAATCCGGCGCTCAGCACCACCGACACCAATCGCAACGGCGTGCGCCCCTACTTGAAGGTACACATGCCGACCTTCTTCTTCTCCGACCACGAAATTCGCGTACTGGTGCGCTTTTTCCAGGCGCTCTCCAAACAGCCCATGCCCTACCTGCCGGAGCAGGTACCGGTACTGACCGCCAAGGAAACGGACATGGCACGCAGCCTGTTCACCAGCCAGGCAGCACCCTGTCTGAAGTGCCACGCCACCGGCGATCCGGCGCACGACAAGTTCGCCACCGCGCCCAACTTCCTCCTGGCCAAGGACCGCCTCAAGCCGAACTGGGTGGCGCGCTGGCTGCTCGATCCCCCCGCCATCAGCCCGGGCACCTTCATGCCCTCGGGCCTGTTCCGGCAGCAGAGCGGCCATTGGGTGTTCTCCGGGCCCACCCCCGCCTCATTCCAGGGCTATGAGCAGGACCAAAACGCGCTGCTGATGCGCTACATCTTCCAGTTGACGCCGGAGGAACAGCACCGGCTCTCCGGCATGATGCCGCGCAGCGCGGCCCCGGCGAAGAAGGCTTCCAACAACGCTCCGCGAAAGCGAATGACCGGGGCGCTGCCGCGCCATTCCCCCGGAACGGTGCAGGCCGCTGCTCTGGGCGCCGGTTCGCGTTAATATAGATAGTTTGTAAAGGGCTCGTTCAAACCTTCAGAAAGGTGCAACGAAGCAATGAATAAGAAACTCTGGATTCTCACGGCAGGACTCCTTGTCCTGCTCGGACTCGTGCTGCTGACCGCGTGCAGCAAAAAGCAGGCCAGCAACGAAGAAGAGCAGAGCGCCGCCACTCCCAAGGCCACCGCCACCATTGACCCCAGCACGGTGGGCTCGGTGGAGGGGACCATCAAATTTGCTGGAACAGCTCCCAAGCCGGTCAAGATTGACATGAGCCAGGACCCGGCCTGCAAAGGCGCCAACGCCTCCGAAGACATGGTGGTGGACAACGGCAACCTGGCCAACGTCTTCGTGTACGTGAAAGATGGCCTGGATAATTACTCCTTCGAACCGCCCAAGGACGCGGCCAAGATCAACCAGGAAGGCTGCCGCTATCATCCCCATGTGCTGGGCGTGATGGCGGGTCAGACGGTGGAGGTCCTAAACGACGACCCCACCACGCATAACATCCATCCCACGCCTAAAGACAACCGGGAGTGGAATGAATCGCAGCCTCCGAAGGCGGCGCCCATTGACAAGAGCTTCGCGCGCCAGGAAATCATGCTGCCGGTGAAGTGCAACCAGCATCCGTGGATGAAGATGTACATCAGCGTGGTCAAGACGCCCTTCTTCGCCGTTACCGACAAGGACGGCAAGTTCGAAATCAAGGGCCTGCCTCCGGGCACCTACACGCTGGCCGCGGTGCAGGAAAAACTGGGCGAGCAGGACCAGAAAATTACCATCGCGCCTAAGGGGACGCAGACGGTTGACTTCACCTTCAAACCGGGTGGAGCGGCGGCCGCGGGCATGGGCGATTAGCATTTGGTAAAATCATCAGTCCTGAGTGGGCCGGGGTTGCCGGCCCACCTATCTTCCCACACGCGTTGAGCCTTGATGTTTCGGCCGGCGCAATTGGCGGCGTGGGGCCGCTGCATTGAGACCAAGCTCAGAACAACAGGGATCCAAGGAGCAGTTTTCTGAACTCTTCGCCAACACCCTACAACCGAGCCCACCATCGTTTTTGCGTACTTGTAGCCGGCGCCACCTTCCTGCTGCTCATCGCCGGGGCTCTGGTAACCAGCAATGACGCGGGGCTTTCTGTGCCCGACTGGCCGACCTCCTTCGGCTCGCTTTACAAACTGCCGCGCATGGTAGGGGGTGTGAAGTTCGAGCATGGCCACCGCATGGTGGCGGAATTCATCGGCCTGCTGACCATCATTCTGGCGATCTGGACCTGGAGGGTGGACCGCCGGGGCTGGGTGCGCAAGCTGGGCATCGCCGCACTCGCCACCGTAATTGCACAAGGCATTCTCGGCGGTATAACCGTACTGTACTATTTGCCACCCGCGGTCTCCACCGCCCATGCCACCCTGGCGCAAACTTTCTTTTGCCTGGTGGTGGTGATGGCCCTGGTCACGGGACGCGGCTGGACGGAAGCGCCTCAAGGCGAATTGGCGGAATCGCACCGCCTGCGCCTGACCACGTTGGCCACTTTGGCGGCGGCTTCGGTTTATGTGCAGCTGATTCTGGGCGCGGGCTTCCGCCATTCCGGCATCAAGCTGCTGCCCCACCTGATCAGCGCGGTGGTGGTCACGACATTGGTGCTGTGGACCATCACCCGCGTGCTTACGAACTACGGGCCGGTCGCGGCGCTGCGGCGCCCAGCCGTAGTGCTGATGGCGCTGCTGGTCACCCAGTTGGGACTAGGCTTCGCCGCCTATCTCACCCGCGTGCAGTGGGGCCAGCAGGCGGTACAGCCGGAAATGCCTATGGTGGTTTCCACGGTGGCGCATGTGGCCGTGGGAGCGCTGGTGCTGGCCTCCTCGGTGGTGCTGGCCCTGCGCGCCTGGCTGCACCTGGGATGGGCGCAGCAGGAGCGCGAGACAGTTTCGCCCAGAGATTTGAGGAAGGCCGTGAACGCATGAGCAGGGCCAGCCAGCAGTTCCAACCGGAGACCGATTTCGGCGCGGCGAATCCGCTGGCCGTGTCCCGCAGCGGCATCATGGGGCTGGCGCAGGACTATGGGGAACTGACCAAGTCGGGCGTTACCTCCCTGATCATGATGACGGCATGGTGGGGATTTTACTTCGGCGCGTTCAAATCGGGCGTGCCGTCCATGTCCTGGACTCTGCTGCACGCCGTGCTTGGGATTGGGGTGGTAGCCGCAGGCACCGCCGCCCTCAACGAGGTGATGGAACACGAAACCGACGGGTACATGCGGCGCACGGCACTGCGCCCCCTGCCGGCCAAGCGCATGAGCCTGGTTCACGCGATGCTCGCAGGCGGCGTGCTGACGCTGGGCGGCTCGCTCTACTTGGCGCTCCTCACCAACCCGCTCACCGGCGCGCTGACCCTGGCAACTTCGGTCATGTATCTGGCGGCCTACACGCCGCTGAAGAAGATTCACCCCATCTGCACTTTCATCGGCGCCATTCCCGGGGCCATGCCTGGGGTGCTGGGCTGGACGGCGGCGCGCAACCGCCTGGATTGGGAAGCCCTGGTCCTGTTCGGCATTGTATTTCTGTGGCAGTTCCCGCACTTTTTCTCGATTGCGTGGCTCTATCGGGAAGATTACGCGCGCGGCAGCATCCGCATGCTGCCCGTGGTAGAGGCCGATGGGCGCTCCACCGTACGCAACATCGTGTTCTATTCGCTGCTATTAATTCCCGTTAGCCTGGCGCCAAGTTATCTGGGGATGTCGGGACGAATTTACCTGGTGGGAGCGTTCGTGCTGGGGGTGGCCTTGCTGTGGTTTGGATTGCGCCTGGCCCGGCTGCACCTGCCGCCCGCGGCCGCGCGCTCCAAGGCCACAGCTCGCCGCCTGCTGCAGGCAACAATTTTTTATCTGCCTCTCCTGTTCGCTTTGATGATGATCAACGTTGCGGCGCGATAGAATGTACTGTGACTCCGAAAGCCACTGAATTCGCTCCGGTGCCGGAAACCGACGCCGGACCTGCACCCAGCGCCGACCTCGCGGTTATCCTGGTAGACAATATTCGTCACCGCTATGACGGCCGGGTGGCGCTCGACGGCGTTTCTTTCCAAGTCCGTTCCGCCGAACTTTTTGGACTTCTAGGCCCGAACGGCAGCGGCAAGACTACCCTGTTCCGCATTCTCTCCACCCTGATGTTGCCGTCTGAAGGCCGGGCCGTAATCCTGGGCCGGGATGCCGCCAAGGATCCCAACGGCCTGCGCCGGCAGATTGGAGTTGTCTTCCAGGCGCAAAGCGTTGACGTGAAGCTCAGCGCCTACGAAAACCTGCGCCACCAGGGACATCTCTACGGCCTGAGCGGGGGGACGCTGCGGGCGCGCATCCAGGAAATGCTGGGACGCGTGGGGTTGGCGGACCGCGCCCACGAGCGCGTGGAAACCTTTTCCGGCGGCATGCAGCGGCGGGTGGAACTGGCCAAGGGCCTGCTGCACCATCCTTCAGTGCTGCTGCTGGATGAGCCCACCACCGGACTGGACCCGGGCGCGCGCCGCGACCTTTGGCAGTACCTGCGCATCCTGCGCGACGAAGAACACGTCACCGTGATCGTGACCACCCACCTGATGGAGGAGGCCGAGCGCTGCGACCGCCTGGCTATCCTCAACCAGGGCAAGGTGGTGGCGCTAGGCACCCCGGCGGAGTTAAAGCATGAAATTGGAGGCGACGTGATTCTGCTGGAGGCCGGCGAACCGGAGTCGCTGGCCGAGCGCATTCGCGCCCGCTTTCCCGTGCAGGCCGCCGTGCTCGCCGGCAAGGTCCGCATCGAGCGGGAAAACGGCCACCGGTTTCTCACCGATGTGGTGGAAGCCTTCCCGGGAGAGATCCAGTCGGTTTCCGTGAGCAAGCCGACGCTGGAAGACGTGTTCATTCACCGCACCGGCCACCGTTTCTGGACGGAGGCCAACGGAGAGGCGGCAAAGGGCGAGAAGAAGCATTAGCCGGGAGGCGAGCGGCGCCCGGCCCAGGGAGGCAAGATGCTGGTATGGGTGGCGTTGTCAGTTCTAATGGGAGTGCTTCCCCTGGCGGGAATCGGGGAACTGTTTGCCAACGGGTTGTCGTTCACGGTGGGCGGCCTGTTCATGACCTTGATCCTGCTGGCGATGTCGGGAATTTTTTTTCAGAGCGCGGTTGCCGGCGTGCGGCAGGTTAGGGCGGCTAAGAGTGCTCCCGGCGAGCCCTTAAAAGCGGCGCATGCCGCGGCCGGCAAGCAGAAAGGTAGTTAGTTGGCGACTCAAAGTACAACTCTTCCGGTTCCCGCGCAGGCACGCACCCTGGGCCTGCTACCGGCTATGTCCTTATGGTGGCGCGAGGTGGTGCGCTTCTACCGCCAGCGCACGCGCGTGGTGGGCGTGATTCTTTCACCGCTGCTGTTCTGGGTGGTCATCGGGTCGGGCTTCGGCACGTCTTTTAACGCCGGCAGCTCGGCCGGCGGGCAGCATTACCTGGAATATTTCTATCCCGGCGCGCTCATCATGATTGTGCTCTTCACCTCAATTTTCACCATGATGTCGGTGATTGAGGACCGGCGCGAGGGATTTCTGCTTTCTGTGCTGGTGGCGCCGGTGCGGCGCTCCGCCATCGTGCTGGGCAAGGTGCTGGGCGGCACCACCCTCTCGGCCGCCCAAGGACTGATTTTCCTGGTGTTCGCGCCGGCGATTGGCGTGCATTTTGGCCTGGCAAGGTTCGGACTGCTGGTGCTGACCGTGTTCCTGGTTTCGTTTTCGCTGACCGCGCTGGGCTTCGCCATCGCCTGGCCGATGGATTCAACCCAGGCCTTCCATGCCATCATCAATCTGTTCCTGATTCCCTTGTGGCTGCTGTCTGGGGCTCTGTTTCCTCTGTCGGGAGCTTCGGGATGGCTGCGCTGGCTGATGCGGCTGAATCCCCTGACCTATGGCGTGGAAGCGCTGCGCGGATTGCTGTTCCCCGGCGGCAGTTCGCTGGACTTTTCCGTAGGAACCTCGCTGCTGATTCTGGGCCTTTTCACCGCAGCCATGTTCGGGCTGGCGTTTCTTATGGCCAACCGGAGGACGATGAAGCCGGCGGCGTGATGTGGTGGCCTCAGCGGCGGCGTTGCGTTATTGCGGTGAAATGCATAGGTCCTTCGGGCGCGCTCCCTCGCAAAGCTCGGTCGCGCTGCTCAGGATGATAGCGGAATTTGAGGGCGGGTTGCGGCACCTCTGCAGCGGCGCACTTCCGAAAGACGGCTCTGCGTGCCAGGTCCAGCAGCATTGAAGTCCACCGGCACTGAAGATGTAGCTTAGAACGAAAAACCAGGACCCGGCACTGAGAACCGACAACTAAGAACTGATGCTGGACTACACCGCATTTCCGCTCATCAATGCCACGCTGAATGGCGCCAGCGCGGTGCTGATCGTGACCGGGCGCGGGCTCATCAAGCGAGGCCGGGTCGCGGCTCACCGCGCGTGTATGATCGCCGCCGTGGTGGCTTCCTGCCTGTTCCTGGTCTGCTATCTCTACTACCACGCCCATGCGGGAGTGATCCATTTCCAGGGGCAGGGTCTGATACGCCCGGTGTATTTCTCCATCCTGATTACGCATACGATTCTGGCGGCCGTGATCGTACCGCTGGTGATTATCACGCTGGCCCGCGCCTGGCGTGGAAGCTTCGAGCGCCATCGCGCCATCGCCCGCTGGACCTTTCCGGTATGGCTGTATGTCTCCATCACCGGGGTGGTCATATACTTCCTGCTCTACCGTTTGTACGCCCCAGCTCCGGCAGTCACCGCCCTGCTGCCAGGGTAGTCGAACACGGTGAGGCAGGGAATTTGAACTGGTGGTGTATGATTTTTCATTCCAGCTTATGTCGGTTGTCCGCTTGAAGATTGACATCTCGGGGACGCGAGGCGACGAGGCCTGGCGGGGGCTGCGCCAGTTTGACCAGATTCAGAGCGCGGCTTTTGGCCCGCAGTTCGGCAGCAGCGGGCCCTGCCGCCACCCTAAGGACGCCCCCCACAGCAAAGGCGAGTGGATGGGGGCAGAAATCCGCCTGCAAACGCCGCTGCTGGCCCAGTACGCGGTTTCCCATTACCTGGAGCAACACCGCGTGCTCGATGCCGACGTGCTGGAAGAGGCACAGCCGGCCTGATTCACCGAGGACCTCAGGCGCTAAAGCCCGGGTTCTTCTGATAGCTATTCTGCAGGCCTGAAGGCCTGCTTCACCCAAGAGCTATGACCGATCCTACCCATTCACGAGCCGAAGGCCCGGAACAAGCCACATCGGAGCAGGGTGCCCCGGTGCGGCGGCCGCGCATGTCGTTTCGCACTCGGCTGCTGTTCTTCGGCATCGCCTGGCTCATTGTGCTCATGCCTTTCCTGTTCTGGTGGAGCACCTGGTTTGGACGGAACCTTTCCGATGCCCAGCTGAACGAGTACCTGCACGACATCAACAAGCCACGTCACATCCAGCACGCGCTGGTGCAACTTTCGGAGCGCATGTCGCGCCAGGACCCGGCGGCGAAAAAGTATTATCCCGATATGGTGGCGCTGGCGGACAATCCTTCCGTCGAAATCCGCAACACCGATGCCTGGGCCATGGGACAGGACACGTCCGTCCCTGAATTTCACGAAACCTTGGTGAAAATGCTGCAGGACCCGGCGCTGATGGTGCGAGGCAATGCCGCGCTGGCTCTGGTGCGATTTGGCGATGCCAGCGGCCGGCGGGAGATCATTTCCCTGCTGCAGTCCGCGGCCATTGTCGCGCCCGCAGCCGGCACGCTGGCGGATACGGCCAAGCCGGGCACGGCGGTGCGCGGGGGCGGCCTGGTGGCCACCATCCGCAGCGGCGACAAGACAGTGGAAGCGCGTTCGCCCATTACCGGACTAGTAGCGGCAGTGAACATACCGCGCGGAGCCCAGGTCAGAGCGGGTGACCAGCTGGCTATGGTTGACCCGGGTGAAGACCAGGTTTGGGAGGCTTTGCGTGCCCTTTATGTGATCGGAACAACCGACGACCTGCCCGCCATCGCGCGCTACCAGCAGGAACAGCGTGGCCTTTCCGACCGCATTCGCCAGCAGGCCATTCTCACCGAGCATGCGATCAGGCAGAGAAGTAAATAGTGAGGGCTCAGGAGTCAGCGTAGGAGAGTCGCTGGCAGTTGCTAGCTGATAATTAGTTGTTGGTGGCCGAAAATCGTAAGCTCACGCCCAGTGCGGGTTTTGAGCCGACACCTGAGTCTTGACTCCTGACTACTGCGACGACGCAGGCGTGCCCTTGATAGAGGGCGTAGGCGCCGTTTTGTGGTAGCGCAGCCAGAAACCCGCCAGCAGGAAAATCACAATCAGGGCAATTATGGAGGCGAGCATGATACTACCGGGCTTATCCGTCGCTGGTGGCATAAGGTGGAGAAGGGCCAGCACCTGGAGCCCTGCCCGCGTCCCAGCTGCCCACTCAGTTCAATTAGATGCCGGATGTGAGTAGGGGGAAACCGGGGTAAGCAGCGGCTCAATGATGCGTGGGAGAAACTGGCGACGCCAGGAATGATTTTCCAACCTCAATCGGCAACCTTCAATCGGCAATTCCTGACGGCTCAGTAGGTCATCACGCCGACTTCTTTTTCCACCTCGGTGGTGTCCACCATGGCGATGGCGTCCCAGGGGCAGCCGTCGAGGAAGGCGCCGTCCGGGCCTTTGCTGGTGCACTTTTTGCAGCCGATGCATAGCAGCGGGTCCACCTGGATGCGGCCGAAAGGCGGGTGGTCCTCATCCGGCACCCAGAACATGCAGTCTTCCACCGGGCAATATTCCACGCAGGCGGGTGAGCCGGCGCAACCGGTGCAGCACTCGGTGATCACGGCCAATTCTTTGGGCTTTTTCTTGCGGGGAGTGACTATGCCCTTGGATCGGGGCTCAGCTTTCAGTTCGTCCGGCACCATGCCGGGGGCCTTGGGTTCTGTCCCGGGTGCGCTCGCCATAGGTGGAGGGATTATATCGCAGGGCGCGAGGAATTGCGCAAAGTTTATGTGTGGCAAGCACTTAGGGAGGGCGGCAGTTGGCAGTTGGCACTTGGCATTTGGCCAGCCGAGCGTTAATGCCAAAGTCCAACCCCGATCGGCAATACCAGGGACTAAATGCCAATGGCTAACGGCTAATTGCTGCTTTTCCGCTAATTACTTGGTTCCGGGATGTAGGGCGCCAGTTCCCGCTCGATGTCCTCGGGAGTGAGTTTTTCGCCTTCATTGAGGCGTTTGAGCAGGGCGTCAATGTGGTCCTTGGCCTCTTCCTTGCGAAAGTTCTTGATGAAGCCGTCGTAGAAGTGCTCGCCTGACATGGCGCGGTTAATCTCAAACTCTTTGTTGGCTTCGTTCAGTTCGGTGAAGTACACCACGCGGTATTTGCCGGTGTAGGCAGTCTCGCGGTAGATCTCAAACATTACCTTGTCGGCTTCCATCAGCATGAAAGTATTGTACCGAACCGGCGGCGTGCTGGCATCGGCTGAAAACAGGGTCCTGCGCTGCGCCCAGGATGATAACGGTAGGGATGCTACTGAAATAAAAGGGCCCAGCGTCGCCGCCGGGCCCTTCTCTCGACTTCAACCCTGGGGCCCAAAGCTTCAGTCGCCGCTCATCTCAACCAGTTCGTTGGATTGAGCCGGCTCGCCTAACGGCGCGTTACCGATCTGAATCAGTGCGTCAGCCGGCGGCTGCGGCCGCTCCACATTCTTGTACTTCTCGGCGATAGCCATTTCCTGGCGCAACTGCTCTTCAAATTTCTTCAGCTGGTCGTCAATCGCCACCCGCTTCTGCTTCTCGCGCACCATGTCTTCGCGGTAGCGCTTGAGGAAGTAGCCGATGGTTTCGACGCGAATCTTGATCGAGCCGCTGGGCTTGTTCTCATCAATATCCTTGAAGCAGAAATAGGGAGTGCCCGTATGCTCCACCACTTCCTCGATCACGGTGTAGATGGGCGCGTCATGCCCGCACTTGAAGCTGGAAAGCTCCAAAGCTACCAGGTTGGGGTGCCGGCCCACGTACTTGGCCGACCACACCTTGCGCGAGGTGTTCTCAGAGTAGGAATTTTTCCAGGCATCGGTAACGTCCAGGGGGTGCTGGATAACGCCCGCCTTCACCTCATCGCCAAACAGCTTCCAGATAATCTCCTCATCTATGGGCAGAGAATCCTGCGAGAACACTGGATAGCCAAGCTTCTGGAACTCTTCCAGAATCTCGTGATTGATGCCGGGATCGTGGTGATAAGGCCGGCCCAGCAGCACGATTCCCAGGCGGTCCTCGGCCTCCAGCTTCTTGAGAATTTCACGCGCCTGATTGCGCATGATGTCATCCGAAAATTTATCGAGCGCCTTCAGCCCCTGCTCCACGGCGCGGTAGTTCTCATCTTCGCTCAGGCCCAGGATATCTTTCCAGTCCTCGTACATCTGGCGATGGGCGATCTTGTGTTCGTCGAGAGCAATGAGGGTATCCTTCCAGATGACACCCTTCTCCTTGAACAGGTCGGCTTCCTTGGTGAAGGCCGCCTTTACCGAGGCCGGGGTCGCCGTCACTGTGGGGCAGGCGCGGCTGGCCTGGGTGTGCTTGAGGAAGGTGGGCAGCGAGTCAATCATGGGGAAGAAGATGACGTCGAGCTGTTTCTTGGGGTGAATCACGTAGAGCAGATTGTGCACGTGGGGAATGCCGACCTTCGAGGGGAAGCAGGGGTCAATGGCGCCGCGCTTGGCACCCTCCTTGTAGAGCTGCTCGCTGGTGTATTCCGACCAGAACAGGTTCTCCGCCTTCACGCCCAGCGACTGGAAGTAGGCGGTGAAGAAGGGCCCGCAGGAATACATGTTGAGGGCCTTGGGCATTCCGATCTTCAGCTCGCCGCGCTTCTTCATCAGCTCAACGCGCTTCTTCTGGGCCGAGGTGATGGAAAACTTGGGCAGCGGGTCGGCCACAACCGGCGGCTCGTAATCCTTGAAGGCCGCCTTGGCCGCCACTTCCACCAGGTTGGGATTTTCTTTCTTGATGGCGTCAATATTGCCCTTGATGACGCGCATCTCGTCCACGTTCTCCACCGTTCCCTTTTCGCAGGTAGCAATGATCAGGCGCTGCGCGCCCTCAGCCAGCGGCACCTTGGTTTTCGAGGGCGGCTTGTAATTGGGGTTGGGCGTAACCGTCTTGACGTCAATGAAGGTGCGCAGACACTTGTTCTTGCAGAAATAGCAGCGCGTGTTCTCATTACGCGTGGTGGTGAAGCTGATGGAAGCCACGCCGTCCAGTCCGATGAACTCGGTCTGCTTGCCGTTCTCCCACAGGCGTACCGCCTCGAAGGCGCAGCCGATGGCGCCGGCTTCGCCGCAGTGCTGGTGGACGATCACTTCCGCCTGCACATCCTTGCCCTTGAAGCGCGATTCGATGAAATCCACCTGCGACTTCACCGCCGCCAGGTTGTGCTGCGTGCCGCCCTGCAGGATGAATTTGCGGCCAATCGCCGACAGGTTCGGGATCTGCGACACATACAGCCAGATGTTCTTGGGCAGCACGTTGCATAGGCCGGCCATGATTTCTTCCGGCTTCCAACCCTGGCGCTGGAAGTCCACGATATCGGACTGCATGAACACGGCGCAGCCATAGCCGAATTGTGGGTAGCCTTTGGCGTTGAAGGCGATGTCGGCAAACTCTTCCACCTTGAAGCCGAAGCTTTCGCAGGTGCCCTGCAGGAAGTAGCCGTTGCCGGCGGAGCATTGGGTGTTAAGCTTGAAATCCTTTACGCGGCCATCCTTGAGGATGATGATCTTGATGTCCTGGCCGCCTACGTCGCAGATGACATCCGCGTCGGGATAGAAGTGCAACGCGGCTTGTGTGTGGGCCACGGTCTCCACCAGCGCCACATCAGCGCCCACCGCGTCCTTCAGGATGTCCTTGGCATAGCCGGTAGTGCCCACGCCCAGGATCTTGATGGTCGCGCCCTGGTCGGTCACCTGCTTGGCAATTTTGCCGATGACTTCCTGCGTATCCTCGATGGGGTTGCCCTTGGAGAGCTGGTAGGTCTTGCACAGAATGTTGCGGTTCCTGTCCACCAGCACCGCTTTGGTGGAAGTGGAGCCGCCGTCTATGCCGATGAAGCCTTCCACTACCTGCCCCGGATGGAACGTGGTGGGCACAAATTTCTTCTTGGTGTACTTCTGCTTGAACGCTTCCAGTTCGTCGGGCGTCTTGGCCAGGGCCTGGGCGCCGCCCTTCTTGGCCTTCTCGATAGCGCGGCCTTCAGTGATGTACCACTGCAGCTTTTCATATCCGAGGTACACGCCCACCCCCGGATCTTCCTGTTTGCCGAATTCCACCGCGCCAATGCAGGCGAAGTACTGCGCGTTATCGGGAGTGCGCACCAGGTCTTCGGGATTCACACCCTCGGGCAGCGGGTAATTGCGCTCTTCCCAGATTTTGGGGATGTTGTGCTTCCAGCAGTCGCGCATGCCCTTGATGTAACAATTGGGGCCGCCGAGCAGCAACACAACCGGGCGCAGCGTGTTACCGCGGGTCAGAACGGACAGGTTCTGCTGCACGATAGATTCGAACAGCGAAGCCATCAGCTCCGGCGGGGGGACGCCCTGCTTCTGCAGGCTGTTGATATCGGTCTCCGCGAACACGCCGCACTTGCCGGCCACCGGGTGCAGCTTCAGGCCTGCGTAGCCCATCTGGCAAAGCTGGTCCGAAGGAATGCGCAGCTTGGCATTGATCTTGTCAATCACCGCGCCCGTGCCGCCCGCGCACTTGTCGTTCATGGAGGGCAGCTTCTTCTTTTTGCCGGTCTCGGGGTCTTCCTTGAAGATAATGATCTTGGCGTCCTGGCCCCCGAGTTCGATAACCGAGCCGCACTCCGGGTAAAGCTTCTCCACCGCCAGCGAAACCGCGTTCACTTCCTGCACGAACTTGGCGCCAATGTGCTTGGAGACGGTGCTGCCGCCGGAGCCGGTGATGAAGACGCGGTAGTTTTCATTCGGCGTCGCGGGAAAGTCGGCCTGGATGGCCTGCAGCATTTCCAGCGCCTTCTCCGGCTGCTTGGTTTCGTGGCGCTGGTAGTCCTGCCAGAGAATCTCGTCGGTCTGGCCGTCAATGACGACCACTTTAACCGTGGTCGAGCCCACGTCCACACCCATCCACAGCAGCTCGTACTTTTTTTGCGGATTCGCTTTTTCAGTTAATCCCGGCATTTATACCCCGTCGTTAGTCGTTGGCTATCGGTCGTTGGCCCGCTATGGCTGTAGAGACAGGGCGGGGCAGAGCCCCGCCGCCCCCACAACTCTAGTGCTCTTCCACGTGGTAGGGCACCTGCGCGCCCATCTTCTCCGCCACATGGACGGCGAAGTTGGCCGCGGTCCCGATTACGCCCTTGTACTTGGGCACATGGTAGATGGCCTTCGACATCTCCGGATGCTCGGCCACGTAAGCCTTCAGCTCATCCGAGGTCTTGCCGATCTTCTGCAGCACCTCTTTGAACTCCAGCTTGGCTTTGGCCTTGGCTTCGCCCAGCGCCATCTGGACCCGGCTGTGAGCGTTGATTTCGCCTTCTCCGGAGGTCTCGATGGGGAGGTAAATCATGTCCTTGTAATGCGCCACCACGGCCGACTGCGCGCCGTCCGACTGGGTTGAGGGCATGCAGCCGAAGGGCTTGAGCGAGAGCACCATGTGGGCCAGTTCATGGTTGGTGTAGTAAATGTTCTTGGCCACTTCGAGGTGGCCTTCGCCGCCTTCCGCGCGGGTGTTGTAGTAAGGGTGGCCGACGCGCTGCAACTCATACTGGTTGACCAGTTTGTGCGCGGTTCCGCCCAGGGCCTCAACGATCTTGTGGTACTCGCGGGCGAAGATCTTCTCCGCCGCCTTCAGCTTGAGCAGCTTGTTGCGGTAGGCCCACTCGATCTTGGCGTGCTTATCAAGGCGCCAGGCTGCCGGCATTACCGCGCCCTCTTCCAAACCGCGGCGGTCGCGGCCCTTCTGGATGACCTGATGAATCAGGTAGTTGATCCAGGTGGCGATGGGCTCGACGATAATCTGCGCTCCTTCCTTATTCAGGAAGCGGAACATATTGAAGTTGCCGTCGCCTTCCGTGGTCTGGGCCCAGAACTCGCCCGTAATCTTCACGATGGGCTTGACCTTGAGCCGGTCCACGGGAATGGAGTTGAAGCGGTCGCGGCAGTGGTGCAGCGCTTCGACGTAGTCATCGCTGTAGAGCTGGTCCAGGAACTTGCCCAGGTACTCGACAGCGCTCTTGGCGGGCAGCTTGCTCGCGAACTTGCCCAGCCTGGCTTCCACGCTCCAGGGCGATTTCTTCTTGAGCACCTCGTGCATGTAGTCAATCACTTCATCGAGTACGGCGTCAGTGTCGCCGGGGTTGAGCTCGAAGGCGCGCACCTGGTGGGCCAGTTCGTTGATCACGTCGCCCATGTTCAGGCCGTTGAGAATGCTGAGGAAGAAGTCCAGGTTCATGTCCAGGCCGGCTTCCGCCTCGGCCTGATTCAAGCCGCCGGACTGCTGGAACAAGAGCACCCGAAACCCGTCATAGCCGGCATTGCGCAGGGCCAGCCGGTACTCGGATTCATACATGCCAAAGCGGCAGGGGCCGCAGGCGCCGGCGGTGAGGAAGACGTAGTTGTTGATCAGGTCCTGCCGTTTCTGCCCGGATTCCTCCAGCGTCTGCAAGTATTGCACCAGGTTGCCGACGGTGAAATAGGTGGGATTGCATTGGCCGTTGTTGCCATATTCCTTGCCCAACTGGAAGGCTTTGACGTTCGGGGTGGGCACCACCTCGCAACGGTAGCCGAGGCCTTCCAGGGCGCCGTGGACCAGCTTTTCATGCTTCCAGGTGAGGCCGCCGAAAAGCAG